>CAKQPT010000004.1 GCA_934270345.1 uncultured Oribacterium sp. | reverse complement strand
ACATCGCAAATCTGGAAGCGCTTGAGATCTTCACTGATAACAGTATCGTCATCTTCGATCGAGGCTATTACTCTGAAAGCATGTTTCGCTTCTTTTCTGAGCGAAATCATCTTTGCCTCATGCGCCTGAAAAGCAATGTAAAGATAGTCAAAAACTGCAAGGGCGATACCATGTCCATCCTGCCGGGCAATCCAAAACTCGGGACGGAAGATGTAAAGATACGCGTCATCGAAGTTAAACTCCCGAATGGAACCGAGGAATATCTTGCTACAAACATCTTTGATTCAGGCATCACACCGTCGATGTTCCGTGAACTTTATTTCTATCGCTGGCCGATCGAAGTGAAGTACAGAGAGCTCAAAACCCGCCTGTGCCTCGAAGAATTTTCAGGAACCAGTGCCATCTCGATCATGCAGGAATTCTATATCAACCTTCTTCTTTCAAACCTTGCATCGCTTATCAAAAACGAGGCTGACAATAATCTGCAAGTCCCTGCAGAAAGCGCCAACAAGCACCGATATCAATCGAACAGGTCATTTATCATCGGCTGTTTCAAAGGATTACTTCCGAAGATCCTGTGCAGCATTCTTAAAATGGCCTGTATCGATCAATTATACACTGAAGCGCTCCGAACCAAAGGAAAGGTAGTGCCAGACAGATCCTATCCGAGGAAAAAATACAAGCTTGAGTGTCGGGTGCATTCCAACAACAAAAAGGTAGCGTTTTAATTCTGCTCAAAATCAATATCGCTGAAGGGGCTTCTTAATGAAGCTTTGTTAAAGTGCGCCTTCTTTAAAGATTTTTCGTTGGCATTCAAATTTTTCGCCACCTTTGTGATATCATCCTTCTGGTAACTAATCTTAAGTTGACCTTGGGTTGACGACATTGGGGTCAGACCCCATTACAAAATTCTTAAGATGAAGCAGCGGGGGCGGTGGATCAGAAGAGGTCCAGCATGTTATCGAGGTAGAGGGCTTCCCGCACATGGATCTGGTATTCCGGGCGGGTCAGGTAGTAGAGCAGGAACTCGAGAATCAGCGCACTGCCGAGGCCACGTCCCTCGATTTTAAACTGCGAGAAGCCCATCGGCAGGTAGGTGTTCCGGATATCATCGATGCTGATAAAGCCCGGGTTCGCCATGGCCTTCGAAAAGCGGTAGCCTTCCGCTGCATGCGGCGCAGCGCAGTGGTGCTCCGGTCCGGGAAGCCCGAGGGCGATGCGGCTCACCGCTTCATAGCAGGCCTTTCGGTCCCGACATCCGAACCAGCAGCATTCGTTGCAGAGAAACTCCACCTTGTCTTTCGACGACTGCGGTAACGCAGCGAGCGCTTTCAGTGCCTTATTCAGGCGGAAATCCGGTACCACGAAGCGGAATTCCGGGCGCGCTAGCTCATGGCACAGATCCGTGAAATCTGTCAGCACCTTTGTGGTTGAGGAGACGAGATAGAGGTCCGGATAGTGGGCACGGAGATAGTCCACCAGCAGATCGGAGGACACGATCACACCGTTTTTTGGAGCTGGTGCAGCGCCTTCCGATCTGTCTGCAGCTGTCGGGGCTGGGCTTCCGGCTTCCGACGCTGCGCCGGGATGCGTCTGCTGCTTCAGATCGGAAGCGTCGTACCTTCCCGGTGTCTGGGGAACCCCTTCAGAAAACAGGCGGCACAGTGCATTGCAGGCTGGGTCATGCAGATGCTCCGGCTGCAGCAGCGAATTACTGAAGGTGAGGCGGGCAGAGATGCCATATTCCCGCATGAGTGTCCGCACCTCCTTCGGATCGGTCGTTCCGTCACTGATGCGGCCACCGCTCCAGATCGCGTCGTGCGGTGCACCATAGATTGAGCCGATCTCGCACCAGTCGTAGAAGTACGCCCGCTGTGCGCGGAACAGCGGGAGAAAACGGGCATAGAGCTCGTAGTATTCGAACAGGCCGGGGAGATGAAACCAGGCTTTGGCAGAGTTTTCGACAGGCATGATACATCCTCCATCTTTCTGATGATGACAATTCAGAAAATTCATCGAAATAAACAGTATTATATATGTGATCGATCATAGTTTACGATCGCGTTCAAATCGTAGAGACGGAGCGTATCGGAGCATTTCGCTTCCGCTTCAATCCTGGAATCGAAGCCGGACTCGGAAAACAGCGCATAATAGAACTGTACGTTTGACTTTTGTGGGCTTAATTTGGCTACGGTATCAAGATATTCAGAGAAACTAAAGGGACTATGCTTGAATTTGCATTCGCCCACCAGATATTCCTTTGCGTCTCTTCCGATTCCGAGCAGATCAATTTCTGTTTCAGCAACGCGCATTCCGTTTTCGGCAGATTTATCGCGAATCGTCGTTTTTCCGGTCCAGCGCCCCATCCTGGTATAACGGAATGGAAGGGCGTTCGCTTTTTGAAGTTCACGCACAAACGCTCTGCATACATCTTCGAAAGATAAGGAAGCAAACTCATGCAGCGCTGGGGCGATGATATATTCATATACACCGTCCGCGTCCCCATCTTCAAGCTGCGATAAATTTGAAAAGCCAAAAGCATACCAGAAACGGAAAAAATTATCTGTCAGGCGATATGTTCCGCGATTGGCATTTGCCTTTTCCTTGATTCCGACATCCACAGAAAACTCACGCTCCACGATTCCGAGCTCAATCAGATTTCGCAGATAGACACTCGTTTTTGCAGTATCTTCTACCAGGGATTTCTGGCTGATATCATTCAGTTTCGTGTTTCCCAGCGCGACCGCTTCGATAATCGAATTATAAATAGGTGTTTCGCGGAGTTCCTGATGAAGCAGAAAGTCAACCTCACTATACAGTACGGAACCTTTCGTCAGTATATTTCGTTTGATATTATCTGCAAGGCTGAGCGTTTGGTCAAACTGAATGAGATAGTGCGGTATGCCACCAAGGACAGCATACGTAAGGATTTTATCCTTTTCCGAGTAATCAGGGAAAAAGCGAACAGCATCATAAAATCCCATCTCCTGCATTTTATAAATCCCGGTCGCTCTGCCATAGAGTGGGTTTTTATCTGCGAGTAATTCTTTCTCGATAAAGCTCATAGAACTGCCACAGAGGATGATCATCACATTCTGATTTTTCAGTTCTGCATCCCAGAGGTTCTGCAGAATGGATGGAATGCTCGGATTGCCTTTGCACATGTAAGGAAACTCATCGATGACGATCAGTTTTTTCTTTTCCCCATAGGGAAGGTCCGAAATGGTACGGAAAGCTTTCTCCCAATCGTCAAATTCAGAAATATAGCGTCTGGCGGGGATGTCCTCTCTCAGTAACTGAGTGGAAAATTTAGCGAGCTGGACTCGATCGGTGCTTTGTGTGCAGGAGTAAAACATATGCGGCTTGTCTTTGCAGAATTCTCTTAAGGTTTCTGTTTTTCCTACACGACGTCGACCATATAATACGATTAACTGCCCTTTGTTTTCCTCATATTTATCCTGTAAGAATTTCAGCTCTTTTTCTCTGCCGATAAACATGAAACTACCTCCCTATAGTCTTGATTACACATACTAAATCATAATTTACTAAATTATGATTTAGTATTATTATGCCTGCATATAGAGAGAAATACAAGAAGTAATGTATCTATTTGCACACATGAAAACAGCCTGCTGATCAAGTCGCAGGCTGTTTTCGTACAGGTATTATGTTACTTCGCCCAGCAGCTTTTATCCGTCTTTCCCTCATAATCGAAGAGCCCGTCGTTCTTTTCCTCACGCGCCTTGATCAGGTGGTAAATGCAGCTGTTAAACGGCGTCGGGATACCGAATTCCTCGCCCATCCGCATCAGTGCGCCGGAAAACATATCGATCTCCGTATGCCGTCCGGCATCGAGGTCCTGCAGGGTCGAGTAGCGCGCGGCAGGGGACACCAGACAGCCCTTGCTGTCCAGCATGGCGAGCTTCTCCATGTCGACACCCTTTGCTTCCGCGATCTGCTCCACCTCGTGGCGGAGTCCATCGCTGACGGCCTTCATGTGCACACTGTCCCGGTAGCAGCCCACGCCGACGCCGAGGATGGCCTGTGGCAGATTGTTGCATACATTGAGACGGAACTTGTTCCAGATTTCCTCGCGGATACAGTCCGTGTGCCGCGTATGCAGGCGGGACTTTCCGAAGGCGTTCTCCATCGCGCGGATCCGTGGACTCTCGTAAGGAGCATTGGCCTCCCCATAGATGATGCCGACGGTCGTTTCCGGGTCGAAGCAGCAGCCCCGGCCCTCCTGGCGGGACGACGCGACCTTGATCATCGAGTAGATCATATGCTCCGCACCGATGGCAGAAGCGATGATGTCCTCGCTGTCGACGCCGTTCATGAGGCTCATCACCGTCGTGTTTTCGCCGACGACCGCCTGGATTTCGGACAATGCCTCCTTCAGGGCACCATACTTGAGGGCGACGATCAGCAGGTCGACACCGTGCGCCTCGGAAGGCGACAGGACCTCCGGATGGTAAACATCCCCGTTGATGAGGCAGCCGTCCTTCTGTAAACGCTCCGCACGCGCGCCCTCGGCGACGAGGCTGAAGCGGATATCAGGGCAGCCTGAAAATCCATAGATCACATAGGAGCCGACGGCACCGGCCCCAAGTAACGCAACTGACGTTATCTTTTCCATTTTATCTTCTCCTTTTCATCCACAGCGCTACTGCATGACGAAGTGGTAGCCGAGCAGCGCCATCCACGCGATCGTGGCGAGCGGCACCAGGATACGGAACTTCCACTTCCGTGTTTTATGATGAAACATCCGCATGCCGAGCAGAGCACCCGGTGCGCCACCGACGAGCGCCGCCAGAATCAGCGTCTGCTCCGGAATCCGCCACCGATGGTGGATCGCCTTATACTTGTCGAGCCCATACAGGAGAAAGGCGATGACGCTCATAAAGATGACCCAGAGCGCGATGCTCTGATCTACATACGGATTCATAATCATTTCCTCTTGTTTAAAAATCTGACACGGATAGCATAGCATATAAAGATTATCGTTGCGATGCAATTCGTATTTCGCTTCGCTTCATACTCATGTCGCGCTGTCGCGCTATGCGTCTGAGCTTATGCATGTGCATTTGCGAGCAAGCTCTCATGCACATGTATAAGCCATCCGCGCATCGCTTGTAGAAACGCGCATAAAACAATTGACAGTATATTTCTGTCTGTTTATAATCAAAAAGATTTGAAAGACGAATCGTGTTTGTAAGAGTTTTTCAAAGCAATTTACCTACGGACCGCCCCACCGGGGCTGAGGCCATACGGACAGCCGGGTCCACTGCCGATCGGTAACTTCGGTTACCTTATTGATTGAGTTAGAAGCTCAGATTTTATAAGTTGGTTCCTTTACAACCATGAAATTGCACGTTGAACGCGCAGACTTGTGAATTGGTCAATAAAGAGTAGTAAAAGTAAGATTGCTATATAGACTCTCGACACGCTCAGTTTTTTGAAACGACAGATGAACACCCGGATTCGGACTCCGATGGGGGAGTGTGCTGTCTTTACATAAGCTGATTTCAGGCAAGTTTGCGTATATGCGAACTTGCCTTATTTTTTTGTCTGAAAAGGAGACCACGAACGGAGGTAATACATGAATGGAAATGCGAAACGCACGCGCCTGGATCAGCGGCGTGCACCGATTCACGAGGCGCTGGAGAACTTCCGGCGCATGCGTGTGGTCCCTTTTGATGTGCCGGGACACAAGCGTGGCCGCGGCAACCCGGAGCTGACCGCGTTCCTGGGGCAGCAGTGCGTCGGCGTCGACGTCAACAGCATGAAGCCCCTCGATAATCTCTGCCATCCGGTGTCGGTGATCCGGGAAGCAGAGGAGCTGGCGGCGGATGCCTTCGGCGCAGCCCACGCCTTCCTGATGGTGGGCGGTACGACGAGCTCTGTGCAGAGCATGGTGCTGACGGCCTGCAAGCGCGGCGACGAGATCATCCTGCCGCGAAACGTACACCGCAGCGTCCTGAACGCGCTCGTGCTCTGCGGTGCCGTGCCGGTTTATGTAAATCCGGAGGTAGATACCCGCCTCGGCATCAGCCTCGGTATGAAGCGTGAGCAGGTGGCAAAGGCCATCGCCGAGCATCCGAAGGCGGTCGCCGTGCTGGTGAACAACCCGACCTACTACGGCATCTGCAGTGATCTCCGCGCGATCGTGCGCATGGCCCATGACGCCGGCATGCTCTGCCTCGCCGATGAAGCCCATGGCACCCACTTCTACTTCGGTGGCGGCCTTCCGGTGTCCGCGATGGCGGCGGGAGCTGACATGGCCTCCGTGTCGATGCATAAGAGCGGTGGCAGCCTCACCCAGTCGAGTCTCCTTCTGACGGGACCGAATGTCAATGAAGGCTACGTGCGTCAGATCATCAACCTCACCCAGACGACCTCGGGCAGCTACCTCCTCATGTCGAGCCTCGACATCTCCCGCCGGAACCTCGCCCTGCGCGGCCGTCAGGTCTTCCATCAGGTAGCGGATATGGCCGAGTACGCCCGTGAGGAGATCAATGCCGTCGGCGGCTACTATGCTTTCGGCAAGGAGCTCTGCAACGGCGATTCCGTCTTCGATTTCGACACCACGAAGCTCAGTGTCCACACGCTGGACATCGGACTCGCGGGGATCGAGGTCTACGACATCCTGCGTGACGAATACGATATTCAGATCGAGTTTGGAGACATTGGCAATATCCTCGCTTACCTCTCCATCGGTGATCGTATCCAGGAGATCGAGCGTCTCGTGAGCGCACTGTCGGAAATCAAGCGACGCTACCATACGAACGGCGAGGGCCTGCTCAGTCAGGAGTACATCGACCCGGAGGTGGCTGCGAGTCCGCAGGAGGCATTCTACGCACCGAAAAAGAGCCTGCCGCTGCGTGAAACCGTGGGCAAGGTCTGCAGCGAGTTCGTCATGTGTTACCCGCCAGGCATTCCGATCCTGGCACCGGGCGAGCGCATCACCGCGGAGATCCTCGATTACATCGAGTATGCGAAGGCGAAGGGCTGCAGCATGACGGGACCGGAGGATGCGGAGATCCTGCACCTCAATGTCATCGCCGAATAAGCATCGTCGGAAGGAGGAAAGAGAAATGGAAATGTGGTTTTCAGAGTTTCATACACCGGATGTGAAGCACAGCATCCGTGTGGACCGTCAGCTCTACTCGAAGCAGAGCGACTACCAGCGCATCGACATCTTCGAAACACCGGAGTTCGGTCGCGTACTGACCCTCGACGGCAATGTCATGCTGACCGAGCGTGACGAGTTCATCTACGATGAGATGATCACCCACGTCCCGATGGCCGTTCACCGGAACGCGAAGGACATCCTCGTGATCGGTGCCGGTGACGGCGGCGTCGTGCGGGAGCTCACCCGCTATGACCGCGTCGAGTGCATCGACCTCGTCGAGATGGACCCGCAGGTTATCGAAGCCTGCCGTGCCTATCTTCCGGGCAATGCCTGCCGTATGGACGATCGTCGCGTGCACATCTACTATGAGAACGCGCTCAAGTTCATCCGCCAGTGCGAGGCCGAGTACGATCTCATCATCGTCGACTCCTCGGATCCGTTCGGACCGTCGGAGGGCCTCTTCACCCGTGAGTTCTACGGCTCCTGCTTCAAGGCACTGAAGGAGGACGGTATCATGGTGAACCAGCAGGGCAGCCCGTTCTACACCGAGGATGCGAACGCGATGCAGCGCAGTCATCAGCGCATCGCGAGCACCTTCCCGATCAGTAAGGTCTACCAGGCGCATATCCCGACCTTCGCCGCAGGCTACTGGCTCTTCGGCTTCGCCAGCAAGAAGTACCATCCGATCAACGACATGGATGCCGAAGCCTGGCAGGCGCTTAATATGCGCACCCGTTACTACACCACCCGCCTGCATGTCGGCGCATTTTATCTCCCGGCCTTCCTTGAGGAGATGCTTCGGGAAGTGGAGGGACACTGATGCTTACACCAAATATTGAAAACTTTATCGGCTGCGACGCGGGCTACGAGGAAGCAGACATCGTGCTCTACGGCGCGCCGTTTGACTCGACCACGAGCTTCCGTCCGGGCGCACGCTTCGGCCCGGCGGCGATGCGACACGAGAGCTTCGGCCTCGAGACCTACAGTCCATATCAGGACAAGGATCTTATGGACGCGAAGGTATTTGACAGCGGGGACCTCGAGCTCTGCTTCGGATCCAGTGAGATGGCCCTTCAGGACATCGAGGCTCGCGCGGCGGAGATCCTGCAGGATGGCAAGCTGCCACTGCTTCTCGGCGGTGAGCACCTCGTAACGCTCGGCGCCGTACGCGCCGTCGCTGCGAAGTATCCGGATCTCGAGATCATTCACTTCGATGCCCATGCCGACCTGCGGGACGACTACCTCGGCGCGCAGCTGAGCCACGCCTGTGTGCTCCGCCGCTGTCATGACCTCCTCGGTGATGGACGCATCCACCAGTTCTGCATCCGGAGCGGCGAGCGGGAGGAGTTCCGCTTCGCAAGTGCGCACACGGATATGCACAAGTTCGATTTTACCGGACTTTCAGAGCTTGTGGAGAAGCTGCAGCAGAAGGGGACGCCGGTCTACCTGACTATCGACCTCGACTGCCTCGATCCATCGGCCTTCCCGGGCACCGGTACACCGGAGGCGGGCGGCGTGAGCTTCCTGCAGCTGCTCGAGGCCATTCGCACCGCGATGAAGGCAAATATCGTCGCCGCCGATGTGAACGAGCTCGCCCCGATGCTGGATACGAGCGGCGTATCCACCGCAACCGCCTGCAAGGTGCTGCGAGAGCTCCTGCTGGCACTGCAGAAGTAAACATGCCCCGATCCGTATGTGCGGAGAGAGGATGGAAATAGAAGCAAATCAGACCTGCCGGAAAATACCGGATAGAGATCAATCAGGAAAAGGAGAGTACCCTTATGAGTAGAGTATTAGTGATCGGCTGCGGTGGTGTAGCCAGTGTTGCGATTTCCAAGTGCTGTCAGGTGAGTGACGTTTTTACGGAGCTCTGCATTGCCAGCCGCACCAAGTCGAAGTGTGACGCACTCGCGGAGAAGCTCGCACCGACGACGAAGACGAAGATCACGACGGCACAGGTCGATGCCGATGACGTGGAGCAGCTTTGCACACTGATCCGCAGCTACCGGCCGGATCTCGTGATGAACATCGCCCTTCCGTACCAGGACCTCACCATCATGGATGCCTGCCTCGCCTGCGGCGTCAACTACATGGATACCGCAAACTACGAGCCGGAGAACACCGATGATCCGGAGTGGCGCGCGATCTACGAGAAGCGCTGTAAGGAAGCCGGCTTCTCCGCCTACTTCGACTACAGCTGGCAGTGGGCCTACAAGAAGAAGTTCGAGGAGGCCGGCCTCACCGCGCTGCTCGGCTGCGGCTTCGACCCGGGCGTGACCCAGGCGTACTGCGCGTATGCGGCGAAGCACGAGTTCGACCGCATCGACACCATCGACATCCTCGACTGTAACGGCGGTGACCACGGCTATGCTTTCGCGACCAACTTCAACCCGGAGATCAACCTCCGTGAGGTATCTGCACCGGGCAGTTACATGGAGAACGGCAAGTGGGTGGAGATCCCGGCGATGAGCATCAAGCGCGAGTATACCTTCGACGAGGTCGGCGAGAAGGATATGTACCTTCTGCACCACGAGGAGATCGAGTCCCTCGGCAAGAACCTGCCGGATGTGAAGCGCATCCGTTTCTTCATGACCTTCGGTCAGAGCTACCTTGATCATATGCGCTGTCTCGAGGACGTCGGCATGCTGTCGACCACCCCGATCAGCTTCCAGGGGCAGGAAATCGTGCCGATTCAGTTCCTGAAGGCCCTCCTCCCGGATCCGGCGAGCCTCGGCCCGCGCACGAAGGGTAAGACCAATATCGGCTGCATCTTCACCGGTGTGAAGGACGGTCAGGAGAAGCACTACTATATCTACAACGTCTGCGATCACCAGGAGTGCTACCGCGAGGTCGGCAGCCAGGCGATCAGCTACACCACCGGCGTACCGGCGATGTGCGGTGCGCTCATGATGCTGACCGGCGAGTGGATCAAGCCGGGCGTATACACCGTCGAGGAGTTTAACCCGGATCCTTTCCTCGACGCCCTCGACAAGTACGGACTTCCGCGCCGCGAGAATCATAACCCGGCGCTCGTAGACTGATGGAGCCGCGGGATATTGCGCAGGCGGGTGCAGAAGTGTCGGCGGCACCGCTTTCTACGCAGCCAGCAGCGGATCCGGCATCCGCGACGGCAGCGGACACCCGTGCGCCGTTTGCGTCGATCAGTGGCGTGACCCCGGCGGCCTTTCATGCGCTGCCGACCCCGTGCTATCTGCTCGACGAAGCACAGCTGCAGGCCAATGCTGAGATTCTGGGTGCCCTCGCGGAGCGAACCGGCTGCCGGATCCTCCTTGCGCAGAAGGCCTTCAGTAATTACGACCTCTATCCGATCCTCGCCCCGCATCTCGCGGGGACCGAGGCGAGCGGCCTCTATGAGGCGCGACTCGGCGCCGAGGAAATGCCGGAAAAAGAGGTGCATGTATTCTGTGCCGCGTACCGGGAAGATGAGATGGAAGAACTTATCCGCTATGCGGACCACATCGTCTTTAATTCGCCGACGCAGCTTCTCAAGTTCGGACCACAGGCGAAGGCCGCCGGCAAGAGCCTGGGTCTCCGTATCAATCCGGAGCACTCGACCCAGGACGGTCATGCCATCTATGATCCGTGCGCCCCGGGCAGCCGCCTGGGCACGACACGGGCACAGTGGGAGGCCGCCGTCGCGGCCCATCCGGAGCTGCCACAGCTTCTCGACGGACTGCATTTTCACACGCTCTGTGAGCAGGATGCCGACGCACTGGCAGAGACACTGGACGCCGTCGCAGAGAAGTTCGGCGATCTCCTGCCGAAGCTGACATGGCTCAATTTCGGCGGCGGGCATCACATCACGCGCCCGGGCTATGACATCGCGCTGCTCGAGCAGTGCATCCGCCGCGCACAGGAGAGCTGGGATGTGACGGTCTACCTCGAGCCGGGCGAAGCCTGCGCGCTGAATGCCGGATACCTGTTGACCCATGTGCTGGACGTCGTGAAAAACGGCGAAACGAGCGTCGCGATCCTCGACGCCAGTGCGGCCTGTCACATGCCGGACGTCATCGAGATGCCGTACCGCCCGCCGCTGCTTCAGGCCGGTGACGCGGGCGAAAAGGCCTGCACGGTCCGCCTCGCCGGACCGACCTGCCTCGCCGGTGATGTGATCGGCGACTACAGCTTCGACACAGAGCCGAAGATCGGGGATCTCCTCGTCTTCGGTGACATGGCGATCTACACGACCTGCAAGAACAACACCTTCAACGGCATGCCGCTTCCGGCGATTGTTACCCGGAAGCCGGATGGCCGCACCGAGGAACTCGTCCACTTCGGCTACCGGGACTTCAAGTACCGGCTGGGACGGATGTGACGGAAAAATACTTCAGCCGGTGGTAAGTTCAGACGGGGGCCTCCGTTGCCGCCCCTCCGGCCTCCGGTCTTAACAGTAACAGCCGGTGCGCGGATTTTCTGCTCACCGGCTGATGTATCTTGTAAAGCGGTTCACCTGGCGCTAAAATAGAGTCATCACAGGCGGTCGTCTGCGACCGCGACAACAGAAAAGGGAGAACCACAGATGTTAGATCACGAGCACAAGAATGAACGTTGGGTATTTTATAAGGATATCGTCACAGAGTCCGGCGGGGAAGGCGTCACGAAGCGCGTCCTTGCATACTCCGATGATGTGATGGTCGTCGAGAATACCTTCGATGAGGGCGCCATCGGCAAGCTTCATCATCACCCGCACACCCAGATCACCTATATCAAGTCCGGTAAGTTCGAGTTCACGATCGATGGGGAGAAGCACATCGTCACCGAAGGCGATACGCTGCTGAAGACCGACGGTGTCGAGCACGGCTGTGTCTGCCTCGAGGCCGGACAGCTCATCGACATCTTCACACCATACCGCGAGGATTTCGTGAAGGACTGAGTACGCCACGCACTGCCGGGCGACTACATTGAACCACCATATCACGGGGATCCTCGAAGCGTCGAGGCCCCGTGATTTTTCCATCCGATGGAGGCACACATGATTTACACAGGTATATATGATGCAAAACTGATCTACGAGGAAGCCCAGGAGGCGCTGCTTTCCGCCGGACGGCTCCCACGGAACGTCGCCGCGCAGGCACAGGCCATCCAGGACGGTTTTTCGGATGCCCTTACCGCGGTGCGCGACCACCACTCTTCCGAGGCCAATGCTGAGAATTCCGCTGCGCCGCTCAGTGAGCGGGCGGTGCATACCGATGTGAATGTAGCGATTCCAGGCTATCCGCATCCTGTACGCGCCGGAAAGCAGCGTGGCACGGTAATCGTGATTCCGGGCGGCGGCTACAGCTGGCTCAGCCACCGGGAGTGGGAACCGATCGCCCATGCCTTTAACGCCTACGGCTTCCGTGCACTTGTCTTCAACTATGACTGTGAAAGCGAAATCCTCGGCTTACGCCCACTGAAGCAGGTCGCCTGGGCCATCGGAAAGACGCGGGAGCTCTTCACGGACGAGCCGGTCTATCTCTGCGGCTTCAGTGCCGGTGCCCATGTTTCCGCCTCGATCGGCATTCACTTCGATGATACGGACTGGAACGGAGATCCGATCTTCACGGAGGTACTGGAGGAACTGCATCAGCCGTCGGCAGATCCTGCACAGCTCTTCCGTCCGGATGGACTGATGCTCTGCTATCCGGTCATCAGTTCCGGAGCGTACTGTCATCCTAGAAGCTTCGAGCGGCTGCTCGGAAAGCGAGAGGACTTCATCGCGAAGTACGGTGAGGATACGGATTACGAGCGCGTACGCCGCTGGTTCTCCCTCGAGACCCAGGTACACGCATCGACACCGAGGACCTTTGTATGGCAGACCGTCGAGGACGATTCCGTACCGGTACAGAACTCGCTGCTCCTCGTGAACGCGCTCATCGAGCACGGCATCCCGGTGGAGTATCATCTCTATCCGAAGGGCGTGCATGGCCTCAGCCTCTCGACCCAGGAGGTCGTCGAACCGGTGAAGCATCGCGAGGTCGACCTGCACATCGCGGACTGGTTCGAACGCGCCATCGACTGGCTGCTGTACAGTGAAGCATGATAGCATAATAAAAAGAATCCTGGAGTGTAAAGAAAATGAGTGAAGAGTTCAACATCCGACATGCACGTATGGTGGATATTGATGCGATCACCGCAGTGGAGGCCGCGTGCTTTCCGGCAACGGAAGCTGCAACGCGGGAGGAGTTTGAAGGACGCATCCGGTATTATGGTGATCATTTCTGGCTGTTGTACGAGTGGGATCAGCTGATTTCTTTCGTGGATGGCTTCGTGACGGATGAAGCAGATCTCACGGATGAAATGTATGAGCGTGCGGAGATGCACGACGAACATGGCGCATGGCAGATGATTTTCGGCGTAAATACCCTGCCGGCGTACCGGAATCGGGGGTACGCCGGACGACTGCTACGCCGCGCCATCGAGGACGCCCGGCAGCAGGGACGAAAGGGTCTTGTCCTGACCTGCAAGGACCTCCTGGTGCACTACTACGCGAGCTTTGGCTTCGTGGATGAGGGCATCAGCGAATCCACGCATGGAAATGTCGAGTGGCATCAGATGCGGCTGACCTTCGGCGATTAGTTTCGAAGGAGATGTGGCATTCCGTATCATGGTGTCACGCAGGCCGGGGGCCTGGCTTGATTTCACACGGTCTCTGCGTATGTCCTCCGTTGATGCTCCTTCGAGCCCCCAGTCTGAACTGTAACGAACGCCCTCTGTTTTTTCTACATTTCCTCTGATGGACCGATGGTAAGCGGGAGGCGCTGTGGTATAATAAATATATCTGTACTACTTCAAATGAAATATCAAACTGGATTGAATGGAACGTCCTTATCATGAAGAAAATGGCTTTATCATGATGAGTTTTGATTCTTATTGCAGACGATAAAGAGGGGGAAACAGCGATGGCAGATGAGCTGAAGAATACGACGACAGGTGCCAGTACCGCGTCTGTTGGAGCACAGAAGCGAGCACCGCGAAACGATGTGAATGGCGTGCCGAGAACAGAGCGCTTACGCCGCCCGGCCGATCCGAATGAGCTGCTGACCCATAATCAGCCGCCGCGTCGTGCGACCCAGAATCGCCCGGCAGATCCGGAGCGGATGGGTGTGCCGCTGCAGGCGGTGAAAAAGGAGGATGCATCGAACTACACCGGTGGTCTCGCAGCAGAGGAAGCCGCCGCGAAGCAGGCGAAGTCCCGTCGTAACAGCGACAGCTTCATGCCGGGCGCAGGCTATGAGGGACCGACCAATGCAGAGCTGATGATCGAAATCCGACGGAACCGCTACATCATGATTACAGTGCTTGTACTGGTGCTGATTATGCTCATCACCTTCTTCGGTTTCGGCATCTACATCTACCGCACCTTCCAGACCTACGAAACGCAGCTGCAGGATGCCTTCGAAACCATGGAGAAGATCGACGATATGGTCGGCAAACTTCAGCGCACCTACCAGACCTACAGCGGTCAGATCGATGACTTCTTCGATGTTGTCAGCGAACTGAAGGGCTATGTCGAGACCTTCAAGAGCCTCCTCGGCTCACTTCCGAAGATCCAGCTTCCGTTCTAAGAGGCTGTCGTCTCCTATGTATAGATACATAGGAGACGACGATAGAGAAAACTCCGATTTATAAGAACATAAGAAACTATAAGAACGAGAAGGCGTCATGCTCCTGAATTCGTAGCCAGGTGCGCGACGCCTTCTTTCTGCTTGCATATTAGTGATAATCATTCGAGCAGTGTCTGACTGTTAACGAGATATATTAAAGGTGTCTATTTTTGAAATTTAATATATCTCATAGCATGTTTTTCGATGGAAGTATATGAAATAATATATGAAACTCTCGTATTTCCCCAATATCATATACTATGAACTGCGTTACAGTATGAAATTCGCCCTTTGAGTATATGATTTTTTCAAAATCAGGCTTCATCATATATTATTTTTCAAAAGAACTGTATAAGCCTCCAAATGTGTATATGAAATTTCTTAAATCGCCAGAAATGATATAGTTCAAGCTGGCAAAGAGCTGGTGCCCACATGATTGTCGAGGAATGACAGCATAAGGTCCAACACCATGCCGACATTTCGCAGGCCTCGGCGGCGCTATGCATCACGCCTCAACGACGTGGCTGTCCTCCGGCCCTCGGCAGGATGTCATCAGCTGTTCTACGTGTGCGATGATGCGAGCATCACGCCTCCACGACGAGGCGTCCCTCCACTTCCCGGGCGAGGTGCTGATTCACGGTGATGTACTCCTCGACGACATCGCGGGCCGAGGTGGAGAGTACACTGGTCTTGCCGTTTTCCTCCGCCTCCTCGAGGGTGATGTCGAGGAACGGCTTCAGGTTCGTGTAGTGGTACTTCTGCATCGCGACGGTGTAGAGACGGTCGGCGTGCAGCGGTTCACCGTCGAGCGTCAGCTCGCGGAAGGCCTGGGCGCTGCGGGACCAGACGATGCGCATGCCATGCGAGAACTGGTAGAACTCCGTGTGCTCGCCGACGAAGGCATCCTCCCGGAGGATATGGCGGATCATGCGCTGGAGCTGCGTGCCGGTGACTTTCAGCATATAGACGGCGTCGTCATACGGCAGACACTCGACGAGGTCGCCGTAGTGCACCACCGGACCGAGCACCTCGCTTCGGATCGCACCGGAGCCCATCAGCATGAGGTCGATCGCGAAGCTGTCGCGCAGGATATCCGCGATGAGGTTACCGAGCGAGGTTTCCTGATTGCGCTTCGGATGGGTCAGCACATGCGCGAAGCGGGTGACGATGCGATCATACTTCTGCGAGGTGACATCGCGGTAGTGCCGGATGAAGTTTTCCACCTCGCGGTCACGCGGGCAGTGGCTGTCATCGATCGGGATAATCTGCCAGGTGAAGCTGTCGATGGCGTTCCGGTCGGTATCCACCATGATATCAAAGCGGCCGATCTGGTTCGTGCCTGTGCCGGCCTGTACGATGTAGATGTCATTGACCTTCGCCGGCGCTTCCGGAAGCGTATGACTGTGGCCACCGATGATGATGTCTACGCCCCAGTCCGGGTCAAGCATCTCGGCGAGCTTCTTATCCTCCTCGAAGCCGATATGCGTGAGGAGCACGGTGAAGTCGATATCGATGGCATTGTACGCGTTACAGATGTTGCCGACCTCATGCGCGGCTTCCGCGATATCGACGAAGGAGCCGATCAGCTCGTCACTCTTCGTGGCGGCGAGGACCTCCTCGGTGATGATGCCGATGAAAAGAATCTTCATGCCGTCGAGCTTCGCAATCCAGTACGGGCGGAACATACGGCGTCCGTTCGACTTGATGTGGAGATTTGCATTGATGATCGGGAAGTCGGCGCACTTTTCGAGGAAAAGGAGATGCGCGAGCCCGTAGTCGACCTCGTGGTTTCCGATGGTTGCGACATCCGGTCCGACCAGGTTCATGATGCCGATCGTGGAGGTGCCCTTATACTCCGAATCGATGACACTGCCACGGAACATATCGCCCGCGACGGCATAGATCACATTCCTCTCCTCCCGCCGGACCTTATTGACATAGCCGGAGAGCAGTGACACACCACCCACCAGCTTCTCGTCGATCTCCTCCTCGAGGAAATCACCATGCATATCGTTCGAATGCAGAATCGTCAGCTTCTTCAGGTTCTTCATAAAGCGCCTCCTTTCTTCGGCGGTCATTGCAGATATATATTTATAGTATAACTTATAAACAGTATTAAATGTTTTTATTTTAATGAAATGAGCAGCGGAAAATATAAAATGCAGGCGATTGTAACTGTTCTGTGAATGATATTGAAAAATAAGGGCACAATATCCCTGAATTGTCAAAGCTGAAAATCATTCCTTGATATGGGAAAAATCACGTATAATAAAATACGTGTGAAAGCTTACCAGCTTAATGTCGGTGTGGCTGTAAATAGGATAGTGTTCGAAAGGATTTACCATGAAATTCATCCATCTCGCGGATCTTCATATCGGGAAGCGCGTCAATGCGTTTCCGATGCTGGAGGATCAGCGTTACATTCTGAAACAGATTCTCACGATTCTGCGCGAGGAGCAGCCGGACGGTGGTGTCATCCTCGCCGGCGATATCTACGATAAGGCAATCCCGAGCGCGGAGGCGGTCGAGCTCTTCGACGAGTTCCTCACCGAGCTCGCTGCGCTTAGGCTGCGCGTGTTCATTATCGCGGGCAACCACGACTCGCCGGAGCGCATCGCCTTCGGCAACCGTCTTATGGACCGCTCCGGCATCTACCTTTCGCCGGTGTACGACGGTCACGTGAAGCGCATCACATGCCCGGACACCATCTCGTCCGTTCCACAGTCCGCGGACAATGCTGCCGACCTGCAGGCAGGCACCCGCCCGGCCGCTTCGACGAGCGCCGCTGCGTCTGCGATCGGCACGCCGCCGGTCGATGTCTACCTCCTGCCGTTCCTGAAGCCGGCCAATGTCCGTCGCTTCTACCCGGAGGAGACGATCGAGAGCTACACGGATGCCATGCGGGTTGCGATCGCGCACATGGACATCGATCCGACGCACCGGAACATCCTTGTGACGCATCAGTTCGTGACCGGTGCGAGCCGCTCCGACTCGGAGGACATCTCCGTCGGCGGCACCGATAACGTCGACGCGTCCGTATTCGCACCGTTTGATTACGTGGCGCTCGGGCACCTGCACGGACCGCAGCAGATGGGAGAAGAAGGCGGTCCGATCATCCGCTATGCCGGCACCCCGCTGAAATACAGCTTCTCGGAGGCGCGCCATCACAAGTCCGTGACGGTCGTCGAGATCGGGGAGAAGAAAGCGGATGGCGTCGTGGACGTCTGCATTGGAACACGGGAGCTCCGGCCGCTGCACGACATGCGGGAGATCCGCGGCAGCTATGAGGAACTCACGCTGCGCGCGAACTACGAGGGCACGGCGACGGACGACTACATCCACGTGACGCTCACCGACGAGATCGAGGTCCCGGATGCGGCGCGGCACCTGCAGGTGATTTACCCGAACCTGATGAAGCTTGACTACGATAATGCGCGGACACGTGGCCAGGGCAGCGAGCACCTGGAGCTCGAGCAGCTCGAGGAGAAGTCTCCGCTCGACCTGTTTTCGGAGCTCTTCGAGAAGCAGAACCATAAGGATATGACCGAGGAGCAGGCGCGCTACGTGCAGGCGCAGATGGAGAAAATCTGGGAAGCACAGAACTGAAGGCGTACAGATCGAGCATGAGCGGATTCCGTACGGAAAGCGGCATGCGGAACGCTGGCATCCGCGCGGAGCAGAATCCGATGGAAATGTGTGGAGGAACAGAATGCGACCACTGAAATTAAAGCTGTCCGCCTTCGGCCCCTATAAGGGCGTGACGGACATCGATATGGAAAAGCTCGGCGAGAGCGGGCTCTACCTCATCACGGGCGACACGGGCGCGGGCAAGACTACGATCTTCGACGCGATCACCTTTGCCCTCTTCGGCGAGGCCTCGGGCGAGAACCGGACCGCCGGGATGCTGCGCTCGAAGTACGCGGAGCCGGAGACCCCGACGGAGGTCGAGATGTGCTTCCGTTACCGTGGACAGGACTATACCGTGAAGCGAAATCCGGAGTACGAGCGCCCGGCGAAGCGCGGGGGCGGCACGACGATCCAGAAGGCAGACGCGGAGCTCACGCTGCCGGACGGCGCGGTGCTCACGAAGCTGCGGGAGGTCGACCGGAAGATCCTCGAGATCCTCGGCGTCAACCACCAGCAGTTCTCACAGATCGCGATGATCGCGCAGGGCGATTTCCTGAAGCTGCTGCTCGCGGACACGAAGGAGCGCCAGGAAATCTTCCGGAAGCTCTTCGAGACCGAGCACTACAAGGCGCTGCAGATGCAGATCCTGAGTGATGCGAAGCGGCTCTTCGTCGAAAAGGAGGACGCCCGCAAGGCCATCGAGCACTATGTGCAGTCCACGACGGCGGATCCGCTGAGCCCACTCTCCCTCGAGCTTGAGCAGGCGCATCAGGGAGCAATGCTGACGGCGGACGTGCTGTCACTCCTTGACAGGATCATCGCGGACGATGAGACGCGAAATGCGCAGCTTAAGACGGCGATAAACGAGGCCAACGCGGCACTCGAACAGATCAGCGGCCACCTGACGGCGATCGGAGCCTATCAGAAGCTGCAGTCGGACCTCGACCGCACGAAAGCACAGCTTGAGGAGGCGGAGCCAAAGCTCCGTGTGCTGCAGAAGAACTATGAAGCGGAGCAGGCCCGGGAGCCGGAACGAAAAGAACTGGAGCGTCGGATCACCGTGCTTACGGAGCTGCTGCCGCAGTATGCGGAGCTCGGAACACGTATGAAGCTGCAGACGACACGGGAGCAGCAGCTGAGCCGGATCCGAGCAGAGCAGAAGACGCGCACCGTACAGCAGGAAACATCGAAGCAGCAGCTCGAAGCAGCGAAGCAGGAGCAGCAGACCCTCGGAAACGTGGATGCGCTGCTTGCGACGAAGACCGCGGAGCAGGCAGAGAATACACGAAAACGCAATGAGCTGCATACATTGACGAAGCTTTTTGCGGCGTTGAAAGACAAAAGCCGGATGTATGCGAATGCACAGAAGGCCTTCGAACTGGCTTTTTCGAAGTATGAAGAGGCAGATGCTTCCTATAAAAACTGCAACCGGGCGTTTCTCTGTGAGCAGGCCGGTATTCTGGCGAGCAGTCTGAAGCCGGGCGATGCCTGTCCGGTCTGTGGGCATGTCATCACCGCGAAGAGCCATCTGGCGACACTCTCTGCGGCGGCACCGACAGAAGCGGATGTGCAGGCGGCACAGAAACGCGCGGATCAGCTACGACGGGATGCAGAGGAAAAAAGCGGCACGGCAAAAGGGCTTCGTGGAGAATATCAGGGAGCAGCCCAGCATGTGCTGCAGCAGTGTGCGACACTTTTCGGCGAAATGAAGGATCTGAACCTCGCATATCAGCGGGTGGCGGAAGCCAGTACGACGCTCTCAGAGGAGGCGACGGCACTGACGGCGACGGTGAAGGAACTGACGGGAAGAGCCAGTCGAAAGAAAACGCTGGAGCAGCAGATTCCGGACGCAGAGCAGAAGCTTGCGGCGCTGAATGATGAGATTCAGAAGGCTGAGGCGCAGCAGATCGAGCTTCAGACGGCCTTTACGGCAGGTGCTGCTGAGATGGAAGAGCGCCGCGCGAAGCTTCCGTTTGCATCCGAAAAGGAGGCACAGGCGGAAATTGCGCGACTTGAAGAACTGGAGAGGAAGGCGAAGGCGGACTTCCGACAGGCAGAGCAGGATGTACGTGCGGCTGCAGAAAATATCGCCGGGCTGCGCGGTTCGCTGCAGAAGCTCGAGGAGCAGGCGAAGACGGCCGAAGGCGCGCAGTATGATGCTGAAGCCGAGCGGGCAGAGCAGACCAGACTCAGCGGTCTCCGACAGCAGCGGCGGGCGGAGGCCGATGGCGTCATTGCCCGTATAGAGAATAATAAGGCGCAGCTTACACGGATCCGGGAGGGGGCAGCGCAGCTCAGTGAGAAGGAGCGGCACTATGGCTGGATGAGCGAGCTCTCGAACACCGCGAACGGCACGGTCGCCGGCAGCGAGAAGATGACGCTCGAGACCTACATCCAGACGACCTACTTCGACCGGATACTCAGGCGGGCGAACACGCGCCTCATGATCATGAGTGATGCGCAGTACGAGCTCGTGCGCCGGAAGAGTGCCGAGAATCTGAAGGCACAGTCGGGCCTCGAGCTCGACGTGCTCGACCATTACAACGGCACGCTGCGCTCGGTGAAGACGCTCTCGGGCGGCGAGTCCTTCAAGGCCTCGCTCAGCCTCGCCCTCGGCTTAAGCGACGAGATCAGCTCGAGCGTCGGCGGCATCCGCCTCGACACCATGTTCGTCGATGAGGGCTTCGGTTCCCTCGACGAGGATTCACTGCATGCGGCGATCCAGGCGCTCGCGGAGCTCACCGAGGGCCATCGCCTCGTCGGCATCATCTCCCATGTCGGAGAACTGAAGCAGCAGATCGATAAGCAGCTCGTCGTCACGAAGGAACGCGCCGGCGGCAGCCAGGTCGAGGTGATCTCCTGAGAACCGTTAAGAAGCTGTATTTACCGGCTTCGATGAAGTGGTGAGAAGCATGGGGTCTGACCCCCATTTGCTTACGGAGAGAACCTGAATTCTGCCATATGGGGGTCAGACCCCTTTGACTCCCGGTACGAATCATTGTTCATTTAGTATTTAAAAATATTTAGTTAGTTCAAATTTTTTAAAGAACGGAGAGGATGAAAAGGACGGAAATGCGTCTTTTCCATCTATCTCCGTTTTTCGTAGTTTTCAAAACTATTTCCGCTTCAGAATTTATTCCATTGACTTCCCATGCTATTTCACTTATTCTAGGCACCATCGCGAGGAAAGTTAAAATATTTTAATAAAAAGTATTTAACTATCAACACTCGTAAGCAGAACACAAACAGTAGATGAATCGCCGTGCTACGGCAAAAGGAGAACAAAATGGATTTCGAGCAGGTTAAGGACATTATCGTAGATACACTCGCATGTGATGAGGAGAAGGTTACTCCGGAGGCACGCTTCCAGGAGGACCTCGAGGTGGATTCCCTCTCTCTCGTAGAGCTGCACATGGCGCTTGAGGA
The DNA here is from genome assembly GCA_934270345.1 of uncultured Oribacterium sp. GTDB lineage: Bacteria > Bacillota > Clostridia > Lachnospirales > Lachnospiraceae > Oribacterium. The sequence goes on along the minus strand of CAKQPT010000004.1, from coordinate 101,570 downwards.
TGCACTCGGTAAGACCATCCCGGATGGTGAGATCGGCAAGATGGCGACCGTACAGGATCTCGTTGATTACTGCCAGAACTAAGACAGATTATGTGACAGCTCGGTTTTCATCAGAAAATCGGGCTGTTCTAAAGAGAAGGTTTATATAGGAGGTGGGCCATGAAGTCGCCTATCAAGAAGGTTTATGAGCTGTATAAGAACCGTGCGTTCGAGAAGAAGGCGCGGGAGGATATGATCGGACACGCCGGTGTTCATTTTACCTGGCCGCTCGCCGGAAAGAACGCGGATGCCGAGAAGACAGAAAAGGCAGAGGCAAAAGCGAAAGCAGATGCGAAGGCGGATGGGGAGAAGAGCACGGGTCGGAGTCTTCCGGCGGTGATGATCCCGTCGAGCTTCATCACCTGCCGGAGCTGCGGACGCCGTGCGCTCCGTCGCAGATGGGAGGAGAACTACTTCATCTGCCCGACCTGCGGAAAGTATGCACCACTCGGTGGCTACTATCGTCTCAAGCTGATTCTCGATCCGGGCAGCTTCGAAGAGCTGGACAGCGACATCAGCGCGGCTGATCCGCTCGGCTTCCCGGGTTATAAGGAGAAGATCGAGAAGCAGGAGGAGAAGACCGGTCTTTCCGAGTCCGTCATCTCCGCGGTCGGCACCATCGAGGGCATCCGCCTCGTGACGGTCGTCCTCGACAGCCGCTTCTTCATGGGCTCCATGTCCCGTGCCGTCGGTGAGAAGGTGACCCGTGCGGTCGAGTATGCCGACGCACATCATCTGCCACTCCTCATCTTCAGCGCGAGTGGCGGTGCCCGCATGCAGGAGGGCATCTACAGCCTCATGCAGATGGCGAAGACCAGTGCAGCCATCGAGACCTTCAGTGAGCACGGCGGTCTCTACATCAGCTTCCTGACCCACCCGACCACGGGCGGCGTCACCGCAAGCTTCGCGACCCTCGGCGATATCACCCTCGCAGAGCCGGGCGCACTGATCGGCTTCGCTGGACCGCGTGTCATCGAGCAGACCATCAACCGCAAGCTCCCGAAGGGCTTCCAGCGTGCCGAGTATCTCGAGAACCACGGCTTCGTAGATCGCATCGTCAAGCGCAGTGAGATGCGTGACGTTCTGACCGACATCCTGAAGCTCCACGTCGATTCCGGCGTGCAGCGCGCAGCCGTCACCACCGGGGAGGTAAATGCATGATTAAAGACATCATCGAACAGACCGAAGCACTCGAGCAGAGAATCCATACGCTTTCGCTGACACCGGAAGAGGTAGAGGCCAATGCTGAGGAAATCCGCCGTCTGGACCAGGAGCGTACACAGCTGCTCGCCCAGTGTGCTGACCTCTCGGCAGCGGATCGTGTCTATCTGGCCCGTCATCCGAAGCGCCCGCACATCGACGATTTCATCGAGCATCTCTTCACCGACTTCTTCGAGCAGAAGGGCGACCATCTCTATGATGAGGATGCGTCCATCTATGGCGGCATCGCCCGCTACAAGGGCATGCCGGTGACCGTTCTCGGTCACCGCAAGGGCCGCACGATGGAGGAGAACATCCGTTACAATTTCGGCATGCCGCGTCCGGAGGGCTATCGGAAGGCACTCCGTCTCATGGAGCAGGCCGAGAAGTTCGGCCGTCCGATCATCACCTTCATCGATACGCCGGGTGCGTATCCTGGCATGGAGGCCGAGGAGCACGGACAGGGGGAGGCCATCGCACGGAATCTCGCGGCGATGAGCAGCCTGCATGTGCCGGTGATTGCGGTCGTGACCGGTGAGGGTAACTCCGGTGGCGCGCTGGCGATTTCCGTCGCCAACCAGATCCTCATGCTCGAAAACGCCGTGTACTCGGTACTGAGCCCGGAGGGCTTCGCCTCGATCCTCTGGAAGGACGCAAGCCGTCACGAGGAGGCCTGCGAGGTTATGAAGCTGACCGCCCGCGACCTTCGCGAGGCCGGTGTCGCGGATCATCTGATCCCGGAGCCGCTCGGTGGTGCACAGACCGATCCGGAGCGTCTCTATGCGAGCCTCGACATCGTACTTGAGAAGAGCCTCAATGACCTTCTGAAGCTGAGCCCGGAGGAGGTCCGGAAGCAGCGCCAGGAGAAGTACCGGAATATCTGATCGCAGCGCGTCCGTCCGCTGCCGCTGGAAGCGTTTCATGTGCATATGCATGCGGAACGCCGGGAAGCGCCGGACAGGAACGCGTTTGTACTATATAAGGAGACATCTTGAACGAAATGAAACTCATCGGCCTCGGGGCCGCGTATCCGAGCCGACTGGTGACCAACGATGACTTAAGTCAGCAGATGGATACCTCCGATGCCTGGATCTATCCACGAACCGGTATCCACGCACGCCGCTTCTGTAACGCAGAGGAAAGTGCGGTGACCCTCGCCATCGAGGCGGCCGGAAAGGCACTCGCAGAGGCAGAAAGCCAGGGCGTTCCGGCGTCGGCCATCGGCGCGATCGTCGTGGCGAGCATGTCCGCAGACCTCGCAACCCCGAGCATCGCAGCGATCCTCCAGCGGGAGCTTCGGCTTCCGGAGGTGCCTGCCCTCGACATCAACGCCGCCTGCAGCGGCTTCATCTATGGCCTCGAGGTCGCGCGCAGCCTCGCCGCCGTGAGCGGCCGACGCTACGCCCTCGTAGTCGGTACGGAGCAGCTGTCCCGTCTCCTCTCGATGGAGGACCGTTCCACCGCGATTCTCTTCGGCGACGGTGCCGGTGCAGCTGTGATCGAATGCACGGAAACCGTAGAAAACAGAGAAGAAGCGAAGCCGTACGTACGTCTCTTCGGCTCCCGCGGTTCCGATGTGATCCTCGCACCGGGGGTCTACACGGGTGCGTATGAAGCACGGAAAGCTGCGCAGGCGGCCGGCGGAGATGCCGCGGCCACTGCAAAGGTACAGGCATCCACCGGCGATACGGCGGACACAGAGGCAGCACACAGTGGAGCCGGAGATGCGCGAGAGGCGACGAACGCAGAGACCGTTTGCATTGACCATATGCTGATGGACGGAAAGGAAGTGTTCATGTTCGCCTGTGACATCATCCCGCGCATCATCGGCGGGCTGCTCGAACAGTCCGGCGAGACGATGGAGGACATCGACCACGTGGTCTGCCACCAGGCGAATGCCCGCATCATCCGGCATGTCTACCGGGCGATGCACTGGCCGGCAGAGAAGTTCTTTATGAACATGGAAATGCTTGGAAACACCAGCGCTGCATCGATTCCGACAGCGCTTTATGATATGCAGCAGCAGGGACGCCTCCAGCGTGGAGAGCGGCTGATCCTCGCCGGCTTCGGCGGCGGACTCACCTGGGGCGGCTGCATCCTGAACTATGACGCACCGACACGGTAAAGGAGAGATATGACATTACTGAATGAATTACTGGGAACGAAATATCCGATCATCCAGGGCGGTATGGCGAACATCGCCACGGGTCGCTTCGCGGCGGCCTGTGCCTGTGCCGGCGCGCTCGGGCTCATCGGAACCGGCGGCATCCACTCGGCGGAGGAGCTCCGTACCGAGATCAGGACCGCACGGAAGCTGATCGAGGAGGCGGCGACACCAGACTACCAGCCGGTGTTCGGTGTAAACCTCATGCTGATGAATCCGTGCACGGAGGCGTTCGTGCAGGTATGTATCGAAGAGAAGGTGCCGGTGGTGACGACCGGTGCCGGAAATCCGGGACAGTACATGGCGGCCTTTAAGGAAGCCGGCATCAAGGTGATTCCGGTGGTCGGTGCCCCGATCCTCGCGAAGCTGATGGAGCGCCTCGGTGCGTATGCCGTCATCGCGGAGGGCTGTGAGTCCGGCGGCCATGTCGGCGAGATGACGACGATGACCCTGGTGCCGCAGTGTGTGGACACCGTGTCGATTCCGGTCATCGCGGCCGGCGGTATCGCAGATCACCGTCAGTTTAAGGCAGCCATGGCCCTCGGTGCCTGTGGCGTGCAGATCGGTACGGTGCTGCTTTCCGCAGAGGAGTGCCCGATCCATGAGAACTATAAGGCGGCGCTCCTGAAGGCACAGGGCAGTGATGCCATCGTGACCGGACGGATCGGCGGTACACCGGTGCGTGTACTGAAGAACCAGATGACCGTCGCTTACCTCAAGCAGGAGAAGGCCGGCGCTGATAAGATGGAGCTTGAGAAGTTCACCCTGGGATCCCTTCGTCGTGCCGTGTTCGAGGGCGATGTGAAGACCGGTTCCCTGATGGCAGGTCAGGTATGCGGACAGCTGCATACGATTCGCCCGCTCGCGGAAATCCTCGAGGATATCTGTCAGGAGTAAATCGAAACGCGTTTCCGTATAGCATCGGTGGATGTGAGAAAGGATGCATTTCCGATGGCGCAGGCCGTCATCGAAAGCAGATAGAAAGGTAGAAGATGAAAACAGCATTTTTATACGCAGGACAGGGCAGCCAGCATGTCGGTATGGGCGCCGATCTGTACCGTGATTATCCGGAGTTCCGCCGGGTGTTTGACAGTGTCAGCGATGCGCTACAGCAGTATACGAAGAGTGAGGACTTCCGTAAGGAGTTCGCAGGGGGTGAGGGCGTCGATCAGAACTACGATCTCCACCGTCTCGCCTTCCAGGATCCGGATGGCGTCATCAACGAAACCCGCTACACCCAGCCGGCGATGGTAGCCTTCGCCTGTGGTGTGACCGAGATCCTCCGTGTGCACGGCATCCGTCCGGATGTGACCGCCGGCCTTTCCCTCGGTGAGTACTCGGCACTCGAGGCGGCAGAGGTGATGGACGCAGAGACCACGGTGAACATGGTGGCCTTCCGCGGTGCCAGCATGGCGGCTGCGTCCGAGGGCATCGACTGCGGCATGAGCGCGGTGCTCGGTGTATCCGCCGAGGACCTCGAGACGGTCTGCCGTCAGGCGCAGCTTGAGACCGGAAAGATCGTTTCCCTCTGCAACCTGAACTGTCCGGGACAGATCGTCATCGGTGGGGAGAAGGCGGCCGTTGCGAAGGCAGCCGAGATCATCAGCGCAAGCGGCAAGGGCAAGTGCATCCCGCTTCGTGTCTCTGGTCCGTTCCATACCGTCTTTATGAAGAGTGCCGGCGATGCACTCGCCCGTTACTTTAAGAACATCCGCTTCCAGCGCCCGAAGTGCCCGGTGATGTTCAACTACCTCGGCGGGGCCTGTGAGGAGGTCAGCGCATCCGTGGAGTCCACGACCGCGACGACCCTCGCCGGACTCCGTAAGGCGATCCCGGAGCTCCTCGAAGAGCAGGTGCAGAAGCCGGTCCGCATGGAGGCGATTCTCCGCGAGATGTTTGAGGACGGCGTGACGAATTTCATCGAGATCGGCCCGGGCCATACGCTCGCCGGCTTCGTAAAGAAGGTGGCTCGTGACATGGGCATCACGGAGTTCACGGTCACCGCGATCGAGACCTCCGAGGACATCGCGAAGCTCTGCGCCGAGGCCTGAGTGCGAATCACACGCAGCAGCGCGAAAGAAATCCATTTTTCATCATTTCATTCTATACATACAGTGTTCCACAGGAACAGAAACTGCTGTACGAAACAGCGGGAGGAAAAACACATGTCAGAATCGACAGAAAAGATCACGCGTGCCGCTCTCGTCACCGGTGCAGGCCGGGGCATCGGCCGTGCCATCGCGGTGGAGCTTGCGCGCTATGGCTATCACATCCTCGTGGATTACGCGGGCAATGCTTCCGCCGCCGAGGAAACGGTCGCACTCTGCCAGGCGGAAGGCGTCGATGCCTTCGCCGTGCAGGCGGATGTATCCGATGAGGAGGCCGTCAAGGGCCTCGTAAAGAGTGCGCTCGAGCGCTTCGGCCGCATCGACGTACTCATCAACAACGCGGGCATCACCCGCGATAATCTGATGCTGCGCATGAGTGCAGAGGACTTCGACCTCGTCATCGAGAAGAACCTGCGCGGTGCCTTCCTGATGACGAAGTACGTCGGGAAGGAAATGCTGCATCAGCGTTCCGGCCGCATCGTGAACATCTCCTCCGTCGTGGGCGTGCATGGCAATGCCGGCCAGGCAAACTATGCGGCTTCGAAGGCCGGTCTCATCGGCCTCACGAAGACGACCGCCCTCGAGTATGCGAGCCGCGGTATCACCGCAAACGCCATCGCTCCGGGCTTCATCGATACCGACATGACGAAGGTCCTGCCGGAGAAGGTGAAGGAAGCGATGCTGCAGCAGATCCCGCTTCGTCAGTTCGGAAGCCCGGAGGATGTTGCGAAGGCCGCGGCCTTCCTGGCATCGGACGACGCCCGCTACATCACCGGTCAGGTACTCGGTGTGGATGGCGGCATGGGCTGCTGATCAGAGATGTACAGGCCGGGCAGGGGCTTCTGTTCGCTGCATACAGCAGAACTGCTTTCGCCCGGATGGAAACGTACAGGGATGCTCCCTGTCGATAGAGAAGGTCTGGATACCAGACATAGGAGAACAGAATGAATAAACGTAGAGTCGTCGTCACCGGTCTCGGTACGGTAAATCCGACCGGAAATAATACAGAGACTTCCTGGGCAGCCGTCCGCGCCGGACAGTGCGGGATCGGCCCGATCACCCATTTCGATACAGAGAACTTCACGGTCAAGCTCGCTGGCGAGGTAAAGGACTTCGATCCGTCCGCCATCATCGACCGTCGTGAGCAGAAGCATATGTCCCGCTATGCGCAGTTCGCCATGGTGGCCGCCGAAGAGGCGATCCGCGAGAGCGGCATCCTCAGCGCAGCGGAGCTGAAGACCTCCGACGCTGCGGACGCCGGCATCAACACGAAGGAATATGAGCCGAGCCGTATGGGCGTTATCATCTCGTCCGGTATCGGCGGCCTCAGCACCATCGAGGAGGAGCACACGAAGGCCCTGAAGCGTGGCTTCGAGCGCGTGTCTCCGTTCTTTATTCCGATGGCGATCTCCAACATGGCCGCAGCGAACGTGGCCATCCGTCACGGCTTTAAGGGCATGTGCACCTGTCCGGTGACTGCATGTGCCGGCGGCTCGAACGCCATCGGTGATGCCTTCCACCGTATCCGCGATGGCTATGAGGATGTCATGGTGGCCGGCGGCACCGAGGCGAGCATCACCGAGCTCGGCATCGGCGGCTTCGCCAGCATGCGTGCCCTCTGTTCTGCGACCGACCCGAAGCGCGCGAGCATCCCGTTCGATCAGGAGCGCGGCGGCTTCGTCATGGGTGAGGGTGCCGGCATCCTGGTGCTCGAGGAGCGTGAGCATGCACTCCACCGCGGTGCGAAGATCCTCGCAGAGATCGTCGGCTACGGCGCAAACTGCGACGCCTACCACATCACGAGCCCGAACCCGGAGGGCGAGGGCGGTGCCGACTGCATGCGCCTCGCCATCGCAGACGCCGGCATCCAGCCGGAGGAGATTTCCTACATCAACGCCCACGGTACCTCCACGCATCTGAACGATGCCTGCGAGACGAAGGCCATCAAGGCGGTCTTCGGAGCGAAGGCCTACGAGATTCCGGTTTCTTCCACGAAGTCGATGACCGGTCACCTGCTCGGTGCGGCCGGCGGCGTCGAGGCCCTCTTCAGCGTCAAGGCCCTCGAGGAGCAGTTCATCCCGGCGACCATCAACTACCAGGTGCCGGATCCGGAGTGCGACCTTGACATCGTGCCGAACGAAGGACGGGAGGCGAAGCTCGACTATGTACTCTCGAACTCCCTCGGCTTCGGCGGCCACAACGCCTGCCTGATTTTCAAGAAGGCCTGAAGGGAGATACCATGACAGAAGAGATGAACACGAACCCGTCTGTTGTCGAGGCCAATGCTGAGATTATGACCGCACCGGCAGGTACCACATCCGCTGCTGATGCGGAGATGCACGCTTCTTCGGAAGCAGGCGAAACCGCAGCCGCGGTCGAGGCGGCACGTACGCCGCAGCCGCTCAGTGTCGATGAGATTAAGGAGATCATCCCGCACCGCTATCCGTTCCTCCTGATCGATCAGGTGGTGGATTACGAGCCGGGCAAGTTCGCCGATGCACGGAAGTGCGTGACGGTGAACGAGCCCTTCTTCCAGGGCCACTTCCCGCAGTATCCGGTGATGCCGGGCGTCCTCATCATCGAGGCCCTCGCACAGACCGGCGCGGTCGCGCTCCTCAGCATGCCGGAGAATAAGGGAAAGATCGCGCTGTTCGGTGGCATCAAAAACGCCCGCTTCAAGAAGCAGGTACGCCCGGGTGACGTCCTCGAGCTCCACTGTGAGCTCACCCGCATGCACGGCCCGGTCGGCATGGGCACCGCTGTCGCTACCGTAAACGGAAAAACCGCCGTGCAGGCGGAGCTCACCTTCGCGGTACAGTAAAATAATTGTATAGAATCGGCGAGAGCATGATATAATCGAACTGTTCATATGAAATGTAAGTTAAAGGAAAAGGAATGATATGCTGAACCAGTCCATCGCCGATCTCTATAATCGCTTCCGTATCCACTTCTATAAGCGGGTCTTTTCGAAGGAAAGCAGCCGGGATGAGTCTCTGACCTCGGTCGAGGCCTTCAGTCTCGAGTGCATCAAGGCGCTCGGGGAGCCGACGGTGGCGGAGTTTGCGAAGATGATGGGCATTTCGGCACCGAACGCGGCCTATAAGGTCAATGCACTCGTCCAGAAGGGTTACATCGAGAAGGTGCAGTCCGACGAAGACCACCGCGAGTTCTACCTTCACCCGACGGAAAAGCTCGAGAACTACTATCACCGCAGCTACCAGTTCCTCGATGAAGTCGTGAAGCGTTTCGAGGATCGCTTCTCTGCAGAGGACCTCGCGAAGCTCGATGAGATGCTGCAGGTCATCACGAAGGAGATGATCCCGGAGCTCGACCCGGAGCATATCAAGAAGCGGGAGTGATCAAAGCGGTGACAGCCCCCTGAACGTTGTAAGAGCTCCGCTATGGATGAGCTGCTGGCGGAAATCAATGTGAACAAGTGAAGAGAGATATCAATCGGCCTGTTTTGTGCTATCGGCACAAAACAGGCCGGTTTTTTCGTTTCTTTTGACGAATTCTGTATTTCTTCGGTGGAATTCTGATTTTCTGATTGACATATTTTGCGAAGAAGCATATATTTTATGTAAGCGCTTACATAAACGACAGGGAAGGTCTGTTGTGTGAGCAAGGGTATCGATTTTTAGAGCATTTTACAGCTGAAAGGAACGAATCAAAATGGAGAAGTTAAATTATCAGGTACTTGAGCAGTCTGGTTATCAGGGATATGTCCTGAAGGATGCACCTGTGAAGGTGATGCAGTTTGGTGAGGGTAATTTCCTCCGTGCATTCGTTGACTATTTCTTCGATATGGCAAACGAGCATGCGAACTGGAACGGTAAGGTAACCCTCGTTCAGCCGATCGCACAGGGCCTCACCGAGTATGTCAATGCGCAGGAGGGTCTCTACACCCTGTACCTTCGTGGTTCTGAGAATGGCCAGAAGGTAAACAACAAGCGTGTGATCTCCGCGGTCAAGGACTGCATCAATCCGTACACCGCAGAGGGCTTTAAGGCACTTCTGGATCTCGCAAAGTCCGACGATCTCGAGTACATCGTGTCGAACACCACGGAGGCGGGTATCGTCTATGATCCGGACACGAAGTTCGATCAGGAGCCACCGGTTTCTTTCCCTGGTAAGATGACGAGAGTACTCTATGAGCGTTTCAAGGCCGGCAAGGGCGGCGTAGTCGTTCTTTCCTGTGAGCTGATCGATGCGAACGGCCAGGTGCTGAAGCAGATCGTAAATCGTCACATCGATGAGTGGGGCCTCGGCGAGGACTTCAAGAACTGGGTAAACGAGGAGGTTCTGTTCTGTTCCACACTCGTAGACCGTATCGTTCCGGGACGTATCCGCGATCCGAAGGAGGTTGCAGAGCTCGACGAGCAGAATGGTTACTCTGATCCGCTGACCGATGTCGGCGAGGTATTCGGTGTATGGTACATCGAGGGACCGAAGGAGCTCGAGGATAAGCTTCCGTTCAAGAAGGCCGGCGTAAATGTTCACGTCGTTCCGGAGGTTGCTCCTTATAAGAAGAGAAAGGTAAGAATCCTGAACGGTGCACACACCGGTTTCGTACTCGGTGCATACCTTGCAGGCTTCGACATCGTTCGTGACTGCATGCACGACGAGGTGATCCGTGACTACATGAACAAGATGCTCCAGGATGAGATCATCCCGATCCTTCCGCTCGATAAGGAGGACTGCGAGAAGTTCGCTTCTGCGGTTGAGGATCGTTTCAACAACCCGTTCGTCGATCACCAGCTGATGAGCATTTCCCTCAACTCTACCTCGAAGTGGAGAGCGAGAAACATGCCTTCCTTCCTCGAGTATGTCGAGAAGTTCGGTAAGCTTCCGGCCGTGCTCACCATGAGCTTCGCTGCGTACATGGCATTCTTCAGCAACGATATCCAGCGTCGTGAGGAGGATGGTCTCGTATGCAAGCGTCCGGCAGGTAATGAGTACAAGGTGCAGGATGATGCGTTCGTTCTCGACTTCTACTTCGCACACAAGGATGACGATGTGAAGACCCTCGTACACGCTGTGATGACCAACACCGAGTTCTGGGGCCAGGATCTCACTGAGATCGCCGGCTTCGAGGAGGCGACGGTAAAGAACCTCACCCTCATCCGTGAGCAGGGTGCAAAGGCGGCTTACGCAAGCGTACTGTAAAGTAAACCATCGGCACATATGCTTTCCGGAAGCGTCGGGAAGCATATCGTCGAGGACAGCATGGAAAACAATCGAACAGCGGCTTCGCATCGCGGACAGTCTATCGTACGTGATGTGGATTCGTTCAATGCTTACATCATCGGCCGGGACAGATCACTGCTCCGGCCGGTGTTTTCAGGAGGAAAATTATGGCAAGAGCAAAGGTAGTGCACATCAGCCCGGAGGACAATGTTGTTGTGGCCATCGCTCCGATCGCGAAGGGTGATGAAATCAAGGTCGATGACATTGACCTCGTCGCAGCGGAGGATATCCCACAGGGTCACAAGGTGGCCGTCGCGCCGATTGCGGCAGAGGGCCAGGTCATCAAGTACGGCGTTTCCATCGGTCACACCACCGAGGATGTGAAGCCGGGTCAGTGGGTGCATACCCACGATATGAAGACGAATCTGTCCGGCGAGGTGGAGTATACATACGAGCCGGCGGTGCCGGAGAAGAAGACCATGCCGGTCGAGACCTTCGAGGGCTTCGTGCGTCCGGATGGCAAGGTCGGTACGCGAAATGAGATCTGGATCATCCCGACCGTCGGCTGTGTCAACGATGTCGCGAAGCATCTCGTGGAGATGAATCAGGACATCGTGCAGGGCAGTATCGAGGGTCTCTATACCTATACGCATCCGTTCGGCTGCTCCCAGACCGGTCATGATCATGCGACCACCCGTAAGCTGCTCGCAGATCTCGTACGTCATCCGAATGCAGGTGCCGTGCTGGTGCTTTCCCTCGGCTGCGAGAACCTGACCCACGAGCAGTTCCTGGAGGAGCTTGGCGAGTACGATCCAAATCGTGTGAAGTTCCTGACCTGCCAGGATGTCGAGGATGAGTTCGAGGCCGGAACAAAGCTGCTCCATGAGCTCGCAGCCTATGCCGGTCAGTGTAAGCGTGAGACCGTCGGCCTCGACAAGCTGGTGCTCGGCATGAAGTGCGGCGGTTCGGATGGTCTGTCCGGCATCACGGCAAACCCGACCGTCGGTCGCGTATCCGATATGATCGTGGCACAGGGCGGTACCTCCATCCTCACCGAGGTTCCGGAGATGTTCGGTGCCGAGAGCATGTTGATGGGCCGGTGCGTAAATCAGGAAATCTTTGACAAGGCTGCGCACATGCTGAACGGCTTCAAGGATTACTTCATCAGCCACAATGAGGTGGTTTATGATAACCCGTCCCCTGGAAACAAGCAGGGCGGTATCACGACCCTCGAGGACAAGTCCTGCGGCTGCGTACAGAAGGGCGGCAAGGCGGCGATTTCCGACGTCCTCGCCTATGCAGAGCCGGTACATACGAAGGGCCTGAACCTCCTCTATGGACCAGGAAACGACCTCGTATCCAGCACGAACCTGACCGCTGCCGGCTGTACGGTGATTCTCTTCACCACCGGTCGTGGCACACCGTTCGGCGCACCGGCACCGGTTGCGAAGATTGCGACCAACGACCGTCTCGCCGAGCGCAAGGCAAACTGGATCGACTTCAACGCCGGCCCGGTCGCTTCCCAGGGTGAGTCCGTCGATGACGCCGGTCGTCGCCTCCTCGACCTCGTGAAGGAAATCGCCTCCGGTAAGAAGACGAAGGCAGAGCAGAACGGCTTCCGTGAGATCTCCATCTTCAAGGATGGCGTCGTACTGTAATATTCATGAGGATGCCAGTATTCGGATGGTCATCAGAAGCACTGCGCATTCGGAAAATATGGAATTAGTGACATCACAAAACGTCCCCGGAATGTTTCCGGGGACGTTTTGCATAAGCTCATATATGGAAAACAGCGGACAGAGACAGAGGTCGTCCGCGATTTTTATTCAGATAATGCCGCGCTTGCGGGTGTGCTGGATGATCTCTTCGATCTCGTCGGCGATCGCCTCGTCATAGCCCTCGAAGCCACGATAACGGGCGACGGCGGAGAGCACCTGCTGCTTCACCTGTGGATGCAGGGCACCACCTCTCAGGCCCTTTACGGCGTCCAGAAGGTCCTGCATCTGTGCGGTCGTCGGCTGCATCGCCGCCACCTGTGCAAAGGCGCGTACCATGCCATCCGGGCGCAGCGCCGACATACCGGTCACCATGAACAGGGCACCACCGAGCATCACCACCGCGGCCAGAATCATCAGTGGATTATTCTGCTGCTGCAGGAGAAGGAGCGTGGCGAGACCGAGCACACAGCCGGTGACACCGAGAAGCGCAAACTTCCGCGCATTCTTCCGGTACGTTCCCAGCGCCGACTCCCCCGCCTGCACCGGCGGCTTCGGTGCCGACGCGTTCGCCGCCTCCGCTTCACCGGATACAGCTTCGTCGGTTTCCTCCACCTGATTCCGAGCCATAAGTTCATTTACTTCATTTAATTTATTCTGATCCATACTGGTAAATTCCCTTCATTCATTATTCATCCGTAAATTTTACCTTTTCTTTCCTTAATTCTCAAGTGCATAGCAGAATTATACGCTCTTCGAACATAAACGGAGGTTACAGTTTAGGCAGGGGAGCCCGGAGGGGCGGCAACGGAGGCCATACGTAGAGACCGTGTGAAATCAAGCCGGGTCCCCTAAGCGGAACTGTTACAAACGGAGCAAAAGTAAAATTGCACTATAAATTGTGGATGAACACTGTAAAAACGGCCTGTATCGGATTTTTACAGGCAGGAAATCGGACTTCTCCAGGCGACTGATATATCAGCTTTTTTGCTAAAAAAGTGACGGAATTCCGCCATTTCAGCGTAATTACAGAGAAATTTCACAGATATTTTACATAGTGACAAAACTGTAATATTCTTTCGTCATTTTGCTAAAGTAAGCCTTGCGTAACTGCAGAAATTTTAGCCTATTTCGTCGATGACAAGAGTGCTTTTCCGATGGTATCATCCCGGAAAACAGAGATGCATTCCGAGAGGTTTTCACTGTTTTTACTCTCATTTATTGCAGGAGGAAATTATGAGCACATTAAACATTATGTTACAGGATCGCGAAGCAGTTAGCGAATTTGTGGCTGCTACGACCAGCATGCCGTTTGATATGGATCTCGTACAGGGCTCTCGCGTAGTTGATGCAAAATCAATTCTTGGTATTTTATATATGGGTCTTGGCAAGGTTCTCAATCTGAAACTCGATACCGAGCATCTGCCGGCAGCGAAGCAGACCCTTCACAAGTTCATCGTTGAGTAAGATGTCACAGGACAATGCAGTCGACCGGAACGATTCTGTTCGGATCGAGCGGAGTCGCCGCCGGTCGATTGTGCTGTCGGTGAACAGTAAGGCCGAGGTCATCCTCAAGGTGCCTTACCGGACGACGAATGCAGAAATCAATCGTATACTTTCTGAACGGCAGGACTGGATCCGTACCCACGTGGCACGGGTCCGGTCTGCGCGTGCATCTGCCGATACACTGGCTCCGCTGACGGACGTGGAGCTGCGGAAGCTCAGCCATCAGGCGGCGCAGTACATCCCGCCACGTGTGGCGATGTACGCGGAGCGTGTCGGCGTCTCCTATGGACGCATCACGATCCGGCATCAGCGGACCCGCTGGGGAAGCTGCAGCACGAAGGGGAACCTCAATTTCAACTGTCTCCTCATGCTGACCCCGCCGGAGGTCATCGACTATGTCATCGTGCATGAGCTCTGCCACCGGAAGGAAATGAACCACTCTGCTCGCTTCTGGGCGCTGGTGGCATCGATTCTTCCGGACTATACGGAGCAGAAGCGCTGGCTGCGGGAGCACGGCGCTGTCATCATCGGCCGGCTGGAAGCTGAATAGAATTGAATCGTAAGCGTTCAGGCTGAGCCTCCGGGCTCACGACCTGAACGCTTCGCTTATATCTGATAAAAAAAACAGGGCGGAATGCCAGGTGATGTTCGATCTTCTCGACATCCACTGAGGCATCCCGCCCTGTTTTTTTCTGCTTCGTATTCTGTGCGCGCAGGTGGGGCTTTTCTGCTTACCGGGCACCATCATGCCCGGCAAGGCCTCGGACCGCTGTGACGGCCCGTTTACAGCTTATTTCGGCCGCTTCCGGCGCCCGGTGCGACTGTTCAGCATCATATCGCGGCGGGCCTTCTGCTCCCGCGTAAGGTCCCTCGTATGCTTCAGCATACGCTTCCGGCGACGCGAGCGGAGGAACTCCTCCCGACGCTCCAGGAGATAGTAGATACCGAAGACGAGAGCGGCGGCGAGTGCGATGACCGCCAGGATGAGCAGCACCCGAACGATCGGCTTCGGCAGCTCGATCCGGCCCTTCTCCCGGTTCAGGACGATCGGCGCGTGGCTCGCCGTGCTTTCCTGCGGCAGCTGTCCGGCGACCTTCGGCTTGGTATCCTCCTCGGTCTTCTCCGAGAGATGGATCGTCTCCGGTACAGTTTCCTGCACCTTCGCCTCCATCACGGCGGCATCCTGGGATGCCGCGGCCTTCGCCGCACTGTCATCCGTGAGCCGGATATAGGCCTGGCCAATGCTTCGGTCGTCCATGCTGTAGTCCACCCGGGCGAAGGAACCGTCGGCCTTTTCCTTATCGGACAGATCATAGCGCATCGAACGCTGGACACTGTCGAAGCTTTCGTTCTTCGGAAGCGTCACATGGTTGGATGCATCGATGGTGAAATCCAGGGTATTCACGAGCTGGATGCCATCCACCTTCAGGTTGGAGGCGAGCTGATTATAGCTCTCATCGGCGGTGCCGACCTCGAGCGACTGGAAGCGGTCGTAGCCGAAATTGAAGAGATTCCGTGTATCGCGGTACTGCGAGTTGTGTCCGTTCAGGATGACACAGATCAGCGTCATGCCGTCGCGCTCACAGGCGGTCACCAGCGTGTTGCCGGCGAGGGTGGTGTAACCGGTCTTACCGGCGAACACACCCGGATAGTAATCCGAGAAGGAACGGCGCATCATGTGGTGATGGGCGTAGATCGTATTTTCCGGTGCATCCGCGTCCGGATACTTGTTGATCGGCGCATGGGTATAGACCTGCGTCGCGTCGATGGAGCGGAAGGTATCGTTTTTTATCGCGTACTGCATGATCTTCGCGAAGTCCGCCGCACAGGTATAGTGCTCCGGATTATTCAGACCCGACGGGTTCGCGAAATGCGAATTCACACAGCCGAGCTCCGCCGCCTTCTGGTTCATGAGCTCCGCAAACTTTTCGTTGGAGCCTGCGATGTACTCGGCGAGGGCGTTTGCACAGTCGTTGGCCGACTGGAGCAGAAGACCATAGAGACAGTCCCGCACGGAGAGTTTATCGCCCGGAACCGCGCCGATGATCGTCGAGTTCTGCTCGAGATTCCCATTGACCGCGGCATAGGAGAAGGTGACCTTGTCTTCGAGATTCGTACAGTTCTCGAGGACGATGATGGCGGTCAGCACCTTCGTGATCGAAGCCGGGTAGTAGGCGGTCGTCGCGTTCTTTTCATACAGTACGGCACCGGAATCGGCATCGATGAGAATCGCACCCTCGGATTCGACTGCGAAGTCCGGTGTCGGCCAGGTCGCCGCATAGGCGGTGAGTGGTGCAAATCCGCTCGCCGACAGCGTGGAGCCGAGTACCGATGTCATCGAACGTCCGGCATCTGTGAGGATGTTCGCGGACGACGACATTGCCCCGGACGGATCCGGAACGGCGGTGACGGACAGCAGTGAGAGCGCACTCAGTGTCAGGAGGCTTCGTCGGACGAAGCGCTGTAAAGTTTTCATTTGTTTCTTATGCTTCATTTGTATCCCTGGCGGCAGTCTTCAGCACGATCGCGGCCTTATACAGGTCGCCATCGATGGAGATGACGAGCTCGCCATCCATTAATTTCGTGAGGCTCTTCGCGATCGAGAGACCGAGGCCCGAGCCCTCTGTGGTCCGGCTGACATCACCGCGCACGAAACGCTCGGTGAGCTCCTCCGGGGAGATATTCAGCGGACGGGAGGAGATGTTTTTGATCGTGCAGGCAGCAGTGCCCGTTTCCGGGTCCTCGGTGACATCCACGTAGACGCGGGAGCCACGAAGCGCATACTTGCAGCAGTTGTTCAGCAGGTTCTCGATGACACGCCAGAGGTGGCGGCCATCGGCACGGATCATGACCGGATGCTCCGGATAGCTGAGGACCATCTCGAGCTTTGCCGCCGAGGTCTTGTCCTCGAACTCACCGAGCGCCTGCTCGACGATCTCGTTGTAGTTGATATCGGCGAAGTCGATCTTGACGTTGCCTGAGCTTGCCTTGCTGGCTTCGACCAGATCCTCCGTCAGTGTTTTCAGACGGGTGGACTTCTGATCGAGAACCTTCAGATACGCCTGCACGTTCGGATTATCGATGTTCTCGCGCTTCAGAAGATCGACATAGCTGATGATGGAGGTCAGCGGCGTCTTCAGGTCATGGGAGACGTTCGTGATGAGGTCTGCCTTCAGACGCTCTGCCTTGACCTGTTCATCCACAGCCTGACTGAGTCCGGTGGCGATCCGCCAGGCGTAGCAGTCGATCGCGAGGATGATGATCACGATGCCGAGTGCCGACAGGAAGGCCCGCAGGCTCTGTGCCTGGAAGAAATGGACGAAGAGCGTTACGACCATACCGGCAGCCAGCAGATTCGGCAGTACGAAGAGCACATAGGTAAATATCTTCGGGGAGGTCTTTTCCGCTGCATGGATATAGTGTCCGATGAGGCCGGCGATGCCGTTCAGTAGCGAATCCGCCCAGAGACGACCGGCTTTAAAGCTGCGCACGATCGAGAGCGTGAGTGGCAGTGCCACGAAGTAATCCGCGAGGAAGCGGATGCAGTTCTCCCAGAAGCTCCAGCTGTCGATGACGCCGAGGATGTTTTCGAGCGAACTCAGGAACACCGGCGTGACGAGGAAGGCGATCAGTCCCCAGAGGGCACCGATCAGCATCCGAAGCTCGACCGGCAGATGATCGAATGGGAAAAGATGGGCCTTTCGGTCGCTCTTTTCTGCGCCATGACCGGTCCAGGTGATGAGGAGCGCGAGACTCACGATGAAGCTGAGACTCGAGATGATCAGGAGCGTCAGACCGATGATGCTGTTTTCACGCCGCTCGTTGTACTCCTGCGAAGCGTCTGCAAAGGCATCCCGCACCGGAAAGCTGGTGTCGATACCCGTGGAAAAACGATACTGGCTGTTGCTGCCGAACGGGCTTCTCGCCTGCAGCAGCATGATGAGATCCTGCGGGAGATCGTGATAGTCTGAGCTGACCTCCAGTGAACTCGAATCGGTATAGGCATACTTCGGAAGGCTGCGGATCTCGTCCTCGCTCAGTGACGGAGCGTTGGTATAGACGCGGCTGTCCTGATCCTTCTGGTAGCTGACATTGAAATAGAAGTTCGTACGCGCAGAATCAAATTCGCTCTTGACGGCATAGTAGCGCGCCAGATAGCTGAGTGCCTCCTTCGTCAATGTGCCGAGGGACATCTGCCCGTCGGTCGGGCTCTGCTGCTTATAGTTCGGCATATATGCCCGGTACTGCACGACGATCTGATGCTTCAGCTCATCCATCTCCTTCGTGACGGTCGCGGAACCGCCCTCCCGAAGCTGGTTTTTCGTGTCGAAGTAGTAGCCCATGGAACGTCCGTACTGGATGAGATAATCCAGCGAATAAGAAACGTTCTGACCATTGACGTCGGCCTGTGCGATGATCTGATTCAGATTCAGCTTGCCGTCCTCCTCGAAGATATCCGTGAGCTGGATATAGTCGAAGACGTCGGTCATGGTCTGGTGGGCCTGGTTCTCGAAGGCGTTACTCTCGATGTAGTCCGGCTGCGACACATACTCGAGCGCATTCCCGCCCGCCGCGCCGAAGGTGAGGATGCCGATGCTCACGAGCACCATCAGGAGGGCGATGGCGTTTACGATCGCGCTGATTATTTTTCTGATCATTACTTCTCGCCGTCCTGCTTCTCGATCTTATAGCCGACACCCCAGACGACCTTTAAGTAGCGTGGCTCACGTGGATTGATCTCGATCTTCTCACGGATATGACGGATGTGCACTGCGACCGTGTTATCCGCACCGATCGCCTGCTCGTTCCAGATCGAGGTGTAGATGTCGTCGATGGAGAACACCTTGCCGGCGTTCTTTACGAGCAGCAGCAGGATATTGTACTCGATCGGGGTCAGCTTGATCGGATTACCGTCGACGGTAACCTCCTTCGTGTCATCGTTCATGACGAGACCACCACAGGCATAGATATTTTCGCTCGTGGTTTCACCCATATTGCCGAGCTGCGTGTAGCGGCGCAGCTGAGACTTTACGCGGGCCACCAGCTCGAGCGGGTTGTACGGCTTCGTGAGATAGTCATCGGCGCCGACATTGAGACCGAGGATCTTATCGTTATCCTCTCCCTTCGCGGAGAGCATGATGATCGGAATCGAGCTTGTCTCACGTACCTTCAGTACCGTGTGTACACCATCGAGCCCCGGCATCATCACATCGACGATCAGAAGATCGACCTTATTCTTTTCCATGATGTCCAGTACATCATAGCCATCGTAGGCTTTTAAAACATGAAAGCCCTCGCCGGTAAGGTAGATGGAAATCGCCTCGACGATCTGTTTATCGTCATCGCATACCAGAATTGTCTGCATAGAAAACCTCCATGAAAAAATATAAATTAACTACATTAGTATACCGTACTATGAGAAGCAATGCAAAAAAAGAAAGCATCGAAATATGTGACGGCTTTATTAAGATCGTAAACGTTCGGCTGCGCCGACCTTCCGGGTTCCCGGCCCGAACGCTGACGTAAGAGAAAGGATAAAAAAAGAGCTGTGCAGCGGGCACAGCTCTTCGGATGCGTTTATGTGTATTCAGGCGGCCGGTGTTTCTGCAGCTGGAGTTTCTGCGGCTACCGGCTGAACGAAATCGCTCTTGATGTAGGCATCCTCTCCGTTGTAGTCGATATTGACCCAGCCGTCGGCTTCACCCTTATAGCTGACCTGCGTACCGGCATCGAGAACGGCAAGCACACGACAGTCGGTATTCGGCTCGGTACGAACCTTGACGCCGGTCGTGGTCATATAGATCGCTGTTGTCGGCTCCGGTGCGGCCGTCGTCTCCGGAACGATCGCTTCGGTCTCCATCACCGGCTCGGTGACAGCCACGGTGGCAGCTGGTGTCGTCTCGATCGTCGAGCTGCCGGAACCGCCCATCAGAACGCGGATCAGAATGACCGCGAGGATGAGACAGAGAATCGGAATCACGTACTTCAGGATACCGTACACATCCAGCTCCTGCTTTCTGCCCTTCTGACCGCCACGTGGACGGCTGCCGTTGCGACGGCCGGCAGAAGCAGAATCACGCTTCGCTGTACCGGCAGCGACCGGACGACGATTTCCATTCCGGGATACGCGCTCGGAATCACGAAGCGGCCGGGTCGGGCGCTGGTTCGTATTCCGGCTGGAGCGGTGACGCACATTACTGCCGGAACGACGTGGTGCATTTCCTAATGGAAGATCGACACCACTCGCATCGAAGGATGCACGCGGAGCAGATGCGCTCGCGTCGCCTGCATTGCCCGATGCCGTATCGATGCCTGCATCGTATC
Organism: uncultured Oribacterium sp.; assembly: GCA_934270345.1. Lineage (GTDB taxonomy): Bacteria > Bacillota > Clostridia > Lachnospirales > Lachnospiraceae > Oribacterium. The sequence goes on along the minus strand of CAKQPT010000004.1, from coordinate 81,327 downwards.
CGGCTGCACCTGTTGTGGCATCATATCGCCCCGCTGCTTCCATATCGTCTGCAGATGCTTCGGCACGGGTGGCCTCTGCCGTATAGGAATCGGTGGCGGCAGCAGCACCAGCGGCCGGGTAGCTGTCGGAAGCTGCCGCCGGTCCGCTGTAGCCGCTGGAAAAACGGCTGGAGCCCTGGAAACTGCGCGCTTCATAGCTGCTTCCGGAAGAACGCTGTGCGTTCGAGTCTACATAATGCTCGAGCGCATCCTTCAGAAGAGAGAAGGAATCATTCGCTGCCTGCGCCGTCGCCTGGACGCCGCCCTCGGCCTGCTCCGCATATAAACGGATGGCGTGATACTGATCCCGCGTCTCCTTTGAAATCAGCCGGTTTTCAAACAGCTGCTCGATATCACTCTCGAGATTGTTCGAAACGAGGACCGCCTTATCCACCTGCATACGGACGATCCGCTTCAGAATCTCACGGTCCAGAACCATGGCCTCAGCATAGCGACCGTTCAGAATATTCTGCTGAGCCTCATTTAAGTCGGTGCGAATTTTGCCCCAGATACTAGCTTCTCTTGGTGTTGGCATCAGAAACCTCCTTGACGGGAACATGTCCCAGCGCCGGAAAACGGCACAGAAAGATATTTTTTTGAGAAAAAAGAACGTCTTTTTTCGGAAAATCATTCTTTAAATATACAGTCTAAGTATAACCAATTTCCAAAATCACTTCAAGGAAAAAGCATTTTTTCGGCATCACAGTGGCTGCTTGCGAGTACGCGAAATGTATGGTACACTGCGAAAAACCGCCGTTTCGGCATCCTATACATAGAAACAGAAAGTGAAAGATTATGAGATTAAGACATATCACCGGCTCAGAGGATTACGTGGCGCAGTCCGAGTACGTTGTACACGAGCCAGAGAAGAACAAGGGACAGTGGCAGCAGTTTTTCGGCAATGATCACCCGATCCACGTGGAGATCGGCATGGGTAAAGGCCAGTTCATCGAGCAGATGGCACTGACGCACCCGGAGATCAACTACATTGGCATCGAGCGTTACGATACCGTGATGCTGAAGGCACTGAAGAAGAGAGAAGCCCTGATGGCTGAAGGCGCAGCACTTCAGAACCTGACCTTCATCTCCATCGATGCCCGCCTCCTCGCCGATGTCTTCGAAGCCGGCGAGATCGACCGCATCTACCTGAATTTCTCCGACCCGTGGCCGAAGGACCGTCAGGCGAACCGCCGACTCACCAGCCCGGTCTTCATGAAGATATATCAGCAGTTCCTGAAACAGGACGGCGACCTCGAGTTTAAGACCGACAACGAAGGCCTCTTCGATTACTCCCTCCTGTCCATCCCGGAAGCCGGCTGGACCCTGACCGCCGTGACCCGTGACCTGCACCATGACGATCAGATGAACCAGGGCAACATCATGACCGAGTACGAAGAGAAGTTCTCCGCAAAGGGAAACCCGATCTTCAAGCTGATTGCGACACCACCAGTCCACGAAGCATAAACAGCATTCTGCAGCCAGGGGGACCCGGAGTACTGTGCCTCCATTGCCGCCCCTCCGGGTCCCCCCCTGGCTGAACTGTAACGCCTGCTCGAAATTTTTTTGAAAAAGTTTTGAAAACCTGTTGACAATCAAAACCGGATTTTGTATATTACATAGGCGTCGAGCGGAACGCACGACACGAAAGACAAACGCACCTTTAGCTCAGTTGGTAGAGCAGCGGACTCTTAATCCGTTTGTCCAGGGTTCAAGTCCCTGAAGGTGCACTCGAAAAGTTCATATCTGTTTTATGCACCTTTAGCTCAGTTGGTAGAGCAGCGGACTCTTAATCCGTTTGTCCAGGGTTCAAGTCCCTGAAGGTGCACGACGAAGAGCCACATGTGAAAACATGTGGCTCGTTTTCTGTTTCAAGGTGATTTCAGCTTACAGTTCAGGCATGCCGTCCCTCCGGGTCCCCCTGAAGCGAAATTCACATATTGTAAGAGAATTTTAAATGTACAGCGGCCATGACATGGTATAATGTACTTTTATAAAGATGAAATTTAAAGTGGCAAGCTGTGCGATGTATCCTGCACAGCGAACACCACAGTGAACACACGAAGCAGAAAGGTTACGAATATATGCGAAATCGAAACTTTACCCGTCTGACAGCACTGGTGCTGGCGGGCAGTATGCTGGTGCTGACCGGCTGTCAGCAGCAGATCGGGGATACCCGGACGGCGACCGAGACAGAATCGGAGATCGTCGTCACCACCGCTCCGGAAGCCGCCACGGTCGATGCCGTCGCCGCACTGGGCATCAACTCGAACGTCCTCCCGTCCATCGCCGGCGTCACCATCGACGGATCTGCCGAGGAACTCGCACCGGTCAACCTGACGGTCGGCGTCATCAACTCCGTCGTCGCGGATCTCCAGCAGCGTCTGATGGATCTCGGCTTTATGGATCCCGATGAACCGACGACTTATTATGGAGAAGCGACCTCACAGGCCGTGAAGTATTTCCAGCGTCAGGCCGGCATGGCACAGGATGGTATCTGCGGCGTACAGACCTGGGATGCCATCATGAGCGACAGCGCTCCGCACTACGCACTGAAGCCGGGCTTCCAGGGCGCGGATGTCACGAACGCCCAGTATCGTCTTTATAACCTCGGTTATCTCTACCACGCATCGGATGTCAACGGCACCTACGATGAAACCACCGTGGAGGCGATGAAAAAGCTCCAGGCCCAGAACGGACTGAATGCGGATGGCGTGTATGGAACGGCCACCTATAACCTCCTCTATTCAGATGAAGTCAAAGCCAACATCGTCGCCCTCGGTGAACAGTCCGACCTCGTCAAGAAGTACCAGCAGTACCTCATCAACCTCGGCTATCTCAGTGGTGAAGCGGATGGTAATTTCGGACAGGGCACCCAGACAGCCATCAAGGCCTTCCAGGCACGAAACGACCAGATCGTCGACGGCTACCTCGGCCCGGATACCAGAGCCGCGCTCGAGAACCCAAACGCGATGCCGTTCGCGATGCGTCTCGGTGAGCAGTCTGATTCCGTCAAGAACCTGCAGGAGTACCTCGCAAAGTACGGTTATCTCGATAAGAGCAACATCACCGGCTACTATGGTGAAGTGACGAAGAACGCCGTCGCAAACTTCCAGAAGGTGAACGGACTCGGCCAGGATGGTGCAGCCGGTGCACAGACCATGAACATGTTCTACAGCGGCAAGGCGAAATCGAAGCCGAAGAACAGCTCGGGCAGCACGAACCGGAACAACAGCAGCTCGTCCGGTAATAAGAGCAACAGCAGCAGTAAGAATAACAGCAGCGCAGTGAGCGGCAATGTCGGCGGCGGAGCAACCGTCTCCGGATCCGCAGGTGCACTGATATCCATTGCGGCATCGAAGATCGGCTGCCCGTATGTATGGGGCTCCAAGGGACCGAACAGCTTCGACTGCTCCGGCTTCGTCTACTGGTGTCTCAACCAGGCAGGCGTCGGTGTATCCTACATGACCTCCTCCGGATGGCGTAATCCGGGACGGTTCCGTCGTGTATCCTACAACGAGCTGCAGGCCGGTGATATCATCGTCGTATCCGGCCACGTCGGTATCGTCGCCGGCGGCGGCACCGTCATCGACGCATCCTCCTCGAACGGACGTGTCGTACACAGATCGCTCGGCTCCTGGTGGGCGAACCACTTCATCGCCGGCTGGAGAATTTTCAGCTGATAAATATTAAAAACTCCGTTGGAAAGGGGCTGCCCCTCTCCAACGGAGTTTTTTAATGCCGAAGTTTAACGAACTCCTGCAGCAGCGTCTCCGCCGCCGTCGACAGCGAACGCGACTGGTCGACGACCGCACAGAAGGTCCGGTCCGGCAGCGGATCCGTGAGCTGGATGCGGTAGACCTCGCCACGTGCGAGTGCATCCCGCGCGAGTGCCTCCGGATAGAAGCCGATCCCGAGATCATACGCCACCATCGGCAGGATCTGGTCCGTGGAGGAAGCCTCCAGCTCCGGATCGAACGGCAGCTGATGATTCAGAAAGTACTGCACATAGAGCTCGCGGGTGCCGGTGTCGCGGCCGACGCTGATGAGCGGATAGGTATCGAGCTCACGCAGAGACATTGGCTGCTCGGCGAGGTGCCGGAGACCCGGACCGACGAGGGGAATCTCCTTAAAGGTAAAGAGCGGCTCCATCGAGAGCGTACCGTGGACCGCCAGTGGCGTGGTCACGAGGGCGATGTCCGCGAGACCGTTTCGGAGTGCCTTCAGCGCACGCGGCGTCGAATGATTCGAGATACTGATGCTGATCTCCGGGAAGCGCTTCTTGAATTCCCGGAGCACCGGCAGCAGTACGAGACGCAGGGCGTTCTCGGAGGCGGCGATGGTGACATGACCGGTCTCCATATTGACATCCTTCCGGAGCTCGCGCTCGCCGAAGCTCAGCTGCTCATACGCGATCGCCACATGCTCGTAGAGCTTCTGCCCGACCTGCGTCAGCGTGATGCCGCGTTTTCCGCGGTGCATGAGCTTACAGCCGAGCTCTGCCTCGAGGCTGTTCATCGCACGGCTCACATTCGGCTGATTCGAGCCGAGCATGCGCGCCGCCTGCGTGAAGCTGCGGCAGCTGCCGACATAATAGAAGATACGATAGTAATCATACGAAACCATAGGGACTCCTTCGCCAATGGAGATTATCTCCAAAAATACAATTTAAGCCTGTGATTAATATATCAAAATGAACAATCTAAGTCAAAATGACATGATAAATATATAAAAAATACGGCTTGAATATGAAAAAAAGCGGAATATAATAGCAACCGAAGTAATCGGGAGCACCATGCCTGCCCGGAAAAGGGGGCTGCCCTGCATAGATGAATTCCGTTGGCCGGTTTCGGTACGGAATTTTTTTATTGCACACAGTACCCGGAGCGGTATCCCTCTCGAGCGCTTACGTAAAAGAAAATGGAGGTAGTAGAATGGAGCAATTTACTTCGGAACTCCAGGAACAGCTGCAGGTCGCCACTGCATTCACGATTCCGGTGTTCGGAGGGATTCAAGTTGCCGAATCGACCGTCATCACCTGGGTGATCATGGCTGTGCTGGCTGCGCTTTCCATTTATCTGGGCTCGAACCTGAAGGTACACAACCCGGGTAAACGTCAGCAGGTCGCAGAAATGATCGTCACCTTCCTGGACAACTTCATCAACGGGATGCTGGGGGAGAAGGGAAAGCAGTATGGAACCCTGATTTCCGTCATCCTCATCTATATCGGAGTGTCCAACGTGATCGGCCTGTTCGGACTGAAGCCGCCGACCAAGGATCTGAATGTCACCGTCGGTCTTTCACTCATCAGTATCGTACTGATCGAGGTCGCGGGTATCCGCGCGAAGGGCGCGAAGGGCTGGCTGAAGAGCTTTTCACAGCCGGTTGCGATCGTTACACCGATCAACATCCTCGAGCTGGTGATTCGCCCGCTGTCCCTGTGCATGCGACTTTTCGGTAACGTCCTCGGCGCATTTATCATCATGGAGCTCATCAAGATGGTAGTTCCGGTAGGAATCCCGGCCATCTTCAGTCTCTATTTTGATATATTCGACGGACTGATTCAGGCGTACGTCTTCGTATTCCTGACATCGCTTTACATCCAGGACGCGGTGGAGTAAACCGCAGCCGTCCTGCGACCGTCTCCCCGGATTCGGCCAATGCCGTCGACCGGGAGATCGTCACGCAGCAAATGTGAAACAGCCCCTTCATTTCGACATGAAGAGCGGTAGACATCGGACGACCATCCAGAACAGAATAAGCCGTGATGGTCGCTGATTTGTAAATGAATTTAAAGGAGAAAAATTATGAGCGTAACAGCAATTGGTGTCGGTTTAGCAGCATTCGCCTGCATCGGTGCAGGTCTTTCCATCGGTATCGCAACTGGTAAGGCAGCAGAGGCCATCGCAAGACAGCCGGAGGCAGACGGCAAAATCATGAGAATCCTTCTTCTGGGCTGCGCCCTCGCCGAGGCAACCGCGATCTACGGCTTTGTTCTCGGTATCCTCTGCATCTTCTTCCTGGGCTGATCTTTGTTTGAGACAGTAGTACAGTGAAGACAGGAGAAGAAACATGTTAAGAGTAGATATCAACTTATTATTTACCGTGATCAACCTGCTGTTCCTGGCTTTCCTTATGAAGAAGTTCCTCTTCAAGCCGGTGCGCGCGATCCTCGAGAAGCGTCAGAGTGAGATCGAGGCATCGTTTAAGAACGCAGATGCCGTCAATCAGGAGGCAGCAGCGCTGAAGGAGAAGTATGAGGCGAGCCTCTCGAACATCGAGACGGAGCGCCAGGAGACCATCAATCAGGCGAAGATCGATGCGTCGAAGGAGTACGACGAGATCATCCACAACGCAAACAAGAAGGCCGACAAGATCATCGCCGAGGCGAAGATCCAGGCCGAGAAGGATGCCGAGACGAAGCAGCATGAGATGCAGCAGCAGATGGCCGTGCTTGTCGCACAGGCAGCCTATAAGATTGCGACCTCTCATGACAGTGCAGCGAACGACAGCCAGCTGTTTGATCAGTTCCTGAACGACAGTGAGGGGCAGCAGCCGAACGGCACGAAGGAGGCATAAGCGATGACGCAGAATGCAAGAGAGATTGCAGAACGTTTGATTCAGCTGCAGGTTTCTCCGAGCGTGATGAGTTCGACCTCACGTATCTTTGAGGTCCTGCCGGAAACCCTTTCCGAGCTCGGTGATCCGACCGTGTCACTGGAGAAGAGAAACACCATCATCGACAGTGTGTTCCCGACCGAGGTGCGCGATACCCTGAAGCTTCTCTGTGAGCAGAATGCGCTCGGAAGCTGGAAGGACATCGCACAGCAGTACGGTGAGATCCGTGCAAATGCAGAGCGCCAGATCCAGGTCCGCCTTCGCTATGTGACGAAGCCGACGGAGAAGCAGCTCCTGAATATTCAGAAGTTCGTTTTTGATAAGTATAAGACACAGCACTTTGATTTTGAGATGTGCGAGGATAAGGCGCTTGGTGGCGGCTTCATCCTCGAGGTGGGCAATGATCAGTACGACTGGTCGACGAGCGGCCGCCGGAATCAGTTCCTCGAGCAGATCCGGAATACCCGTTCCAGCCTCGCGAGCGATGCCGACATCCTGACGATCCTTCAGAAGGGCATCTCAAGCTTCGACCTGAAGGCCGAGAAGAAGGAAATCGGCTTCATCGAGAGCGTCGGTGATGGTATCGCCATCATGAACGGCCTCGATCATGCCATGTATGGTGAGGTCATCGAGTTTGATAACGGCACCAAGGGTATGGTACAGAACATCGAGCGGAACCGCATCGGTGTCATCCTCTTCGGTGACGAGGCCGGACTCGGTGAGGGCAGCCGCGGTATGCGTACCGGTCGTATGGCCGGTGTGCCGGTATCCAACGACTACCTCGGTCGTGTCGTGAACGCCCTCGGTGAGCCGATCGACGGCCTCGGTCCGATCCATGAGGACGAGTACCGTGCCATCGAGCAGCCGGCACCGGGCATCATCGATCGTCAGCCGGTCAATGAGCCGCTGCAGACCGGTATCCTCGCAATCGACTCGATGTTCCCGATCGGTCGTGGACAGCGTGAGCTGATCATCGGCGATCGTCAGACCGGTAAGACCTCCATCGCGATGGATACGATCCTGAATCAGGCCGACAAGAACTGTATCTGTATCTATGTCGCCATCGGTCAGAAGGAGTCGACCGTCGCTTCGCTCGTCGAGAATCTGAAGAAGCACGATGCGATGAAGTACACCTGCGTCATGGCGGCCACCGCGGCTGACCCGGCGCCGATCCAGTACATCGCGCCGTATGCGGCGACCTCCCTCGCCGAGTACTTCATGTACAAGGGACAGGATGTCCTGATCGTCTACGATGACCTCAGTAAGCACGCCGTCGCCTACCGTGCGCTGTCACTGCTTCTCGGTCGTGCACCGGGACGTGAGGCGTATCCTGGCGATGTCTTCTATCTGCACTCGAGACTCCTCGAGCGTTCCTGCCGTCTCAGTGAGAAGCTCGGTGGTGGCTCCATCACCGCACTTCCGATCATCGAGACTCAGGATGGTGATGTATCGGCTTATATCCCGACGAACGTCATCTCCATCACCGATGGTCAGATCTTCCTCGAGAGCAACCTCTTCTTCGAGGGTCAGCGCCCGGCCGTCAACGTCGGTCTTTCCGTATCCCGAGTCGGTGGTGCGGCGCAGGCGAAGGCCATGAAGAAGGCCTCCGGCTCCCTCCGTATCGATCTCGCGCAGTATCGTGAGATGGCCGTCTTCACGCAGTTCTCCTCGGATCTCGATCAGAACACCCGTGATCTCCTGACCCAGGGCAAGGTGCTCATGGAGCTTCTGAAGCAGCCGCTCGGTCATCCGATGTCGCTGTCCGATCAGGTCATCACCCTCGTCACAGCTTTAAATAAGAAGCTGATGACGGTCGAGCCGAAGCATGTGAAGGCATTCCAGGGCGAGATGCTCACGTATTTCGCACAGCGCTATCCAGAGATCGGTAAGAACCTCGAGATTTCAAAGGTGCTCGATGACGATGCGAAGAAGAGCATTCTGACGGTCGCCGACGAGTTCCTGAAGATCTGGGACAGCGAGCACAAGTCAACGGAAAGCACGAGCGCAGTCTAAGCGTTTCATCATATAGCGCCAATGCTTCCGGCGAAGCATCGTCACGCAGCGGAGTCGAACGGGCTCCGGGACATGAGGATGCCGGCGGGAAGCATTGGTCGAAGACAGGAGTACATCATGGCAACAACAAGAGAGCTTCGGGACCGTATCTCGAGCATCGATAATACGCTGAAAATCACCAACGCCATGTACCTCATCTCCAGTACGAAGCTCCGGAAGGCAAAGACGGATCTGGCGAAGACCGAGCCGTATTTCTATACGCTGCAGACGATGATCCAGCGTATCCTGCGTCATCTGCCGGAGGATTTCACGCATCCATACCTGGATGTGCGTCGTTCGGTTCGTGAAACGATGGAACCGAGGGATTATAAGACGGCGGTCATCTGCGTGACAGCGGATAAGGGCCTCGCTGGTGCCTATAATCATAATGTGATCAAGCGGACCGAGGAGATCCTCCGGGAGCGTCCGAATCATCAGCTGTTCGTCGTCGGCGAGATGGGCCGTGCCTACTTCCATGCACAGAACGAGCCGATCGCGCACCACTTCCACTATACGGCGCAGAATCCGACCCTGCATCGGGCACGTGTCATCACGGGTCATATGCTGGATCTCTTCGAGGCACATGAGTTCGATGCGCTCTACATCGTGTATACACGTATGAAGAACAGTCTGGAGATGGTCACCGAGACCGAGCAGCTGCTTCCGCTGGATAAGCTGAACGGCGGCGTGCTGGAAACGACGGTGCCGATGGTCGCGGGTATGGAGGAGTTCCGTATGCGTCCGACACCGAAGGCCATCATCGACAATGTCATCCCGGATTATCTGAACGGTTTCATCTACAGTGCGCTGGTCGAGTCCTTCTGCTCGGAGCAGAACGCACGTATGACCGCGATGGATGCCGCGAACCGGAGTGGTAACAAGCTGAAGCAGCAGCTGAGCATTCAGTATAATCGGCAGCGTCAGGCACAGATCACACAGGAAATCACGGAGATCGCCGCAGGCGCCCGCGCGCAGCAGCGGAAGTAGTGATGTCGGAAGACATGACGTGGTGGTTTTGAGAGATAAGAGAGACGTGATGAGGGCACGGCGGAAGCATTGGCCTCATCTGTTAGAAAGGTTGATACATGCAGACAGGAAAAATCGTGCAGGTGATGGGACCGGTCGTCGATGTGGCGTTTGATACCACACCGCTTCCGGAGATCAAGACTGCACTTAAGGTAGATAATCATGGCAGAGAGTGTGTTATGGAGGTGGCACAGCAGATGGGGCAGAGCGTCGTGCGCTGCATCATGCTGAGTGCATCCGAGGGACTCGAGCGGGACATGGTCGTCACGAATACAGGTGCCGGAATCACTGTTCCTGTAGGTGAGAAGACCCTCGGCAGACTGTTTAATGTCCTGGGCGATGCGATCGATGGACAGCCGGCGCCGGAGACGGAGGAGCACTGGGAGATCCACCGGAAGCCGCCGAAGTTCGAGGACCAGAATCCGGTACAGGAGGTTCTCGAGACCGGTATCAAGGTCATCGATCTGCTGGCACCGTACGCAAAGGGTGGTAAGATCGGTCTGTTCGGTGGTGCCGGTGTCGGTAAGACGGTCCTGATTCAGGAGCTGATCCGGAACATCGCGACCGAGCATGGTGGATATTCGATCTTCACCGGTGTCGGCGAGCGTTCCCGTGAGGGTAATGATCTCTACAGCGAGATGACCGCGAGTGGTGTTATCAAGAACACGGCCCTCGTCTTCGGACAGATGAACGAGGCACCGGGCGCGAGAATGCGTGTTGCGGAGACCGGTCTTACGATGGCCGAGTACTTCCGTGATGTGCAGCATAAGGACGTGCTGCTCTTCATCGATAACATCTTCCGTTTCGTACAGGCAGGTTCTGAGGTTTCGTCCCTGCTCGGTCGTATGCCGTCGGCCGTCGGCTACCAGCCGACCCTCGCGACGGAGATGGGCCAGCTGCAGGAGCGTATCGCGTCGACGAAGGAAGGTTCCGTTACCTCCGTACAGGCCGTCTACGTTCCGGCCGATGACCTGACCGACCCGGCACCGGCGACGACCTTCGCGCACCTCGATGCGACGACGGTTCTGTCCCGTAAGATCGTAGAGCAGGGTATCTACCCGGCGGTCGATCCGCTGGAGAGCTCCTCCAGAATCCTGACCGAGGAGATCGTCGGTAAGGAGCACTATGACACGGCACAGCGTGTACTGCAGATCCTCGAGAAGTACAAGGAGCTGCAGGATATCATCGCGATCCTCGGTATGGAAGAGCTGTCCGAGGAGGATAAGATGACGGTCTACCGTGCTCGTAAGATCCGTAACTTCCTGAGCCAGCCGTTCTTCGTCGGTGAGCAGTTCACCGGTATCCCGGGCAGATATGTACCGCTCGCTGATACCATCAAGGGCTTCAAGGCCATCATCGATGGTGAGATGGATGAGTACCCGGAGAGCGCGTTCTTTAACGTCGGTACGATCGAGGATGTGAAGAAGAAGGCCGAGGATATGGCGGCCGCTGACGCGAAGAAGGCGTAAATGTTGAGAGAGGTTTTGAAATGGCAGACACACCAGCACTGTTCAGTTTACAGGTGATTGCATCGAATAAGGTTTTTTATGATGAGCATGCACAGTATCTGAAAATCAATACTTCGGATGGCTTCCGTGGCCTGATGGCGCATCATGCGCCATGTGTTGTGGCTGTCGAAACCGGACCGATGGAAATCGTGAAGCCGGACGGCGAGCGCATCGAAGTCCTCGTCAGCAGCGGCATCATGAACTGTGCGAACAACCGAATCACGGTGCTCGTCGATACCTGCGAAACCGCGGAGGAAATCGATGTGCGTCGTGCGGAGGAGGCGAAGGAGCGTGCCCTCGAGCAGCTCCGCCAGAAGCAGTCCGTCGGTGAATTCAAGATGACCCAGTCATCCCTCGCCCGCGCACTGTCACGACTGGAATTTTCGTCACAGAAGAAGCACTACATCTGACCAGCCGTTGCAAACGCAGTCCAGCGAAAAGAAGAGTCCGAAAAAACATGCTCGCATGCTTTTTCGGACTCTTCTTTTCGCTGGGCTATGTGGCAATGCCACATGATCGGGCGTTCCTGCGACGAAGGAGCAGGTAATGCCCGATTGCGTTTGCCAGAGCGTCGAATCAGGATCCCGGAGGGCCAGCAACAGAAGCACAGTACTCCGAGTTCGGAAGACTCTAAAATCCCAGCCCTAAGAAGTACTAGGCCCTCTGCAATCGCTGAGTTTTCTTTATGAAAACTCAGCGTTGCTAGAGGGTTCCAAGGAGAGATACACCAAGTACTTCTAAGGGCTGGGATTTTGATTCTTCACGAACTCTCCGTATGGCTTCTGTTGCTGGCCCTCCGGGCGTCCTGACCTCTACTGTTTTCAGCAATGCCTTTTCTGGAATAAGCTATTGCGTCAGAAGTGTGAAATCTTGACACTGCGGTGCCCTCGGCCTACACTAGGGAAAACCATTGCGTAGGGCGGTGTGTCGTCATAACGCCTCATCACTGAATGAGTGGGACCCGCCTGTGAAATGAGTATCATAAACCTCTGAGTATTTTATGAAAGGATTTTAAATATGAAATCACTGAATGAACTTCATATCGGTTTTATCGGTTTAGGCAATATGGGTGGCGCCGTGGCCGAGGGCTTCATCCGTGCGGGCATCCCGGCGGATAATATCTATGCCTGTGGCGGGCACTTCGAGAAACTCACAGCGCGTTGCGCGGAAATCTCTGCACTTGCGCCATCAGGCGCTGAAAACGCAGCCGGTATTCATGCCTGCCATGATGTCGCAGAAGTGGCCGATGCGTCGGACCTCATCTTTATCGCCGTGAAGCCGGTGAAGATTCCGACGGTCATCAAGCCATATGCAGCGCACTTCGCTGACAAGCTGGTCGTTTCCGTAGCCTGGGGCTATGACCTCGCACGTTACGAGAAGGAGGAGATCCTTCCGGCATCTGCGCACCTTCTCTGCACGATCCCGAATATCCCGGTTTCGGTCGGAAAGGGAATTTTCATCGCGGAAAAGGAAACAAGCCTTACATCGGAGGAGGAAACCCTGGTTCACAGCTTACTCGAGAAGATTTCCATGGTGATTCCGGTGGAGACCGCACAGCTCAACATCGGCGGCATCATCGGCGGCTGTGCGCCTGCCTTTGCGGAGGTCTTCATGGAGGCGCTTGCTGACGCAGCCGTCATGTACGGCATTCCGCGTGCGACGGCATATCCGCTCGTATCGAAGATGCTCGAAGGCACCGCCGCACTGCAGCTTGCGAGCGGCAAGCATCCGGCTGCGATGAAGGACGATGTCTGCTCACCGGGCGGCGCAACCATCCGCGGCATTGCATCCCTCGAGGAACACGGTTTCCGCGGCACCGTCATCGATGCTGTCAAAGCCATTCAGGGCGAGTGATTCAGCCAGGACGCCCGGGAAATCCGGCCTCATAATAAAAACTTGTCAGCGCTTCGGAAAGAGTGTATTATATAGGGCATCATTTGAAAAACGAAGATATACAGATTTAAGGAGATAAGTCGATATGATGAGTCCGAAGCAGAAAAAGACCGTATCCGCGGTTATCGTCATTGCCCTCGTTGCCGCAATGGTGCTGACCATGGTTCTTCCATATATTCTTTGATGGATACAGAATGACGGAGAGACAGCCCAGCGGGCTGTCTCTCTTTTTATAGAAACAGTTAGAGAGACTTTATGAAACATGATATCACTCCTGGCCAGGACCTGGTCATGATCGGTGAGGTCGGAACGTATGCGCTTCGTGTCCTCCTCGATCAGCGAATGACAGACATCAGAAAACGATTCGGTACGGCGTACCTCGCAGAGGAAGTGAAGGGGCTGGATGCTCGAGCCTGCCGCCCGGAGGACGCTCCTTCGGGTTCGTGTGATCCGCTGGAGCAGCTGCTTCCGGGCTATCAGAAAATGTATGGCGTCACGAAGTGCTGGCCGGTGGCGAAGGGCGGTGTCCTGAAGGCCCTGTGGGACTTCTGCGCATCGGAGGGCATCGATCCGGAAACCGGGAAGAAGCGAGGCGACGGTGTGGGCTGTGAGTTCCGCTATGACCGCATCCCGATCCGCCAGTTCACGATGGAGGTTTGCGAACTGTTTGACCTCTTCCCGTACCGCCTCTGGTCGGAAGACTGCTGGCTGCTGGCCGTCGATCGGGGCACGCAGCTGGTGGAGGACTTCCTGAAGACACAGAGCGGCCTTGCGAAGGCCGATGCGGATGCGATTTTTGAGCAGGGAGACCGCGCCGGCTTCGACGCAGCCCATCGCCGGACGGAAGAACCGGTGAAGGCGGCGGTCTTCGGCCGCTTCACGAAGGGAAAGAAACGCCTCCGCGTGGATGGCGTCGAGACGGCGTACCTCACCCGCGAGGATTATGAGGAGCTTGAGCGCTTTCTGGAGGGCGCAAAGCGGAAGTAATCACTTCAGAAATTATAACTGCCATAACAAATAGGAAAGAAAACGAATCAGGCAAAATAAATAATCAGTTGTCTGTATCCCGACGGATGTTTAAAATAAAGATGTTGTGCGCACTGCGCAGGCAGACCTGCGGCGTTTACGTGTTTCGGCACAGCATCCGGATGGAGACATTGGCATCCGTCAGCTGCGGATCGCAGATATGCGGTCGGGGAACCGGCATCTGAAAAGAGGAGTATAGAACCATGAGAGAGAAGATTCTTGCAATTATCGAAAAAAATTCACGTCTGACTACAAAGGACATCGCGGATATCCTCGGTGAGAACGAGGAGAGAGTGAAGGCAGAGATCGAGAGCATGGAGCAGGAGGGCATCATCTGCGGCTACCATACGCTCATCAACTGGGACAAGACCGCCGACGAGCGTGTCGATGCGCTGATCGAGGTGAAGGTGACCCCGCAGCGTGGACAGGGCTTCGACTCCATCGCCCATCGTATCTATCAGTATGATGAGGTGGATGCGGTGTACCTCATGTCCGGATCCTTCGATTTCACCGTGATGATCAAGGGCAGAACCATGAAGGAGGTGGCACTGTTCGTTTCCGAGAAGCTGTCTCCGATGGATTCTGTCCTGTCCACCGCGACGCACTTCGTACTGAAGAAGTATAAGGATCACGGCACCGTCATCGAGCAGCCGCGTGTTGACGAGAGAATGAAGGTGTCCTTATGAGAAGTCCATTAAATGATCGAATCACAGAAATCCAGCCGAGCGGCATCCGTAAGTTCTTCGACATCGTGACGGAGATGGAGGATGCGATCTCCCTCGGTGTTGGCGAGCCGGATTTCGATACGCCGTGGCATGTGCGTGAAGAGGGTATCCACTCACTCGAGATGGGCCGTACCTTCTATACGTCCAATGCCGGCTTAAAGGAGTTACGTACCGAGATTTCAAATTATATCAACCGCCGCTTCGGTGTAAGCTACGACCCGCTGAGCGAATGCATGGTCACCGTCGGTGGCTCCGAGGCGATCGACCTCGCGATGCGCTGCATGCTGAATCCGGGCGATGAGGTCCTCATCCCGCAGCCGAGCTACGTTTCCTACACGCCATGCGCGATCATGGCCGGTGGTGTGCCGGTGCCGATCGAGCTGGAGGAGAAGGACGAGTTCCGTCTGACCCCGGAGAAGCTTCTCGAGAAGATCACGCCGAAGACGAAGCTCCTCGTACTGCCGTTCCCGAACAATCCGACCGGTGCCATCATGGAGAAGGAGGACCTCGAGAAGCTCGTGCCGATCATCGAGCAGAATGACCTCTATGTCCTCTCAGATGAGATCTATGCAGAGCTTACCTATAAGGGCGAGATGCACAGCATCATCGAGTTCCCGGGGATGCGTGACCGTACGGTATACATCAACGGCTTCTCGAAGGCCTATGCGATGACCGGCTGGCGTCTCGGCTATTGCTGTGCACCGAAGCCGATCCTCAAGCAGATTCTGAAGTTGCACCAGTTCGCCATCATGTGTGCACCGACGACCTCGCAGTATGCTGCCGTCGAGGCTCTGAAGAACGGTGATGAGGATATCGCCCGCATGCGCGAGGCCTATGACCAGCGTCGCCGCTTCCTTGTGACGCGTCTTCGCGAGATCGGCATGGACTGCTTTGAGCCATATGGCGCATTCTATGTCTTCCCGTCCATCAAGCGCTTCGGCATGAGCTCCGAGGAGTTTGCGAACCGTCTGCTTCGGGAGGAGAAGGTCGCGATCGTCCCGGGTACCGCCTTCGGTGACTGTGGAGAGGGCTTCATGCGTATCTCCTACGCCTACTCCATCGAGGACCTGAAGAAGGCGCTCGACCGGATCGAGGCCTTCGTCCGCACGCTGCCACAGGTCGATACCGCTGAAAACTGATCCGAAGAAAGCAGAGCTGATTTTTAGAAAAACTTCACATAAGCATCACATAATGTTTTATAATAGGATACAGTAGGCCGATGCCCATGAGGTTTCGGCAGAACGTGAACCTGAGAACTGCCGGAGGCGATCAGCCGCCGGCAGCTGTGTGATGATATCCGCCGGAACCTTCGTGCTCCGGCTTTTTTTCGGAGGTGAATATGGCCTGGTATGACAGTGCTGTTTTTTATCATATGTATCCTCTCGGCATGGTGGGGGCCGAGAAGCAGAACGATGGCGGAGAGATCCGTCACCGCTTTTCCGAGCTCGATGCCTTCATCCCGTACCTGAAGGTGCTCGGCTGCGATGCCATCTACATCGGCCCGCTCTTCGAGTCCGGCAGTCACGGCTATGACACCACGGATTATAAAACCGTCGATCGTCGATTAGGGACCAATGAAGACTTCCGCCACTTCGTGGACACAGCGCACAATTACGGCATCCGTGTCGTCGTTGATGCGGTGTTCAACCACACCGGCCGTGGCTTCTTCGCGTTTAAGGATATCCAGGAGAAACGCTGGGACAGTGCATATAAGGACTGGTACAAGGGCGTCGGATTCGATGGCGGTTCCCCATGGGGTGACAGCTTCCACTACAGTGCATGGCGCGGTGCCTGGGAGCTCCCGGAGCTGAACTTCAACTGTGAGGGCGTCCGTAAATACCTGATCGATGTCGTGCAGTACTGGATCGATACCTTCGACATCGATGGCCTCCGTCTCGACTGTGCCGACGTGCTCGATATGGGCTTCCAGCATACGCTTCGCTACTTCACGAACCAGATGAAGCCGGAGTTCTGGCTGATGGGTGAGGTGATCCACGGAGAGTATGCACGCTGGGTCAATCCGGAGACCCTGCACTCGGTGACGAACTACGAGCTGCACAAGTCCATTTACAGTGGCTTCAACAGCCATAATTTCTTCGAGATCGCGCACAATGTGAATCGTAATCTCACGATCGGCCGGGATCTGTATCTCTTCCTCGAGAACCATGATGTGGATCGTATCGCATCGAAGCTCGAAAATAAGAACAACCTCCGTCCGTGCTATATGGCGATGTTTACCCTGCCGGGGAAGCCATCCATCTACTATGGTGGTGAGTTCGGCCTCGAGGGTGTGAAGCAGGGACCGGATGATTCACCGCTGCGTCCGTCCATCGACCTCGATGAGATGAAGCCGAACGACTTCACCTCCTATGTGGCGAAGCTCGCCGAGATCCATGGCAAGAACTCGGAGCTCCACATGGGGCAGTATAAGGAGCTGTATCTCCAGAACCGCCAGTGGGCCTACGCCCGCGTGGATCATAACAGTGCGGTCGTGACAGCGCTCAATAACGATGAGCAGCCGGCGGTGTTCTATGTGACCCTGCCGATGAAGGCGGAGCTCGCCTTCGACCTGCAGACCGAGGAGTCGATCCCGATCGAGGCGGATAACCGTATCATGATCCGACTCGAGGCAAATTCAGGCCGGATGATCAAGGTGAAATAAAGTCACAGTTCAGGCAGAGGGAACGCGGAGGGCCGACCTCTTCGTATGGCATTCGTTGTCGGCTCTCTACGCTTCGCCTCATTGATTTAACCAAAAACAGCTTTCCTGTTGATTAATAAACAGCGTTATACAATGTGGTAAAAATGTCAAAACGAGGGGAAAATCCCCTCGTTTTGTTGTATAATATGATCACGACAAAATATTAACGGAGGACATCATGGCCACCAGATCCAGGAAAGCAAAACCGGCCGGAAGCACAAAACCGGTCACGAACGATACACAGAAAACCACGGTAAAGAAAACCGCGCCGAAGACCGCGAAACCAGCGGCGCCGGCGGCACACAAGAGTGCTCCGAAGCCACAGGAGAAGAAGCCCGTGACAGATGCTTCGTCGGAAGCATTGGACCCGGTCTTCATCACCGAGCTCGACCGCTACCTCTTCGGCGAGGGCCGCGATTATAAGATTTATGAGAAGATGGGCGCGCACCCGGCGACGCTGCACGGAAAGAAGGGCATGCACTTCGCGGTCTGGGCACCGCATGCGAAGGCCGTCTCCATCGTCTGCGACCGGAACGAGTGGGATGTGGAGGCGAACTACATGCTTCCGCTCGAGACCAGCGGCATCTATGAGGGATTCATCGAGGGCATGGGCTTCGGTGAGATATACAAGTTTGCGATTCATACACAGCGCGGGGATATCCTGTATAAGGCAGATCCGTATGCATTTTCCGCAGAGTTCCGTCCGGGTACGGCCTCGAAGACCGCGGATCTCTCGGGCTATGGCTGGGGCGACCAGAACTGGATGAGCACGCGCGCGAAGACACCGGTGTTCGCACAGCCGATGGCGATTTATGAGTGTCATCTCGGCTCCTGGCGGAAGAAGAACCGCGAGGAGAAAAACGGCTTCTATACCTATACCGAGGCGGCACATGAGCTCGCCGAGTACTGTAACGATATGGGCTACACCCACGTCGAGCTGATGGGCATCGCGGAGCATCCGCTGGACGCCAGCTGGGGTTATCAGGTGACCGGCTATTTCGCACCGACGAGCCGCCATGGTTCCCCGAAGGAGTTCATGTACATGGTGGATTATCTTCACCAGCACGGTATCGGCGTGATCCTCGACTGGGTACCGGCGCACTTCCCGAAGGATGCGCAGGGACTGGCGGATTTCGATGGTACCCCGACCTATGAGTATGCCGACCCGCGAAAGGGCGAGCATCCGGACTGGGGCACGAAGATCTTCGATTATGGTAAGAATGAGGTGCAGAACTTCCTCATCGGCAACGCGCTGTACTGGTATGACGAGTATCACATCGACGGACTCCGTGTCGATGCGGTGGCGTCCATGCTCTACCTCGACTATGGCCGCAAGGATGGCGAGTGGGTACCGAATAAGTACGGTGGAAACGGAAACCTCGAGGCCATCGAGTTCTTCAAGCATCTGAACTCCATCATCCTCGGACGGAAGGACGGCAGCATCATCATCGCAGAGGAGTCGACTGCATGGCCGAAGGTGACCGCAGCGCCGGAGTATGACGGCCTCGGCTTCACCTATAAGTGGAACATGGGCTGGATGCATGACTTCCTCGATTATATGAAGCTGGACCCGTATTTCCGTAAGGGTGCACATAACAAGATGACCTTCGGTATGAGCTATGCCTCCTCCGAGAAGTTCATCCTGGTGCTGAGCCACGACGAGGTCGTCCATCTCAAGTGTTCGATGATCAACAAGATGCCGGGCCTCTACGAGGATAAGTTCCGGAATCTGAAGTGCGGCTACCTCTTCATGTTCGGCCACGCCGGCAAGAAGCTGCTCTTCATGGGCCAGGATTTCGCACAGCTGCACGAGTGGGATGAGAAGGTGTCCCTCGACTGGTACCTCACCGAGGAGCCGGAGCACAAGGGCGTGCAGAATTTCATGCGTGACCTCCTCCACATGTACCGGAAGTACCCGGCGATGTGGGAGCAGGACGACAGCTGGGAGGGCTTCGAGTGGATCAATGCGGACGATGCCGACCGCTCGATCTTCAGCTTCATCCGGAAGGATCATACCGGAAAGAACAGCCTCGTCTTCGTCGTCAACATGACCCCGGTGGAGCGTCCGGACTATGCGGTCGGTGTTCCGACCCGCGGCCGCTATACGCTGATTTTTGATGAAAACGGCGCCGTCAGCTCGAAGGACGGACGGAAAAACGCTTACCAGGCGAAGAAGGGCGAGTGTGACGGAAGACCGTACCACGTCGCGTACCCGCTCCCGGCGTATGGCTGTGCCGTCTTCCGCTTTCAGTATGATCGAGCCGGTATAGATAAAAAGTTATAAGAAGAAAATTTGTTATTAATTTAACAAATTTATATTCCTTTTCTCATGAAGTGTAGTAAAATAGACTCATACTTAAAAAAGGAGAACAACTATGGCTAGAGAATTATTATCGAAAAAAGCGGGCAAGAGTGTTTATCGCGATGGTGATAAGATCCTGAAGATTTTTGAGAAGTCGTTTGACAAGTCAGAGGTTTTTCATGAAGCCTTCGCACACGCACGTGTAGAGACCATCGAAGGCCTCCATGTACCGAAGGTTCTCGGAATCTACGAGGAGGATGGCCAGTGGGTGATCGAGCGTGAGTACATCGCCGGCAAGACACTCGACGAGCTCATGAAGGAGCATCCGGAGAAGAAGAACGAGTACATCGCACAGATGGTCGACCTTCAGATGCTGATGTTCACGAAGAAGGCTCCGCTGCTTCAGAAGCTGCGCGATAAGCTGACCTACCAGATCAACGGCCTCAACACCATCGATGCAAGCACGCGCTATGAGCTGCTGACCCGTCTCGAGTCCATGCCGAAGCACTTCAAGCTCCTGCACGGTGATTTCCGTCCGGATAACATCATCGTCGCAGAGGATGGCACGATGTACCTCATCGACTGGGTACATGCCACCCAGGGTAACGCAAGCGCCGATGTAGCGAGAACCTACACGACACTCTACCTCGAGGATCGTGATGCGGCAGAGCAGTACTATCAGGATTTCTGCGCGAAGACCAACACCGATAAGAGCTATGTGCACAAGTGGCTTCCGATTGTCGCCGCTGCAAACCTTACGAAGCAGCGTCCGGAGGAGAAGGAGATCCTTGAGAGCTGGCTCAATGTCGCCGACCTGATGTAACCCGCACCGCCTTCGGCACCGGCAGTATAAGTGCACGGTCCGAAGACCTGCAGTTCCGATTGACAGGTATCCGAAAAACAGAATATGATAAGAAGCGCTGACGTGATAAACGCCAGCGCTTTTTTGAATTTTAGTTTTTTTTAATGGGGTCTGACCCCCTAAACTCTCGGGCGAGAATAAATATCGGACCGAGAACATGTCATGTTACAGCAGGGGTCAGACCCCATTACGATTTTCTTACGAAAGAGGAGAATTTATGCCAGATCAGTTTTCGAGAACCCGTCTCCTGCTGGGAGCGGAAGCCGTGCAGATTCTGCAGCAGGCCCGCGTCATCGTCTTCGGTGTCGGCGGCGTCGGCGGCTTCGCAGCCGAGGCCCTCGCGCGCGCCGGTGTCGGCACGATCGACCTCGTGGATAACGACACCGTCTGCCTCACGAACATCAACCGTCAGATCATCGCCACCCACCAGAGCGTCGGGCGCTATAAAACCGAGGTGATGGCGGAGCGTATCCATGACATCAACCCGGACTGCGTCGTCCATCGCCACGAGTGCTTTTTCCTGCCGGAAACCAGCGCGGAATTTCACTTTGAAGATTATGATTATGTCATCGATGCGGTCGACACGGTCACCGCAAAGATCCAGCTCGTGATGGCCTGCCAGGAAACCGGCACGCCGATCATCAGCAGCATGGGTGCCGGCAACAAGCTTGATCCTACGAAATTCCAGGTCGCGGATATCTATCAGACCTCGATCGATCCACTTGCCCGCGTCATGCGTCGCGAGCTGAAGAAGCGGCAGGTGAAGCATCTGAAGGTCGTGTACTCCACGGAAGAAGCATTGACCCCGCTTACGGCAGAGGAGGACAATGTCTCCGCCGGGGAGATATCACCGGACGTTGAGCACATCAGTGGCCGCCGCTCGACCCCGGGCTCCGTCGCATTTGTACCTTCCGTCGCCGGACTCATCATCGGCGGTGAGGTGATCAAGGACCTCACGAAGGACGCGATGAGACGGGCACGTGCAGGATCCTTGAACATTTAGCATTTTTTGCATGGAAACCCGTACTTACAAATTGCGAAAAGCATGATAAGATGATAATAGTTTGACATGTCAATGATAGATATATGAGTACGAGGGAAGAATGAAAGCACCATCGAATCTGAAGGATTTTGTATATAAGAGCATCGAATCCGATCTTTTATCCGGAAATCTGCATTCCGGAGATATCATCAACGAGAAGGATCTGGTGGAGAAGTATGGTGTGAGTAAATCGCCGGTACGTGATGCGCTGATCGCGATGTGCGCCGACGGCATCCTGAAAAGTATCCCGCGTTATGGCTATGAGGTCATCACCTATTCGGTGGAAGATGTATATTCCATGCTGCAGTTCCGCCTCGTCCTGGAGAGCGGGTTCCTGAAGCAGCGGATTTCGACATTGACGGAGCGACAGATCGAAGAGCTGGAGAAGCTCAATGTTGACTGCCAGAACGATGACAGTACGCCGTTCGAGCACTGGGCTGCGAACGAAAACTTTCATCTCAAGCTGATGAGCTTCTGGCATAACGACTATGCACTTCAGGAACTTCGTCTTACGATGAATCGTCTCACCCGTGCGTATGCACAGTTCTACTGGAACAGCAACCGGGATGTTCTGTTGTCGCATGATACAGAGCACCATAGCGATATCATCGACAGTCTCCGGAAGAAGGACGCAGATACCGCCATCGAGTATATCAGTCAGGATCTGCATAATTTCGGTGGCTTCGAGGACTTCTTCCGCCAGGCGAGATAAGGGATGCAGAGCGGGAAACGTTCTCGTGAGAATCCCTGCGTAGCATGTGCGAAACGTGCGACAGGATGCGTTCCGTCCTGCCTGCAGTTCGAATATAAAACAGAATAAAGAAGATGGATTCAAGGCCGAATCAGGAAGCAGCAGCTCCGGATTCGGCTTTTGTGCATTCTGTACAAAATATAGTGGCACTTTTGGCCACTATTTGGCTTATCACACAAATAAATATGTGCTAGTATGGTTCTATAACAACTGGTAATATCAGTGATAAGATTTATGCTATGAACAGACGGGAATGCGGATCAGGTATGTTCATCTATCCTGCACTTTATATTATCAGTAAGGCCATCTGGAGCGTATTCGGATGGCGAAGGAAAGGAGGAAAATACGTATGAAGCTGAGTGAAGGTGAGTACAGAAATTACACAGCGATCTTACGTGCGGAGCTGATTCCGGCGATGGGCTGTACGGAGCCGATCGCCATCGCTTATGCGGCAGCCGAGGCCCGGAGGCTCCTGGGAGAGATGCCGACGCGCATCACCGTCAACTGCTCCGGCAACATGATCAAGAACGTGAAGGGCGTTACGGTACCGAATTCCGGTGGACAGAAGGGCATCGAGGTCGCCGCTATCCTCGGTATGGTCGGTGGTGATCCGGATAAGAAGCTGGAAGTCATCGCCGGTGTGACCGATGAAGATCGTGAAGAGTGCAGAAAACTCAACGAGGCGAAGATCTGCGATGTGAATCTGGCGGAAAATGTTCCGAATCTCTACATCGAGATCATCATGGCATCGGAAGAGCATACGGCCTGTGTACGCATCGCAAACCACCATACGGATATCGTCTATATGCAGAAGGATCAGAAGATTCTTCGCGATATAGAGAATGCTGTTGTGGAGGAGAGTGCAGAAGAAACCGTACTCGCAGATCGAAGCAGGATGAGCCTTCAGGGCATTCTCGAGTATGCAGACACCGTCGATCTCGCGGACATTAAACCGGTGATCCAGCGTCAGATCGAGATGAACTCGAAGATTTCCCAGGAGGGACTCGACAACGCCTGGGGTGCTCAGATCGGTAAGACCATCCTCGGAAACTGGGGACACGATGTACGTACCGAAGCCTGCGCCGCAGCGGCCGCCGGTTCCGATGCACGTATGAGCGGATGTCCGCTTCCGGTCGTGATCAATTCCGGTTCCGGAAATCAGGGCATCACCGTGACGATGCCGGTACTCGTCTATGCTCGTGAATGGAAGATCTCAGAAGAGAAGATGTATCGGGCGATGCTCGTAAGTAATCTGGTTTCCATCTATATCAAGCACTATATCGGCGCGCTTTCCGCATTCTGTGGCGCTGTAAGTGCAGCCTGTGGCTCGGGTGCAGCCATCACCTTTATGGCCGGTGGTGACTACCAGCATATCGGTCGTACGATCACCAACACGCTGGCCAATGTCGGCGGCATCGTCTGCGATGGCGCGAAGCGGAGCTGTGCTGCGAAGATTGCCGCATCGGTACATGCCGCACTGCTGGCACACTACATGAGCATGAGCGATAAGCAGTTCCAGGCCGGTGAAGGTATCGTGGAGCAGGATGTAGAGGAAACAATTAAGAACATGGGATACATCGGCAGAGTCGGCATGAAGTCCACGGATAAGGAAATCCTGAACGTCATGATCGATAAGGCAGATGTAGATGCAAACCTTTAAAAGGGTCAGGAGTATGAAATGGGAGAAAACGTAAAAAAACAGAAGAAGAGTGGATCGATCAATGCATTCGTTATCGTATTCCTCGTTATCGTAGGCTGCTATATTATGTCGCTGTTTATCAGCCCGGGTGCATTTGACCGTGAAGTGCTGAATGGCAGAACCGTGGTCATCGCAAACTCTTTCCACGCGACAGAAAAAACGTATCTGGGACCGCAGGCGATTTTCCAGTCGATTCCGAACGGACTTGTATCCTCGGGCGGCATGATGTTCCTCGTTATGCTCGTTGCAGGATGTATCGAAGTTTACAAGCGGACCGGCGCCCTGAATAAGGGTGTTGCCCGTATTCTTTCGAAGTCTGAGGCCGTCGGTTCCGAGAAGATCCTGGTTCTGATCATGATCATCTTCGGTTCACTCGGTGGATTCCTCGGATGGAATGAGCAGATCGTTCCGTTCATTCCGATCGTTCTGTCACTGGTGCTGGCACTCGGCTATGACCTGATGACGGGTATCGCATGTTCCGCGATGATCGATATGATCAGCTTCTCGTTCTCACCGACCAGTGTATACACTGTAGGTATCTCACATGAAGTAGCAGAGCTTCCGATGTTCTCAGGTTTTGCATTCCGTCTGATCCTGCTTTGCGTTGCTGACTTTATCATCATTCTTTACGTACTTCGTTATGCACGTGGTGTTCGTAATGGAAAGATTCAGTCCATCACCGCAGATCTTGATTCCGATAAGTTCCGTGTAGACTATTCGGAGGAGATGAAGACACCGCTGACCGGTGGACAGAGCATGGCGCTCCTGCTCTTCCTTGTTGTATTCGTAGCAGCCATCGCAGGCGTTGCAAAGTTTGGATGGTCTATGAACGATCTTTCTGCATGCTTCCTGTTTGCTGCAGTCGCTGCTGGTCTTCTGAACAAGATGGCACCGAATGATCTCGTCAATGCAATCTGTGCCGGTGCGAAGGATGGTCTTACACCTGCGCTTGTCATCGGTCTTGCAAGAGGTATCCAGTGGATCCTTACCGAGTCCGGTATCATCGACCCGATCATTTACAGCATTTCCAGACCTCTGAAGAACCTGCCGGGTTCGATCGCAGCCATCGCGGTTATGTTCGTTATCGCAATCTTCAACGGTCTCCTCACTTCTGGTTCGGCAAAGGCTATGGCGCTCATGCCTATCCTTATTCCACTTGCAGATATCATCGGTATGACCCGTCAGACCATGATCCTCGCATTCCAGTTCGGTGATGGTCTTACAAACTCTCTCTGGTTCACCAGTGGTACTCTTCTGATCTTCCTTACGATCGCAGGTATCCCTCTTAAGAAGTGGTGGAAGTTTGTTACTCCGCTGATTTCGATACTGTTTGTTGTCTGCGTGATTGCGCTGATTGTTGCAACCAAGATCAACTACGGTCCATTCTGATCATAAATTCTGCAGCCTTCCGGATTCCGATACCTTCGGAAGGCTGTACTTCAGTTCAAAATAAGAAATACATGAATGCGTAATATCATTCATCAGGAGGAAATTCAATATGGATGTCATCACAGAAGGAAAGAAAATTCAGAACGAATTAGTAGAACTTCGCCGCTATTTCCATGCGCACCCTGAGCTGCCATGGGAGGAGTTCAATACACAGAAGAAGATTATGGAATATCTTGATGAACTCGGAATTCCATACCAGGAATCCAGCAAGACCGGCGTGATCGCCACCATCAAGGGACCGCATTCTTCCGATAAGATTCTCGGAATTCGTGCAGATATCGACGCCCTTCCGATTACAGAGCAGGCAGCGTGTGAGTGGAAGTCTCAGAATGAAGGCAAGATGCATGCATGCGGCCATGATACACATATCACCATGCTGCTCGGAGCAGCGAAGCTTCTGAAGCAGATGGAGGATGAGCTGACCATCACCGTACGCCTTCTCTTCCAGCCGGCTGAGGAGTGCATTGAGAACAGTGGTGCGGCGCTGATGAAGGATGATCCTGCGCTTCTCGAGTGTGATCGTCTCATCGCGATGCATATCTGGAGTAAGATTCCGGCAGGTTATGCATCTCTTCGTTATGGCCCTGTTATGTCCGCTGCGGATACCTTCGATATCTATGTGAAGGGTAAGGGTGGCCATGGCGCACTTCCACACCAGACCGTAGACCCTGTTGTTGCAGCTTCCGAGTTCGTTCTTTCAATGCAGCGAGTTGTTGCGAGAGAATTAAATCCGCTGGAGGCATCGGTTATCAGTATCACCGCATTTAATTCCGGAACGACATCGAACGTTATTCCGGCAGAGGCACACCTCATGGGTACCGCCAGAACCTTTACGCCGGCGACCCGTGATCAGTATCCGGAGATCATCAAGCGTGTAGCAGCCGGTGTAGGTGAAGCTACACGTACCGAAATTGAAGTGGATTACCACTTTGGACCACCTCCAATGATCAACGATGATGCCTGTGTAGATACCGGAAGAAGAGCCGCAGAGACCGTTTTCGGTAAGGATCACCTCACCGACTGGGAGCTTCAGATGGGTGGAGAGGATTTTGCTAAGTATCCACAGGAGAAGTGTATCCTGCTTCTCGGCGGTGGCTGGCCAGAGGAGGAGCGTCAGTTCCCTCAGCACAGCCCATTCTTCGATATCGATGAAAGTGCGCTGTCACTGGGCGTTGAGTACTTCGTAGAGTATGTACAGGAGTACCAGAAGGAGCTGTCATAAACGTTTCGGATGATGCATGAAGCCCGAAAGCGCTACGCTGAGACGGCGGAAGAAACATATATCTGAATATAGAATTCTATGATGAAAGCTGTCGCATTTTTGTGCGGCAGCTTATTTGATTGAATGATTACAAAGTATCTGCTATGACACAGAATTATCTTGTGCATAACAGACAAATTCTGCACATTATTTTGTGTAATCTTGGTAATTGCGTATTCTTTTCTATATGTTATTATGTATTCCAGCACAGCTGATAATATCAAAGATATGGTTAGTACTATGAGCAGAAATATGTTTAAGAAGTTCATGTACAGATATGCCTGTATGATCAGCAGCACGATCCGGATGTCTGGATCGTATATAGAAGGAGGAAAAGCGTATGAAGCTGAGTGAAAATGATTTTAAGAATTACACAGCGATCTTACGTGAGGAGCTGATTCCGGCGATGGGCTGTACCGAGCCAATCGCCATCGCCTATGCGGCTGCTATGACGCGAAAGCTCCTCGGAGAGATGCCGACGCACATGACCGTCAACTGCTCCGGCAACATGATCAAGAACGTGAAGGGTGTAACCGTGCCGAATTCCGGTGGACAGAAGGGCATCGAGGTTGCAGCTATTCTCGGTATGGTCGGTGGCGATCCGGATAAGAAGCTGGAAGTCATCGCCGGTGTCACCGATGAAGATCGCGAGGAGTGCAGAAAACTCAACGAGGCGAAGATCTGTGATGTGAATCTGGCGGAAAATGTTCCGAATCTTTACATCGAGATCGTCATGGCATCGGAAGAGCATACGGCTTGTGTGCGTATCGCTTATCATCACACCGACATCGTGTTTATGCAGAAGGATGAAGAAATCCTTCGTGATGTCGAGCATGAGGTCATGGAAGAAGCATCACAGGGAATTGTATGTTCCGACCGTAGCAGAATGAGTCTTCGCGGACTGCTGGAGTATGCAGAGAACGTGGATTTGGATGAGATCAGGGATGTGATCCAGCGTCAGATCGAGATGAACTCGAAGATATCCCAGGAAGGACTCGACAACGCCTGGGGTGCTCAGATCGGTAAGACCATCCTCGGAAACTGGGGACACGATGTACGTACCGAAGCCTGCGCCGCAGCGGCCGCCGGTTCCGATGCACGTATGAGCGGATGTCCGCTTCCGGTCGTGATCAATTCCGGTTCCGGAAATCAGGGCATCACCGTGACGATGCCGGTACTCGTCTATGCTCGTGAATGGAAGATCTCAGAAGAGAAGATGTATCGGGCGATGCTCGTAAGTAATCTGGTTTCCATCTATATCAAGCACTATATCGGCGCGCTTTCCGCATTCTGTGGCGCTGTAAGTGCAGCCTGTGGCTCGGGTGCAGCCATCACCTTTATGGCCGGTGGTGACTACCAGCATATCGGTCGTACGATCACCAACACGCTGGCCAATGTCGGCGGCATCGTCTGCGATGGCGCGAAGCGGAGCTGTGCTGCGAAGATTGCCGCATCGGTACATGCCGCACTGCTGGCACACTACATGAGCATGAGCGATAAGCAGTTCCAGGCCGGTGAAGGTATCGTGGAGCAGGATGTAGAAGAAACAATTAAAAACATGGGATACATCGGCAGAGTCGGTATGAAGTCCACGGATAAGGAGATCCTGAACGTCATGATCGATAAGGCAGATGTGGATTCCTGCCTGTAAAACAGAGTTTAAAATATCGGGATCTGTACATAAGGGGATCAGGAAGCAGAGACCGATAACGAATTTATGAAACGTGGAGTATGAATATGTCAGAGACAAAGACAAAAGAAAAGAAGGGTTTTATTCTGCGGGCACTGGATACCGTAGAACGCGTTGGAAACGGACTGCCGAACCCGGCAACCATTTTTATCATTTTAACAGCAGTGGTGATCGTGATTTCCGCGATCTGTGCAGCATGTGGTGTAGAGGTCAGCTATGATTTCCTTGACAGCAGTACCGGAGAGATCACACAGAAAACAGTTGCAGCCGTGAGCCTCCTGGCGCCGGACAGTATCCGTTACATGGTGACGAAGGTTGTCAGCAACTTTACAGGCTTCTTCGCACTCGGTACTGTATTTACGATTATGATCGGTGTCGGCGTTGCAGACGGTACCGGCTTCTTATCCGCACTTCTTCGTAAGGTAGCGGCATCCACACCGAAGGGAATGGTAACCGCGGTGGTTGTATTCCTCGGCATCATGTCGAACATCGCATCTTCCACCGGTTACGTCGTACTGGTTCCGCTCGGTGCGATCCTGTTTATGGCATTCGGCCGTCATCCGATCGCCGGTCTTGCAGCTGCGTTCGCCGGTGTATCCGGAGGATGGAGCGCAAACCTTCTGATCGCAACAAACGACCCGATGTTTGCCGGTATGTCCACACAGGCAGCGCAGACACTGGATCCGAACTACACCGTTTTACCGGTAGCAAACTGGTTTTTCATGATCGCATCGACCTTCCTGATTACAGCCATCGGAACACTGGTTACCGATAAGCTGGTTGAGCCGCGTCTCACACCGTATGTTCCGGATGCATCCGAGCAGGTTCACGACATCGCGGAAAATGAAAAGCGCGGTATGCGTTTTGCCGGAATTACCGCAGTGGTTTATGTGCTCTTCATCGCATCGCTCGTTGTACCGACCAATGGTCTTTTACGTAATCCGGAGACCCACTCCTTCTTAAGCTCCCCGTTCATGAGCGGAATTATCTTCTTCATGATGCTCTTATTCCTGCTTCCGGGTCTTGCATATGGTATCGGTGCCGGCTCCATCAAGAACGATAAGGACATGATCGCACTTATGAACAAGACCATCAGTGGTCTGTCCAGCTTCATGGTTCTGATCTTCTTCGCAGCTCAGTTTACCGCATGCTTCAATTATTCCAACCTGGGAACTATTATCTCCGTTTCCGGTGCGGATTTCCTGAAGTCGGTCGGATTTACCGGACTGCCGCTTATCATCTGCTTCATCGTATTAACTGCATTTATCAACATTTTCATCGCTGTAGACTCTGCAAAGTGGGCCATCATGGCACCGATCTTCGTACCGATGTTCATGCGTCTCGGCCTTTCCCCAGAGCTGACACAGTGCGCTTATCGTATCGGTGATTCTGCGACGAACATCATCGCACCGCTGATGCCGTTCTTCGTACTGACGGTTGCATTCTTCCAGAAGTATGATAAGAAGGCAGGTATCGGAAGTGTTATTTCGACCATGCTCCCATACTCCATCTGCTTCCTGCTCGGCTGGCTCGTGATGTTCTCCGTATGGTACCTGCTGGGACTTCCGTTAGGACCTGGCTCCCCAATGTTCTATTAATAGAGGAGTATGTATATGAGATACAGCGTAAAACCAAAAGGCATCTGCCCGACGGATATCGCATTTGATCTGGAAGGCGATGTTGTCAGGAATGTTGTCTTTACCAGAGGCTGTGATGGAAATTTAAAGGCGGTCAGCAAATTGATCGATGGCATGACCGTCGGTCAGATCGAAAGCATCCTGAGAGGAAATCTCTGTGGAAACAGAGGGACATCCTGTGCGGATCAGCTTGCAAAAGCACTGCGTGAGTGCTACGACAAAAGTCTGAACGAAGAGAACAGA
Organism: uncultured Oribacterium sp.; assembly: GCA_934270345.1. GTDB lineage: Bacteria > Bacillota > Clostridia > Lachnospirales > Lachnospiraceae > Oribacterium. The sequence goes on along the minus strand of CAKQPT010000004.1, from coordinate 50,806 downwards.
TAAAGAAAAGATATGGGAAGGAACGTCGCGCGACCGGATGAATGTCCGGTCGTACGGCGGCTTTCTTTTATCTGCCGGAAAAGATCGGATGATCCCGACTATAAAATGCTGAATCTGTGGTATTCTCTTATCAGCGAAAATACAAAACATCAGAAAACGAGGGTGAATATATGAAAACAGTACTCGAACGATTTTTAAATTATGTAAGCTATGACACGGAGTCCGATGAGACGAGTGAAAGCTGTCCGAGCACAGCGAAGCAGCTCGTACTTGCGGAGCAGCTTCGTCAAGAGCTTATCGAGATGGGCGCGGACGATGTGCGCGTGAGCGAGTTCGGCTATGTCTTCGCGCGGATTCCGTCGACGATGGCGGACAGCGCAGCTGGTGCTGCAGGGCACACGCCGGTGCTCGGCTTCATCGCGCACATGGATACCTCGCCGGCGCTGACGGGTGCAAACGTCAAGCCGCGGATCGTGCATGATTACGACGGTGAGGATATCGTACTGAACGAAGAGAAGCAGATCGTGATGAAGGTGGCGGATTTTCCGTTCTTGGTGAATCTGCGGGGCGAGGACCTTATCGTAACGGACGGAACAACGCTGCTCGGTGCCGACGATAAGGCGGGCATCGCTGAAATCATGACGATGGCGGAGCACTTCCTGACGCACCCGGAGATCAAGCATGGAGAAATCTGCATTGGCTTCACCCCGGATGAGGAGATCGGACGCGGGGCGGACCGATTTAACGTCGCGGATTTCGGCGCAGACATCGCCTATACGGTCGATGGAGGGGCGCTCGGCGAGCTCGAGTTTGAGAATTTCAATGCGGCTTCCGGAAAGATCACCATTCACGGTGCCAGCATTCACCCGGGCAGTGCGAAGCTCAAGATGAAGAACGCGCTGCTCATCGGCATGGAATTTCAGGGGCTACTGCCGGCGTTTGAGAACCCGATGTATACCGAGGGCTATGAGGGCTTCTACCATCTCGACGGGATGAGCGGCGGTGTCGAGGAAGCGAAGATGGAGTACATCATCCGCGACCATGACCGCGCGAAGTTTGAGGAAAAGAAGCGCTTCTTCGCGGATGCAGCGGCGTTCCTGAACCGGAAGTACGGCGAGGGCACCGTGGTCTGCGAAATCCGGGACAGCTACTATAACATGAAGGAAAAGATCGAGCCGTGCATGTACCTCATCGACAACGCAGAAGAAGCAATGCGCGCCTGTGGCGTCGAGCCGGTGGTCGTGCCGATCCGCGGAGGCACTGATGGTGCACGTCTCTCCTATATGGGCCTTCCGTGCCCGAACCTCTGCACCGGTGGCTACAACTACCACGGAAAGTATGAGTTCATTCCGGCAGGATCGCTGGAGAAAACCACGGAAATCCTTGTCGAGATCGCAAAGCGAATCACTGTACCTGCAGCTTCGCAATCAGTGCATCCTTCAAAACCTTCGAGAAATTGATTCCGAGATTCTCACATGCGGTATTCAGCCAGGCCGGGATGCTTAAGGTCTTTTTAACGGCTTTGTCATCGTAAGCACGGGCGTACGCGTCGAGATTCACACATACCATATTGACGAGCGCATGAGCATCTTCTTTTTGAACGTCATCGAGTGAGGACGGTGAAGGAAGGTGCTCACCGTCTCGTAAAGAGGTGAAAAGATATTGACCGCACGCTTCCTGCGCCATGGCAAAAGCATCGGCAAGGGTATCACCATACGTTGCGAGATCATTTAAATCTGGAAAAATAACAGAATAACGGCCATCCTCTTCAGGATAAAAAACAGCTGGATAAATATAGTTCATAAATACTCCTCTGGCATAGCGGATACTACTTCAGCCCCGCCTGCTTCAGTATAGAAGCGACAACTCTTGCAGGGATGTCACCACGATGATTTGGAACCGTTACCTTGCCGAATTTAGATGGATGCTTGTACTGATAGTGAGATCCTCTGATATCGACCAAAAGCCATCCATCCTTCAGAAGAAGAGATTCCATTTCCCGAAATTTCATGTTATGTCTCCTTATAGAATACTACGTAATATACGTATTTTCAATGGTGGATGTATGTGTTTCTGAAAATTATGGGATCCATGGTAACAGTTCAGTCGGGTGAAGAAGTCACCCGGGCTGAACTGTTACGATCCATGCATTGCTGTTAATCATCCGGAAGCTTCGCCATCAGGTAATCGAGTGCGATGACGACGAGGATGCCGGCTTCAAGCGCCAGTACCAGCGGCAGCATGCGACGGAGGACGACCCCGCCCTTCAGGAACCAGATCAGGAACGGAATGAGGATCATGAGTGCGACGGAGAGGATCGTCTTTGCCTTAAAGGAGCTCTGATTCTGTTCGGTGGACAGGGCTTCCTTCAGTGTGGATTTCTCCACGCTTTTTTTCGTTCGTCGTTCTGTTTTCTCTGATTTCCCGTCTTTCCGGCGACGGAAAAGTGGAAAACTCCCTTTCGACTTCGGAGCCGGAACCAGCGAGGATACGCTGACCCCGTCGAGTGCAGGATCATCGAAGCCTGCATAATTCGTGCAGAGAGATGTGTCATGCTCGTACGCATGGGTATCGCCTGCCTCGTGCTCCTGCAGTTTCTTCACCGTCTTGCTGTACTCGTCTTCACCATAATCGGATGGGAAGCCAATGTTGTCAGGCGCTGCGGCAAATGGCTGTGCGGGCATCGCCGGTCGCGGTGCAGCGTCTGCTGCCGTCTCCGAAAGGCCGGCGTCGATCGGGCGGAAGATGCCATCGGTGGAAATCATGCGTGGACGTGGTGCAGAGTCCGCTGTGCGCCGGTCGTCTGCATTGAATGAACCTGAAACAGAAGCGTGGACCGGCCCACGGCTGCCGGCTCCGAAAGATGAGGCCGCCGGTGCGGATGCATGGCCACCGCTTCGTTCCAGCTGAAGCATGCGTTCGCGCTCGATGTTCTGCCGGCAGATGCGAAGAAGATTCTCCATCACGAGAAATTCCTTGAGGGACTCGTTATAGAGCGTGTAGGCCAGGACGACGACACGATCCTCGTTGTAGTCGATCCGCTTCAGAAGCCAGGCGATGAGCGTCTTCAGCGCTTCATGGAAGGAACTGCCGTAGCCGGGCACGAGGGTGAAGGTCCAGCTTTCCGTTTCCTGATTATAGAAGATCGCGGATGGATCCAGGAGCACCATATCCTCCGGTAGAAAATACTCCTCGAGATGCTCGAGCAGACCATGGATGTTCTCCATGAGTCGTGCGAGGGCCAGGTAGCGGAGCTTCCGGCTTGCGTAGTAGCTCGCCATGGATTCGAGACCGGAGACCTCATATTCGAGGGTCACCTGTGCCGGATCCTCCGCATCCGGGCGGATCGAGAGCGGCAGCGTATCCGGGACACTCGTTTCGTGGAGCAGCTTCAGCGCATAGGACTGCGGGTCCACGGACTGCGCACTGATATGCATATAACTGTGACGGAGATTATGCTCGTAGGACATACGCTCCAGAATCGGTTTATTCATGTTGTTCTCCTTCGGCTGGATCGATGTCCTGTTCAAAAAGGGTGACCATGCGGATGAAATCCTCCGGCTGGAAATCCTTTGCGCCATCCGGAAGATGACTGTTGACCTCTGTTTCGAGTGCAGAACGTGTGAAGCCATTGATTTTTGACTGCAGTTTGATGGCGCTGGTGACGAGACTTCCGATAACCAGCAGGATGATGGAAAAGATATAGGCGACTTCGATGGTATACATAGGAACTCCTTCGTCAGACCAGCGGAAACTGTGCGAAAGCGATCGCACAGAGCGCCGGCAGCGTGCAGGGAATCCACGGGAAGCTTACTTTTCGCATGCTCCTGCCGTGGATACGGCCATAGATGAGCAGGACGGCACTTACGAGAAAGCCGACCAGGATACCGGACATCAGGAGCAGAAGCATCGAGCGCAACGGGATATAGAGACCGGCGATCAGCAGAAAGAGTGCATCGCCGAGGCCCAGCGCTTCCTGCGAGAGCCGACTGAGCAGCAGGGCGAGGAGCCCCGGCAGCAGTGGCAGCAGTGCGGTCCGGATCGGATGCCAGAGCAGAAGTGCCGCGGATGAAGTATCTAGTAAAGTACCGATCACCATCCGCTGAGCGTTGAGTGCACAGGACTGAAACGCACTATGAAGCTGATTCCCGAATACGATCAGTCCGGGGAGCACAAACAGAAGATGCACCAGCAGGGGTACGCTGCGGCTCCGGAGATCGTACGCGATGCAGAGCAGTGCATATATGAAAAAGAGAAAGAGTGAACAGTGCATCACAGTGTATCCTCCGGTATGAACGACGCAGTTCAGGCGGCATATATGGGGCAGCAGACGTGTACGGGAACAGTGTGTGCCCGTGCATCGTCAAATATTTATCCGCAGAGCACACAGCCATGCTTTCCATAGGATTCGGCTTCGGATTTTTTCATTTCCTGCACGTTGCTGGAGATGGTACGACAGCTCGGCGTCGTATGATAGCTGCGTGCCGCGAGGGTATAGTAGACGGTCGGCATGCTGAGGTTCGGACGGCAGGTGGCACAGGGGCTGTACTTTCCGCCGAATTTGTTCCGGAGCGTTCGCATGTCTTCGCCACGGGCTTCCAGGATGTCATGGGTGAGATAGGAGCAGGCCCGCGTGGTATGGTAGACATCGGTATCGCGGGTACTGACATAGACGATCGGATCGTCTTCCGCCTCCCCGCCGTTATTTTCCATCCAGCGGTTGCCCTTCGCGCCGATCCAGGCACGGCGGCTGACGACGACCTGCTGCGACAGATGATCGAGCCCGAGCACCGAAAACGGCAGGACCGCGTCATAGTTCGCGATATAGCGCACGGTATCCTTCGTGATTTCGGAATCGGAGAAGAGATCGATGTTCTGCATGCCGGGCTGGGCGATCTGATGCCCTAGGGCGAGGGCAGTGAGCACGGTCTCCCCGCTGTTCAGGAGATCCTGATCGAGGGTGAGACTGCCGTCCTTCGCGCGGTAGTACTCGACATATTTCTGCTTCGCCATCTGGCGTGCATTCTCATGCATCTCGAGGGATGCATTTCGCTGATGATTTAGAATCAGCATGGGCACCATGAGGACGACGCTCGCGAGGATCACGAGGGTCAGGGCGAGCGCGGCCTCCACGGTGAGAGAGGAGCGGCATGGTGTCAGAAGAAGTGTATTCAGTTTTTTCTTGTATTCCGATGCCCGGTGATGGTACCTGGAGTGTGACTTGTGCCGGGGCATTCTTCGTTCCTGTTTCATGCGTTTCCTCAGATTACTGCGTATCGTTCCGATACTTGTAGTAGCTGCTGATCTCCATCGAGTAGTCGATGGCCGGTGCCGTATCGGCGACCATCTGCAGGATGCCGGTGCTGTACATGACGTGCCGCGTGTCCGGACGGACCGTGGCCTCGAGTGCATAGAGACATTCATCGAGGGCGAAGCCGGTTTCCGGATCCTTTCCGATCTGCCGGATATTTTTCTCAATCCGGCTCAGCATCCGCTGATTGATCTCCGCCTGGTCGAGAAGCCCCTCGCCGAGCAGAAACGCCCGGATGTAATCCCGATAGGAAAGTCCCTTCGTACGCTTATCCGCGCTCGCGGACGGGTGCTCCCCGAAACGGAGAAGACCGGAGATGTCGACGGACCAGCTGCTGTGATCATGAAAAAGCGGCACGCGTCCGGCAGACAGCAGGGTTTTCACGTCCTGGATCGCCTGCACCAGTGCCCAGATGCCGAGGACGAAAAAAGTGAAGACGGAAATCAGCGCCGGATTTCCCGTAGCGACGAGAAAGGACGTGACGAAGAGCCGGGCTTCGTTCCGCTTCTCCGGACTCGAGTAGAGATAGATCAGATTCATCCCTTCCCGGAGGGCGACGAGCTTTGTGACATATTCCGAGAGATTTTCGTAGTCGCTGCTTTCGCCGCCGAGCAGATACTCGAGCTCGAGCGCCTGCGCGCCGCTCGGTGGCAGCTGCTCTTTCGGTGTTTCGCCCGGATGATAGTAGTGAAAAAACTTCAGTGCGTACTCACCGAGGATGGCGACCTCCACCGGATGGGCGGTGGAATCGGCCGGGAATGCCGGTGAGCGGTCATGGATGGCGCTGTTCGACGGAAGCGGGGCTCCGTCCGGCAGCACCAGTGAGAGCAGATTGCCCTGCAGCAGGTCACTGATCTGATCGAGCAGGGCCTTGTTCTTCGCATTGATCTTCGACAGCTCGCCACCATAGTGAATCAGCGAAAAGCTGTTCCAGTCCGCGGCAGCATTGCGGTAGAAGCGCCGGATCTCATAGGAAAAGTCCGGCTCGTCCTCCTCGTCGTCATCCCAGGCATCCGCGATGGCATCCGCCAGCCACTCCTCGAAGACATCGACATCCTGCTCGACGCGATCCGCTTCCGCGATGAGGGCCTCCGCCTTCGCCGGCATCGCTTCAATCTCTGCGCGGACATCCCCGCTTCTGGAAACATAGTTTTCATATTCGGAGATTTCCGCCTCGATCGCCTGCCGTCCCTCCTCGGAGAGGGATGCCGAGCGGGTGTTAAAGTCCGCGCGGAGCGCCGCGACCTTTTCCGCGAGCTGGTCCGCTGCCTTCGTATAGCGCGTAACCGCATGCTGAAGCTCGGTGAGTGCACGGGTGAAGGAGTATTTCGAAGAGTAGAAGTCGTATGGATCCTCCCGCCGGAGTGCATTCCAGGCCTCCCGATGGGCGGCCTCGGCACTTCGTGTCGCGGCATCCACCTGTGCGATGGCATCCTCGACCGCCTTCAGATCCTTCGTATCGAGCTGATAGCTTCGCTGCAGCTCCCGTATTTCCTTCGACTCGTCCGCACGGCGGAATACCTTTTCCAGCTCCTCGACGATCTCCTGCTCCTGAAAGTCACTGCCCGCGAAGCTGATCAGGGAGTCCAGAAGTCCATATTTCATATATTCCAGCACCTCCTCTTCGAAGCTGATCCCCTCGGTGACATGCACATGCTCCAGGAAGGAGACATTGTCCTCCCGGATGCTGCCCGGGAAGAGGTCCCGGGCGCTGAGATAGGGCTTCATGAAGTCATAGAACTCCTCCGAGAGATCCTCGTCTGTCCGGTATTGCAGTCCGAAGATCCGGTAGTTTTCCCAGAGCGGACGGTGGAACTGTGAGAAGAGGGACTCCATGGAGCTGTCCACCGCTGTCTGCCAGAACAGGCGCTCGGAGACGGTGCGGCAGGACTCCACGATGGTGAGCAGCAGCGCAGCGATCATCGCGAAGGAAAGTGCGAGAAACACGGTGACCGAGCCCTGCGTGTGCTGAGCTGCCCATGGAGCCTTTGCCGTGCGGCGACGTTCTGCATCGGTGTGCGCAGGGTCCCGCGTCATGCGCCGTTTCATCAGTACACGCTGCTTGCGGAGCTTTCGATCTGATCGAAGATGTCATTGAGCAGCGCCTTGATACGATCCTTAAAGATCAGGACGAGCGCGATCAGTACGACGAGGATCAGGACGAGCTCGATGGTGCCGATGCCGGAATCATCCTGGAGCAGTGCGCGCAGGCCCTTCCGGCAGCCCGTGATGAACAGCATCCAGGCAAACAGGAACTGATCGTACAGGCGGTGCAGGACGCCGAAGACCGTATCGAGCATCGTGTGCGGCAGCATGCCGGCAGCAGTTGGGAACATAGTGAAGCTTGTTGTCATGATTTTTCCTCCTGAGGCCTCGCCTCGTGTGGGGCGGAGCATCCTTCCGGTCATACGCCGGGACAGGATGCCACGCAGATAGATAGTTCAGTATGATGGTAAGTAAATAGTGTCTGTCTGATCAGTGCAGAGAACATCATCATGTATGCTGATCAGGTACGTGACGGCACAGTGTTCATTGCCGTGCTCACCCGAGAGCACTCATGGCCGGCACGATGACGATGATCATCACGATGCCGAGCATGATAAACAGCGGGAGCAGCAGCTTCGTGCCGGCCTCCTCGCCGAGGCGCCGGGCGGTCGTTTTCCGCTGCTCGAAGGCGTCCTCCATCTCGAGCTCCAGTAGGACGCGGAGATTCCGTGCGCCGTTCATCCGGTTCTGCTCGATGAGACTGACGAGCTTCGTATACGGCTTCAGATTCACCCGCCGTCCGAAGGAAAGATAGATCTCCGATTCCGGCATGTTGCGTCGGAACTGGATGACCATCGTGCGGAGCTCCTGGTAGAGCGGTCGGTCCGCCTTGATGCCGCGTGCGATGAGCGCATCGAAATGCTGTGAGATGGTTTCCAGGGCATTGCGAACCGTGAGGCCGGCACCGATGTAGACCATGAGCTTCGATACCAGCTCGGAGTAGTCCAGCATCAGAAGCGCCTCCCGCTGTTTCTTTTCCGTCCGGCGCGCCTGCCCCTGGCGCATGTAGATGGCCATGGCGGCGACGACACCGAGCAGCGGCAGCAGAAGATAGCTCCGGTCCTCGTGCTCACTGTAGTAGATACGCTGACCGTCGATTTCCGTCGGCAGGGAGAGCATATTCTCGCCGAGACTGCCCTCGTCCTCCGCGGTGATGGCCTGCTGCAGCTGGAGCAGCAGGGACTCATAGCGGGACAGCGCCCGTGGGACGATCCCGACATAGATCCGGTACGGTGTCGAGTGGTACTGCGTTTTCAGATACTTCGTCTCCCCTTCGGCACTCTTCGGCACGATGTCCGTACTCATGATGAGGGACAGATAGCCGGTCACCACGGTGCCGGGCGCCAGCGTCTCGTTATGCAGGGTGCCGTCGCTGTCCATCAGGTGACGGTATTTCCGGTAGTAGGCCCGCGCGGCTTCCCGCTGCTCAGCCATCGCGATCGCCGCAGCGTCCGCATCTTCTGGCAGGGTATCCTCGTCGGACGGCGCCTCGTCTTCGGCCAGTGCCTCTGCCGAAGCATCGTCATCCTGCGGCACGGAACCGGCGGCCATCGCCGGATCCAGCTCCGGGTAGAAGTCCCAGGAGAGCTGCACACCGTACTTCGGGAGCTTCGTCATAAGATGGAGATCGTGCTGGAGATTCGCGAAGCTTTCACCCTCCGCGACCACGAGCTCCTCGAGCTGGTCATAGATCTCACGGAAGACCGCATCCGCCTCCTCCTCGGTGTAACGCTTCGGACTGACCGTGATATCGAGCGGAACCGATGTATCCTCCGTGAGCCCGGAAACCTCCAGGGTGATGTACTGCTTCTGCCCGCCATAGCCGCTTCGTGGCAGGCGGAAGCCTTCCTTCAGCGTGCCGTCCTGAAGCCCCAGGAAAAAGACCAGGATCGTCAGGAGCAGGGAGGCGCTGATGCAGAGCAGCATCTGCTTCCGGATCTCGGCGGGGGTCGCCTGTGCCTGCTGTCGGAGCTTCTGAAGATACGGCCGCAGCGTCTTTTCGAGTGTGTGACGCAGAGAATGTCGTGTCCTCATGGCTACACCTCGATGTCCATGATGCGTCCGGCGAGCCAGACGGACAGGACATACAGCAGGAGACAGAGCGTCATGGTGATGCGCCCGAGCACCGTCGTGTACAGGGTCCGGAAAAACTCCGGCGAGCTGAAGTTCATATACAGGATGATGAGGAACGGGACGAGGTTCATGACCCGCTGCTCATAGCGTTTGGCGGCGTTCATCGTGAGGATCTCCTCGGAGATCTGCACCTTGTCCCGGATGACCGAGGCCGTGTGGGCGATGATCTTCACGAGCTGACCGCCGTTTTTCTTCGCGACCGCAAACACCTCCGCGAAGTTTGCGACGTCCTCGAGACCGGAACGGTAGGCGAAGTCCGCGAGCAGCACCTCGACCGGTGTATGCAGGCTCATGCCGTGCACGATCTGCTCGAACTCCCGCACGATCATCGCGTCCGGGGAAAAGAGATGCGCGAGCTCGCCGATGGAGGCCCGGAAGGCATTTTCTGTGGAGTAGCCGGCACTTAAGAAGGAGGAAAGAATCGAAAGGGACTCTTTAAACTCCATCAGCAGCTGCTGTCGCCGCTTTTCACAGAGCGCCTTCCGGCAGGTGAAGGGATACAGCAGACAGAGCGGCAGTGTGACGAGCAGTACGCGGCGGCTCTGGTAAAAGGTATAGGCGACCAGCATATCCGCGAGCAGTGCCGTGATGAAGAGGCGGAGATACTCGAGCGGCGTCAGGACATACTCGTTATAATCGGTCGAGGAGCTTTTGTCGGGACGTGAGATCCGCAAGCTTTTCAAGCTTCTGACCATCGAATTTATACAGTGGCTTAAGTTTGATTTCGTCATGTTCAATGCCGATGACCTCCGATATTTCAAGTACCCGTCGTTTATGATCACGGGTACGTCCTAAGTGAACGATGATGTCGAGTGCCGACTCAATCATGCTGCGGATTGCCGGCAGCGGAAGGTCCGCGCCCTGCAGCACCATGGTCTGCATACGGCGGAGCATATCCTGGGCGGAATTCGCGTGGCCGGTGGACAGGCTGCCGTCATGTCCGGTATTCATAGCGTTCAGCATGTCGAGTGTTTCCTTTCCTCGCACCTCGCCGACGATGATGCGGTCCGGCGACATGCGGAGGGACGCCTTGATCAGGTTCTGCATGCTGATCTCGCCTTCGCCCTCTGCGTTCGCGTTTCGCGTTTCGAGGGAGACGAGGTTCGGTACGTTCCGGATCTGGAGCTCGGCGGAGTCCTCGATCGTGATGACCCGCTCATCCGACGGGATGTACTGGCTAAGTGCATTTAGAAAGGTGGTTTTTCCGGAGTTGGTGCCCCCGGAAATGAAGATGTTGTAGCGTGCCTTTACGAGCGAAATCAGAAAGTCGGCGGCGTCCTGCGTCAGGGAGTCGTAGAGGATCAGCTTTTCGAGGGTGATCGGCTCCGGGAACTTTCGGATGGTGACCGTCGGTCCCTTCAGTGCGATCGGCGGCAGGACGACATGAACACGCGAGCCATCCTCGAGACGGGCATCGACGATCGGCGTACTGGTATTGACCACGCGGTTGATGCGGCTGACGATGCTCTGAATCAGCTCCTCGAGCTGCGCCCGGGATTCGAAGCTCCGCTCCCAGCGCTGCATGTGCCCGCTGCGCTCGATGAAGATCTCCTGCTCGGAGTTGATCATGATTTCCGTGACCTCGGCGTTATCGAGCACCTCGGAAAGCACATCGAGACGACGGAAGCTGTTGAAGACAGCATCGCGCAGATAGAGCTTGTCCCGGAGGCAGAGCTCCGGATGCCGGAAGAGGAGCTCGTCGATGCGCTCATACAGCTCCGCATCGCTAAAGCTCCGCTGCTCCTCGAGTCCGGCGAGCAGCTGCTGCTTCAGTTCCTTCTTCAGTTCAGTCTGATCCATGATTGTGTTCATACGGAATATTTCCTTTTGTCTGATAGAGTTGTGATGCCCGCTCCCTTTTTCATATGGTTTGAGCGTTGCGTTCTGCCCGCTCTCCATATATGTTCGCAGGGTACCGTGGAACTCATGCATTCGGACGGATGGCACTCCGCGGCTCGGCATCGTAGAGGTAGTTTCGTATGACCGCCGCGGTGAATTCGGACAGCCGCTCCGCGTTCTCTGCTTCGGAGTATCCCATATGCTCCAGCGGTACAATGAGCTTCACGATGCGGTCGAGTGCGGCGCGATGCGGAGAACCGGAGAGATAATGCTCCAGGGCGGACAGCTTACGGTAGTGCGCAGGCTGGTCGGTGACCGGCATGAAGATCCAGTCGGCCTGCGGAAGGATGCCCTCCACGCGGCTCAGGATGCTGTCGGTGTCGAGGACGATGGCATCGTAGTCGACCGATACGCGCAGGGCCTGAATAAACTGTGGCAGCTCCGTATCCCGCAGCGTCGCGATATCCTCCGGGGACCGGACCGGCGGGATGAAGTCCATACCGTCGGCACGCGAGATCATCGCGCGCAGCCGCTCGGCATCCAGCCGCTCCTTCTTGTAGAAGTAGAGCGCATCGCTGAGGGAGCCGCTTCCGTTCTGCATCGAGGCATCGGCCCGCGCCGATACCTCCTCGAGGCTGATGTAGAGTGCCCGCATATCCTTTTGCAGTGTTTTCGTGAGACTCTCGGCGAAGCAGGTCTTCCCGGAACGCCCGATCGGACTGTATACGAGGTACAGCCTGGCGAGTCCCTGCCGATTCTTCGGCTCTGCCTTCTTCGAGAGCTGGTAGCTCGAGACGAGCTCATGCAGGATCTTCTCCCCGGACTGATACTTATAGATTTTGTGTGGCGCATCCGAACGAGCGCCGGCGAGCGTCTGCTTCTCACCCATCGGCTCCTCCGTAAGCTCGACCCGTGTATGCACCGGGAGCTTCTCGAGCTCTTCTTCCCCGGCTGCCTGCGCGTCACTCAGCAGCAGATCGATGTCGTTCTGGTGTGCGAAACGCTGCAGCTCCGTCACGGTCTGAAAGGTATAGACGGTAAACGGACACTCCGTCCGCGAAGACGCATACTTCAAAAAACGTTCACAGTAGCTGGGATCCTGTTCCAGCAGTGCGAGAATCTGATTCATAGAAGCCTCCCTTCCATCCAAATTAATTATTTTTCTGAAGTTACAGTTCAGGGCGGGGCCGGAGTACTATGCCTCCGTGGCCACTCCTCCGGGGTCCCCTTAGCTGAATATTTTTTAAAGAGTATCTCCCGCCTCGCCGGCTCAGGGTTCAGGGGTAGGGAAATGAACCGTACTACGCGGGAGAGAAGATCAGTCCCGGAATCGCACCGAGAAGCAGTGGGAGGGCCAGAGGCAGCGACGGAAGCATTGGCCGCTCCTGAAGCCTCCACCTGCCGGAATCTGTTCTGATCCATAGAAGATATAGCAGTGCCAACACGAGCCCCGGCAGCAGAAGCCGACATCCGGCATCGACACCGCACCATGCGATCACCAGTGCCATCAGTCGCGCGTCTCCACCACCTGCATGGGTCAGTGAGGCCAGGACACGAAACATGACGAGCGCGAGGAAGTAGCGAAGAAGATAGGAGACACCCCTTCCGCCGGAGCAGAAGAAGCACGCCGACAGCGTCAGGGTGCCCCTGTATGAAAGGAAATAACCAGAACATAAATAGGTGTAGATCAGCGCATGAGGGATACGCCGCTCTCGTAGATCATAGCCCGCAGCGATGGTCAGACACTGCAGGAGGATAAGCTGAGATACTGTCATGTGGCCTCCGCGTTTGGTATAGCCCGAGTATAGAGGAGACCCCACGAATCGCCTATAGTCGTTAAGTGGACTATAGTCCCAGGACAGACTAGAAGCCGTACGCATGAAGCTTAGAAAACCGCAAGAATGAAATATTAAATAGTGGTAAAACTTCAGAAAACAGAGACTGAAAAAGACAGAATCGTGTAACCGCTGTTCTTATTTCACAAAACATCTGATTTATTTGCAGCATAGTGCACATGCAAATCTCAAACCACTGTGAGTTGACGGATTCTGTCTCGTAGTTCAGGCCAGGGACCCGGAGGACCGGCAACCGAAGCCATACGAAGAGACCGTGAAAAATCAAGTCGGGTTCCCTTAGCGGCACTTGGTGTTATCTCTCCTTGGAACCCTCTGCAACGCTGAGTTTTCATAAAGAAAACTCAGTGATTGCAGAGGGCCTAGTGCCGCTTAGGGTCCCCGACTTAGAGTTTTCCGGTCTCGCAGTACTGTGCTTCGGTTGCCGGCCCTCCGGGTCCCCGGTCAACACGGTGCCCATCTAGTCGAAACCCCGCGAGTATGCTAGAATACTGTCGTGTTTTTAAGAAAGGCAAAGCTATGAATATTATTTTACTATCCGGTGGTTCCGGCAAGCGCCTCTGGCCACTTTCCAACGATATCCGCTCCAAGCAGTTTATCAAGCTCTTCAAACGCCCGGACGGAAGCTATGAATCGATGATCGAGCGCGTCTACCGCCAGATCCGCACCGTGGACCCGGAGGCGCGTGTCACCATCGCGACCTCCCGCACCCAGGTATCCTCCATCCTGAACCTGCTCGGCACCGACGTGAATATCTCTGTCGAACCAACGAGACGGGACACCTTCCCGGCGATCGCCCTCGCGAGTGCCTACCTGCACGAAAAGTGTAACGTTCCGGCGGACGAATCCGTCGTGGTCTGCCCGGTGGACCCATATGTAAACGATGACTATTTCCGTGCGCTGAAGGCGCTCTCCGAGCAGGCGGATCGAGGCGAGGCAAACCTCGTCCTGATGGGCATCCAGCCGACCTATCCATCCGAGAAGTACGGCTATATCATCCCGGAGGCGAAGGCCCCGGTGTCGACCGTCCGCACCTTCAAGGAGAAGCCGGATGAGGCGACCGCCCGCGAATACCTGAAGCAGGGCGCCCTCTGGAACGGTGGTGTCTTCGCCTATAAGCTCGGCTACGTGCTGGACCGTGTCCGCACCCTCCTCGACACCAGCGACTATCAGACCCTCTTCGACCATTACGCCGAGCTCCGCAAAATCAGCTTCGACTATGCTGTCGTCGAGCATGAAGCGAAGATCCAGGTGATGTGCTTCCACGGCGAGTGGAAGGACCTCGGCACCTGGAACACCTTGACCGAAGAGATGTCTGAGCCGGTCATCGGCCACGGCATCCTCGGCGAGCACTGTGAGGACGTCCACATCGTGAACGAGCTGAGCGTGCCGATCCTCGCGATGGGCCTCGAGCATGCGGTGATCTCTGCGAGTCCGCAGGGGATCCTCGTCAGTAACCTCGAAGCCAGTGCCCGCATCAAGCCATATGTGGACCAGCTCCCGGATCAGATCATGTTCGCCCGCAAATCCTGGGGCGACTTCCGCATCCTCGACGTCTCCCAGGGCTCGATGACCGTGAAAATCGCGATGCGCCCGGGTGCCCACATGAGCTATCACGCACATCACGCCCGTAACGAAATCTGGACCGTTCTCGACGGCCGTGGCACTGCCATCGTCGAGGACGAAGCCCGCAGCGTATGCGCCGGCGACGTGATCTCGATTCCGTGCGGTGCGAAGCACACGATGCTCGCCGACCCGGAGACCCCGCTGACCCTCATGGAGATGCAGCTCGGCGAGGACATCGCCGTCGCCGACAAGACGAAGTTTGATATGCCGGCAGAAAAGGAGTAAGGATGGATTACAGGAAGGAATACACGCGCTGGTGCGCGCTTGCGAAGGGACTGGATGCCGATGTCGAGCAGGAGCTCGCGGCGATCCGTGGAGAGGAAGAGAAGATTCAGGACGCGTTCTACCGTGACCTCGCCTTCGGTACCGGCGGCCTTCGCGGTGTCATCGGCGCCGGCACGAACCGCATGAATGTGTACACGGTGGCGAAGGCCTCCCAGGGCCTCGCCAACTATGTGCGGAAGCATTTCCTGGCCGCCGACCGCCGCATCGCGGTTTCCCGCGACAGCCGTATCAAGTCGGACCTCTTCGCCGAGACCGCGGCCCGCGTCTTCGCGGCGAACGGCATCGACGTCTACATGTATGAGGACATCATGCCGACCCCGTGCCTCAGCTTCGCGACCCGTGCGCTTCACTGCGCCGCCGGTATCATGCTGACCGCATCCCACAACCCGGCGAAGTACAACGGCTACAAGGTCTACGGCGCCGATGGCTGCCAGATCACGACCGAGGCCGCCGCCGAGATCCTTGCGGAAATCGAGGCACTCGACCTCTTCTCGGACATCCGCATGACCGACTTCGAAATCGCCGGCACCCGTGACACGGCCGAGGCCAATGTCTCCGCCAAAGACTCTGCCACCACCCGCGCTGCCGGAGAGAGCGATGCGACTGCGACTGGCCGCATCTTCTGGATCGGCGAGGCGGTATACACCGACTTCGTGGAAAACGTAAAGAAGCAGTCCGTACTTGGTCCGGACGATCACATCGACCGAAACGTGGCGATCGTCTACTCACCACTGAACGGCACCGGTCGCGCGCCGGTGACCCGAACCCTCCGGGAGTGTGGCTACACGAACATTACGCTCGTGAAGGAACAGGAGATGCCGGACGGTCACTTCCCGACCTGCCCGTATCCGAATCCGGAGATCAAGGAAGCGATGGCCCTCGGCATGGACTATGCGGCGCGCGTACAGGCGGACCTCCTGCTTGCGACGGACCCGGACTGCGATCGTGTCGGCATCGCTGTACGAAGAGCAGACGGAAGCTACCAGCTGCTGAGCGGCAACGAGACCGGCATCCTGCTGCTGGACTACATCCTCGCGCAGCGGACGAAGCACGGAACGCTTCCGAAGGATCCGGTGATGGTGAAGACCATCGTGACCATGGACCTCGGCGAGCGCATCGCCGCGCACTACGGCGTCGAAACCGTCAATGTCCTGACCGGCTTCAAGTTCATCGGTGAGCAGATCGGCCGCCTCGAGAAGGCGGGCCATCCGGAGCGCTATGTCTTCGGCTTCGAGGAGAGCTACGGCTACCTCACCGGCAGCTATGTCCGCGATAAGGATGCCGTCGACGGTGCCCTCATGATCTGCGAGATGTTCTGTTTCTATAAGACGCAGGGCATCAGCCTCCTCGATCGCCTGCAGGCACTCTATGCCGAGTACGGCTACTGCCTGAACACCCTCCACAGCTTCACCTTCGAGGGATCCGCCGGCTTCGAGAAGATGCAGAAGATCATGCAGCGCTTCCGCACCGAAGCGCCGAACGCCTTCGCCGGAAAAAAGGTGGAGAAGGTGCTCGATTACCTGCCGGGCCTCGACGGACTTCCGAAGTCGGATGTTCTCAAGTACCTGCTGAGCGACCACTGCTCCGTCGTGGTACGCCCGTCCGGCACCGAGCCGAAGCTGAAGATATACATCTCCATCAGCGCGGAGAACCAGGCCGCCGCAGAAGCCTGTGAAGCCGCCATCGCCGCCGAGCTCGGCGAACGGATGAAGTAAATTTATATACAGACAAAAAAAGCGCCCCGGTTTTCCGGGGCGCTTAGCTTATCTGTGAATCTCAGCGTCGAGCCGATCACCCTTCAGATCGAGGGTGATGGTGTCGCCTTCCTGCACCTTATCCTCGAGGATGATGCGGGCGACGAGGGTTTCGACGTTCTTCTGGATGAAACGACGAAGCGGACGTGCGCCGAACTGTGGATCATAGCCGTGCTCGGTGACATAGTCACGCGCAGCGTCGGTGAGCTCGATCTTCAGCTGACGATCCGCGAGACGACGGTTGATGTCCGCGACCATGAGCTCGGTGATGTGTGCGATGTTGTCCTTCGTCAGCGGCTTGAACATGATGATCTCGTCGAGACGGTTCAGGAACTCTGGACGGAAGGAGCGGAAGAGCTCGTCATGTACCTGCTTCCGTGCGTTCTCAGTGATCTCACCGTTTGCGTCGATGCCGTCAAGCAGATACTGCGCACCGAGGTTCGAGGTCAGGATGATGATGGTGTTCTTGAAGTCCACGGTCTTTCCCTGGCTGTCGGTGATTCGACCGTCATCGAGGATCTGCAGGAGGATGTTGAAGACATCCGGATGCGCCTTCTCGATTTCATCGAAGAGCACGACAGAGTATGGTTTTCTGCGGACAGCCTCGGTCAGCTGACCACCTTCCTCATAGCCGACGTAGCCAGGTGCCGCACCGATCAGTCTCGATACGGAGTACTTCTCCATGTACTCGGACATATCGATACGAACCATGGCGTTCTCGTCATCGAAGAGGTTCTGTGCTAGGGACTTCGCAAGCTCCGTCTTACCGACACCGGTCGGACCCATGAAGAGGAAGGAACCGATCGGTCGTGTCGGATCCTTGATGCCGGCCTTCGAACGCTGGATGGCCTCGACGACCTTCTCCACAGCCTCGTCCTGGCCGATCAGGCGCTTGTGGATCTCGTCACCGAGATGCAGCACCTTCGAACGCTCGGACTCGTTCAGCTTCGATACCGGGATACCGGTCCAGCGGCTGACGATCTTTCCAATCTCATCCTCGGTCACGGTCTCCTGGAGAAGCGCACGATCCTCGCCATGGACGCTGTTCTCTGCGTCCGCCAGCTTCTTTTCGATGGCCGGAAGGTCGGCGTACTGGATCTGGGAGGCCTTTGCATAGTCGCCCGTCTGCATTGCCCGCTCCATGTCCTTCTTCAGCTGATCCCGCTGCTCGCGGAGTGCCTGCAGGTCACCGGCCGACTTCTTCTCGTTGTCCCACTGTGCCTGCTTCGTGTCAAACTGTGACTGCAGCTCGGCGAGCTCCTTCTCGATGTCGGCGAGACGCTGCTTCGAGAGGGTATCGTCCTCCTTCTTCAGCGAGATCTGCTCCATCTTGAGCTGTGTGATCTTACTCTGCAGGGCGGCCATGTCCTCCGGCATCGACTCCATCTGGGTCTTCACCATCGCGCAGGCCTCATCCACGAGGTCGATGGCCTTATCCGGCAGAAAACGGTCGGAGATGTAACGGTCACTGAGGGTCGCGGCGGCGACGAGTGCATTATCGCTGATCGTGACACCGTGGTACTTCTCGTAGCTTTCCTTGATACCACGCAGGATGTAGATGGTATCCTCGACCGACGGCTCATCGATCATGACCGGCTGGAAACGACGCTCGAGCGCCGCATCCTTCTCGATGTACTTATGATACTCGTTCAATGTTGTCGCACCGATACAGTGGAGCTCTCCGCGCGCCAGCATTGGCTTCAGGATGTTACCTGCATCGAGCGAGCCCTCCTGGTTGCCGGCACCGACGATGGTGTGCAGCTCATCGATAAACATGAGGATCTGACCCTCGGATTTGCGGACCTCATCAAGCACCGCCTTCAATCTCTCCTCGAACTCACCACGGTACTTCGCACCGGCGACGAGGGAACCCATGTTGAGGGCGAAGATCTTCTTATCCTTCAGACTCTCCGGTACCTCGCCCTTCGCGATGCGCTGTGCGAGACCCTCGACGACGGCGGTCTTACCGACACCCGGCTCACCGATCAGCACCGGGTTATTCTTGCTCTTACGGCTGAGGATACGGATGATATTTCGTATCTCATCATCACGACCGATGATCGGATCATCCTTCTGATCCTTCGCACGCTGGACCATCTCGTAGCCGTACTTGTTCAGGGTATCATAGCTATCCTCCGGGTTGTCGGACATGACACGCTGATTACCTCTCACCTCAGCGAGGGCCTTCAGGAAGCCATCCTTCGTGATGCCGTACTGCTGGAACAGCTTCTTCAGGGTCGGATCCGCCTCCTTCATAAGACTGAGGAAAATGTGCTCCACGGAAACATACTCATCGCCCATGGACTTCGCATGCTCCTCCGCCTTCGTGAGCGCCAGGTTCGCACCCTGCGAGAAGTACATCTGACCGGCACCCGAGACCTTCGGAAGACGGCTGATCTCATCGGTGAGGGACGACTTGAACTGCTCCATCGGCACACCCATCTTCTTCAGAAGCTGTGCGATCAGACTGTCATCGATGGTGATCAGCGAGTAGAGAAGATGAATCTGCTCCACATACTGATTTCCATATTCACTGATGATATTCTGACAGTTATTGATCGCTTCGATTGATTTCTGCGTAAATTTATTAATATTCATAAGACTGAACCTCCTTATTTCCTTCGGATAAAAGTATTATAGCGCGGTTGTTAGCACTTTCAAGTGTCGAGTGCTAATAAAAATCTAAATTTTTTATAACGAAAACAGTTCAGTCAGAGCCGTCAAAAAATTGTAAGCATTCCGTACGCCATTCTGTGCTATACTCCCATTAAGAACGAAGAGAGATCCTCAAAGGAGAAGAGATATGAAACGATTACACTGGACGAAGCTTCTGGCTGCCGCGACGGCGATGACCCTGATGAGCGCGATGCCGTCGATGGCCGCATGGCAGTATACCCTGCAGGGCCCGATCGCGATCTGGACTGAGACGACGACCGGCCAGCAGGTCTGCGTATACGCCGGCCAGCCGGCTCCCGACGGCACCCCGGCACCGACCGTCACGATGACCGCCGAAACCTTCACGACCGAAGCCGCACAGCGTGCAAACACCGCACAGTCCATCGCCGCAGCCAATGCCGCCGTCGATGCAGCGAAGGCCGCCCGCGGAGGAAACGTCGTGCAGGAGACGACCCTGACCACCGAGCAGCTCGCGGCGAACACCGCAGCCGCGAACGCAAACCTCCA
Organism: uncultured Oribacterium sp.; assembly: GCA_934270345.1. GTDB lineage: Bacteria > Bacillota > Clostridia > Lachnospirales > Lachnospiraceae > Oribacterium. Next base: position 30,776 of record CAKQPT010000004.1, on the reverse strand, counting down.
GATCGGGGATGTGGCCACGATCACGAAGGTCCTGCCGAAGAGGGGCAGTGGCACCGGCCCGAATAATACCTATACGAACGCGACGCTCCCGACGATCCAGACCCAGGATCAGAGCCAGCTGAATCAGAGTGGCGTAACCGCCGGCACCTATGTTTCCCCGGCAGGCACCGAACAGACGACGAAGACCTACAACTATAACACCACGACCGGCACCTACAGCTACTACGCAAGTGACGGACACCTCGTGACGAACGCAGGCTCCCCGAACGTCGGTCCGACCGCCGGCACGACAACCCAGACCACGACCGGCACCACCGCAACTACAAGCACCGGCACGACGACGGGAACCACGACGCAGACCAGTACCGGCACGAGCTACACCGGCACCCTCCCGTCGACCGGCGCAACCAACGTAAACACCTACAAGACCCCATAGGCCTGATTGTAAAATTCATTCAGCCAGGGGCCTTGGCGGAGCACTTACCATCCTATATGGAAAAATAAAAGCAACTATGCTAAAATATTCCCCAAATGCGCAGAAACGCATCTGGGGATTTTTATTTACGCCGGACACCCCGGCCGCTTACGTTATAACATATGGAAACAAAGAACAGAGAAACAAGCGCGTCCGACATCGTCATCGATGTTCAGGACGTCACGAAAATATACCGCCTGTACGATAAGCCGATCGACCGCCTGAAGGAGGCGGTGAGCCTCACGCACCGGAACTACCACCGGGACTTTTATGCCCTGAACCACGTCGGCTTCCAGGTACGAAAGGGCGAAGCCGTCGGCATCATCGGCACCAACGGCTCCGGCAAGTCGACCATGCTGAAGATCATCACCGGTGTCCTGACCCCGTCCGAAGGCGCGGTCAGCATCCACGGCATCGTCTGCGCGCTCCTCGAGCTCGGCGCCGGTTTCAACCCGGACTACACGGGCATCGAGAACGTCTACATGAACGGTACGATGATGGGCTTCACGAAGGAGCAGATGGACGAGAAGCTCCAGGAAATCCTCGACTTCGCGGACATCGGCGATTTCGTGCATCAGCCGGTGAAGAGCTACTCCTCCGGTATGTTCGTCCGCCTCGCATTCGCGCTCTACGTCGCGATGGATCCGGAAATCCTGATCGTCGATGAGGCACTGTCCGTCGGCGACGTCTTCTTCCAGGCGAAGTGCTATCACCGTATGGACGAGCTCCGTCGGAACGGCACGACCATCCTCATGGTCACGCACGACCTCGGCTCCGTGATGAAGTACTGCGACCGCGTCATCCTGCTGAACAAGGGCGAGAAGGTCTCCGAGGGACTGCCGGGCGACATGGTCGATCTGTATAAGAAGATTCTCGCCGGCCGCTTCACCGAGGAGGATCAGCGCTATGCGCAGCACCAGGCCGACGCGCAGGCCGCAGCGGATTTCATCGACGGCCAGAACTTCGGCGTCGACAGCGTCGGTGCGGCGGCCCTCGCAGAAGGCGGGGTCGGCCCGGCGACCCACGTGCAGCTCTCGAAGGACGCGCCGTCCGGGGAGGCCAATGCAGACGGTCACGACGCAGATACCTCCGCGGGTAGCGGAACGGCGCCGCTCATGCAGGACAGCCTGAACCTGAACCCGAATGTCCAGCATTACGGCGACGGACGCGCGAGCATCTGGGATCTCGGCATCCTCGACCAGCGCGGGAAGATCTCGAACGTCATCGTCAAGGGAGAGACCTTCTCCATCAAGGAAAAGATCCGCTTCAATGCCCCGATCGCGGCCCCGATCTTTACCTTCACCATCAAGGATAAGCGCGGCGCGGATCTCACCGGCACGAACACCCTCATCGAGGGCTGCGACATCCAGCCGGTGAAGGCGGGCGATGAATACACCTGCACCTTCACCCAGCGGATGACCCTGCAGGGCGGCGAGTATCTCCTCAGTATGTCCTGCACAGGCTTCGAGGAGGGCGAGCATGTGGTCTATGACCGAAAGTATGACGTCGCATCCATCACGGTTCTTTCGAACAAGAACACCGTGGGTGTGTACGATATGGAGTCCGAGGTGACTCTGGAAAGGCGTGAACACTAATGGATTTTTCACGACACATCACCAATACCATCGAATGGTTTTATTTCGAGGACGTGACCTCAGGCCGCGAGCGCGACGCTTCGGTCCTGGTGCTCGGCGATAAGGAGACGACGGCACCCTTCGTGACCCTCCTTGAGCCGCGCGTACATCAGGTATCCCGCCGTCTCGACGACAGCACCTACGACTATGTCGTCATCCCGGTGCTGACGAAGAAGATTCTCCGTCTGTTCCAGGGCGACGTCCACACGATGCTTCATGCGCTGACGGAAACCTGGCTGAAGAAGGGCGGCCGCATCCTGATGGGCATCGAAAACGCCCTCGACATCGACCGTATGGCTTCCGGCGACCGGAAGGAGGACGTCCTCTATCTTCGCTGGTCGGAGCTTGCGTCCCTGCGTGCGAGCCTCCGCGAGGAGCAGCCGGGCGCACGGGAGACCCTCTACTATCTGACGCCGGCGCTCAGCGTACCGCTTCATTTCTACAGTGATGCGCGCATGCCGGACGTCTCCGAGGAGGACGAAAAGACCGCACTCCTCATCCGGGAGAACCGCTTCCGCGAGTTCGCACCGGCCTACTTCTATATCTATCAGCCGGATGGCAGCGTCCGCCCGAAGGCACGGGACTACCGCCGCTTCCTTCCGGACTACATCAAGTATAATTCGACCCGGAAGCCGGAGTACGCCATCAAGACCCTGCTCTACCGGGATGACCAGGGGAAGCGCTTTGCCGTGAAGGCCGGTACGACGCCTGCGGCCAATGCACACATCGAGTCACTCAGCGAAAAGGCAGAGGCGATCGCCGCAGCGAATCCGCAGCTCACGGTACTCCGTGCCGTCGAGACCAGCCGTGCCCTCGGAAGCTACCAGTTCCTGAGCTTCATCCGCTATCCGTTCGTCGAGGGACAGAGCCTGAGCGAGATCCTGCGGGATATGATCAAGGACGGTGTCGCACCGATCCGGGAGCTCGCGGAGACCGTCGACCTCGTACTCGGCGTGAAGGACGGAAGTGTGCAGCCGGCGAATTTCGACTGCCAGTTTGATAATGTCATCATGTCGGACGGAAAGCCGACCCTCATCGACTGTGAGTGGGTCTTCGACGAAGCCGTCGACGTCCGTTTCCTGCAGTACCGTATCCTCTACTACTGGTACATGGAGTACCGGGAGTTCCTGGCCTACGAGGATGCACTGGCCTTCCTCCGGAACTTCGGCTTCACGAAGCCGGAGCTTGATGCCTTCGCTGAGCGGGAGCAGTCCTTCCAGGAGGAAATCCATGGACAGGACGGCGAAAGCATGCATGCCTTCCTGAACGACAAGGTTACCGTGAAGCGTTTCCGTGCCCTCGAGGAGGAGTATACGAAGACCCTCCACGATGCACAGGAGCTGCAGCGCGAGGTGAAGGAACGGGACATCACGGTCCAGAAGGAGCGCGAGGTCAACCGTCTCACCCAGGTGCATGTCGCGAACCTCACGAACGTGATTCAGGTGCATGAGCGTGACATCCAGTCCCTCATCGCGGAGCGCGACTACTACATGGCCCGCCAGAGCCTGAAGGCCCGCGTGGGCACCCGCCTCCGGAACAGTCTGAACCACCATTTCCCGGTCGGCTCCCGTAAGCGGAAGGTGCTGAGCTATGTGAAGCGGACCCTCCGTCATCCGGCGAAGATGCTTCCGATGTACTTCACGGAGGAGGGCAAGAACCGGATCCGTGGTGATTTCAATGTCGGCGATCTGTATGTAAGCTACGGAAAAGTAAAGTTTGAGCGCACGGATGCGCCGCTCGTCAGCATTGTCATCCCATGCTACAACCAGATCCACTATACCTACCAGTGCCTCATCAGCATCAGGGAGAATACGGATTTCGCAGAGACCCCGTATGAGGTCATCATCGCGGATGATGTGTCGACCGATGCGACCCGCGAGATCGGCCAGTATGCGGAGAATCTCGTCGTGGCACGAAACCGCGAGAACATGGGCTTCCTGAAGAACTGTAATCAGGCGGCCTCCATCGCCCGTGGTAAGTATATTTTCTTCTTAAATAACGATACCCAGGTGCAGAAGGGCTGGCTGTCCTCCCTCGTCGAGCTGATCGAGCGCGATCCGTCCATCGGTATGGTCGGCAGTAAGCTCGTGTACCCGGACGGCCGTCTCCAGGAGGCGGGCGGCATCATCTGGTCGGATGGCTCCGGCTGGAACTATGGCCGTCTGCAGGACCCGGCGGATCCGGAGTACAACTATGTGAAGGAGGTCGACTTCATCTCGGGTGCCGCGATCATGATCCGCACGGAGCTCTGGAAGGAGATCGGCGGCTTCGATGAGCGCTTCGCACCGGCGTACTATGAGGATACGGACCTCGCCTTCGAGGTGCGGAAGCACGGCAAGAAGGTCATGTTCCAGCCGAAGTCCGTCGTCATCCACTTCGAGGGCATCTCGAACGGCACGGACACTTCGGATACCTCGAGCCTCAAGCACTATCAGGTCGTGAACCAGGAGAAGTTCCGCGAGAAGTGGGCGGCCGAGCTCCGGGAGCAGTGTGTCAATGATGGCAACCCGAACCCGTTTGACGCCCGCGAGCGTGGTCAGCACCGGCCATGCATGCTGATGATCGACCACTATGTACCGACCTGGGATAAGGATGCCGGCAGTAAGCTGGACTATCAGTATATGCAGCTCTTCCTGCGTCAGGGCTGGCGCGTGAAGTTCCTCGGCGACAACTTCGCCCATGAGGAGCCGTACACCTCGGCCCTCGAGCAGCTCGGCATCGAGGTGCTCTACGGCGCGAAGCTCCAGGCGGACATCTGGGGCTGGATCGAGCGGAATAAGTCCTTCATCCGCATCGCCTATCTCAGCCGTCCGCACATCGCGGCGCGCTATATCGATTACATCCGCGAGCATACGGATATGAAGATCATCTACCATGGATCCGATCTTCACTCCCTCCGTCTGATGCGCGAGTATGCGATCGACCATAACGAAAAGACCCGTGAGGAGGCCGAGTACTGGCATGGCGTCGAGTACGCCGTGATGCGCAAGGCCGACATGAGCTACTTCCCGTCCGAGGTGGAGGCGGAGATCGTACATAAGGAGGACCCGACCATCCATGTGAAGGCCATTACCTCCTTCGTCTACGATGAGCCGGCCGTCCTCGATGAGGATTATGCGAAGAAGCAGGATCTCCTGTTTGTCGGTGGCTTCGCGCACCCGCCTAACAAGGATGGCCTCCTGTGGTTCGTGAAGGATATCCTGCCACAGATCGAGGCGGAGATTCCGGGCGTGGTACTCCACGTCATCGGGTCCAATGCGGACGACGAGGTGCTCGCGCTGAACGCGCGGCCGGATGTCGATGTGCTCGGTTTCGTCAGCATCGAGAAGCTCGACGAGATGTACCGTCGGAGCCGTGTCGTCGTGGTACCGCTTCGTTTCGGTGCCGGCGTCAAGGGCAAGGTCGTCGAGGCACTGCACGCGGGAACCGCGGTGGTGACGACGAGCTGTGGTGCCGAGGGTATCCCGGCCGCAGAGACCGCCCTGCGCATCCAGGATGATCCGACGGCCTTTGCACAGGAGGTCATCCACCTCTACAAGCATCCGGAGGAGATCGAGAAGATGGCGCATAACGCCGTCAGCTTCATCTCGACCTTCTACTCACCGGATGGTGCCTGGGCGAAGATCCGGGAGGATTTCGAGACCGGTCGGAACGTATAACAGCGTTTGAAGTCCGGTGCAGCGGTTGACGACAGCTGCACCGGACATATGAGATGCAGGATGGTTCGGAAGACGCATCCTGCAGATGATAAAGAAACATGAATACACGAAAGCATTATAAACACTGCTTCGCGGTCGCAGCTTACGGAGAGTCGCCCTACCTTCCGCTTCTTCTGCATTCACTGAAGGTGCAGAGCGTGGAGAGCCGGGTGATCATCTGTACCTCGACCCCGAATCGCTATATCACGAAGCTGAGCGCGCAGTTCGGCTACCCGGTCTATGTGCGGAATGGTGCACACGGGCTGCAGCAGGACTGGAACTTCGCCTATGAGATGGGGGCGGAGCGCTCGGAGCTCGTGACGATCGCCCACCAGGACGATCTGTATTTCCCGGACTACACGAAGGCGCTGTTGCATGCCTTCCAGCATTTCCCGGATATGTCGGTATTCTGCTGCCGCTACGATACGATCGATGGCGAGGGCAACACGATCGACGGAAGCTCGGAGAAGGTGAAGCGCATTCTGCGACTTCGGCTGAAGGACCATGCGCATGCGGACCGTACGAGCGTGAAGCTCTCGGCCCTCCGCTATGGCAACGGCATCGGCTGCCCGAGCTGTACCTACCACACGAAGTACTGTCCGGCACCGCTGTTCCGGAATGACTATAAGTTCGTCATCGACTGGGACACCCTGATCCGCCTTGCACAGGAACCGGGGCGCTTCATCTGCATCGAGAAGCCGCTCATGGCCTACCGTGTGCATGCTGGAGCGGAGACGATGCGAAACATCGAAAATCACAATCGGGAGAAAGAGGAACGGGAAGTGTTCCGGAAGCTGCACTCGGCGCCGGTGACGGATGTGCTGATGCACTTCTATAAGAAGGCGTATGGCGCCTACCGCGCGGAGGATGCCGGCGAGACCGGGACGACCTGTTCATAAGAAGGCGTATGGAACAGACACAGAAGAGAAACACAGTGAAAGAGGGAAGCCGGCATGCGTGGCTGTATACAGCACTAGCACTCGTTCTGCTTCTGCTGTTCGGGCTGTTCATCAACCGGCACCTCAGTATCCGGGCACTGTACGGTGACGACCTTTACCTCTGGTCTTTCTATGGCTGTGAGGATTTCTGCTCCTTCACCTTTCCGAAGGTGACGAAGGGAAACTTCCGTCCGTTCTACTGGGCGGTGAGCTACCTCGAGTTCTGGCTGATCGGCCCGCACGTCCACTGGTATGCCCGCTTCAACGTGCTTCTGAATGTGGCGATTTCCTGGGTGATCTATTTCTTCAGCCGGCGTCTGAGCCGCCTCACGCGGGTACCGCATGGCATGCTGTTCGGACAGGCCGTCGGTCTCCTGACCGGCATGCTCTACCTGCAGTCGCACTTCGCGGCCTATCAGATCGCACAGGTGCTCGGACTTCTCGAGTCCCTCGCCCTGCTGCTCGCGCTGCTGACCCTCTGGGGCCTCTTCGATTACATGGAGGGCCGCGGCACGCGTGCCTACCTGCGTGCCTGCCTCTGCTTCTTCCTCGTGATCTTCACCCATGAGCGCTTCATCGCCCTGGCCCCGCTCTTTTACCTTGCGGTGTTCACACAGTACTGTACGGAGCGGTGGCTCTGCCGGCGCTTCGCACCGTCCCGGACATCGCATCATCCGGAATCAGCGGATGTCCCAGACCGCGATCGCACCGGTGCAGACATGCTTCCGGTGAACCGTCTCGGGCGGCTGTTCGAGCTGCTTCTGCCACTCGTGATCCTCGCCGTCTTTTTCGGCAGCCGTATGGTGGTGGCAGGGGATGCAATCCCGGTCGGCACGGCCGGCACGAAGGTGCAGGACACCTTCTCCCTCGCCCAGGCCCTCGGCTTCGCGTTTACGCAGGTCGCCTACATCTTCGGGGTCAATGCAGGCCACGCGATTTTCTGTGGCGTGTCCTTCGCGGACTCCGCCCGCTGGGTACAGGGACTGATCTTCCTCAGCTGGCTCTGCCTTCTCCTGATGCTCGTGCTCTATGTGCGAAGCGTCTGGAAGAGGGGACGGATCACGCCACGCCTGATCGGGGAGAACCTCCTCTTCATCTGTTTCATCGCCCTCTGCATCGGCTCGAGCTCCATCACGATCCGCCTGGAAACCCGCTGGGTCTATGTGAGCTATACCGCCGCGCTCTTTTATCTGTCCTATATGCTCGGAGAGATCGCGAAGTCTGGCTGGAAGGAACACGGGCAGCGCAGTAGTACAGCGTATACACTGTCGTCTGTGGCTCAGGGAGCAGAGAGGTGGAGCAGCATCCGTTCGCAGAGAACGTTGGCGGCTTCCGTAAGCGCATCGGACGAACGTGGCAAGCGCTCCGGAGTGAAGACGCCTCGGACTGCTGCAGTCCTTGCGTTTTCACTGCTTTTTATGGCGTATGGGGCCGTGATGACACCGGTGGAGCATTATGATCGACAGCATTATCCGAACATCTTTTTCTTCTTCGATCAGGACCGCGTGAATTCGCTTGCGGACTGCACGATCGACGCGGTCGGTGCCGGGGAGTTCCTCGGGAAGAAGCAGGTGTATATCTATTATAATTACTACGAGATGAGCGACTTCTATGCGGAGTACTTCTATAAGCCGTTTGATCCGGAGAAGACCGGACAGGGGACGGAGATCCACTTCATCAACAGCCCGGATGAGCTGCCGGCTGACGCGACGATGGAGAACAGCATCGTCCTCATGGAGCATGGAAACCGCGGCTACATCGATGTGAGCGCCCAGACCTTCGGACTGGCCGCGTGGGAGGAGCTCAGTGAATAAGCACTCATATAAAAATCAAAGCAGAAAGCGAGTGGGGGAGTGCCGGAAGGGACTCCTCCTTCTGCCGTTCATTGGAGGGCTGTTTCTGCTCTGGTATGTGCTGCATGCGACGGTGGATGTGGTCTATTCCGACTATATCCGCATCATCAACAGCTACCTGCCGGATACCCTGGATCCAAAGACCTTTTTCGTGCCGGATATCCTGACCCGGATTCCGATAAACTACCCGCTTCGCTGGATCAATGTCACCTTCTTCGGCTACTCGGTGCTCTTTGACCGGGTGTTCTGCATCCTGGGCTGCGTGCTTTTGATGTGTTCGGTGGCGCAGTACCTGATCCGGGAGCGAAGCGGTATCCTGATCATCCTTCCGGTGATGCTCGTCGGCTTCAGCCTCGATAAGTGGGAGATGCTGATAAACGGCACCGGCTGCGTGCACTTCCTGAGCTACGGTCTGTTTTTCTATCATTACCTCGTGCTCGAGCGCGTCTTCACCGGCACGCAGAAGCCAGGGGATGAGCGCCGTCTCTGCCTGCTTCCGTGGCTGTCCCTGCTGGTGGCCGGCCCGTATATCGCACAGTACACAGCAACCCTCCTCGTGGCGTACGGCTACCTCGCCTTCCTTCGGAATCGCAATGTCGACGGCCGTCGGCTTCCATGGTATGGCCTCTGCGCGCTGATCCCGCTGATGCTCTACTATATGAGTAACGCGGCGGCTACCTTCGAGCATACGGGCGCGCAGGACATCGGTCTCGTGGAGACCCTGCAGCAGTACCGCGGCTTCTCACTGCATTTTCTGCTGAACGGCTTCGCCAGCACCCTGCTTTCCGGCTCGGTGCTGGAGGATCTGCTCGCGGCCGGAACGCTCACGTATCCGATGGTGTACCTCCTCGGTGCCCTCGTGATCCTGCTTTATGCCGGTGCTGTGCTGCTCTACTTCCGGACCGGACAGTACCGCCGGACGATCTTCCCGATGCTGCTCCTCGTGAGCGGTGCCGGAAGCCATGTCCTCGTCTTCCTGTCCCGCTATATCTTCCTGACGGAAACCTACGCATGGCAGAGCCGCTACGGCCTTCAGTACCTGCCGGGTACCCTCGGCCTGCTGCTCATCTATGGTGCGGCTTTCGCACATTTCCGAAAGCAGTATCTGTCTGTGCGCACGAAGCAGGGCGATGCCGTACGAACATCCGGCGAAGCATCACCGGTGAACCGCGGACGCGCGCGGAAGGTACAGACGTCCTCCAGACAGGGACATGCCCTTGGCGCGCTGCTCGGCATGTGCCTCTCCCTCGTGGTGCTTCTTTCCTTCACTGCAGGGACCTGTTATACTGATAAGCGTGAAATCGACGCGATGCCGTTCCGGCAGATGTACTTCGCCTCCATGGCGGACGCCGCGCGTGATTATGAAAACCTGAGCGATGATGAGCTCAATCTCATCTTTGAGTACCACCATGGCCCGAACCGCGTTCGGCATGCCATGGATATTTTAAAGGGAAACCAGTGGAATGTGTTCCGCAAGTGACGGCGTTTGCGTTATGACCGCCGGGACATGGATTCACTACCTGAGCGGACGGATACAGAATTCGGGAGCCCTATGACCGCTGGGACATGCGCTTCCGTGTACGATAAACAAAAGGATGGAAACTATGAAAGTATTGATTTTAGCAGGTGGTTTCGGAACCCGCATTTCCGAGGAGTCGCATCTCCGTCCGAAGCCGATGATCGAGATCGGGGAGATGCCGATCCTCTGGCACATCATGAAGTACTACTCGAGCTACGGCTACAATGATTTCATCATCCTGGCCGGCTACAAGCAGTACGTCATCAAGGAGTATTTCGCGAACTACTTCCTGCACAATTCGGACGTGACCTTCGACCTCAGCAACAACCAGATGGAGGTCCACCACAACATGAACGAGCCGTGGCGTGTGACCATCGTCGACACCGGTCTCAACACCATGACCGGCGGACGCATCAAGCGCGTACAGGATTATGTCGGGGATGAGCCGTTCATGCTCACCTATGGCGATGGCGTTTCCAACGTGGACCTCGATGCCCTCGTGAACTTCCATCATGCGCATGGAAAGATCGCGACCATCACGACCGTTTCCCTCGCACAGCAGAAGGGCGTCCTTGACATCGATGAAAACAACCAGATCCGTGCCTTCCGCGAGAAGGAGCGGGAGGACGGCGCCATCATCAACGGCGGATTCATGGTTTTCCAGCCGGAGGTTTTCAACTACCTCACGGATGACCGCTGCGTCCTCGAGCAGGAGCCGATGCACCGCCTCGCCGCCGACGGCGAGCTCATGAGCTTCTACCACGCCGGCTTCTGGCAGTGCATGGACACCCAGCGCGAGAAAAAGCTCCTCGAAGACCTCTGGGCGAGCGGAAAAGCACCATGGAAATTATGGTAAAAGAAAGAAATATATATGACCAAATTTGAATCCTTACAGCAGTTTTATAAAGGGAAGCGGGTGCTCGTGACCGGCCACACCGGCTTCAAGGGCAGCTGGCTCTGCCTCATGCTCCGGATGCTCGGCGCAGAGGTCTACGGTTATGCCCTCGAGGCCCCGACCGAGCCGGCACTCTTCGATATCCTGAAGCTTTCGGAGGAGATGCACTCGGAGATCGGCGACATCCGTGATTTTCCGCATCTCACGGCCTTCATGGAGACCGCCCGTCCGGAGGTCGTGCTGCACCTCGCGGCACAGCCGATCGTTCGCACCTCCTACCTCTATCCGCGGGAGACCTTTGAGACGAACGTCATGGGCACCGTGAACATCCTCGAGGCCATCCGCCGCTATAATGCGCAGCATGCGGAGAAGGTGCTGTCCTTCCTGAACGTGACTACCGACAAGGTTTATGAGAATCCGGATCTCGCGGATCACGCCTTCCGGGAGGACGAGAAGCTCGACGGCTACGATCCGTACAGCAACTCGAAGTCCTGCTCCGAGCTCGTGACCCACAGCTACCAGAAGTCCTTTTTCCAGCCGGACACGGACCCATCCGCTGTGGTGACGGCGATCTCCACGGCACGTGCGGGCAATGTCATCGGCGGGGGTGATTTTGCCGTGGACCGCATCATTCCGGACTGCGTACGGGATACGATCGCCGGCCGGACCATCCATGTGCGGAACCCGTACAGCACGCGGCCGTATCAGCACGTGCTGGAGCCGCTGTATGTCTACCTCCTGATCGCGATGACCCAGGCGCAGGAAGCGCAGCATACGGGCACGTCGGCATCCGCCGCTTCCGCGGAGACGAACGAAGCGGGGCATGACGATCGCACGACGGAGACATTGGCCCGGGACGTGGCCGGCTGCTATAACGTCGGTCCGGATGAGGTGGACGCCATCACGACGGGCGCACTCGCGGACCTCTTCGTACAGAGCTGGGGCGAGGGCGCAGCCTGGCACACGGATGCCGAGGCGAACGCACCGCATGAGGCCGCATATCTGAAGCTGGACACACACAAGCTGAAAGAAACCTTCCACTGGCAGCCGCGCTGGCATGTCACGGAGGCCGTTCAGGAAACCGTCGCATGGTACCATGCATGGTCGGAGGGCGCCGATATGCGGGCCCTGACCGGACAGCAGATCCGTGCATTTTTAGCAGATGAAAGAGAAAAGAGCAGAACATGACAGAGAAAACAGAGCAGCAGGCGAGACAGGAGATCCTCGATCTCGTCGCAGAATATGCAAGAAAATATAAAGTCGCACCGATGCAGCAGCCGTACCATGAGGGTGAGCGCATCCCGTATGCCAGCCGTGTCTATGATGACAAGGAGATGGTGAACCTCGTGGACAGTGCGCTCGAGTTCTGGCTGACCGCCGGACGCTACACCGAGGCTTTCGAGCAGAAGTTCGGTGAGTACCTCGGCGTACGCTATGTAAGCCTCGTGAATTCCGGTTCCAGCGCAAATCTGCTGGCCTTCAGTACACTGACGAGCCCGCTGCTCGGCGAGCGCCGCGTGAAGCGCGGAGATGAGGTCATCACCGTGGCCGCCGGCTTCCCGACGACCGTGAACCCGATCATCCAGTACGGTGCGATTCCGGTGTTTGTGGATGTGACGCTGCCGACCTGTGATATCGACGTGACGAAGCTCGAGGAGGCATACTCGGAGAAGACGAAGGCTGTGATGATCGCACATACCCTCGGCAATCCGTTTAATCTGAAGGCGGTGAAGGATTTCTGCGACCGGCATCAGCTCTGGCTCGTGGAGGATAACTGCGATGCCCTCGGCTCGACCTATACGATCGACGGCGAGACCCGGCAGACCGGCTCGATCGGCGACATCGGTACCTCCAGCTTCTACCCGCCACACCACATGACGATGGGCGAGGGCGGCGCCTGCTATACGAACAACCCGCAGCTTCACCGCATCATGCGCTCGATCCGTGACTGGGGCCGTGACTGCTGGTGCGCACCAGGACACGATAATACCTGCCACCACCGCTTCGACGGACAGTATGGCGAGCTTCCGAAGGGCTATGACCACAAGTATGTCTACAGCCATTTCGGCTATAATCTGAAGGCCACCGATATGCAGGCGGCGGTCGGCGTCGCACAGCTCGAAAAGTTCCCGGGCTTCGTCGCACGCCGGAAGCATAACTTCGAGCTGCTGAAGTCGCTCCTCGTCGAGGGCGGAGCAGCTGCGAAGCTGATCCTGCCGGAACCGGAGCCGAATTCGGACCCGAGCTGGTTCGGCTTCCTTATGACCTGTCAGGAGGGCGTGGACCGTGAGACGGTGGTCCGCTATATCGAGGACCACGGCGTGCAGACCCGTATGCTCTTTGCCGGCAACCTCATCAAGCACCCGTGCTTCGATGAAATGCGTGCGACGGGAGAGGGCTACCGCGTGGTCGGCAGTCTCGACACGACCGACCGTATCATGCGGGACACCTTCTGGGTCGGACTCTATCCGGGCATGACGGATGAGAAGCTCCGCTACATGGCGCGCATCATCCTGGAGGCGATTCAGCAGTAAGCGCTGTGCTGAGCAGAAGCGACGAAGCGTTGTGCACGGCCGGGGCCGTGCATGAAAAGAATGTCAGTGCATACTGCCGATGGCAGTGGATGAAAAACAGGGCGTCGCAGGGACGCCCTTTCGTTATAAAGGGTGAACTATGAGTGAAGAATTTACATTTGATCTGGAACGGGTACATCAGGCAAATCTGGAGATCCTGAAGGCGGTGAAGACGATCTGTGATCGCCATGGCATCACCTACCTCATCGATTCCGGTACGCTCCTCGGCGCGGTACGCCATAAGGGCTTCATCCCGTGGGACGACGACGTCGATCTCTGCTTCCGAAGAGAAGAGTTCGAGCGCTTCATCGATGTAGCACGTGCGGAGCTCCCGGAGAATATGCAGCTCGTGCTGCCGGATGAGTATCGCGGCGGCGAGGCCTTCTATGATTTCGTACCACGTGTGCTCTATCTCGACTCCCGCCGTCACGCAGAGGACGACGCGGACATGGCCTTTTATGAGGGAAAGCTCAACCACCTCTGGGTCGACCTCTTCATCCTCGATCGTCTGCCGGCCTGCCCGATCCGCGCACGGCTCATGAAACTCGAGCAGCAGATCGCCTTCGGGCTCGGCATGGGCCACCGCCGGAAGCTCGACTGGAGCAAGTATCACGGCCTTCAGAAGCTGGAGGTGCAGGTCCTCGCCGGTGTCGGCCGTTTCATCCCGCTGCCGAAGATCTTCCGCCTGCAGGAGCGCTGGGCCCGGAAGTACACGGATCTCAACCGTGCAGAGACGAACGGTGCAGCTTCGGCGGAGACCGCTGCAGGCGATGCGAAACAGGCGAAGGATGCCGGAAAACAGGGCTGTCTGGTCTGCGGGAAGCGTTCCGGCAGCGGGAAGTCCTTCTTCTCGAACTATCAGCCGGACTTCCAGTACTGCACCGTGGAGGATGCCTGGGAGGAGCCGATCGAGTTCCAGTTTGAGGACGGACACTTCACCGGACCGAAGGCCTGGGACAAGGTACTCACGATGCTCTACGGCGACTACATGAAGCTGCCGCGCCCGGAGGACCGTCACCCATCGCACAGTGGCATGGAGCTTGAAATCCTCGACTGATTTCATTTCATTTAAGAAACGCTGGAAGGAAGACATATGAAATTACTGAGCTTGGTGGTTTCCGCTTATAATGAGGAGGCCGGACTGGAGACCTTCTACCAGACGACCAGAGAATACGGCGAGGCGCTCGCAGCGAAGGGCTGGGATTACGAGTTCGTCTTCGTGAATGACGGCTCCCGCGACCGGACCGGCGAGATCCTGGATGATCTGGCTGCCCGCGATGCGACCCATGTGCGCGTGCTGCACTTCTCCCGGAATTTCGGGCACGAAGCGGCGATGACCGCCGGACTCGACTACGCTACGGGCGACGGTCTCGTCTTCATGGATGCGGATCTCCAGCACCCGCCGCAGTACCTCGCCGACATCGTCGACCAGTTCGACGCCGGCTACCAGGTGATCTCCATGGTCCGCACCGAAAACAAAACGGCCGGGCTTCTGAAAAACATCACCTCCGGCGGTTTCTACTGGCTCATCAACCGTATGTCGGAGGTCCACCTCGAGGCCAATGCCTCGGACTTCTTTGCCATCACCCGCCCGGTACAGCAGGTGCTCACGAAAAACTACCGGGAGAAGGTCCGTTTCCTCCGTGGCTACGTGCAGAACGTCGGCTTCCGGAAGACCACGATTTCCTATGAGGCAGCCCCGCGGGTAGCGGGCAGCAGCCACTACTCGATCCGAAAGCTCTTTGTCTTCGCGATGAACACCATCATGTGCTTCTCGAACATGCCGCTCAAGCTCGGCATCTTCGCCGGCCTCTTCAGTGGATTTCTGGGGCTGATCGTGCTGATCTATACCCTGGTGACCCGCGACGGCGCGCCGTCCGGCTACGCGACGATCGTCGTCCTGCTCTGCTTCATGTTCGCCGTCCTCTTCATCGTCGTCGGGATCATCGGCGAGTACATCGCGGTGCTCTTCGAAGAACTGAAGGACCGCCCGATCTATATCGTGGAGGACAGCCGGAACATCTGACACAGAACCCCGGAGGGCTGCCACTGGAAACACAGCTTCCAGTGGAAGTCTTCCGGGGTTCTGCTATGTCGATTTTTACGAAAAAGCCGCGGAAATCCGCGGCTTTTTAAAGTGGCTAAGCACAAATTGCACGAAAACGGATACATGAAAAAGAAAATCTGAGAAAAAATAAACAAAGGAATCAAAGAATTTTCAAGATGAAAAGAAGGATTCTCTATTCTATCAGCCATAACATCTCCATATAATATGATCAAAAGGACGGGGGAGTCCCGTCGAGAACAGACAATCATAGGAGGATTGGATTATTATGAAGAAGGCACTTAGCTTACTTACCGTTTCAGCAATGGCAGTTTCGATGCTCGCAGGATGTGGCAGCTCGAAGCCTGCAGAGACTACTGCAGCAGCTACAACTGCAGCAGCAGAGACCACTGCAGCCGCTACCGAGGCAGCTTCTGAGGCAGCAACTGAGGCAGCCGCAGCTGCAACCGATGCAGATCTTTCCGATAAGAAGGTCGGCGTATGTATCTATCAGTTCTCTGATAACTTCATGACCCTTTTCAGAAATGAGCTTCAGGACTATCTCGTATCCCTCGGCTTCAAGGCAGAGAACATCGAGATCATGGATGGTGCAAACGACCAGGCTACACAGACCAACCAGATTCAGAACTTCATCACCAAGGGTGTTGACTGTCTCATCATCAACCCGGTTAACTCTTCTTCCGCAGCAACCATCACTGATATGGTAACCGCAGCAAACATTCCGCTCGTATACATCAACAGAGAGCCGGATGCTCAGGAAGAGCAGAGATGGGCAGATGAGAACATGAAGGTCTGCTACGTAGGATGTGACGCTCGTCAGTCCGGTACGATGCAGGGCGAGATCATCGCTGACCTCGACAACCACGGCGATATCAACGGCGATGGCAAGGTTTCCTACATCATGATCGAGGGTGACCCGGAGAACGTAGATGCTCAGTACAGAACAGAGTTCTCTGTAAAGGCTCTTAAGGATGCCGGCATCGAGGTTGAGCAGCTTGACGATCAGGTTGGTAACTGGGATCAGGCACAGGCACAGTCTCTCGTTGCAAACTCTCTTGCACAGCACGGCAAGGACATCGAGGTTGTTTTCTGTAACAACGATGCGATGGCTCTCGGCGCTCTGCAGGCAATCGAGGCAGCAGGCGAGACCGTTGGTACAGACGTTTACCTTGTAGGTGTTGATGCTCTTCAGGAGGCTTGTGACAACGTTAAGGCTGGCAAGCAGACCGGTACTGTATTCAACGATCACATTTCTCAGTCTCACTCCGCAGCAGATGCAGCTGTTAAGTACATCACCGGCGGCGACAATGAGCATTACATCGGCTGCGATTACGTAAAGGTAACCACCGACAACGTTGACGACGTTCTTGCATCTCTTGGTTAATCCGAAAGATTCGTAAGAATTTAACGTAGTACATAGGAATGGGTGCGGGTGCACGAGCTGCGCCCCACCCGTTTTTTAAACCCATTATTTAATGCTTGGAGGGCAAAATGGCGGAGTATAAACTGGAATTACGGAATGTGTGTAAGTCATTCCCCGGTGTAAAAGCGCTGGATCACGCTAACCTCGCTGTTCGCCCGGGTACAGTTCACGCACTCATGGGAGAGAATGGTGCCGGAAAGTCCACACTGATGAAGTGCCTTTTCGGTATCTATCACATGGATGAGGGTGAAATCTACCTGGATGGCGAGAAGACGACGATTACAGACCCGGATGATGCGATGGCGAAGGGTGTTGCCATGGTGCATCAGGAGCTGCAGCCGATACCGGCACGTAACATCGCGGAGAATATGTACATGGGACGTTTCCCGGTACATAAGTATGGTCCTTTACAGGTGATCGATCACAAGAAGATGTTCGAAGAGACCGATCGCTGGCTGAAGGAGCTGGGCCTCGACTATAATCCGAAGGCGCTGCTCGGCTCGCTCTCCATCGGACAGATGCAGATGGTCGAGATCGCGAAGGCGGTTTCCCATGAGGCGAGAGTCATCATTTTCGATGAGCCGACCTCCTCGCTTTCTGATAAGGAAGTAGATTTCCTCTTCAAGGTTATGAACCAGCTGCGTGATAAGGGCGTTGCGATGATTTACATCTCTCATAAGATGGATGAGATCAAGCGGATCGCCGATGATATCACTGTCATGCGAGATGGTACCTATGTCGGTACCTGGCCGGCAGCCGAGATGAGCACCGACGATATCATCGCGAAGATGGTAGGTCGTGAGCTCACGAAGGTATATCCGGATCACGTACATGAGATCGGTGACGTCATCCTCGAGGCAGAGCATCTTTCCTCGATTCACGCGAAGTCCTTCCAGGATTGCAGCTTCAACATCCGTAAGGGTGAGATCCTCGGTTTCGGTGGACTGGTTGGTGCACAGAGAACCGAGCTCATGGAGGGCCTCTTCGGTATCCGTCATCTCTCTTCCGGCACCATCAAGATGCATGGCAAGGAAGTAAAGATCAAGCGTTCGAGAGACGCGATGGATGCAGGTCTCGGTATGATCACCGAGGACCGTCGTGGCAATGGTATCTTCGGATGCCTGTCCATCAAGGATAACACGGGTATTTCCATTTACAACAAGCACCTGAAGGCAGGCTTCATCCTGGATCACCCGACGATCAACAAGATCGTAGATGACAGTATCAAGCAGCTTTCGATTAAGACACCGAGTATGCAGCAGCATATCGAGAACCTCTCCGGTGGTAACCAGCAGAAGGTTATCGTATCGAGATGGCTCGCAAATGATCCGGAGATCCTGATCATGGATGAGCCGACCAGAGGTATCGACGTCGGTGCCAAGCACGAGATTTATGAGATCATGGAGCAGCTCGCCGATCAGGGCAAGTCGATCATCATGATTTCCTCCGAAATGCCGGAGCTTCTCGGCATGGCCGATCGTGTATATGTAATGTGTAATGGTAAGATCACAGGTGAGATTGATCAGAAGGAAGATATGACGCAGGAGAAGGTAATGTCCTTCGCAACGCAGTTCTGATTCTGATTCGATAGAATAAAGGGGAAATAAAATGCAAAAGTCACAGAAAAAGAAAATCACGGATTTTCTCATTAACAACGGTGTTATCATCGTTATGTTCATCCTCGTTATCTACACAGGATTAACAACGAAGAACTTCTTAACTGCCAACAACTTCCTGAACCTCCTCGCAAACATGTCCTACAGACTGGTTATCGCGCTCGGTATTTCAGGCTGCGTTATCACCGGAGGATGTGATCTTTCCGGTGGACGTATGGTCGGCTTCGGTGCATGTATCGCCGGTACACTTCTTCAGAAGCAGGATTATGCAGGCCGTTTCTTTAAGGAAGGCTTCCTGGCAAACATCACACCGCTGAATCCGTTCCTCGTATTACTGGTTGTCATGATCATCTGCGGATGCTTCGGTGCCATCACCGGATGGTTTATCGCTTATCTGAGTGTTCCTCCATTCATTTCCACACTGGCGATGATGGAGATCATCTATGGCCTCGGTTTGATCTACACCGGCGCTACACCGCTTGGTGGCTATATCACCAGCTACACAAAGTTCTCTACCGGTCGTTTCCTGGGCCTGAGCTTCCTGATCTGGATGGCCATCGCCATGGCAGCGATCACCTGGTTCATCTACAACATGACCCGTCATGGTAAGTACATGTATGCCATCGGTGGCAATGCACAGGCTGCAGAGGTTGCCGGTGTTCCTGTAAAGCTTACACTCGTTCTCATCTATGCGAAGGCATCTGCTTTCTTCGCAATGGCAGGTTTCATGCTCGGCGCAAAGGCCGGTGGTGCATCCATCAATACGGGTCTTTCCTACGAGATGGAAGGTATCGCAGCCTGCGCACTCGGTGGTGTATCTGTAACCGGTGGTCGTGGTAAGGTTTCCTCCGCCATCATCGGTGTTGCCGTTCTCGAGCTCCTGAAGGTCGCTCTTCAGTTCCTCGGTGTCGATGCAAACTCTCAGTACATCGCGATCGGTATCGTTATCTTCGTCGCAATTTCTCTCGATATCAGAAAGTACGTACAGAAGAAGTAATTGAGCGAACGATTTCTATCGTCTATAATATGGGCTGTGGCGTATGCCACAGTCCATTTTTGTATCGGGCTTAAGAATTTCGTAAGGGGGTCTGACCCCATTAAGATTTTCTTAAGATAAACGTTCGGGGGCTGCCCCCATGACCCAACACAGTTAAAGAGAGGTTTCTATGACATATCACATGACAGTTCTTGCACAGACCGCTTCGGATCCGGTGACGAACGATCCGGTCGCCTTTTTCCTCAGCCAGCACGGTGTGCAGCTCGTTCTCGGTGTGCTGGTGATCTACTGCGCCGTGAAGCTGCTTGTTTTCCATGATCCGGATTTCATTCGTCCGAAGGAGTGGGGCAAGGTGAAGGAGGAGAATCTTCTCCCATATACCCGTGAGATGGGGATCCTCGTGCTGATGTTCGGTGCCTGCATCTTCGTGATGGAGGTGGTGAGCCAGTATGACGGCCTGATGGGCCTTCTGTTTATGATTCTCTCCATCGCAGTGACCTTCTATCGTTTCAAGAAAATCGAGGACAAGTACGGAAATCTCGACCATCATCAGAATGTAGAGGACTGAGCATAGCGTTGCGTGACGGTAAAACGCAGCGTGGCGTTGGGCCCGGGATGAGTTTGGTCGCATGCGGGAGGGAATATGCCTTTCGGGATGCGATGCAGGATGTGATGGCAGAGGGGAGTTTGCATTGAACAAATACAAAGTGATGCTGGTGGATGACGAGGAGGATGTAATCCAGGTGATCATCCGAAAGATGGACTGGGAGAAGCTCGGCTTCACGGTGCAGGGCTATGCCCACAATGGACTGGAAGCGCTGGAGATGGCCGAGGAGGAGCAGCCGGACGTCGTCATGACGGACATCAAGATGCCGTTCATGGACGGTCTCGAGCTCAGCCGGCGTCTGAAGGAGCAGTATCCGACCATCAAGATCATCATCTTCTCGGGTTTCGACCAGTTCGAGTACGCAAAGGAAGCCATCCGTCTGGAGGCCGAGGAGTACATCCTGAAGCCGATCGACGCGGATGAGCTTTCTGCCGTGTTTGAGCGCATCCACGCATCGCTGGATCAGGAGTTCGACGAGAAGCAGAACATCAACATGCTGAAAAACTATTACATGGAGAGTCTGCCGATCCTGCAGGAGAATTTCTGCACGGCGCTCATCGAGGGACGCGAGCCGGCGAATTCGCTCAGTCGCGATATGATGGACTACCAGATCAGCCTCGACGGCCCGTACTTCGGTGTGGTGATCCTGCACAATAGTGTTTCCCTCGCGCCGGAGGGCATCAATCCGCTGCTGATCACGATGTCGGTGCGCCGGCTCTGGGAGGAGCACCTCGATCAGAAGTGGCATGCGCGCTTCTTCACCTATCTCGGCGATACGGTGATGATCGTGCAGTTCGAGCAGCCGGGGGCGCTGACGAAGCTGACGGATGACTGTCAGGTGCTGTGTCGTCTCAGTAAGCATGTGTCGAACGCGACCATCACCGCCGGCATCGGTCGTGCAGTCAACCATCTTCTCAGCCTGCCGGAGGCCTACGAGAGTGCCCGGGAGGCGGTGTCCTACCGTGTCATCTATGGGCGCGGACAGGCGATCAACATCATGGAGGTGGCACCGGAGACCCAGAAGGAGGCGCCGGCGGAGAGTCCTGCAGAGGACAATGATGACCGCTTCTACCCGGTGTTCAAGGCCATCAAGCTGAATTCGCCGGAAGAGGTCGATCGTCAGATCGATCAGTTCCTGAGTACGGAGGCACCGGTCAATCCGTCGCTGCAGGCGTATCGCTTCTTCGTGATGGAGCTTGTGACGGAGGGACACCGTTTCGTAAATGCGAATCATCTGTCGATGGAAGAGGTATTCGGAAAGGACGAGGATCTGTTCCAGAAGGTGCAGCACTTCGATCTGGAAGCTCTTCGTGCATGGATGAAGGAAAGTGCGCATAAGATGCAGGCGCTTCTCCGGGTATCACGCAGCGACAGCACACGAACCTTCGTGGCGAAGGCAGAGGCCTATGTGCATGAGCATTACAGCGATAAGGACCTGAGTGTCGAGAGCATCTGTGATTTCCTCGGCATCAGTGCGGCGTACTTCTCGACCGTCTTCAAGCGGGAAACGGGCAAGACCTTCATCAATTACCTCACGGATATCCGTATGGACCGGGCAGTCCATATGCTGCTCGATGAAAATGAGAAAACCTATGTGATCGCGGAAGCGGTCGGCTACAGTGACCCGAACTACTTCAGCTATGCATTTAAAAAGAAATTCGGCGTATCACCGTCGAAGTATAAGGCACAGCAGCATGCCGGCACCGCGTCGAGCTGATGGACGATGAAATGGGAGACGCTTCGCAGAACACCTGGGGCGTCTCCTTACTGTTATTAATAAAAGGAACGTGGTGCAGAAACAGGAGGGTGCAGTGGAGATACATCATCCGGAAGAGACAAAACAGAAGCGGAAAAAGGGGAAGCGAAGCTATCTTCCTCACACCATTCAGGGAACGATTCTGATGGCCTTCACCATCATCTCCTTCGTGCTGCTTATGATTCTGGGGCTGGTCCTGTATCAGCTCTTCGCACGTCGTATGCGGACGAGCTCCGTGGAATCCACCGAGCAGATCGTGCAGCAGTCCGTCATCAATCTCGAGGATTACCTCGCCAATATGCGTCGCATCTCGGATGCGGTATATTATAATGTCATCAAAAATGCAGATCTCAGCACGGACAGCATCGATCGAGAGATGGACCTCATCTATGAAGCGCACCTCGAGCATCTCGTCAGTATGGCGCTCTTTACCGCAGATGGCCGGCTGATTTCAGCCTCGCCGATCGCCACGACGAAGGAAAATCTCGATGTGACGACCCAGAGCTGGTTTACCGAGGCACTTCGAAAGACCGATAATCTGCATTTCTCCACCCCGCACGTCGAAAATCTCTTTCTGGATCCGGCTTATCGCTATCGCTGGGTCATCTCTCTGAGTCGCGCCGTCGAAATCTATGAAAACGGAACCCCGACCATGGGTGTCCTCCTCGTCGATATGAACTACTCCACCATCGACCGCATGATGGAGCGGATCAATCAGGATTCGAGCGGTCAGTACATCTATCTGACCGACTCGAGCGGCAGCCTCATCTATCATCCGAAGCAGATGCAGATCAACTACGGGATTCTCACAGAGAACAACATCAACGAGGCGCACTACCAGGATGGCCATCATCAGGAGCTTTACCTCGGTGCCCGTCGCCAGGTGCTGCTGAACTCGGTTTCCTACACCGGCTGGAAGATGATCGCCGTGATCCCGGCCAGTGCCTACGGCGTGGATGCGAGCAGCCTTCGTTTCGTCGTGATCCTGCTCGTGTCGATCTCCCTCCTCGTCATGATCTTCGTGAATCAGATCGTGTCGCGTCAGATTTCCCTGCCGCTGAACCGGCTGAACCGCTCCATCAAGCGGATGGAGGGCGGCGATGTCGTGCCGGAGGATATCTATGTGGGCGGCTCGGAAGAGGTAGAGCATCTCGGCCGGACCCTCCGCAGTTCCATGACCCGGATCAATCAGCTGATGGAGGACATCGTCGTCGAGCAGGAGGAGAAGCGAAAGTCGGAGATGGATGCGCTCCAGTCGCAGATCAATCCGCACTTCCTCTACAACACCCTGGATTCCATCGTCTGGATGATCGAGGGCGAGCACAACAAGGATGCGGTCTTCATGGTGACGCAGCTTGCGAGCCTCTTTCGTATCAGCCTGAGCCGTGGGAAAAATATCATTCCGCTTGCGCAGGAGCTGAAGCATGCGGAAAACTATATGAACATCCAGAAGGTGCGCTACAAGAATAATTTCTCGGTGGTCTTCGACATCGATGAGAAAATCAAGGACTACCTGAGCGTCAAGCTCATCATCCAGCCGATCCTCGAGAATGCCATCTATTACGGCGTCGGGGACATGGATCCGGATGATGACGCCGAGATCCGTATCCGTGGCTGGCTGATCCCGGATGGGGAAGGCAAAAATGGAGAAGCATGCGTGAGCACGGACGAAGTAGCGCCGAGAGCTGTTGTGGAGCACACGCAGCCGGCCGTGAGAACAGTGGGCAGCGGGAAGACCCGGCGGCCGGATCCGGCAGAGGCCAATGCCGGCGGCCGTGCACACAGGCAGATGATTCAGGCGATGTCGGTCGGCGACATCTATATCGCCGTGAGCGACAACGGCTACGGCATGCCGCCGGAGGTATGTGAAAATCTGCTGAAGGACGACGAGGAGTCGAGAAACCGGGTGCCGAAGCATGGCTCCGGTGTCGGCCTCGTGAATGTTCACAATCGCATCCGTATCCGCTTCGGCGCACAGTATGGACTGATGGCGGTTTCCGAGCCGGATGAAGGTACGACGATCACGATCCATCTGCCGGCGATCCCGGATACACCGGAGAACCAGAAGCTGCTGGAGAGCGGACACTACAGCGCCGCTTCTGCGGACGGGAAAGCAGCGGATGTGATGGATACGTCGGTGAAGGATTCCAATCGAAAGGAAGGAGGACATCAGCATGTATGAGGATCGAAGCTTCTTATGGCCGATCATCGGCGGGCTGGTGGTCACCATCCTGTTCTGCTCCGTGATGCTGGTGCGGGGCACCGGTGAGAAGCGCTACCAGGTGTCGGTGATCGTGAGTGATTCCTCCCAGGACCGCTGGGTGCCGTTGAAGGCAGGGCTCACACAGGCAGCGAAGGACAACAACATTGACCTGAGCTACGTATATACCGACTACATCGATGATGTCTTCACACAGACTACGCTGATCAATCAGGAGATTGCGGATGGCGCGGATGGCATCATCACGGATTTCTGCCTCAGTATGGGCACCGCGGAAATCGTGCGGAACATCATCGCCCGTGTGCCGGTGGAGTTTATCATCACAAATGTGGATGCGGATGCAGATATCTCCGGAAACTATGCGACAGTGATGACGGATAATGTGGAGGTCGGGCGGGCCATCGGAAACGAGCTCGTGATCGATTACGGTGACCGTCTGAAGGGGCTGAAGATCGGCATCATCGCCGGAAACCAGCAGCAGTATGCGATGCAGGACCGCCTGAAGGGCTTCCTGGATGCCGTGGGTGCGAAGGAGCCGGAGATCGTCTGGACGGTGGAGGAGAGCCGCTTTCTCGAGCAGGAGCTGAAACGCTCGATGGAGCGGGTGACACCTGCGGTGATCATCGGCCTCGATAATTCGAGCCTCGAAGCGGCAGTGGACTATGTCGCGGCATCAGGCACAGATAAGCTGTCTCTCTATGGTGCCGGCTGCAGCGAGAAGCTCGCATACTATATCGATAACGGCACCATCGCATCGATGATCCTGCCGAACGAGTTCAGTATGGGCTATCAGAGTCTCACGGATCTCTCGGCGAAGCTCCGGAACCGGATGCTGGTGCTCGAGGACCGGGAGCAGGGCTTCAATGTCGTCCACCGGGACAATCTGTTCCGGGATGAGAATCAGCGGATCCTGTTTCCGATCGTGCAGTGAGTGGTGCCGCTGGATAAGCTGCGGACGGATGTGTGGAACTGACGCAGATGGCATAAGCAGGGGACGCAGAAGCGAGATGTCATCGAAGACAGCAGGGCGACCGGGAATCATGATGGAAGAATAGCTGGGGAAAATCGTATGAAAAAGATGAAGCGATGGATGTGCGAAATACTCGTGGGATTGGCTGTGCTGGGCGCCCTCTGCGGCTGTGGTACGCGGCAGAAGCTGCCGGCCAGAAAAACCGATGGGAAGATCAAAATCGGTGTGTCGGTCTATGATCAGTACGACGCCTTCGTATCGGCACTGATGCAGGATCTGAATGATCAGGTGCTGAGCGCGAAGGCGCAGGAGAAACAGGATATCGTGCTGGAGGTCTATAATGCCTCGCAGAGTCAGACGAAGCAGAACGAACAGGTGCGCGACATGATCGCCGCGGACTTCGACGTGATCTGTGTGAATCTGGTTGATCGTACGGCACCGACCGAGGTCATCAATGCGGCACGGAATGCGGATGTGCCGATCATCTTTTTCAACCGGGAGCTGGTAGAGGATGATCTGCAGCGCTGGGATCAGCTCTTTTATGTAGGAGCCGATGCCTTCGTTTCCGGAAAGATGCAGGGAGAGCTGGCAGCCGATGCGATCCGAAGCGGCACGGTGGACCGGAATGGAGACGGCGCGATTCAGTATGTCGTGCTCGAGGGGGAGGCCGGACACCAGGATGCCATCGCCCGCTCGGAAAGCTCCGTGAATCGGATGCTCGAGCTCGGTGTGAAGCTGGATCGTCTCACGTATGCGATCGCAAACTGGAACCGTGCGCAGGCGAAAACCCAGATGGATAAAATCATCCGGCAGTATGGGGCGGACATCGAGCTGGTGCTCGCGAATAATGATGAGATGGCGCTCGGAGCGATCGATGCTTTCGAGGCGAGCGGCGTCCCGCAGGCGCAGTGGCCGCTCATCTTCGGCATCGACGGCACGGAGGCGGGCCTCAGCGCGGTGAGCGATGGGAAGCTGGCGGCGACGATCTATAACGACGCCGAAGGCCAGGCAGCGGCCATCTTTCAGCTGGCACACCACCTGACCCTGGACGAGCCGCTCAGTGATCTCCATCTCGTCGGCGACAAGTATATCCGTCTGCCGTATGAGAAGGTAACGCGGGAGAATGTTCTGGAATTCAAGTGACCATGTAGCTGAGAGGCCCCGGAGGGCCGGCGTCAGAAACACGATTTTTTCGTATGATTTCTGACACCGGCCCTCCGGGGCTTCTCTCAGTCCCTGTCACCGGTAACGTCGGCCCAGTAGCGGTCGCCGTGGTCGACCATCGCGATGTAGGTTTCCTTCATGACGCGGCGGAAGGCGCGGAGCTCTTCCTCGAGGCCGAAGCGGGCCGGGATGGTGCTGGTGACTTCGTGGATCTCAGCGGCGATCTTCTTTCCGAGGCGCTCATCGCCGAGGCGGAAGAGACCGAAGGCAGTCGAGTCGTAGCTCCGGTCGCCGGCACAGCTCTCGATCCAGAAGCGGGCGAACTGGTGCCACTCCTCGAGGAGAATTTCATCGACCTCCTCATCCAGCACGCAGAGCGTGGTGAAGTACTGCCGGATGTCGCGCTCGCGCTTCTTCCGGTTCAGAAAGTTCGTACCGAGGCGGCCGTCGATGAGGAGCCCCATCCAGGCCGCGACGAACGCATCCTTTCGCTTCGCACCTGTGCGCTCGTTCGCCGGGTAGCGCTTACGAAGAAGCTCGAGACGGCGACGATCGTTCCGGTCGCCTGCATTGGCCTCGAGCATCTCGGTCAGAATCTTCTCACGGGTATCGATATCCGCGATGTCATAGTAGTGCGTCGGCCAGTCTTCCTTATAGTTGATGGCCGGCGCTTTTTCTTTATTTAAAAGCATGGTCGTGCGGTCCTTTCCAGCGGTATTAACGTATTCTGTAACCGTTCAGCTATGCCGCCCCGCCGGGTCCCCATAGCTGAACGGTTACTATTCTAGCATGATTCCTCGACCTTGCACAGAATTCGCTTGACGCGACGGACCTCCGGTGCTATATTGTTCAAAACATTTCAGAAAAAGGAGAAAATGAACATGAAACAGAGCGCGAATGAGAAACTCGAACAGATGGAGTCGGATCGGAGTCGCATCGACTGGATGATCACGCTGGTGCCGTTTGCGCTGATCGTGGTGCTGGCACTGCTGTTTTTCCTCCTGCCGGAGGCGTCCAATGCCGTGCTCGGCAGTATCCGGACCTTCCTGGGGGACAGCTTCGGGCTGTACTATCTCCTGATCGGTCTCGGAACGGCGGTGATGTCCCTCTACATCGCGCTCTCGCGCTATGGCCGTATCGTGCTCGGTGCGCCGGATGAGAAGCCGAAGTACAGCTTCTTCCAGTGGGGTGCCATGATGTTCACCGCGGGGCTCGCCGCCGACATCCTGTTCTACTCCTTCTGCGAGTGGATCCTCTACTGGGAGGACCCGCACACGGTGGAGATGGGCAGCCGCATGGACTGGGCCAGCACCTTCACGCTGTTCCACTGGGGCCCGATTCCGTGGGGCTTTTACCTCGTGCTCGCCGTGGCCTTCGGCTTCATGCTGCACGTCCGGAAGCGGACGCGTCAGAAATACTCGGAGGCCTGTCGTCCGATTCTCGGCAAGTACACCGACCGCCTGCCGGGCCGCTTCATCGACCTTCTCGCCGTGTTTGCGCTCCTCGCCGGCACCGCAACCACCTTTTCCGTCGCCACCCCGCTTCTCAGTGAAGCACTGAAGACGCTCCTCGGCATCGATCTCCCGGATCGCACCATCACGATCGCGATTCTGCTCGTGACCTGCGTGCTCTACACCTGCGCGGTCATGCGTGGCATGCTCGGCGTCTCTCTGCTCGCCAATGTCTGCACCTACTGTTTTTATGGCTTACTTCTCTATGTCCTCGTCTGCGGTGGGGAAGCGCGCTTCATCCTGGAGACGGGTTTCTCCGCGATGGGACGTCTCGCGCAGAATTTCCTCGGCCTCGCGACCTATACAGATCCGACGAGAAGCACCGGCTTCGCCCAGAACTGGACGATCTTCTACTGGGCGTACTGGATGGTATGGTGCGTGGCAGCGCCGTTCTTTATCGGCTCGATTTCCCGTGGCCGCACCATCCGCTCGACGATTCTCGGCGGCTATGTCTTCGGCATGGGCAGCACCTTCGTAAGCTTCATCGTGCTCGGAAATTATGGACTGGGACTTCAGATGGCCGGTCGCTTCGACATCGTCGGTCTCTATGAACAGACCCAGAACCTGTACACCACCATCATCGCCATCATCCAGCAGCTGCCGCTCGCGAAGGCCGTGCTCGTGCTGCTCATCGTGACGATGATCGCCTTCTATGCGACTTCCTTCGATTCCATCGCGCTGGTGGCTTCCCAGTACAGCTATAAAAAGCTCGGGAAGGACGAGGAGCCGCAGGGCTGGGTGAAGGCGCTCTGGTCGGTGCTCCTCATCCTGCTTCCGGTCGCCCTCGTTTTCTCGGACAGCTCCATGGCGAACCTTCAGTCCGTCAGCATCATCGCCGCCTTCCCAATCGGTGCCGTCATCGTACTGATTACCGCCGCGTTCCTGAAGGACGCGAAGGCGTATCTGGAGGAGATAAACTAGACATTCGGACGGAGCCCCTGTATCTGAATGCCTAAGATGTTTTGGCGTGAGGCGTTGAATGTGCATGGTGCAATATGCTAGAATTCTGTTGAATATGATTCGAGATTCATTTAACAGGGGGACATGATGTTACAGGGCTTTTTTAATTATGATAATCCGATCTGGCGTTTTGTGGGTCGTCTCGGGGATATGATCGTGCTGAATCTTCTGTGGTTCGTCTGCTCGATTCCGGTCGTGACGATCGGTGCCTCCACAACGGCGCTTTACTACTGTACGCTGAAGTATGTGCGCAATGAGGATTATGGTGATTTCCGGATGTTCTTCCGTTCGTTTAAGCAGAATTTCAGGCAGGCGACGCTCATCTGGATCCCGATGCTGCTGATCGCTGCGGTGCTGGGCTTCGACTTTTATTTCTTCGGTCAGATGATGGCCGGATCCGGTACGGTGAAGTTTTTCCTGCAGGCCGTCGTGTTCGCCATGATCATCGTCTGGATCTTCGTTTTCCTGTATGTATGGCCGATCTTAAGCCGTTTCGAAAATACGACGAAGAACACCATACTGAATGCCATCCTGATGTCGATCCGCTATCTCGGATCCACGATCTCGATGCTGATCTGTGATGTCGTGATTCTGCTGGTATGGTATATTCTCTTATTCTATATGCCATGGCTGTCCGCGTTTCTGATGCTGATGGGCTTCGCGCTGATCGCCTGGATCAACTCCACGATGTTCGAGCATATCTTTCTTAAGTTCATGCCGAAGGAGGATCACAGCCACGATGGGGATGTGCGACCGATCCTCGAGGACATCAATATGGATGGTTCTCTGAAGGAGGGAGCTGCCGAAGAAACCGGTGAGGCGATTTCCGGCTTAAAGAAATCATCGGAAGATGAGATATAACACGACGGAGGGGCGCGAGAAAATCACATTCTCACGCCCCTCCGTTTCTGTAAATAAAAAAAGCCCCCATAAAAGGGAGGAGGGCAGGTGATCCTTCGATCCCTGCCCGAGTATTATGAAAAAAATCTTCTTAAACCGATAACTTATTTGTTATCTTGGTTATAATATATAAGTCAATGGTGAACAAAGTATGTGGGTCACGTGAACATTCTGTTAACATTCATATTCAAATATGAACGGACTATGAACACGATATTTAAATGGAGAGAAGAGCATGATCAGAAATGTGATATTCGATGTGGATGGCACCTTATGGGATTCGGCGCGTCAGGTGACGGCTGCCTGGCAGGAGGTGCTGGACCGTCATTCGGAAACGAAGGGCGTGAAGATCACGGTCGAGGATATGTACCGCTTCATGGGCCATACGATGTATGAGATCAGCTGCATGATGCTGCCGGATATCTCGGAGGAGCTGCGGGCGCTGATCATGCAGGATTGCATGGAGAACGAGGATCAGTATCTTCGTGCGCACAGCGGGGATTTCTATCCGGGCTGTATGGAGACGATCGAGCGTCTTCATGAAGAGGGCTACCGCGTCTATATCGTATCGAACTGTCAGGACGGGTACATCGAGACCCTCATCGAGGATGCCGGCTGGATCCTGGGACCGGTCGAGGTCGAGGGTGATGTGCAGGACTTCGAGTGCTATGGACGAACCGGAAAGAAAAAGGGCAGCAACATCCGGCTTCTGATGGAGCGGAATGACCTTTCGAAGGAGAGCTGCGTCTATGTCGGCGATACCGCAATGGACGAAGCAGGTGCAGCACAGGCCGGCATCAGCTTCATCTATGCGAGCTACGGCTTCGGCACCGTCGCAAACCCGAAGGCCGTGATCCACGAAATCTCCGAGCTCCCGGAGGTGCTCCAGCGTCTTTCGAAGTGATGTCAGGAGCGGCCTTCTGGGGCCAATGTCATTAAGTTAAGATGACAAAACAAAGATCTCTATACCAGAAATGGTATAGGGGTCTTTTTTTTACAAC
>CAKQPT010000003.1 GCA_934270345.1 uncultured Oribacterium sp. | reverse complement strand
CGTCGCCTTTGTGATATCATCCTTCTAGCAACCAATCTTAAGTTGACGTTGGGTTGACGACATTGGGGTCAGACCCCATAAACTTCCGGGGCGTCAGTCGCGCGCTTCGGTCTGGATCTTCCGCATGATGCGGCGGAAGAGGAGGACCGAGAGGACAGCGGCAGTGGCTTCGGTGATCCAGAAGGCGTGCCAGACGCCGGCGGCGCCGCTCGCCTGACTCAGGAAATAGGCGAGCGGCAGGAGCACGACGATGTAGCGGGCGAGGGAGATCACGAGGGACTCCGCGCCCTTGCCGAGGCCCTCGAGGACGCCGGAGATGGTGACGGAGACGCCGGAGAGCACGAAGCCGCGGCAGATGATGAGCAGCGCCTCACGACCAAGCAGGATGGTGTCCGCACTCGACGCGAAGATCCCGATGAGCTGGTTCGGCAGCAGGATGCAGAGCAGCGTACCGATCACCATGACGCCGCTCACCATCGCGAGTCCGGTGCGGAAAATCGCCTTCAGCCGCCGGAACTCGCCCGCGCCGTAGTTGTAGCTGCAGATCGGTCGCATGCCCTGGACGATCCCGTTGGCGGTGAGGTAGATGAAGGTCTGCAGCTTGTAATACGCGCCGAGCACGAGCACGTACGACGCGGAGTAGACGGCGAGGATGCCGTTCAGCACGGTGATCATGAGGGAGGACAGTGCGAGATTGAGCGCTGCCGGGATGCCAATGCTGTAGACCTTTACGAGGGTGGCACCGGCCTGATGCATCTTCCGCGGAGTGATACGGACCGGGATGTTCGCGAGGTCGCGGTAGTAGACGACGAGGTAGATGAGGAGGGAGACGACCTGTCCGATGCCGGTCGCCCACGCGGCACCCGCGATGCCCATGGCCGGGATCGGGCCGAAGCCGAAGATCATGATCGGGTCGAGGACGATGTTGACGAGGCAGCCGATCAGCATGCTGATCATCGAGACCTTCATACGGCCGATCGCCTGGAACATCTTCTCATAGGAGATGGCGGCGGCATTCGGCACACCGAAGAGGAAGACGATACGTGCATACTCGGTGCCCAGGCGGATGATGTCAGCATCATCCGAAAATCGTCCCACGAAGGCCGACATCCCGAAGATGCAGAGCACGCTGATGAGGAGGCCGTGGAGGATGTTGCCGAGGAGGCCGAGGGTCGCTGCGGTGTCCGCCTGCTTCTGGAGGCCGGCGCCGAGTGAGTACGCGATCACGGCGTTCATGCCGATGCCGTAGCCCACCGTCACCGCGATGAGCAGATTCTGCGCCGGGTAGACGAGGGACAGCGCGGTCATCGCCTGCTCGCTGATGCGCGCGACGTAGTAGCTGTCGATGATGTTGTAGAGCGAGTTCACGAGCATGGAAATCGTCATCGGAATCGCCATGGAAATCACGAGCGGCACGATCGGACGCTCCTTCATAAATGTCTGGTCCATTTTTTCTCCTCCATTCATAGTAATAGTTGCACATACCGGCTTCCCGGGACGACTGGGGGTCAGACCCCATAAACTCCCGGCAGTTTTCGGCGCAAAAAAAGGCCACGCAGCGGGGAAGTCCCGGCTGTGTGGCGAAAAATAAAGCGCGCATTGGCGCTTCAGAAAAATCCACTCCATAACATGGTTTTGGAGTTTTAATTTAACATTGATGGAATTCACTTGTCAAGAGGTTGGGCGGTTTGCACAGGATTTTGTAACGCCATGCAACTGCAAAACCCGCAACGGCTTTTTCACCGCTGCGGGTTTTTATGAGGGAAAAGTTGAGTACGGTAAGTTATTATGATCTATAGGCAGGGCCCTCCTTTGGCTTATTCTTCCTCTAATTCAGCGCCGTCGTCGAGTGCAGCGTCGATGACTGCTTCATCCGTGACGATTTCATCCGCGGACGGATCTTCGGTCAGGGTCGTTTCTGTCGTGGTTTCAGAAGCAGCAGCGGTCTCGCCGGTGATGTCCGCAGCAGCGCCGGTCTCAGCATTGGCCGAAGTATCCGGCGTTACGATGCTGATATCCGTCGTAGTGCTGTCACCGGCTGCGACGGTTTCACCCTCGGCTGTAGTTGTATCACCAGTTGCGCCGGTCTCGCCCTCGGTTTCAGTCGTATCACCAGCTGCGATGCTGTCATCCGCATCGCCGGTGCCGTTCTGGATGCTGTAGATGTAGCTCAGCTTCTGGTCGAGGAGCTTCACGATTTCCGTGCGGAGATCGATCTGCTGCTCCTGGATACCGTAGAGCTCGTCCAGTGCGTCCTGTGCGAGGTTCATCTCGCCGGCGAGACGGGCATCCTTCGCGTCGGCGCGGAGCCCCTTGTTGCTGTTACGAAGATCGTTCAGCTCGAGGCGCTTCGCCTTGATCGCCTGGGAGAGCTCGGCGAGTCGATCGCAGTTTGACTTTGTGATGAGGCCGGCCTCCTTCAGCGTGTGCTGTGCAGCCTTGACCTGCTGTGTCAGCTCCTTGCTGTCCGTGATGAGTTCGCCCAGTTCAGTACGCTGATTTGCGAGATCGGCGTGGTACTGGGAGAGCACGGACCTGCCGCTGCCCGCCTTGCCGGCGGCGAATGCAGCTGGTGCGACGCTCATGCAGAGCATCCCGGTCAGTGCCATAACGCTGAGTTTCTGTAATGACTTTCTCATATTGATACCTCCTTGATTTCAGATATGTCCTTTGATTTGTGATAGGATCAGCAATTTTCCTTTGCCAATGCTTCTGGCGGGGCAACGTCGCAGTGTCTTTACTTTTCCGGGCCCGGAAGACCATGTCGGCTGCCTCGTCCTTTACGCTTCGTTCCCGTTTCCGGTGGTGGAAGTGGGGTAAGAACTTCGCCTTAAGCTGTCGGCTGCCTCGTCCTTACGCTGTCATTATATAAGCCGTGGAAGCTCCGAAGATACGGAAAAACTGTGGCAAATCCTTGCGTTTCATTTACGGCTTTCGACCGCGATGCTATGATATTTTACAGAATTCTTAAGGTGTTCATGCAGAGCATGCCCTCCGATGCGCATACCATGTATACGTCGCGGTCTACTGGCCGGGGCGGCGGAGGCAGCTCAATACAGATAGAAGGAGTTACGATGGCACAGCTGATTTATTTTGCGGATGACGAGAAGAACATTCGCGATCTGATAGAAGTATTTCTGAAGCAGGACGGGTACGATGTCGAGGTGTTTCCGGAGGGCGAGTCCCTGCTGCGCGCCTGCACCGCGCGTCGGCCGGACCTCGTGGTCGTCGATATCATGATGCCGGGCAAGGACGGACTTACGGTCTGTCAGACCCTGCGAGATACGAATCCGGAGCTGCCGATCATCATCGTGTCGGCGAAGGACAGTCCGTATGACCGTGTGCGGGGCTTCGCGTCGGGCAGCGACGACTACCTCGTGAAGCCATTTCTGCCGCTCGAGCTCGTGTTTCGCATCAAGGCGCTGCTGAAGCGGAAGAAAGTGCCGGCGTCTGCTGCTTCGTCGGCCAATGAAGCTTTCAGCTTTCAGAGCCTGAGGATGTATCCGGCCCGGAGGCGGGTGGAGCTCGATGACAGGGAGTTTGCATTGACCCCGAACGAATTTGATTTTCTTCTATATATGGTGAAGAACCAGGACCGTGCCGTGAGCCGGGATGAGCTTCTGAAGGAAATCTGGCAGATGGACTGGGAGACCGACACACGGGCCGCGGATGATCTCGTGAAGCGGATCCGCCGGAAGCTCCGGGAGCGGGGCAGCGCGGTCTACATCGAGACGGTCTGGGGCTACGGCTTCCGGCTTACGAAGCGGGAAACAGCAGAAGAGCGCGGATGAAAAAAGTGACCGTCGAGTATACCTCCAGGAAGTTCGCGCATTTCGATGATACAGCGGATGCGGCATGCCGTGATCTGACAGGTATCGGGTGACGAGATATGAAAGAGAGAAATATGAGAACGAAGTGCTGTAGCAATCAACAGAAAGAAAAATCGATCTACCGGGTGCTGCTGACGCCGTCACTGCTGATTCTGCTGCTGTTTCCGCTGCTGGCGTGCGGCATCTTCTATGTCAGCGCGAGCCGCTTTGCGTCGAAGGAGGCAGAGGGGCGACTCACGGAGCTTCGCGAAGCGGTGCTGCCGGTGATGGAGGATGTGTTTACGGCGGAGAGTACCGAGGAACCGCGGATGCTCGTCGGGCGATTCGTGCGTCAGGTGGCACCGGTCACCCGACGGATGCAGGGGGATACCCGGCTTATGATGTTCGCAGAGGGCGGGCATATCGTGTATCCGCGGGATGAGGAAGAGAAGGCGCTGCTGAAGCCCGTATCCGATGCGTTTATAGCGTATATCGAGAAGATCAGCGGGGATGAAGCGCAGGACGCGGCAGCAGGGGAACAGCTTGCACCTGCGCCTGAGGAGGCGACGGACGCGGAAACGACGGAAGCCCTCCGCGCGGCGTCTCAGGATGCGGAAACGATGGACGCCCTCCGCGCGGCTTTCCAGGATCCGGTGCGCATCCGGACCGCGGAGGGCGAGGTGTTTCTCGCGAGCATCTATCCGTCACCCATTCCGTCACCGCAGATCCGTTACATCATCACCTACTGTCCGGTGGCTGACATCGATGCCTGGGTCGCGCGGGCGTCGGTACTCGTACTGCTCATATCGCTCGCGTCGGCCATCGTGCTGATCGCTGTTCAGCGCCATACCGCGGAGAGAATTACGCAGCAGTTCGAGGCATTGGCCGCGGAAGCGGAGCGGATCGGAAGCGGTGACTTCACGCCGATCGCGCGGGAGTTCACGATCGAGGAGCTGGTCGTACTGAGCGCGTCGATGAACCACATGTCGGCGATGCTGCGCGGTGCGCGGGAATCGGAGCAGAAGTTCTACCAGAATGTGTCGCATGATCTTCGGACGCCGCTCATGTCGATCGGCGGCTATGCGCAGGGCATCGAGACGGGCATCATGACGGATTACATGCACGCGGCGCACATCATTTCGGAGGAGAGTGCGCGGCTCACGCAGTATGTGAGCGATCTGCTGACCCTGTCGCGGCTCGAAAGCGGGGAGAAGTTTCAGCTCGAACGGCTGGACCTCGCGGACTGCATCGAGGAGAGCTTCGAGCACATGAACGGGCTCGCACTGAAGCATGGCGTCGAGCTGAAGGTGGAGATGCCGAAGCGGGAGCTGCTGGTCGAGGCGGATGCTGCGCAGCTTGTGCGCATCCTCGATAACCTGATTTCAAACGCGGTGCGGTATGCGCATCATACGGTGTGGATCCAGGTGACCGCGGCGGATGCCATCACCCTGCGCGTCGCAGATGACGGCGACGGCATCGAGGAGAGTGAGCTGCCGCATATCTTCGAGCGGAGCTACAAGGGGGAGAAGGGCGGCTTCGGCTTCGGCCTCGCCATCGCGAGCAACGCCGCCCGCAACATGAACGCGACGCTCCGCGCCGGAAACCGACCGGAAGGCGGCGCGGTGTTCACCCTGGAGTTTGCTGGATAAGCGGAGACCGGTGGCTTCTCATAACGAACAGGGGTCAGATCCCCGCAGCCCCCTGAATGTATGAAAATAAAAACAAGCCTGCGATGAAATTCAAGAGGATTTCTGCTCAAAAACGAAAAATATTTTCGTATATTCTGCACGAACTTTTCGAAAGACCTCAAAAACCGAAAATTAATTTCCGAAATCCATTGAATGTTAAATTTCAGAAGACTAAAATGGAAATTAAGAAAGAAGAGAGTGGAAGGGGGAAATGTCCATGCAATTCCGCATGGCCTAAGTATGTCCACTGCTCAAGGAGGCTTGTATGATTAGCTTTTTCTTATGTCTGATCGCACTCGTCGCCGGCTATTTTACCTATGGTAAACTCGTCGACAGTACCTTCGGACCGGATGACCGTGAAACACCGGCCGTCAGAATCAATGATGGCGTCGATTACGTCGTCATGCCACAGTGGAAGCTGTTCCTGGTTCAGCTTCTGAACATCGCCGGCCTCGGCCCGATCTTCGGTGCCCTGCAGGGTGCACTTTGGGGCCCGGTCGTTTTCCTGTGGATCACCTGTGGTACCATCTTCGCCGGTGGTGTCCATGATTACTTCTCTGGTATGCTTTCTGAGCGAAACAACGGTGGTTCCATCTCCGAGGTCACCGGTAAGTACCTGGGCGGCGTGATGAAGAACGTCATGCGTGTATTCTCGGTCGTTCTCCTCATCATGGTCGGCACCGTATTTGCGAAGGGCCCGGCCAGCCTGATCGTGAAGATGATCGATCCGAACGGCACCGGCACCGGACTGCTGGCGAACGGTTCCTTCTGGCTTGCCATCATCCTGCTGTACTACTTCATCGCTACCTTCATCTCGATCGATGCCATCATCGGACGTATCTACCCGATCTTCGGTATCTGCCTGATCGCGATGGCCGTCGGCGTTATCTTCGGTATCATGACGAATCCGGCGTACACGATTCCTGAAATCTGGACGAACTTCTACAACATGCACCCGAAGGGAACCCCGATCTGGTCCTTCATGTTCATCACCGTCGCCTGCGGCGCGATTTCCGGATTCCATTCCACCCAGTCCCCGCTGATGGCACGTTGCCTGAAGAGCGAGAAGCAGGGCCACTTCGTATTCTACGGCGCGATGGTCGGCGAAGGCATCATCGCCCTCGTCTGGGCCGCTGCCGGCTGCGCGATCTATGAGAAGACCGGTGGACTTTCCACCGGACTGCAGGAGAGCCTCGCAGGTGGTCAGTCTGCCGCCGTTTACGACGTCTGCATCAAGACCATGGGCTCCGTCGGTGTCGCACTCGCGATGCTCGGCGTTATCGCCTGCCCGATCACCTCTGGTGATACCGCGTTCCGTTCCGCACGTCTGACCATCGCCGACTGGGCGGGCCTCGACATGAAGAACTGGAAGACGAGACTGGCACTGACCATCCCGGTACTCGGCGCCGGCGCCATCATTTCCCAGCTCGACTACACCATCGTATGGCGTTACTTCAGCTGGACCAACCAGACCCTTGCGATGATCGTCCTCTGGGCGGCTTCGATGTACCTCTTCCGCGAGAAGAAGAACTACTGGATCACCGCTGTGCCGGCGACCTTCATGAGCGCCGTCAGCGCGACCTACTTCATCCTCGCACCGGAGTGCCTCGGTGGCTTCGTGAACCAGAAGACCGCAGAGGGCGCGACGATCTACAACACCATGCTCGCTTACCCGATCGGTATCGTCGTCGCCGTTCTCTTCCTCGGTCTCTTCCTGAAGGCTACGAAGAAGTCGGCGAAGGCATAAGTTTAAAACTGAATAATCATCATGCGAAAGGCGGAGGTGGAGGCACTTCCGCCTTTCGTAAATTTACAGCAAAGGATCGACGAAATTATGGGAATGTTTTTATCAGCCGTGGCCACGGATCTGTCTCCGGAGGAACTCAAGAACGAAAAGAAGCACATGGTGAAGATCGGGCGTCTCGGCGTCAGCGATCGGGCCGTGTTCCTGTCCTCGATGATGCTGGACCGGAGCCGCTACGTCCTTTTCACGGACATGAACCGCATCTTCAAGCAGGTCGCGATGTCGAAGGGCGGCTTCACCGGCAAGGGCATCTTCGGCAGCATGGCGTACATCGTCGTGGAGCTGAAGAGCGGGCACCAGATCCGCTGCGCCGTGCAGGCCGAGCCGCTCGCGGACACGCTCCTCGAGGAGGTCACGAAGCGCTGTCCGGCGCTCCCGACGCATAGTCGCGAGGCTGAACAGAAGCTGCGTGCTGCGGAGGAGGAAGAGAAGCGGCGTTACGCCGAGCACCTCACGCCGACCGCCGAAGCAACGATCGAAAAGCTCGAGGCGGAGAAAGCGACGCTCGAGAAGAATCCGTCGCTGTATCAGAACCTCGCCGCGTCTGCGAAGCAGCTCCGCATCGTCCAGCGCGTGAATCCGAGCGCGAAATGGGTGGCCCTCGTCGTGCTCATCATGGCCATCTGCGCGACGGCCTTCGGCATTGTCCGACTCCTGCAGGGCGGCACGACCGCGATTTACGTCGTGTTCTTCGGCTTCGCGATCATCTTCCTGCTTGCCGCATCCCGCGTGCTGCCGAACGCGCAGAACAACGTGCGGAAGGTGCGGGAGGCCAATGCTTCCGCCGTCGCACAGATGGAGTGCGCGCTCGTCGGTGAAGACCTCGACGTGCCGGCCCGCTATGCGCATCCGGTCGTGCTCGAGCGCATGATCCGTGTGATCCGCGAGGGCCGTGCCGAAACCCCGGCGGACGCCCTCGCCCTCGTGAAGAAGGACCTGCAGGCCCTGAACTCGAGCGTCACCGTCTCGCAGAAGGAGTACGACGAAGTCGTCGAAATCAAGCCTATGTTTCTGAACTTTGATTACGAGTGATAGAGTCATCTAAACTTCAGGTGGTGGGACGTGAAACCGATCACGCATTTCGGGAGTGGAGGAGTTTGCATAAAGCAAACTCCGGAACGATTTCCCGCAGAGCTTGCTCTGTGCCCGAAGGGCTAACATCGGGGATCGTAACCCCGATGTTAGGGGGTCTGTCAACCATGGTGCTCGACAAAGGGCGTCATCCATCGCCCGATACTCGGCCTGTTTTTCTGAAGGAAAAACAGACCTCAGACAATTCGGGCGCACATAGGACATTGGGACGCCCCTAGCGAGCACCATGGGACAGACATCGAAATGCTCTACGTTTTCCCGTCCTCACCACCTGCCGTTAGACAGCATCAGGCATGAATATGAAAGTTAAAGAGAATTTAATTCAATTACTTCGGAAGGATGGCGTGGATTCAGAGCTTCTGAATAAGGTTCATGAGTATACTACAGATGAAGCTTCATTAACGCAGAATCTAGTGACGAGAATCCCGACGCCGGAGTGTCCGTACTACGGCAGGGAGATCTGGGAGGCGTCGATTGCGGCGCTTCTCAGTGGGCGGAATCTGCTGCTGTCGGGGCCGAAGGCGACGGGAAAGAACATTCTCTGTGAGAATCTGGCGGCGCTGTTTGAGCGGCCGGTATGGGATGTGTCCTTCCATGTCGGGATGGATGCGGCGTCGATGATCGGGGCGGACAGCTTCGATGGGAGCCGGGTCGTGTTCAAGCCGGGGCCGGTCTACCTTGCGGGCAGGTACGGCGGCTTCGCAGTGCTTGACGAGATCAACATGGCGAAGAACGAGGCGCTGGCGGTGCTGCACAGTGTGCTGGATCATCGGCGCGTCATCGATGTGCCGGGCTATGAGCGGCTGCAGCTGCATCCGGCGACGCGTTTCATCGCGACGATGAACTACGGCTACGAGGGCACGCGCGAGCTCAATGAGGCGCTGACGTCACGTTTCCTCGTCATCGCCATGCCGATCATCTCGGAAGAGAACCTCTGCCGTGTGCTCGAGGGGCGCTTCCCGACGATCGAAAAGCGCTGGCGAGACCAGTTCGTGAAGCTCTTTTATGAGCTCAATGACAAGGCGGAGCACGCGGAGATTTCGGAGCGGGCGGTGGACCTTCGTGGCCTGCAGGACGCGATCGGCCTCATGCAGCTCGGCATCTCGATCCGCACGGCGCTCGACATGGGCATCGTCAACAAGTGCTTCGACCCGCACGAGCAGCAGCTGATCCGCGACGTGATCACCGCGCGGATCCCGGACCGCGGCGGGCGGGAGGTGTTTGAATAAGCGGATGCCAGAAGCGGTCTTTCGGTGAGAATGTGCATGCGGCATAGATGAGAGTCTGATGGGCGACTGCATTGGCAAGGAAGCGTTTGAGTGAAGGGATGCCAGAAGCAGACCTTCGGTGAGAACGCGTATGCGGCATCGGTGAAAGTCTGATGGGCGACTGCATTGGATCAGGAAGCTTTCTGAGGTGAGGTATGGCTGGAACAGAAGACGAGCGGAAAAGAGCAGAAAATCTGGTGTGGACGGCAGCGGGAGACTATGCCTTCACGCCGGATTTTCTGTCGTTTACGGAGGACGGCCGCGCGGACCTCTACATGAACCTCGTCATCGGGCTCGCGCATAAGTGGCTCGGCCGCCCGACGGAGACGCTGCTCGAGGAGGTGTCGGAGAGCCGGCGTGCGGCGATCCTCAGTGACACCCTCTGGCTCGGCATCGAGTCCTACGTTTACGCGCGCGAGCTGCCGTCCCGGCCCGCCCTTGCGGCGCTGCGCGTGGAGCATGCCGAGGCGTATTTCGTGCGCCTTCAGAACCTCAACCGCCAGCAGTGGATGGCCGAAAACAAGCGTCTCCTCGACCAGCAGACGATCCGCTGGAGCCGCGTGCTCGGCCGGAAAACGCGGGTGTATGCGCCCGACCGCAGGGCCCTCGCCGCGGCCCTCGAGCTCGATCCGGCCCTCAGCGCGGATGACGCGGCGGCCACCCTTCGCGCGATCCTCACGCGTTTCTTCGCCTACCGCGGAGAGGCGGAGGTGAAGCCCGTGCACATTCGCCTGAACGCGGTGGAGGCCTGGATTCTGCAGCACGTTTTCAGGACCGAGCACCAGCACACCGACACGCTGATGATGAAAAACACGTACGCGGCCAATGCCTCCGCCGCTACGTCGGTGGCTTCGGATGCCAAGCACGGCGGCACCGGGGCGACGGGTGAGCGCGCGTACATCACGGCCTGCTTCGGACGCTCGCTGTATACGGACGAGGAGCTGCAGCAGCTCGAAGCGCGGCTCTGCGTCGGCGGGCATCGTGGCTGCCATGTATATGTGACGGATGGGAAGTTCAGCGCGGGTGCTTCGGATGACCGCTTGCTTGGGCGTGAGAAATCGGGTATGCGGAAGACGGACATCCCTCGGACGAAGCAGAGCGCAGAAGCCGGGACGGGAGATATCACCCGGACAAATCTAAGAGCAGAAGAAGCTTCGGGGATGGGTGTCCGGGCAACTGGTGCCGTAGCTGGCACAGCGCCGCGTGGCGGCTTTTTCGATTCGGAGACGGCGAAGGTGCGGCAGGACAGTGCGCAGCAGGAGCTCGAGAACCGGCGCTTCTTCGAGTCGGAGGGGGAACTGGCGCGCTCGCTCGTGCGGCGCCTGTCGGCGCGCCTCGAGCTTACGCTGTCGGATCTACGGGAGAACGTCGCGGTGCATGCCCCGATGGGCCGCCTCGATCCGGTGCGCGCCTGGCGCATGCCGATCGTGCACGACCCGGATGTCTTCGAAAAGCAGCGTCCGGAGCGGGAGATGCCGCTCGATGTGACGCTGCTGCTCGACGCCAGTGCCTCCCGCA
Organism: uncultured Oribacterium sp.; assembly: GCA_934270345.1. Lineage (GTDB taxonomy): Bacteria > Bacillota > Clostridia > Lachnospirales > Lachnospiraceae > Oribacterium. Next base: position 120,366 of record CAKQPT010000003.1, on the reverse strand, counting down.
TGCAGATGCAGGAGCAGCTCGCCGCCGAGGCCTGGATCCTCGCGGAAGCGCTGAAAAACTGCCACGTACCGGCAGCAGTCTGGAACTTCCGCTCGCTCCGCGGCTACACCGTCCTCGAGAAAATGAAGGACTTCTCCGAGCGGGACTGCGCGCATCTCTTTCATTTCTACGCCGCCGGCTGGAACCGCGACGGCCTCGGCCTGCGCCTCGCCGCGGAGGAGCTCCTGCACGGAAGCGGGCGAAGTTTCATTGCGTCCGAAGCAAGAAGCACAGGCATGCCAGACGACGGAGCTCTGGAAGCACAGAAAGCCACCATGTCAGCGGAGCATGCAGGTGTGCGAAATCACAGCATGGCTGCCGGCGGGAACCCCGGTGACCGAAAACACATTCTGATTGTCCTGACCGATGCGAGCCCGGATGACTCGACGCGCCTTTCCGCTTGTGAGAAGTACCCCTTCGGCGCGGCCTACGAGGGCCGTCCGGCGGTCGACGACGCCGCCGACACCATCGCGGAGATGCGCGCCCAGGGCATCCTCGTCTACGGACTCTTCCTGGGACGCACGGAAAACCTGGATAACCTCAGCCTCATGTATGGCCATCATCAGGTCCGGATCCACGACATTGGACAGCTCGCCCGCGCCGCCGGCGAGATCTTCACGAAAGCCGTCGAAGAGCTGTGAAACGAACACGATACGTAGATCAGACACGATGTGTAAGATGAACACGATCCGTAGAACGGACACGATATAAAACAGTGAAACTATACACAAACGGACGATTTTAAGATTTGTGGATATGTTTTTTGGCGTCGGACGTGGTTTGATACAGGGAAAGTATACATAAACGGTCATATTTGAAATTTGTGGATATAGAATCAGTTGATTTTCCAAACGGATGCAGCATTTCATATCCACTATTTTCAAAAAGTCAAGTTTGTGTATACTTATCAATAGAAATTTAGGCCTGAGCCCCGAAATTCATATCCACTATTTTCAAAAACGCTCGTTTGTGTATAGCGTACTTATAAGCGTATCTGATTTTCGGACCAAAACTATACATAAATGGTTGTTTTAGAAAATCGTGGATAGTCTGAGCCCGGATGTCATGTCCATGACGACGGCCCAGGTTACGGAGAGAGTCCTGCAATCATGGGTAGTTTCAGCCGGGATGTCATTTCCACTAGAAAAGCCGGGTTACGGAGGCCCTGGTTTGCCGTATTCAAAGGAGGAAATTATGCTTCTGATCGAACTGGCGCTGCTGCCTGCCATCGTCCTCGTCATCTGGATCTACCGCCAGGACCGGATCGAGAAGGAGCCGAAGGGTCTGCTGCGAAAGCTGTTTCTCTGGGGCGCGCTGTCGGTGATTCCGGCGGTCATCCTGGAAATGCTGCTCGAAGAAGTGCTGCTGGTCTTCGTGGACGCAGACACGCTCAGCTACCTCGCGCTCGAAAACTTCATCGGCATCGCGCTGGTGGAAGAGTACTGCAAGATGAAAGCGGCGAAAAAAGTGGCGTGGCGGCATCCGGCGTTTAACTATCGCTTCGATGCCATCGTGTACTGCGTGACCTCGGCGCTTGGCTTCGCCGCCATCGAAAATGTCTTTTACTGCGTGGAAGAGGGCTTCGGCCTCGTTGTGTCGCGCGCCCTGCTGTCCGTTCCGTCGCATGCCGTCGACGGCCTGATCATGGGCTATTATTTCGGTCTCGCGAAGGAGGCGGAGCTTGCCGGTGACCGTCGCCGCCGGAAGCGTTTCATGCGCCTCTCCGTCCTTATGCCAATGCTTACACACGGGTTCTACGACTTCGCACTGTCGCTGGACGCAGACTGGATCCTGCTTCTCTTTTTCGTCTTCGTCATCGCCCTCGATATCTGGGCGTACAAATTTGTGAAAAAGCAGGCGAGAGAAGACCGGACGCTCGCAGTATAAAGAAAAGGCGATGACTCAGATGGGAGAGTCATCGCCTTTTATAGATGCTTTACTTCACGACCGGACGCACGATCATGCTCTTGTCGCCGTGCGGGTTCTCGGCTTTCACGAGGGTGATGCGGAGATCCTCATCGACCACGAAGGTGTAGATCATGGTGTCATCCGGCTCTGCGCCTTCCTTACCGTAGTTGAAGGTGACGGTTACGGTGCCGAGCTCGTTCGGAGTGAGCACGAAACGGGTGGTGCCGTCATTGATATTCATGGTATCGGACGGATCCTTCGCTGTGTAAGTCTTCTCGACATCGAGGATGTTGTTATCCATGGTGTAGCTCCAGTCCTCGCCGATCGTCGGATTCGAGAAGAAATCGAAGCGTGCCCAGTGGTTCGCCGCTTCCAGCGTCATGATGCCACCTGCCTCCTCGGTATCGTAGTAGTTGATCTGAAGATCCGACGCATTCGTGTTCGTATATGCGTCATCAAGCGCCGTGCCAGCTTCCTGGTTCGCGCCGCTGGTATATGCGCCGTCGAGCGCCATGCCAGCTTCCTGATTCGCGTCGGTGTTCGTATATGCGTCATCGAACTCCATACCCGCCTCCGGCTTCGCTGCTTCCTGATTCATATCCGCGGTCGGCACGGATGGGCCGCTGGTTTCCGCCTCGGTGGTCTTCGGTGTCACGCCCTGCGCCTTCACACCCGCACACGCCGTCGTCGCGACCGTCGCGATCAGGATCCCCGCGAGGAGGATGCTCTTCATGCTGCTGTTGATCATATTCTTTCTCATAGTATTATTTCCTTTCGTTTTTGAATCGGATATCCTGTTTTCTGTTCCTTACATCCTTAATCACAGAAGAAGAGAAGGATAGGTCACAAAAATTTTTTTATTTTACTTTCCTTCGTGCTTATATTGTGATTTATATTAGCACGAAGGTCAAGGCGATAACGGAGCGGGCGTGCGACACCGCCCAGCAGCTCTTTTGCGTGAGCCCACCCAACATTCGTGTGTGGCAGAATATAAGTCATTGACCCCACCCTTGCTCACGCAAAATTCGCATTAGGTAATCCGCTTTTTATCATTGACAGAATATCAAAATCTGGGTAATGTAACTATAGAATAGTTACATTGGAGGAGATATGCCGAAGAAGGAAGAATTATTACAGAAATTACTTTCGAAGCCGATGCCAAGTAATTTTACAACACGAGATTTAGATGCGCTGATGAAAAGATGTGGCTGTTCGAAGTTCTCTGGTGGACGAGGATCTGGAATAGGGTATTTGCACGAAACAACAAACCGTATTCTGCAGTTTGACGGGCCTCATCCTGGAAATGAACTCTACAGGTATCAGATTAAAGCTGTCATAAAGTTTCTGACAGAAATCGGGGAGGTGGAAAAATGAATTCTTTGATGGAATACAAGGGCTATCATGCCAAAGTCGATTTTGATTACACAGATCAGATTTTTATCGGAGAAGTTCTGGGCATAACGGATTCACTCTATTTTCATGGGACATCCGTAAATGAACTGGTGGAGTCGTTTCATAACAGTATCGATAACTATCTTGATTATTGCGCTCAGTGTGGTAAGAAGCCGGAGAAGGAGTTTCGGGGAGTTTTTAATGTGCGGATAAAACCGGAAATGCATCGCTGTGCCGCACTGGAGGCGGCAAAAGAAGGCGTGACGATGAATCAGTTTGTTTCTGAAGCGATTCAGGAGAAACTGGCAGAGAAAGGCGTCGTATATGAGGCGGGCTTTGCCGGCGCAAATCAAAAATCACATTATTATTAATAAAAGTGTGATATTTCTCACACTTTTATATGTATTTGTGTGTGTTCCCATCACACTTTTATGAAAACCGGTGTGCATCTTAAGAATTTCGTAAGGGGGGTTGTCCCATAAACTTACTCGATTTTTGCATGCTCTATGACTTATTCGTTGTCGCGAGCATGGTTTTCAGCCAGCGCCCGGTCTCACTGAGCTCTGCATCACTCCAGCCGCTGGTCCGGCTACAGCTGCTCGAAATCAGCGCGGAGGTCTCCGCCTTATTGCTGAGCGACCACGCAAAATAGCTCACACCGGTCTCATGGATCAGCTGCTTCCATGCCTCTGCTGAAGCGTAATCGATGCCGCCATTGCCGCTTGCGTCGCAGATGGAAAACTCCGAAATGATCACCGGGGTCCCCTGCGCCCGCGCCGTCAGCAGCTTCTGCCGGATATTGTCCTTATGCGTGCCGGCATAAAAATGCAGCGCATACATCACGTTCCCGGGCTGTGCCAACGGTGCCGACGCGACCTGTTCCACATCCTGTGACCAGGTCGGCGTACCCACGATGATGATGCCCGTCGGATCGAACTGTCGAATCGCCGGAATCACCTGATTCGCATAGTGTTTGATCTCCGGCCACTGTACGCCACCATTCGGCTCGTTGCAGATTTCATACAGCACATTGCCGAGACCGGCGTATTTCGCGGCCATCCGGCTGAAGAAATCCACGGCCTCGCCCGTATGCTGATTCGGATTTCCATCCGACAGGATGTGCCAGTCGATGATCACATACATGCCGAGCGCTGCGGCTGCCTGTACGCCACGATCGATCGTCGCCTCCAGCTGTGCGCGATCCCCACCGGAAATGAAGCCTCCCTCCCCCGTGTACATCGCGAGGCGGACAGCATTGGCACCCCAGGACTGAAGGCTCGCGAAGCTCTCTTGGGAAACATACTGCGGAAACCACTGGAGCCCATGCGTCGAAACACCCTTCAGCTGAAACGGCGCACCGCTCTGACCCACGAGCTCAATGCCTCGGACCTGAAGACGCCCATGCTGCGCAAACGGCGTGGCTACGCTGGTCTGTACTGCTGCACTCGTTTCATTATGATATGGATTCATTCCGACACCTCCCTGTGTGGATTCATAGCTCATCTGCGACTGCGCCTGTGTTTGTCCCTGTGTTGTAGACGGTACGGAAGCCGCAGCCTGATTTACGTTCGAAACGCCCGAGCTCCGCACACCGGCATGCGCTGTAATGCGCCCGGTCACACTCAACAGCATACTCAAGCCGGACACGAGAAGCGCAGTGTGATAAAATGAATGGTTTCTCTTCATGATGATTCCTCCTCCGGTAATATCTACAATTTCAAAATATAGCGCTTATTAGATGGTTTTCTGTAAAATCAAGTATACGCGTATAAGCGTACTATCCAATCATACTTCCTTTTTGAAAAAGTGGATATTCATTTTGCAGTTTAGATAAGAATTTCTTTAAAGCCATATCCAATAACCCCTACATTTTAAAAAGATAGATACTTGAGCGCTGCCCACTCTTATGAAAAAAGCTATTTCATATCCAGTATTTTCAAAATCATCTAGAATTGGATAGTTTCCAGTCGCCTTCGCTTATTTCATCCCCAAAATATATCCAATATTTTAAAAATCGATGCAAAGTAGATAGAACGCACAATTTGATGAAGACGACGGACTGACTAAAGAACCTGCACAGGTCGGAATACGGGGGTGGACGCAGAGCTGACCGCAGCAGGCGATACAAAGAACCTGTACAGGCCGGAACACAGGCGGTTTGCGAAACGACGATCATGTCACCGCATCCCCCGTTATCGTATAAAACACAAAATCTTCAAATAAAATTAATTGTTTTTTCTATGATAAAAGGGTAATATGTAGCGGTATATCGAAAATGAGAAACCACTTCATAAGGAGAAGTACTATTATGGATTTTAAGGAATTTTTCGAGCAGAATAAGAAGGCCTGCATCGGCGGCCTGGCGGGTGCGGTCGTGATCCTCATGGGTATCGCGGTTGCAACCAGCCATTCCGGCGGAGACAGTGCAGTGGAGACTGCAGCCGCTTCCACCGAGGCAGCCGAGACGACCACGGTCGAGACCGCACCGGTCGAGGTAACCCGCGGCGATTTCTATGACAAGCTGAATTCCGGCAATGCAGTCAATGTACTCGTGCTCGGCGACGGCTTCGCTTACGGCGACGGCGCGACGAACCTCGAGGACAGCTGGTCCGAGCAGCTCTCTCAGAAGCTCGGTGATGCATTTAAGTCAAACGTATTCGTAAACAACTACGCACTCGCTGGTGACAACGGTGCCTACGCCGGCTTCGTCATCGCAAACGAGCTCACCACCGACGTCGAGTATGACGCCGCTGTGCTCAGCTTCGGAAGCTACGACGATCAGGACACCTTCCCTGCCTTCTACGAGGCCCTGATCCGCGCCCTGAACAAGAAGTTCCCGGGCATCGAGATCATCTCCCTCATCGAGCCGTCCAGCGTGACAAATCCGGACGGTCCTGCGGCGGCCAATGCAGACGCCATCAAGAACATCACCTCCCACTACCTCGGCGAGACCATCGACATCGCGAAGGGCTTCGAGGATGCCGGTAAGGATGTGAAGGCGACCGTCGCAAAGGATCAGATCAACCAGAACGACGAGGGCAACGACATCACTTCCGATGTCATCCTGTCCGCAATCCAGGCATCCGCTGCCGCTGGTGATCAGAAGGGTGAGAGCCAGACCATCAAGCCGCTCGACGAGAAGATCGCAGAGCTTGAGAGTTTTGCTTACATCCCGGCTTCCAACTTCGCGAAGCTGAACGACACCACCTACGAGATCCTCGCAGATTATGTGACCGATGCCGAGGGCAACAAGCTTCAGGGCCTCCTCGGTCTCGACTACGATTATCTGACCGGTGACAATGATGTCTATGTCAGCGTCGATGGCCAGCCGTTCGGTCGCCACACTGTAAAGTTTGACGGTGCCGAGTCCGAGCAGCACATCGTACTCATCAACGACAACTTCACTTCCGCAGATCACGTCACTGTAAAGTTCGCGACCAAGGAAGAAGCCGACACCTTCGCCGGTATGAGCATCTGTGGAAACATTGCCCTCCCGGAGAGCTATGATAAGTATGAGACCATGGCGGCAGACGACGAGCTGAGCGCCGAGGATCTTCTCGCAGCTGTTGAGGAGACCAACGCAGACGGTACTCCTGTTCTTCAGCAGGGTGGCGTCATGGAGGAAGGCGATATCGCTGAGGGCGGTCCTGGTTCTGCTGTCGTAGAGGGCGGTGTGCTCGCTCCGCAGGAGACGGTTCCGGAGACCACGAAGTACGAGACCACGAACCCGACCCGTTACAACAGCGAGGGCGTGCTCGAGGAGAAGTACAACGGCGAGTGGTATGAGGTCGAGCTCGACCCTGTCACCGATCCGACCGCAGGCGTATACGCAGCCGGCGTCGATCATCCGGGTGCACAGCCTGCCACCATCGTCGGCAAGAACGCAAAGCGTAAGTCAAAGGCAGCCGGCCCGGCTGGCGACACCGAGGAGACGACGGTAAGCAGCGCAGCTGCTGCAGCCGCAGCCAACGGCACCACCGCTACTCAGGCAGCCGCTGGTACTGCTGGTACCGAGACTGCTGCACAGACCACCTCAGCCGCAGCGGACGCATCCAGCTTCGCAAACCCGGGTGCACAGGTCAAGGCCGCCGGTGACTACAACATCAACGAAACCGATGCAAACGGCAAGGTGATCGCAAGCAACGGCCGCCTCTCCATCAGCAGTGGCGACGATGACGAATAAGTCATAGAGCTTGCAAAAATAGTAAATATAGAACCAACGCGGAGGACTTTTATCGGTCCTCCGCTTGTTTTGCATTTGGAACATTACATCATCGTGAAGAAACGATATTCTTATTAAGATATGTTAAAGGACAGGGACATCCGTGAGCCGCTGTTTGCTTTCCTGGAGGAGAGCTGGGGGCGCATCCGGATCATCGAGGAAAAGAATATGGGCGGGAGCCGCGCGGATGTCATCATGGTGACGCCGGACAGCTTCGTGGGAATCGAGATCAAGTCGGATGCCGATACCTACACGCGGCTCGCGGGGCAGGTCGAGGACTACGACCGCTACTTCGACATGAACATCATCGTCGTCGGCACGCGGCACGCGATGCACGTCGAGGAGCATGTGCCGGCGAGCTGGGGCATCATCACCGTCGAGGAGGTCGAGGGGCGCGCGGATTTCTATGTCCTGCGCCGCCCGAAGCCGAATCCGGGGGTCGATCCGGCGCGGAAGCTGAGCCTTCTCTGGCGTCCGGAGCTGCAGCACATCGTGGCACGGCACCTGAAGCATAAGTACGAGCGCATCTCGAAGAAGGACGTCATCGCGAAGATCCTTGCGGGCGTGCCGTATGAGACACTCCGCCTCGAGATGTCGGAGGAGCTGTTCGAGCGCGACTACACCCGCATCTTCGACGAGATCAACCAGTTCCGCGTCGAGCGCGAGGGGAAGAAGCCGCGCCGCCGGCGTCGTCAGCTGCACGCGAAGCTTCATCCGGCCAATGCCTCCGCCACCGCATCGTCACCGTCACCGGAAGCCGCCGGCGACGAGAAGCCGAAACGCGCCGGTGCGACGCGGACGGCCCGTCGACGCAAGCCGAATCTTCACGTGAAGCATGTCGTGAAGGGGCGGAAGAGTCCGAAGACCGGTAAAAAGTCTACATCGTAGAATGTTCATTTAGGGCATGAAGCAGATGAGATATGAGAGCAGGTGCTGAAGCATCCGAATAGTCGGGATGCAGCAGACTGCTGTCAGAATAGTAAACAGTAATATAGAGCATGATGCAGGGAGAATCCAATGGGAAGCTTTTTCGTGGCGGCGAACGCCGTCGTACCGTTTATTTGTTATATGTCGTACGGATATCTGATCCGTCACCTGGGCTTCGGCGATGAGACATTCTACAAGCGTCTGAACCAGATCGTCTTCAAGGCCTTCTTCCCGCTCATGATGTTTAACAGCCTCTATACTTCGAAGGCGGATTTTCAGACGAACACGAGGCTGACGCTGACGGCGACCGGGATTCTCCTGGTGGCGATCCTCGCGGCCGTCCTGCTGACCCCGCTGTTCGTAAAGGAGGACCCGAAGCGAGGCGTCGTGGCACAGGCGACCTGGCGGTCCAACACCCTGATGTTTGCATTGCCCCTCGCCGTCAGCATGTACGGAGAGGAGGCGGGCTCGCTGGCGTCCATCGTCATCGCGTGCTGCGTGCCGATCTACAACGTTGCGGCGGTGTTCATCCTCGAGTACTTCCGGCGGACGGAGGGGGAGAAGACGAGCGCGGCGAAGATGCTCCGGAATATCCTGACGAATCCGCTGATCATCGGTGCCCTCGCCGGTCTCGTGTTCCGGGCACTGCATATCCCGCTGCCGGCCTGCATCCTGAAGCCGATCAAGTCGATTTCGGATATGACCTCGCCGCTCGCGATCTTCATCTGCGGCGCGACGCTGGTGCTGCCGGACATCCGGAAGAACATAAAGATTATCTCGGTCTGCACCGTGCTGAAGCTCGTGGTGGTACCGGCGATCGTCACGACGATTTCCTATATGCTTGGCTTCCGGGATATCGAACTGTTCATCCTGTTCGCACTATTTGCGACCCCGCTTGCGAACGCCCTCTTCCCGATGAGCCAGAGCATGGGCGGCGACGGCGAGCTCGCAGGGGAAATGCTGGCGATCAGCACCGTCTGCTCCATGTTCACGATCTTCCTCTGGATCATCGCCCTGAATTCCATCGGTGTGTTCTGAACATAATCAACCATCATCGACGATAGAAGCCCTGGCGGGCCGATCCCGGAAGTGCAATACTTCCGAGACCGGCCCGCCGGGGCTTTTTTAGCACGTTTACAAAATGTAAGAAATTCTCAGATGAATGAGAGGTTTTTCGCGTTGACTGTGAAAAACCTCTTTTCTATAATGATAACTGTATGTGTTAAAATTTTACCACACGTGTGCGGATATCGTGTGTGTTCTTGGGCTGAATGCCATGTTACGTGGGATGTCGGCACTTTTCGGGAGCATAGACCATGGACGATCGCGGTGGCCAAGGAGGAAAAGATGGATCTTTCGTACAAGGAGAGTGCGCTGAAGGCATTCGAGGAGAAGTTTGGCGATACGGATGGCGTGAAGTGTTATTTCGCACCGGGACGTGTGAACCTGATTGGTGAGCATACGGACTACAATGGTGGTCATGTTTTCCCGTGCGCACTGACCATCGGTACCTACGCGGCAGCCCGTCGTCGTGACGACCGGAAGCTTCGTTTCTACAGTGTAAATCTGAGCAGCAACGGTGTCATCGAGACTTCCCTCGACGAGTTTAATCCGCTGAAGGAGGAGCGCTGGATCACCTACCCGATGGGTGTGATGTGGGCGTTCGAGAAGCGTGGTCACAAGCTCGAGAGTGGTCTCGACATCGTCATCAACGGCAACATCCCGAACGGCTCCGGCCTTAGCTCCAGTGCCTCCCTCGAGGTACTGACCGGCTTCATCATCCGCGACCTGTTCGGCTTCAGCGACGTCACGAATGTGGACCTCGCGCTGATCGGTCAGGACGCGGAGAACAACTACGCGGGTATGAACTGCGGTATCATGGATCAGTTCGCGAGTGCGATGGGTAAGAAGGACAACGCCATCTTCCTCGACTGCGCGACGCTGAACTACGAGTACGCACCGGTCGTGCTCGACGGCATGAAGCTTGTCGTGACGAATACAAATAAGAAGCATAAGCTCGTCGGCTCCGCATACAACGATCGTCGTCGTGAGTGTGAGGAGGCGCGCGAGATTCTCGCGAAGGAGTGCGGCATCCAGACCCTCGGTGATCTGTCCAATGCAGACTTCGAGGCACATAAGGCCGCCCTCACGGATCCGATCGTTCAGAAGCGTGCGATGCATGCGGTGTATGAGAACAACCGTGCCATCGAGGCGGTGGCAGACCTCAAGGCCGGCAACATCGAGGCCTTCGGAAAGCTTATGAATGCATCCCATGTTTCCCTCCGCGATGACTTCGAGGTCAGCTGCGAGGAGCTCGACGTACTTGTCGAGGAAGCATGGAAGGTTCCGGGTGTCATCGGCTCCCGTATGACCGGCGGCGGCTTCGGCGGCTGCACTGTCTCCATCGTAAAGGACGACGCCATCGAGACCTTCGAGAAGCAGGTCGGCGAGGCATATAAGAAGCGCATCGGATACGACTGCACCTTCTACGTGGTCAGCATCGGCGATGGCCCTTCCGAGATTTAAAAATGTAAAATTCCCGTGTGCCGACGCGTATGGGGATGGAACGTGATAAACTATACGAGGCCAATGCAAACAGGCGTCATGAGGATGGCGAGGTCGGCTGCATTGGCCGCGCTGAAGATATGAGTTTTGCGACCTTGGCCGCATGAACAGGAGGAAAATTATGACAATTCTTGTAACAGGTGGTGCTGGATATATCGGAAGCCACACATGTGTGGAGCTTCTGAACGCGGGCTATGATGTTGTGATCATCGATAACCTGTATAACTCGAATCAGAAGGCGGTTGACCGGATCGAGGAGATCACCGGTAAGAAGGTGAAGTTCTATCCGGATGATATGATGGATCGTGCAGCGGTGAAGCGTGTGTTCGACGAGAATAAGATCGATGCGGTCATTCACTTCGCAGGTCTGAAGGCGGTCGGTGAGTCTGTGCACAAGCCAATCGAGTATTATCGCACGAACATCGGATCGACGCTCAATCTGACCGACGAGATGCGGGCGCATGGCTGCAAGAACATCATTTTCTCCAGCTCTGCGACCGTATACGGCGATCCGGCGGAGATTCCGATCACGGAGAACTGCCCGAAGGGCACCTGCACGAATCCGTATGGCTGGACCAAGTGGATGCAGGAGCAGATTCTGACCGATATTCATACGGCAGATCCGGAGTGGAATGTCATCCTGCTTCGTTACTTCAACCCGATCGGTGCGCACAAGTCCGGTCTCATCGGTGAGGATCCAAAGGGCATCCCGAACAACCTGCTTCCATACGTGGCACAGGTAGCGATCGGCAAGCTGCCGGAGATCAATGTTTTCGGTGACGATTATGATACACCGGATGGCACGGGCGTGCGTGACTACATCCATGTCGTGGATCTCGCACGTGGTCATGTGAAGGCCATCGAGCGTTTCGCGAAGAAGGATGGTGTGTTCATCTGCAATCTGGGCACCGGTCACGGCTACTCGGTACTGGATGTCATCCATGCGTTTGAGAAGGCCTGCGGCAAGGAGCTTCCGTATGTGATTCGGGAGCGTCGTCCGGGTGACATCGCGACCTGCTACTCGAGCCCTGCGAAGGCAGAGAAGGAGCTCGGATGGACCGCGGAGTTCGACCTCGAGGATATGTGCCGCGATTCCTGGAACTGGCAGCAGAAGAATCCGAACGGATACAACTCATAATTTAATACAATGGCCCGGAGGGCCGGCAACAGAAACATAGTACTCCGAGGCCGGTAAACTCTAAGCCGGGGACCCTAAGCGGCACTAAGCCCTCTGCAATCACTGAGTTTTCTTTATGAAAACTCAGCGTTGCAGAGGGTGCTAAGGAAAAATTACTCTAAGTGCCGCTAAGGGGACCCGGCTTGATTTTACACGGCCTCTCCGTATGGTTTCTGTTGTCGGTCCTCCGGGGCCTTGACTGAACTGTTTTTATTTGCGTTATGAAATGGTTTATTCTTTAGACCGATACTGGCTTTCGAGGATAGCCTATTTACGTTATGAAATGATTTATGTAAGGAGATAGAGTTATGGATGTGCAGATTGCGGTGAGAGATCTGGTGGCGTATGCGCTGAAGACGGGGCTGATCGAGGAGGCGGATATCATCTGGGCGCTGAATACGGTGACGCTGGAGCTTGGGATCAGTGAGGTGACGGCGACGCGGGAGGATGTGATCGCGGAGGCCGGGAGCATTGCCTTCGATGAGACGGAGGCGAGCGAGGATCAGAAGCTGAATGCGCTGGGGATGGTGTCCGATGGTACGTATCTCGAGCAGGTGCTGGCGACGCTGGATGATTATGCGGTGGAGCATGGTCTCACGGGTGGTGATTCGGTGGTTTATCGTGATCTGTTCGATACGCGTCTGATGGGTGCATTGACCCCGCGTCCTTCCGAGGTGCAGGCACGGTTTGCGAGTCTCTATGAGGAGAGCCCGAAGGAAGCGACCGACTGGTATTACACATTCTCGCGGGATACGGACTACATCCGTCGCTATCGTGTGAAGAAGGATGTGAAGTGGCAGACGCATACGGAGTACGGCGACCTTGATATCACCATCAATCTGTCGAAGCCGGAGAAGGATCCGAAGGCGATCGCGGCGGCGGGTAAGGCGAAGCAGACGGGCTATCCGAAGTGCCAGCTCTGTCATGAGTGCGAGGGCTACAGTGGTCGTGTGGACTATCCGGCGCGTGAGAATCATCGTATCATTCCGATCGAGATCCAGGGCGCGGAGTGGGGCTTCCAGTATTCGCCGTACGTGTACTACAACGAGCACTGCATCGTGCTGAATGCGGCGCACACGCCGATGAAGATCGATAAGGCGGCTTTTCTGAAGCTGTTTGATTTCGTCGCTCAGTTCCCGCACTATTTTGTCGGGTCCAATGCGGACCTTCCGATCGTGGGTGGCTCCATCCTCGCACATGAGCACTTCCAGGGTGGTCACTATACCTTCGCGATGGCGAAGGCGCCGGTAGAGCGGACATTTACGGTTCCGGGCTTCGAGGATGTCGAGGCGGGCATCGTGAAGTGGCCGATGAGTGTCATCCGTCTGAGTGGTCCGGATACGGCACGGCTCGCCGAGCTTGCGGATCGTATCCTCACGAAGTGGAGAGGCTACACGGATGAGAGTGCGTTTATCTTCGCGGAGACCGAGGGCACACCGCACTCGACGATCACGCCGATCGCGCGCAAGGTGGGCGATCAGTTCCAGCTTGACCTCGTGCTCCGGAACAACATCACGACGGAGGAGCATCCGCTCGGTGTATTCCATCCGCATGCAAAGCTTCATCATATCAAGAAGGAGAACATTGGTCTCATTGAGGTCATGGGTCTCGCGGTACTGCCGAGCCGTCTGAAGGGCGAGATGGCAGACCTTCGCGAGGCAATCCTCGCCGGAAAGGATCTTCGTGCGGATGAGGCGCTTGCGAAGCATGCGGACTGGGTTGACGAGTTCCGTGCGAAGTACGCGGCACAGGGCGTGCAGCTCACGGAGGAGAACCTTGAGGGCATCCTCCGCGATGAGATCGGTATCGTCTTCATGCAGGTGCTTGAGGACGCCGGCGTCTACAAGCGCACCGCCGAAGGCCAGGCCGCGTTCGATCGCTTCGTCGCGACGCTTTAAAACCCGAGGGCCGGTAATAGAAGCACAGTACTTCGAGTTCGGAAGAATCTAAAATTGTCCCCCTAAGAACCAGTAGGCTCTCTGCAAACGACTGAGTTTTCTTTATGAAAACTCAGTGTTGCAGAGAGTGCTAAGGAAAATTGCTCCAACTGGTTCTAAGGGGGACAATTTTGATTCTACTCGAACTCTACGTATGGCTTCTGTTGCCGGTCCTCCGGGCTTTCGTGGCTTTATCGCTATGAGACTTTTGCTGTTTTCTGTTTGCTGTTGAAATCAGTGATTGACGAGAAGCGGCTGTTTCCTTGATAATATGAAGGGCTGAACATTTGTTGTACTGGTCATGCTTATAGAAAAATGGTCATATTTACAGAAAATACAGGAGATGGGAGCGTATGAAGGAAGGGAAAAAGGGAATTCTGAGAGCGATTCCGATGTTTTTAGGTGTGGGTGTGGTGTGCTGTGCGCTGCAGTCGTTTTACCGGGTGTCGGAGCAGGAGCAGGCGGTGGTGACGCGGTTTGGAAAGGTCAATGACATCAAGACCGCAGGGATGTATTTTAAGGTTCCGTTTATCGACCAAGTGCAGAAGGTGGATACGACGACCTATGGTATGCCGATCGGGTACACGATCACGAACGAGCGAAATGGCGAGAATCCGGACTATGAAACAACGAGTGATTCGCTGACCATCACCTCGGATTTTAATCTGGTCAACACGGATTTTTATCTCGAGTATAAGGTGTCGGATCCGGTGAAGTATCTCTATAATTCGAACGAGCCGGTCCGTTTCATCTCGAACATGGCCGCGGCGGCGATCCGCTCGACGGTGTCGGATTTCACGGTCGATGATGTCATGACGACGGAGAAGTCAAAGATTCAGGCGGAGGTGCGGGATCAGCTGACGAGATCGCTGGAGGAAGCGGATATCGGGATTCAGATCGTGAATCTGTCGATTCAGGATGTGGAGCCGCCGACCTCGGATGTCGTCGCGGCATTCAAGTCCGTCGAGACGGCGAAGCAGGAAGCGGATACCACGATCAACAAAGCGAAGCAGTATAAGTCAGAGCAGATTCCGGCCGCAGACGCAACGGCCGACAGCATTGTCCAGAAGGCAGAAGCGGAGAAGGAAGCGCGCATCGCGGAAGCCAGCGGACAGGTCGCCCGTTTCAATGCGATGTACGATCAGTATAAGCTGAATCCGCTGATCACGAAGAAGCGGATTTTCTATGAGGCGATGGAGGATGTGCTGCCGGAGCTGAAGGTGATCATCAGTGATGGCAGTACGCAGACGATGATGCCGCTGGAGAGCTTCGCGGATGTCTCGGTGGAGGCTGGGGATGGAGGTGACGAGAATGGAAAATAATGAGAAGAAGGAAGCGCTCGAGCGGGTGAAGAAGGCGGTGAAGAACGTCGTCACCGTGATCGTGTCCTGCGCGGTTTTCCTGGTCGTCCTGCCGCTGCTTTCCCGGGGCGTGTTTTATTCAGTGTCTGAAAATCAGTATGCAGTCGTGACGCGCTTTGGGAAGATCGTGGATGTCAAGGATGCGGCCGGCTTATATACGAAGATGCCGGTGGCCGACAACATCCGTTTCGTGACGAAGGCGATGCAGCTCTATGATGTGAAGCCGTCCGACGTCATCACGAAGGATAAGAAATCGATGATCGCGGATAATTATATCGTCTGGAAGATCACGGATCCGACGAAGTTCATGCAGACACTGAACGGCTCCACGAGCGGTGCAGAGGATCGTGTCGGTGTGGCGGTATACAATGCGACGAAGAACATCATTTCGTCGATGAGCCAGGATGATATCATCGCTGCGCGTGGCGATAAGCTGACGGATATGATCACCGGCGAGGCGAATTCCGATATCGGCGGATACGGCATCGTGATCACGAAGGCGGAGATCAAGGCCCTCGACCTGCCGGATGATAATAAGGATGCCGTTTATCAGCGTATGAT
This sequence comes from uncultured Oribacterium sp., assembly GCA_934270345.1. Lineage (GTDB taxonomy): Bacteria > Bacillota > Clostridia > Lachnospirales > Lachnospiraceae > Oribacterium. The sequence goes on along the minus strand of CAKQPT010000003.1, from coordinate 104,277 downwards.
TTCGGAGCGTGAAAACATCGCGGCATCGTATACCGCGGAGGGCGCCGCAAAGGCCCAGAAGATCCGAAACGAGACCGATAAGGAGGTTTCCATCCGGAAGGCGGAAGCAGAGAAGCAGGCCGCGGAGCTTTCCGGTGAAGGCGAAGCGAAGTATATGGAGATCCTCGCGGACGCCTATAATACCGAGGAGAAAGCCTCCTTCTATAACTATATCCGCTCGGTGGAAGCAATGAAGAAATCCCTGAGCGGAAGCGGAGACAAGACCATCATCCTCGACAAGGACTCGGAGCTCGCCCGAATCCTCTATGGAGATATCCGCTGAGTGAGGTTTCATATTTTCGAAGAGTACAGCCGGGGTGGATTCTTTCACCTCCCGGCTGATTTTTACGGGACGCCTGTCGGGCGTCTCTTTTTGTAGCCCTCTGGGGTTCTTGCATAAAACGTATGATCTATGGTATTATTTTATAGATTAGGCCTTCGCGGATATATCTGAGTCCGTGGAGTTAATATAAAAGTTGAAACAGGAGTGTATATGGCAGAGAAGTATGATGCGTCGAGTATTACGGTCCTCGAGGGGCTGGAGCCGGTCCGTGTGCGACCGGGTATGTACATCGGTTCGGTGGGCACGCGTGGTCTCAATCACCTGATCTACGAGATCGTGGATAACTCGGTCGATGAGCATCTGGCAGGTTACTGCAGAAATATATGGGTGACGCTGACGGCGGATGGCGCATGTACCGTGCGGGACGATGGCCGTGGTATTCCGGTCGGGATGCACCAGAAGGGGGTGTCCGCGGAGCGTATCGTCCTGACGACGCTGCACGCGGGTGGAAAGTTCGACGATAAGGCATATAAGACCTCTGGCGGTCTGCACGGCGTCGGCTCGTCCGTGGTCAATGCTCTCTCACAGAGGATGCGCGTGCGGGTCTATCAGGGCGGAAAAATCTATGAGGACTCCTACGAGCGCGGGAAGCCGACGACGGAGCTCGTGAACGGCCTGCTTCCGGTGATCGGAAAGACGAAGGAGACCGGTACGGAGATCAGCTTCATCCCGGATCCGGAGATCTTCGAGAAGACGCGCTTCAAGGAGGAGTGGCTGAAGTCCCGCCTTCACGAGACCGCCTACCTCAACCCGGAGCTGACGATTCACTATGCGGATCAGCGCGGCGAGGTGCCGGAGACGATCGAGTATCATGAGCCGGAAGGCATCATCGCCTTCGTAAAGGAGCTCAATAAGGACAGCGAGCCGGTGACCCCGGAAATCTACTTCCGCGGAGAGTGCGAGGGCACGACCCTCGAGTGCTGTATCCAGTTCTGTGATAATTTCGAGGAGAACATCCTCGGTTTCTGTAATAACATCTTCACCCAGGAAGGTGGTACGCACATCGTGGGCTTCAAGACGAAGTTCACGCAGCTCATCAACAGCTACGCGCGCCAGCTCGGGATCCTGAAGGAGAAGGATCCGAACTTCACCGGTGCGGATACCCGTAACGGTATGACCGCGGTCATCGCCATCAAGTTCCCGGACCCGATCTTCGAGGGTCAGACGAAGACGAAACTCGCGAGTGCGGATGCCGCGAAGTATGTGCAGAGCATCGTCGATGCGGAGCTGCAGCATTACTTCGATCGTAACGTCGAGGTGGTGAAGGCCATCATCGGCTGTGCCGAGAAGTCCGCGAAGATCCGTCGCGCCGAGGAGAAGGCGAAGACGAACATGCTGAGCAAGTCGAAGTACAGCTTCGACTCGAACGGCAAGCTCGCAAACTGCATCTCGAAGGACCCGGAGAAGTGCGAGATCTTCATCGTCGAGGGTGATTCGGCGGGCGGCTCCGCGAAGACCTGCCGTGACCGTCAGACCCAGGCGATCCTGCCGCTTCGTGGTAAGATCCTGAACGTCGAGAAGGCGTCGATGGATAAGGTCCTCGCGAACGCGGAGATCAAGACCATGATCAACACCTTCGGCTGTGGCTTCTCCGAGGGCTACGGCAACGACTTCGACATCTCGAAGCTGCGCTACAACAAGATCATCCTGATGACGGATGCCGACGTCGACGGTTCGCACATCGACACCCTGCTGCTGACCTTCCTGTACCGTTTTATGCCGGACCTCATCCGCGAGGGACATGTCTACGTGTCGATGCCGCCGCTCTACCAGGCAATCCCGCACAGCAAGAAGGAAGCGTCCGAGTACCTCTATGACGAGGCGGCGCTCACGAAGTATCAGAAGAAGCACAAGGCCGGCTCCTATGACCTGAAGCGCTTCAAGGGTCTCGGTGAGATGAACCCGGAGCAGCTCTGGGAGACGACCCTGAACCCGGAAAACCGCGTGCTGAAGCGCGTGGAGATCGAGGACGGCCGCATGGCCTCCGAGGTGACGTCAATGCTGATGGGCTCCGACGTAGGACCGCGCCGCGACTTCATCCACGACCACGCAAACGAAGCGGTGATTGATTCATGATCACATAGGGTGCCCCGAAGGGGCGGGCCCCTGTGTGATGCCCCCGGGCGGCGAGGCCGTTTTGCCGCCATTGCGGCAAAATCAAACGACAATGCCCGCGCCGTAGGCGCATCCAATGGCATTGTCTCCTTATAACGTTAAGCAAAGGAAAAACATGGCTGAACAGATTTTAACAACTGAATTTTCCGAGGAGATGCAGAAATCCTACCTCGATTACTCGATGAGTGTCATCACCTCGCGTGCGGTGCCGGACATCCGTGACGGACTGAAGCCGGTACAGCGGCGTGTGCTCTATGATATGAACGAGCTGCATGCAAACCACGATCGCCCGACCTATAAGTCGGCACGTATCTGTGGTGATACGATGGGTAAGTACCATCCGCACGGTGATGCTTCGATTTACGACACCCTGGTCGTCATGGCACAGGATTTCAAGCGTATGCAGCCGGTGGTGCATGGCCAGGGTAACTTCGGTTCGATCGAGGGCGACTCCGCAGCCGCACCGCGATACACCGAGGCGAAGCTCGAGAAGTTCACGGATGACTGTATGCTGGCGGACCTTGATACGATGGTGCCGTTTCAGCCGAACTACGATGAGACCCTGCGGGAGCCGGTGGTGCTGCCGGCACGTATCCCGTACTTCCTGCTGAACGGCTCCGAGGGTATCGCAGTCGGCATGACGACCTCCACCCCGAGCCACAATCTCGGTGAGATCATCGATCTCATCCTCGCGTACCTGCGCAACCCGGCGATGGAGACCGCGGACATGATGCAGTACCTGAAGGGACCAGATTTCCCGACCGGCGGCATCATCGCCAATAAGTCTGAGCTCGTCGACATCTACCGCAGTGGTACGGGCCGCCTCAAGCTCCGCGGCAAGCTGCAGTTTGAGAAGAAGGAGGGCCGTTCCGACCGTGATAAGCTCGTCGTGACCGAGATTCCGTACACGATGATCGGCCAGGGCATCATGAAGTTCATGCAGGATGTCGCCCAGCTCGTCGAGGATAAGATCCTCCCGGAGATCGTCGATATCTCGAACCAGTCCGACAAAAACGGCATCCGCATCGTGCTAGAGCTGAAGACCGGTGCGGACATCGAGCGCATTCAGAATATACTGTATAAGAAAACGAGACTCGAGGATACCTTCGGCGTGAACATGCTGGCCATCCACGAGGGGCGACCGGAGACCATGACGCTCCGGGGCATCCTGAAGGCCTATCTCAAGTTCCAGTACGAGATCCTCACGAACAAGTACCAGAACCTGCTCGAGAAGGAGCTCGCACGTAAAGAGATCCAGGATGGTCTCATCAAGGCCGTCGACCTGATCGACGCCATCATTGCCCTCCTCCGGAACTCGAAGAACCAGGCCGATGCGAAGCAGGCACTCATGAGCGGTGAGATCGCGGGCATCAAGTTCCGTGAGCGGGACCGCGAGTTTGTGTCGACGATCGAGACCTTTCACTTCACGGAGCGGCAGGCACAGGCCATCCTCGATATGCGTCTCAGCAAGCTCATCGGTCTCGAGCTGATCGAGCTGAAGAAGCAGCATGCCGAGACCCTGCGGAACATCAAGGAGTACCGCGGGATCCTGGGCAGCCGCGAGCGCATGAACGAGGTGCTGTCCGAGGACCTCATGATGATCAAGGCCGCGTATGCCGTGCCGCGGCGCACCGTACTCGAGGATGGTAAGGAAGCCGTCTTCAACGAGAACGAGGTGCAGGAGATCAGTTGCTACTACATCCAGGACAAGTTCGGCTACTGTAAGCTCATGGATGAGGCGACCTACCAGCGGAACCAGGAGGCTGTCGAGTCGGAGAACCGTTTCGTGCTGAAGTGCAAGAACACGGACCGGGTGTTGCTGTTCACCGATAAGGGCAACATGCACCAGATCAAGTGCCAGGATGTGCCGCTCGGAAAGTTCAAGGACAAGGGCATACCGATCGACAATATCAGTAAGTACAACGCGAACCAGGAAGAGATTATCTATGCCAATGTGAAGTCCGCCCTGGCCGGGAAGACCCTGATCTTCGCGACGAGAGACGCGATGGTGAAGCTCGTCGAGACCTCGGAATTCGAGACTGCGAACAAGCTCGTCGCTGCGACGAAGCTGGGCGAGGGCGATCGGCTGATCGAGATCCGCGAGATGGCCTACGAAACCGACATCGTCTTCGAGACGCATGACGGCTACTTCCTCCGCTGCTCGCTGAGCGACATCCCGCTCCAGAAGAAGAACAGCAAGGGCGTCATCGGCATCAAGCTCGGCAAGTGCGACACCCTCGAGCACTTCTACCTCCTCGGCACCGAGCCGGTGGAGATTACCTACCGGAAGAAGCCGCTCAGCCTCAACCGCCTGAAGCTCGCCGGCCGCGCCGGAAAAGGCACGAAACATTGATAGAAGACATTAGAAAATTTATGGAAGCGAGGAAGAGAACGAGTGGCGGTCAGAGATGACCATACACCCTGTAACACCAGATTCTATCCAGCTGCGTTTTTAAGAGAGGCGTCCATACCAGGCGTCTCTTTTTGTTTGCCTGCCCACCCCAGTGAACATCTTTTACCTGCTTACATATCGGCCCCGCCCCAAGCAGGCAAACAAAAAATCGACGCCCATTTGAGTTCGATTTTCGCAAAGAAGCGATTTCAAAGAGTGATGCCATTATATTTTCTGGAGTTTGTAACAAACGGGGCGTTTTCAAGATCCGTGCCATTAAGTGACTTTTACAAATCATTAATTTCAGAGAGCTGTGCCATTAGATTATTTCACAGATGGGGAAATATACGAAGCTGTGACATTAAGTATGTGGCGTCAAGGCACGGCCAAAGGGCGTTTGCAGAAGAAAAGCGGAGGCAGATATAAAGTCACTGCTTCAAAAAAGGGCGGTATTGCGTCAAAAATCGAGATTTCACTCGGATAATAAAAGGCGAGAAGGACAGGACTTAATGTCATAGACTCGCCAGGAGAGGAAACTGTGAAAAATCCTAATGGCATACGAACGAGATAAAGTAGATTTGTGAAAAACACTGAGTGGCAGCCTCAAACTAATGGCACCAAGGAAGAGTAAAGCAGGAAGAGTAAAGACACCTTGAAAATGATCCAGTTTACCAAATCACCCCGGCTGAACTGTTACGCAGTTAGGGGAGCTTATTAAAATTAAAATACTATTAGCATTGCAAAACAAATGTTTTTGTATTAGTATTATATACACAAGATAGTTTTACAGTTTGTGCTATCGATACATATGATAAGGAGGTGGTTGTATGGCAACTTCAAGTATTACGAAGAGTTTTGTTATATCTGGGGAAAAGCAGGTAGAGAGCTTTGTTGAAGCAATCGAGAAGTCTGCTAATAATCGCCCAGTACGTCATCAGCTTTCTGTAAAACAGATTAAAGGTGAAGCGGACCTCAGAAAATTCATGGAAGCGAGGAAGAGAACGAGTGGCGGTCAGAGATGATTATACGATCATCAACATCCGTGAGTATCTTGCCCTAGGTAGTGATGAAGACGTCGGAGAGCCTGCATTGATCAGAATGCTTTCCGATTTTTTGTGTCCCAAAAACCCGGATGTTGAAGGATTTTTAAAGAATAATGTCACCTTCGGGTGAAGGTTAATATTATTATTCGAAATTGTTATATTGCCACTCGCAGTTAAAAGTAATACAATACGGAAACATATACGTATCTATCAAAGCGCATTAAAAGTGTTGAGGAGACTGAAATGGAAAAGTTAAAGGTTGGTGTTCTTGGTGCGACTGGAATGGTTGGCCAGCGTTTTATTACATTGCTTGTAAATCATCCTTGGTTCGAGCTGACGACGCTTGCAGCGTCCCCGAGATCTGCAGGTAAGACTTATGCAGAGGCCGTAGAAGGCAAGTGGAAGCTGGATATTCCGATGCCGGAGGAAGTGAAGGACATGATCGTCCAGGACGTTTCGAAGGTAGAAGAGGTTGCGAAGGATGTCGACTTCGTATTTTCCGCAGTGGATATGAAGAAGGACGAGATCAAGGCCATCGAGGAAGCGTATGCGAAGGCGGAGACCCCGGTCGTTTCCAACAACTCTGCACACCGCTGGACGACAGATGTACCGATGGTCGTTCCGGAGATCAACCCGGATCACTATCAGCTCATCGAGGCACAGAAGAAGCGTCTCGGCACCACCCGTGGTTTCATCGCCGTGAAGCCGAACTGCTCGATCCAGTCCTACACGCCGGCCCTCGCTGCATGGATGCAGTTCGAGCCGTATGAGGTGATCGTTTCCACCTACCAGGCGATTTCCGGTGCCGGCAAGAACTTCGAGTCCTGGCCGGAGATGGAGCACAACATCATCCCGTACATCGGTGGTGAGGAAGAGAAGTCCGAGAAGGAGCCGCTTCGCGTACTCGGCAGCCTCGAGGGGGATCATATCGATCTCATCGATGGCCTGAAGATCTCTGCACAGTGCATCCGTGTACCGATTCTGAACGGTCACACCGCGACGGTCTTCGTCAAGTTCCATAAGAAGCCGACGAAGGAAGAACTCGTCGAGGCACTCCGCAGTTATCGCGGTGAGCCGCAGGAGCTCGAGCTTCCGTCCGCACCGAAGCAGTTCATCCAGTACCTCGAGGAGGACGACCGTCCACAGGTTTCCCTCGATGTGAATTACGAGAACGGCATGGGCATCTCCATCGGCCGTCTCCGTGAGGACTCCATCTATGACTGGAAGTTCGTCGGTCTCAGCCACAACACCCTCCGTGGTGCTGCCGGCGGCGGCGTAGAAGCAGCCGAGTACCTCGCAAAGAAGGGCTACATCACAAAGAAATAATCATTCAGCTGAAGGCTCCGCGTCATGCGGAGCCTTTTTGAGTTTATGGGGTCTGACCCCATAAACTTATTGTTTAGATTCTGTTTAGAAAAATTTAATGGGGTCAGACCCCATTACGAAATTCTTAAGATTCGCGCGAGAAAAGGGACTCCTGAGCAGCTCGTTTCTCTGGTAGAAACGAGCCTGAAAATAGAGTATAATACTTGCAGTTTATGGGCAGTGCCGATGACACGCTTGATCGTCCTGGACCCTCTGGAAGGGTACGGAGAGAGTGATGGTGATCAGCGATGAATATCTGCCCTGCATTTTCTATAGTGCATCTTCGATGGGAGGAACATGCGATGTCAGTGAGAGAATCAGTGCTTGGTACACTGAAGGATGGCCGTGAGGTGAAGCGATATACGATTACGAATCAGCATGGTACGGAGGCGAGCTTTACGAACCTCGGTGGTACCTGGCTTACGATGCTGGTGCGCGATAAGGACGGAAACATGCGGGATGTAGTGCTGGGCGTCGACCAGACGGAGCTTCTGCTTGCGAATCCGGGTCACATGGGCGAGCCGGTGGGCCGCAACGCGAACCGTATCAGTCAGGCGGGCTTCGAGCTGGGTGGAAAGCATTATGCGCTCGCCGTCAATGACAACGGCGCCAACAACCTGCATTCCGGTCCGGATTACTGGCGGAGCCGCATCTGGGACGCGGATTATGCGGATGCCGGTCTCGGCAGCTACGTGATCTTCTCGCTGCATTCCCCGGACGGCGATCAGGGCTTCCCAGGCAACGCTGAGGTGGCCGTGACCTATACCCTGACCGAGGACGACGCGCTCGAGATCCACTATCAGGCGACCGCCGACCAGGACACCGTCTTCAACATGACGAACCACGCGTACTTTAACCTCAACGGCTACGACAGCGGCGACGCGATGAATCAGCGTGTCTGGATCAATGCAGACGCTTATACACCAGCCAGCGAGATTTCGATTCCGTACGGTCGCATCGAGCCGGTGGCCGGCACCCCAATGGATTTCACCACCGAGAAGGTGATCGCGCGCGACATCAACGCGGACTTCGATCAGCTGAAGTTTGCAAACGGCTTCGATCACAACTGGGTGCTCAATGACTACGACGGGGACGTACGTCTCGTCGCCTCTGCGTATGCGGAGGAGTCCGGCATCCGAATGTCCGTCTATACCGATCTCGAGGGCATGCAGTTCTATACCGCAAACTTCATGAACGGTGATTTCGAGGGCAAGAACGGTGCGCATTTCGGCCCACGCTACGCGTACTGCTTCGAGACCCAGCACTATCCGGACTGCCTGCACAAGCCGGAGTGGCCGACCAGCATCGTGAAGGCCGGCGAGGAATACGACACAACGACGATTTACAAGTGGGAGCTTCAGTAAACAGAAGTACTTCTTTTCGAAGCACCCACAGGACATCCACGGGCGGCGCTCGTACATGGATCAGTGGGAGGCGAATTGAAGAAATTATTTATCGCAGAGAAGCCGTCGGTGGCGCAGCAGTTCGCGCAGGCGCTCGGCATGAAAAACGTCCGGCGCGGCGACGGCTTCCTGGAAAATGAAGATTATGTGGTGACCTGGTGCGTGGGTCACCTTGTACAGCTCAGCTATCCGGCGGCGTACGATGAGAAGTTTCAGAAGTGGAGCTTCGACACGCTCCCGTTCATCCCAAAGGCGGACGAATGGAAATATGAGGTCAGTAAGGGCACGGCGAAGCAGTTCGCGGTCGTCGCGAAGCAGCTGAACCGTCCGGACGTCGAAACCATCTATATCTGCACCGATAGTGCCCGCGAGGGAGAGTACATCTACCGGCTCGTCGATATGATGGCGGAGGTGCCGAAGGAGAAGGAGCGCCGTCGTGTCTGGATCGATTCCCAGACGAACGAGGAAATCCTCCGCGGCATCCGCGAGGCGAAGCTCGACAGCGAGTATGACCACCTGTCCGCAGCGGCGTTCAGCCGCGCGAAGGAGGACTACCTCATGGGCATCAACTTCAGCCGCGCGCTGTCGCTCAAGTACCGCTACCGGATCAAGCAGCAGCTCGGCATGAAGCCGGAGGAGAAGATGACCGTGGCCGTCGGCCGCGTCATGACCTGTGTCCTCGGCATGATCGTCAAGCGCGAGCAGGAGATCCGGGCCTTCCAGAAGACGACCTTCTACCGCATCCTCGGGGATTTCGCCCTCGGGGAGGGTGCGAAACTGAGTGCGGACTGGAAGCCGTCGGAGCAGTCGCCGCGCTACAGTCCGACGGACATCTACGACGGCAAGGGCTTCCTGAAGCCGGAGCGCGCTGCGGAGTTCATGAAGAGCTTCATGCCGTTTCCGTGTGAGGCGACCGTGACCGCTGTTACGAAGAAGAAGGAAACGAAGAATCCGCCGCTGCTCTATAACCTCGCGGAGCTGCAGAACGACTGCGCAAAGATGTTCAAGATCAGCCCGGATGAGACCCTCGCCATCGCGCAGGAGCTCTACGAGAAGAAGCTGACCACCTACCCGCGTACCGATGCGCGTGTGCTTTCGACCGCCGTATCGAAGGAGATCGAGAAGAACATCCGCGGCATCGCGAACTACGCGCCGGTGGCTCCGCAGGCGCAGGAGATCCTGTCATCCGGCAGCTTTAAAACCATCGCGAAAACCCGTTACGTCGACGATAAGAAGATCGCCGACCACTACGCGATCATTCCGACCGGTCAGGGCCAGCGCGAGTACCAGTCGCTGAAGCCGCTCTCGAAGAAGGTGTACGAGCTCATCTGCCGTCGATTCCTCTCGATTTTCTTCCCGCCGGCGATCTACGAGCGCATCGCGCTGACGATCGACTGCCAGGGCGAGACCTTCAGCGTGAGCTCCCGTGCCCTGAAGGAAGAGGGCTATCTGAAGGTCGCCGACGTGCGCCGGAGTGCCGCCCTCGGTGGCACGTCCCCGGCAGCAGATCCGGCCAATGCAGGCGCCACGACGTCGGATGCCTCGACCATGGCTGCTTCGGCAGCGGGACCGAACGGCGTCGCGACGATGTCTGCGGACGGAAGCATTGGCGCAGGGAACAGTGGAGAGAGCGAAGATGAGGGGGACAACCGAAGTCTGAGCGAGGCACTGCTGAAGCTTCGGAAGGGGCAGAAGCTGCAGCTCGAGACGCTCCGCGTGAAGGAGGGCGAGACCGCGCCGCCGAAGCGCTATACCTCCGGATCGATGATCCTCGCGATGGAGAACGCCGGCAACCTCATCGAGGATGAGGAGCTGCGGGCGCAGATCAAGGGCGCGGGCATCGGCACCAGTGCGACGCGTGCGGGCATTCTGACGAAGCTCGTGGATAACAAATATATCGCGTTGCAGAAGAAGACGCAGGTGCTGTCGCCGACAAAGCTCGGTGAGTACATCGCGTATTATGTGAAGATTTCGGTGCCGCATCTGCTGAATCCGAAGCTGACCGCCTCCTGGGAGATGGGGCTGTCGGAGGTGGCGGATGGTACGATCACCGAGGCCGAGTACATGGAGAAGCTCGAGGACTTCGTCCGCAGCCGGACGGAGAGGATCCGGGCATTATAATAAAAGAAAGAAGAAAATATGAAAAAAGAAGATGTAACGATTGCGGCGATGTATGACCTCCAGTATACGGAGGCAGGGGCGATTTTCGAGGGCCTCACCTATCCGTGGGAGGCGCTTTCGAAGATCCACGATTTTATCGCGGCGTACGGTCCGACGCTTCCGAAGGACGAGTATGACGAGGTGAAGCCGCACGTCTGGGTACATAAGAGTGCGACGGTATTTGAGTCCGCGTACCTCGCGGAGTATATCATCATCGGGCCGGAGACCGAGGTGCGGCAGTGTGCATTCCTGCGCGGCAACATCATGGTCGGAAAGCACTGCGTCATCGGCAACAGCTGCGAGCTGAAAAACGTCGTGATCTTCGACAATGTGCAGGTTCCGCACTATAATTATGTCGGGGATTCGATCCTCGGCTATAAGTCCCACATGGGCGCTGCGTCCCTGACCTCGAACGTGAAGTCAGACAAGAAGCTCGTCGTGGTGCACACCGAGGACGGCGACATCGAGACCGGCTTAAAGAAATTCGGCGCGATGCTGAGCGACCATGTCGAGGTGGGCTGCGGTTCCATCCTGAACCCGGGCACCGTCATCGGCCGCAACACGAACGTCTATCCGCTGAGCTCCGTACGCGGCTGCGTGGATGCGAACAGCATCTACAAGTCGAAGGGCGAGGTGGAAATCGTCGCGAAGCACTGATTCGTTATCTACCGGCGGATGCCGGAACACATATCAAAGGAGTTTATCATGGAAAATAATTTCGGAGCAAATGTACACATCATGCACCACCCGCTGCTTACACACAAGATTTCCCTTCTGCGTGATAAGCACACCGGAACCAACGAGTTCCGTCAGCTCGTCGAGGAGATCGCGATGCTGATGGGCTTCGAGGCGCTGTCCGATCTGCCGACGAAGACCGTCGAGCTCGAAACCCCGATCGAGACCGCTGAGGTCGAGATGCTGGCTGGTCGTAAGCTCGCCATCGTGCCGATCCTTCGTGCCGGCCTCGGCATGGTATCCGGCCTGACCGCACTCGTTCCGAGCGCAAAGATCGGCCACATCGGCATGTATCGTGATGAGACCACGCATCAGCCGGTCGAGTACTTCTGCAAGCTGCCGAACCCGATCGAGGAGCGTCAGATCGTCGTTTGTGATCCAATGCTGGCGACCGGTGGCTCCGCTGTCGATGCCATCGACCAGATCAAGAAGCACGGCGGCAAGAAGATCAAGTTCATCTGCATCATCGCGGCACCGGAGGGCGTGAAGCGCCTCGCCGAGGCACATCCGGATGTACAGATCTACGTCGGAAACCTCGACCGTTGCCTGAACGAGAACGCATACATCTGCCCGGGACTGGGCGACGCCGGCGACCGTATCTTCGGTACGAAGTAAATAGCAGCCTGGTTGCGGTGCCCGGAGGGCAGCCGCCGAAAGCACAGTACTGCGAGGACGGAAAAAGTCTAAAATTGTCCCCCTAAGAACCAGTAGGCTCTCTGCAAACGACTGAGTTTTCTTTATGAAAACTCAGTGTTGCAGAGAGTGCTAAGGAAAAATTCTCCAACTGGTTCTAAGGGGGACAATTTTGCTTTTTCACGTCCTCTCCGTATGGCTTCCGGTGGCTGTCCTCCGGGATTTGCATACATATGGCTCAAATGCTCTTCTTGATTAATCGATGTGGATATTCTAAACTAAGGATACTTTTAATGGGATGGCTTAAACAACATCGAGCCCGGACCAAAGGTCCGAGCTCGATGCCGCCAGTGGGACTTGAACCCACACAATGTTACCATTATCAGATTTTGAGTCTGACGCGTCTGCCATTCCGCCATGGCGGCGAGTCCTGTGTTACGCGAGGACAACACACAGAATTTAGCATATAATTGCGAGGTTTTCAAGTCGATTATGACCTGTCTGGAAGCACGGAAGTGCATTTACGATTATCTGAATAACAAGCTGTCGGATGAGAAGCTGCAGGAGTTTATGGAGCATATTTCGGAGTGCGATGAGTGCATGGAGGAGCTGCGGATCACGCATATGGTCTACAGTGGTGTGCAGAAGCTGGATGCGGTGGATGATTCGAATCTGAACATCGACGGGTCCTTCCGGCGACAGCTGATGGATACGCGCTTTTATCTGTTCCGCATCCACGCGATCCGGATCATCCGGATGGCGGCGGATTCGGTGGTGTTCTGGGCAGTACTGGTGACGCTGCTTCTGCAGCTTCGGATCTGGCTTCTGTAGCAGGTGCTTTGTGGCTGTCGGATATCGACAGCCGCCTATGACAGCGTCCGGTTCTGATCGTATCGGATGTGAATGGTATATGGTTTCGATCGTTTGAGGAGGAAGAGAGTTGACAGATAAGATTTTACTGATCGATGGACACAGCATCATGTCCCGTGCGTTTTACGGGATCCCGGAGCTGACGAATTCGCAGGGGCTGCATACGAACGCGGTCTATGGTTTCCTGAATATCCTTCTGAAGGTGCTGGATCAGGAGCAGGCGGATCATCTGGCGGTGGCCTTCGATGTGCATGAGCCGACCTTCCGCCACAAGATGTTTGATGCCTACAAGGGGACGCGGAAGCCGATGCCGCCGGAGCTGCACGAGCAGATTCCGCTGATGCAGGAGGTGCTGCGTTCGATGCACATTCCGCTCCTCATGAAGGGTGGCTACGAGGCGGATGACCTCCTCGGTACCATCGCGAAGCGCTGCCAGAAGGAGGGCGTGGAGGTGACGATCGTCTCCGGTGACCGCGACCTCCTGCAACTCGCGGATGAGAAGATCAAGATCTGTCTGCCGAAGACGGCGAAGGGCGTGACGACGGTCTATAATTACTATCCGGACGATGTGAAGAAGGAGTGGGGCGTGACGCCGCTCGAGTTCATCGACCTGAAGGCACTGATGGGCGACACCTCCGATAACATCCCGGGCGTGCCGGGCCTCGGTCCGAAGTCCGCGGAGTGGATCATCACGAAGTACCATACCATCGAAGCCGCGCACGAGGCAGCACTTGCCGGGGACCCGGAGTTCAAGGTGCCGCGGAAGCCGAAGGCCGCGCAGATGCTGATCGATGAGTGGGAGAGTGCCGCGCTGTCGAAGACCCTTGCGACCATCTGCATTGACGCCCCGATCGACTTCGATTATGATGACGCCCGCGTCGAGAACATGTTCAATGCAGACTCCTTCGAGTTTGTGAAGCGGCTGGAGCTGAAGTCGCTCCTGAAGCGCTTCGATGTGTCGAGCCTCGACCTCGCGGCGGAGCAGAAGCTGGATCTCTCGGGCCTCAAGGAGGTCGACGACCCGTATATGGCGCGCATCGCCTTCCGGGACGCGGCGAGTGAGGGCCGGGCCGGCTTCGCCATCGCCGGGGAGGAGCTCTACTTCGCACTCGACGGTGACCGCAGCTACCATTTCTACGGCTTCGACTGGCAGACGGAGCTGCAGGCGCTGGCTGGGAAGGAGGGCGTTCGGCTCTACACTATGAACCTGAAGCAGGCGCTCTATCACTGTGCCTTCGCGCCGGAGAGCCACGTCTATGACCTCGCGCTCGCGGCCTACGTCATCAATCCGCTGAAGGACAGCTACAGCTACGAGGACCTCGCCCGCGATTTCATGGGCCTCACGCTGCCATCGGAGAAGGAGCTCCGTGACGATCTGAAGGACCGTCCGCATTGTCCGAATCCGTTTACGGACGACGAGGCCAATGCAGGCGACGGCGCGCAGGTGGCGGGCTTCAACACGGACGCCGACGGCAGCTGTGCGGATCCGGTGGCGTGCACCATGGCGGCGTACAGCGCGATCGTGGCGCTCCGCAGTGCGAAGAAGATCTTCGCGAAGCTGGAGGAGCTCGAGGAGCGGACGCTCTATGAGGAGATCGAGATGCCGCTCGTGTATACACTGTACGACATGCAGCGGGCCGGTATTCTGGTTGATAAGCAGGCGCTCGTCGACTATGGCGTCGAGCTTCGGGCCGGGATCGAGGCGCTGCAGGCGCGGATCTACGCGGAGGCGGGCGAGGAATTCAACATCAACTCGCCGAAGCAGCTCGGGGAGATCCTGTTCGGGAAGCTCGGCATGAAGGGCGGTAAGAAGACGAAGTCCGGCTACTCGACCGCGGCGGATGTGCTTGAGAAGCTCGCCGAGGACCACGAGATCGTGGCGGATATCCTGAATTACCGTACGCTTACGAAGCTGAACTCGACCTATGCGGAGGGGCTTCTGAACTATATTCAGGCGGATGGCCGCATCCATGGGGAGTTCAATCAGATGGTGACCGCGACGGGGCGCATCTCGTCGACGAATCCGAACCTGCAGAACATCCCGGTGCGGACGGAGCTGGGCCGCCGTTTCCGGACCGTTTTCGTGCCGAAGCCGGGCTGCGTCTTCATCGACGCCGACTATTCGCAGGTCGAGCTCCGTATCCTCGCGTCGCTCTCGGGCGATGCAAAGCTGATCGCAGCGTATAAGGATGCCAGCGATATTCATGCCGTGACGGCCTCGCAGGTCTTCCATGTGCCGCTCGAGGAGGTGACGCCGGAGCTGCGTCGGAACGCGAAGGCGGTCAACTTCGGTATCGTCTACGGGATCTCGGCCTTCGGGCTCAGCGAGGGTCTCAGCATCAGCCGAAGCGAGGCGAAGGAGTACATCGAGCGGTATTTCGCGGCGTATCCGGATGTCAAGAAGTACCTCGATGGGGAGGTGGCGTTTGCGCACGAGCACGGCTATGTGAAGACGATCTTCGGGCGTCGCCGTCCGGTGCCGGACATCAATGCCTCGAACTTCATGCGCCGCAGCTTCAGTGAGCGTGTCGCGATGAACTCCCCGATCCAGGGCAGTGCCGCCGACATCATGAAGAAGGCGATGAACGAGGTGAACCGCGCGCTTCGTGCGGGTGGCTATGCGTCCCGCATCGTGCTCCAGGTGCACGATGAGCTTCTGATCGAAGCACCGGTCGCGGAGCAGGAGGTCGTGAAGGCCCTCCTCATCGATAAGATGCAGCACGCCGTCGACCTCGCCGTCGAGCTCGTCGCCGACGCGAATGTGGGGATGAACTGGGAATTAGCACATTAAGAATTATAGTGCTGCAAGTGCCCCGGAGGGCCGGCAACGGATACACAGTACTCCGAGACCGGTCCTCCTGGACACTTGCCTGAACGGTAACTGTTAAGGATGAAATATGAAAGAACTTAAATCTACTGACATAATGCATATCGGTTTCTTGAAGATGGAGCCTTTTGCCGGTTCTTCGGAGGGGATGCGTTTTCGGATGAGTAAGGTGACGTATACGGAGCCGGATACGGAGCTACTTCAGAAGATCGAGGCGGGGGAGGCGGAGTATCCGGTCAATAAGAAGACCGGGGAGACGATCATGAACCCGACGAAGGATCGCTACACGCTCGGTGTCTGGGTGTGGCCGGAGCCGTACAGCTTCGACTTTACGCCGGATGAGCACAAGACCTTCCGTGAGTTTGTCTTCTCGGAGGATGGCGTCATGGAGGGCCTCGCCTGGCTGAACGAGGAGAAGCAGGCACGGGACTGGGCGGAGGCCGCCCTTTCGTGGACGGACTGGAAGTCGATGGCGGGAAAGGAAAATCAATGATCGTCGGTGTGATCGGAGGCGTCGGCGCGGGGAAATCCAGCGTGCTGGACGTTCTCACGCAGGAATATCAGTTTACAGCGTACCGGACGGACGACATCGCGAAGTCGTTTTACGTGCATGGGCATCCGGTGTTTGAGGCGCTGAAGGCGCTGCTCGGCACGGATATCGAGCGGGCCGACGGCAGCGTCGATCTGACGGTCTTCGCATCGAGAATCTACGGTGCGGGAAATGCGAAGACGCGTGCCGCGGTCGACCATATCGTCCACCCGGCGGTCTGGAAATACGTCGATGCGCAGGTGCGCGCGGCACGGAAGAGCAGGGCGGACATCGTCGTCGAAACGGCCCTTCCGACCGCTCATTTCGTGGAGCTCTGCGATGAGGTATGGTTCGTCTATACGGAAGAAGCCGTGCGCATCGCCCGCCTCATGGAAACCCGCGGCTACTCCGAGGAGAAAGCCCGCGCGATGATTCACGCCCAGATTCCGGATGACGACTACGCCGCCATGGCTGATTTCGTCATCGATAACTCCGGCAGCCGGGAAGAGACAGGAACGACGATCAGGGAACATTTGCACGAAGAGTAATATGAAACGTAACGGCGAATCCGGCGCATGGCGGGCGCAAGGCTTGCGAATGCAAAGAACAGGTTCCGGCGAAATGTCCGTGGCAGATAGACAGAGACTGTCATAGCGGCCACGGACATTTCACCGGGTTCTGTCATTTGCATTGAGTGGGCCGCGCCCACCATGTCCGGATTCGTTTTGAAACCCAAAGGAAGGATAGAAGCAGTTTTATGAGATTTACGAGTATCGCCAGTGGTTCCAGCGGAAACAGCAGCTACATAGGCACGGATCACACACATGTTCTCGTCGATGTCGGCGTCACGATGAAGGCCGTCAACCAGGGCCTTCATGCGCTGGACCTGGACCTCTCGGATGTGCAGGCGATTTTTCTGACCCACGAGCATATCGACCATATCCGTGCTGTCGGCACGATTTCCCGTAAATACCAGATCCCGATCTACGGCACGCTGGGCACGCTCCGCGAGGTAAAGCTGAATCCGACCCTCGGTGATTTTGCGACGGATCTGCTGCAGCCGATCCTTCCGGATTCCGTGACCACCATCGGCGACCTCTGTGTGACGCCATTTTCCATTGATCATGATGCCGCCGAACCGGTCGGCTATCGCTTCGAGGCGGATGATAAGCGTGTCGCTGTCGCCACCGACATGGGGCACTACGACGATTACATCGTATCCCATCTGGAAGATCTCGATGCCATGGTGATCGAGGCGAACCACGACGTCCGTATGCTGAGCACGGGCCCGTACCCGATGTCGCTGAAGCGCCGAATCCTGAGTGACCACGGCCACCTCAGTAACGAAAGCTCCGGGCACCTCATCGACCGCATCCTGAACCCGCACGTGAAGCACGTCTTCCTCGGCCATCTCAGTAAGGAGAACAACCTCCCGGAGCTCGCACTGAAAACCGTACAGCAGGAGATCGACACTTCGGACTCTGCCTACCACGCCGGCGACTTCGACATCAGCGTCGCGCATCGCGACCACATCTCGGACATCATTGAACTGTAGACATTGGCCAGGGCCATACCCGGTGTCTGAAGAAGACCGGGAGCCCGAACGAGGTCTGAGCTACGCGTAGTGCGATCGGTCATCTTAAGAATTTCGTAATGGGGTCTGACCCCTTACGGTCGACTTAAGACTTTCGTAAGAAATTCTTCATGGGGCAGCCCGTGAACATAGGGGGATCAGGAATGGATAAAAGCATCGAATACATCCTGGAGGTTGCGCGCTGCCGCGGAATCACGAAGGCAGCAGAGAATCTCTTCATAACGCCATCGGCTCTGTCAAAGTATATTATCAGTAAGGAGAGGGAACTGGGACTCCCGCTGTTTCACCGCGTGGGAAAGGAATTTGTACCGACGACGGCAGGAGAGCACTATATCACCCGCCTGAAGGAAATTCAGCTGATTGAACGGAAACTCGATGATGAGATGCTGGCTTATGCGAATCTGACCAGGGGCATACTTCAGATTGGGATTCAGGCGAGCTTTATAGAAGCTTTATTTCGTGATATCATGCCGGCGTTTGAGAAGCAGCTTCCGGGAGTGCGACTGTATGTAAATGAAAGTACACTGAATATGTTTTACCAGAAACTTCGTCAGAAGCAGATCGATATGGTGCTTTCGATGGGAGATCTGCATGAAGATGGTATTGAATCGCAAGTGATTAAGGAAGGACAGTTTGTTATTGCGACGGCACATCCGGAAGTGTTTCAGCGGTTGGCCGTAGAAAAAGAGGGGTTTTCATATCCATGGATCGACTCAGCGCTGCTTGCAGACGTTCCGATGGTTGGTCTTCGCAACGGCTCCGTGTATCAGGAACGAACTGATAAGATTCTCGAGGCAAATGGGATACACCCATCCTACGCATATCAGGTGATGTCGACACGATCAGGTCTGACCTGTATCGAAAATACAGATGCGAGTATGGTGACAGTTGACACGATGGTGCTGAATAACTCGTTCCGAAAGAAAATTCATCTGTTTTCTTTCGGTGAAGCGCCGGCAACATTGCCACTGACACTGAGCTATCCGGCAGATTCGATGTTGAAAAGTGAAATTGAGAGTATGGCAGATATCTGCAGAAAATATATAAAGTGACATGCATAAAATGCATCCTTCGCGGATGCATTTTTAAAACTATGGATATGGAATAATAGTTGACAAAACGTGAAAACAAGGAGTTTTACAACTCTTTTTGCAATCGCTATCATAGAGACAGTTACAAAAGTATTTCTTTATGAAGGAGCGTATTCTTATGACACCGTTAGAAATAACACTGATTATTCTTGCATGTACCATCATCGCATTCCTGTCGGGTAAAATCTCATTTTCCATCATCTCCGCAGGCATTATGATTTCTCTTATCATGACCGGCGTGATGAAGCCGGCCGAGGCTTTCGCCGGTTTCACGAACACAAACGTCGTTATGTTCGTTGCGATGTTTGTGATCGGTGCGGCCATCACCAAAACAAGCCTGCTTGACCGGGCCCAGAATCTGGTTAAGAAGTATAAGGATAATCCGAAGATGCTGATTTTGATTGCCACCCTCGTCGCGGGGTTCCTTGCTACCCTGACCAGTGCGACTGCAACTGCAGCAATCATGATTCCTCTGCTGGTCGGCATCGCGAATGAAATCGGTGTCAGCCGTTCGAAGCTCCTGTATCCGGCGATGGCAGTTGCGAATATCGCCACAGCCTCTACCTTCCTCGGACAGGGCTCTGCAAATATGGCATGGAGCGATGTTATGATGAAGGCTGGCGCGACGACGCCACTGACCATCTGGGATTTCACGATTGCGCGTGTTCCGCTGATTATCATTTCTGTACTGTATATGATTTTTATCGGCTATCGTCTTATGCCGGATCATGATAATACGGAGTTTGAAGACAATCTGAAGGCAAAGGATACAGCCACGAAGCTGACTCCGCAGAAGGAAAAGCTTGCCATCTTCATCATTCTTGCTACCATTGCCTGCATGCTGCTGGAGAAGACCATCGGCGTAAAGATGTTCATATCCGCCTCCATTGGCGCGATCGTACTCGTGCTCACTGGTATCATGAACGAGAAGGAAGCACTCGCTTCTATTCATCAGCCAACCGTTTATCTTTTTGCAGGAGTACTTGCTCTGTCGGATGCCATCGCAAAAACAGGTGCCGGAGATGTCGTTGCAGACTGGATGCTGAAGCTCGTCGGTAATACGACAAACCCGTATATTATCATGGCAGTGTTCTTTATCATCCCGCTCATCCTTACACAGGTTATGTCAAACCTTGCAACTGTTACGATTTTTATCCCGCTCGTTTCGACGGCCTGCGTAAAACTCGGCGTAGATCCGAGAGCAGCAGTCGTCGGTGTCCTGACAGCAAGCTGTATTTCTATCATGACTCCGATGGCGGCTCCGTGTCAGATTATGATCATGGGACCAGGCGGATACAAGCTGAAGGATTATTTTAAGTGTGGAACTCCGCTGCTGATCATCCTGACGATCGTCACCATCGTGATGCTGCCGATGATGTTCCCGTTCTATTGATGCAGGGAGGAAAACCAGTGAAGATTACAGATGTAAGATTGCGTTTTGTTAAGCACTACTTATTCGTAGAAATTGATACAGATGATGGAATTACGGGTCTTGGTGAGGCCGGCAACTGGGGGTTTCTGAGTTCTACGGCGGATGCTATTCGGAAATTCATACCGTATCTGATTGGTCAGGATCCGTTCAATGCAGAAGACATTAGTCAGAACCTTTATCGGGCGGTTTACTTCCGCGGTTCTGTTATCATGAGCGCGATCTCTGCCATCGACATCGCCTGCTGGGATATCAAAGGTAAGGCACTTGGCGTTCCGGTATATCAGCTGCTGGGTGGTAAAACACGGAACAAAGTACGTTGCTACGCTTCTGTGATGAAGCATACGCCGGATCTCGAGGAGACGGTAAACCAGTATCGCGAGCTTCAGGACATGGGCTTTAATGCAGCGAAAATTTTCATAAATGGGCAGCAGAAGAGTCAGTCGAACGGTTACGATGAGTTCTACTCTGGTCGTATCGAGGATGAGCTTGAGAAAGTGCGTCGTGTACGCGAGGCGGTTGGCCCGCGCTTCGATTTGATTCTTGAGAACCATCGTGGTATGACAGCGGCAGAAGCCATTACGTTTGGAAACGAAGTTGCGAAGTACCGTCCGATGGTCTTCGAGGATCCGGTGACGCCGGACAATGTGGATACCATGGCGATGGTGGCTTCGCGAATGCCGGTTCCGATCGCAACAGGTGAGCGTTTTATCAATATAAAGGAATTTGAGATGCTGATTCGTCGTGACGCAGCAGCCTATGTACGTCCGGATGTATGCGCGGTTGGTGGTATCACTGCGTCGAAGAAAATTGCGGCGATTGCAGAAGCAAGCGACGTGCAGATCATCCCGCACAATCCACTGGGGCCTGTTTCGACGGCCGCCTGCTTACAGCTCTGTGCAGCCATCCCGAATCTTGGTATTCAGGAACTTCCGGGATTCTGTATCGATGGCGCAGAGGATGCGATGGTGAAGGAGCCACTGAAGTTCGAAGACGGTTTTATGATGATTCCGGAGGCACCGGGCATAGGCGTCGAGCTGTCCGATGAGGCGGAGACATTGTACCCGGCGAAGGAGAGGGGCAGCAACACAGCCTTCCGCTATTTCGATGGCTCCGTCAAGGACTGGTAAAAAAGTTTTACGGTACTGGATATAAAATCATAGAATGGCCGCTATAAGTGCGGACTATCGAGGACAGGGCAGCCCTGTCCTCTTTTAGTATTTATTGCCATGGGATGGGCATTTAGCGCCTGCTTTTTTTCGTAAACGAAGCGGAAAAGCGGTTGCGTTTTACTATTTTAAATGCTTAGATATTAAGAAAGCATGGAGCAGAGATGCTCCGGTTCTTTGTGCGGAATTCATTTCGTGTACAGAACAGGTCAATGCAGTTAAGTTGAGATCCGCGGATGCGCAGGCATTCCGGTGGCAGACAGTAGGAGGTTATATGAAAAAAGCGATTATCACCGTAGTTGGTAAGGACACCGTCGGCATCATTGCGAAGGTGTGTACCTTTCTTTCCGAGAAGAACATCAACATCCTCGATATCTCACAGACCATCACCGGCGGATTCTTTAACATGATGATGATCGTGGATGTGTCGAACACCACGGAGAGCTTCGACACCGTCGCTGCCGAGATCACACAGTATGGTAAGGATCAGATCGGCGTCGACATCAAGATGCAGCTCGAAGAGATCTTCACGATGATGCATCGTATCTGAGGGAAACATCGACCGAAATAGCGCAATCTGTGATTGCGTTCCGAAGGAACTGCCGCAGGGCCCACCCTGAGGCCCAGGGCAGCTAGCGAAGCACTCGTGACTTTATCATAAATATAAGGAGAATCAGAATGGCAAGCTCTTTTGACGCGGTCAATGTCCTGGAGGTCGCAGAGACCAACAACATGATCGAACATAATAACCTCGATGTCCGTACGATCACCATGGGAATCAGTCTTCTCGACTGTGCTGCCGGTGATGTCGACACCTTCTGTGACAATATCTATAAGAAGATCACCCGCTATGCGCGTGACCTCGTGAAGACCGGAGAGGAGATCAGCCGCGAGTACAGTGTGCCGATCGTCAACAAGCGTATCTCCGTCACTCCGATCGCCATCGCGGCGGGCAGTGCATGCAAGTCCTCTGCGGATTTCGTGAAGGTCGCCCATACCCTCGATAAGGCAGCGAAGGCGGTCGGCGTCAACTTCCTCGGCGGTTTCTCCGCCATCTGCCAGAAGGGCATGACACCGGCGGATGAGATGCTGATGCGTGCGATCCCGCAGGCCCTCGCCGAGACCGACATCGTCTGCTCCAGCGTGAACCTCGGCTCCACGAAGACCGGTATCAACATGGACGCCGTTCGTCTCATGGGTGAGATGATCCGTGAGGCGGCTGAGCGTACCGCTGACACCGATTCCAGCGCCTGCTCAAAGCTCGTCGTTTTCTGTAACGCACCGGATGATAACCCGTTCATGGCCGGCGCCTTCCATGGCGTTTCCGAGGCCGACTGCATCCTGAATGTCGGCGTTTCCGGACCGGGCGTCGTGCGTGATGCACTTCAGAACGCGGAAGGTCTCGATTTCGAGGAGCTGTCCGAGCTCATCAAGAAGACCGCGTTTAAGATCACCCGTGTAGGCCAGCTGGTTGCCAAGGAGGCGAGCCGCATGCTGAACGTACCGTTCGGCATCATTGACCTCTCCCTCGCACCGACGCCGGCCATCGGCGATTCCGTCTCCGACATCCTTGAGGCGATGGGTCTCGAGCGCACCGGTGCACCGGGAACGACCGCGGCTCTCGCGATGCTGAACGACCAGGTGAAGAAGGGCGGCATCATGGCGTCCAGTTCCGTCGGCGGACTCAGCGGCGCTTTCATCCCGGTTTCCGAGGATCAGGGTATGATCAATGCTGTCGAAGCCGGTGCGCTCAACATCGAGAAGCTCGAGGCGATGACCTGCGTCTGCTCCGTCGGCCTCGATATGATCGCCATCCCGGGCGACACTCCGGCGACCACGATCTCCGGTATCATCGCGGACGAGGCAGCCCTCGGTATGGTCAACCAGAAGACCACCGCGGTTCGTGTCATCCCGGCGATCGGCAAGAAGGTCGGCGACCACGTCGATTTCGGCGGCCTCCTCGGCCACGCACCGGTTATGGCGGTCAATACTTTCGACTGCTCCGGCTTCGTGAACCGTAAGGGACGCATTCCGGCACCGATCCACAGCTTCAAGAACTAAAATATGATTTCATGCGCATGATGGAAAGTGAGATTTCCGTCATGCGTTTTTTTTGATATATTTGTCTTGCATCTGAATCATGCAGATGATTCAACACGTATCAACATCATATGAAATAAATGACCCGGATCTCCAGGCCGCTTCCGGATCGAAAAGCCGGCAGGCGTGGTCTGGATCCTGGCTGTGAGGACAAAATGATCAACGGAAAAAAAGTCGTCGGCATCATCACCGAATACAATCCCTTCCATGCGGGACATCAGTACATGATCGAGCAGATCCGCACCGAATACCACGCGGACTACGTCGTCGCGGCGATGTCCGGCGATTTCGTGCAGCGCGGCGAGCCGGCGATCTTCGATAAGTACGAGCGCGCCCGGGATGCCCTCACGCACGGCGTCGACCTCGTCGTCCAGATCCCGGTCATGTTCTCGACCTCCAGCGCGGAGGATTTCGCGGCCGGTGGCGTCGCAGTCCTGCGTTCCCTCGGTTTCGTGGACCAGCTCGTGTTTGGTTCTGAATCCGCGGACCTCGCGAAGCTCCAGCAGATGGCCGCCCTCGAGCTCTCCACCGGCTCCACCGCCCATGCGAAGTTCAATGCAGTCGTCCGCGACGGTGTGGCCTCTGGCATGAGTTATCCGAAGGCGTGGGCAGAAGCGATGAGGCTCGTCCTCTCTGGTGATGACGAGGAAGCCTTCGAGACGATGCTCGACGATATCAGTGCATCGAAACGCTGGCGCAAGGTGGCATCGCAGGCGGCGAACACTTCGGCACCCATGGCCGCATCAACGCCGAGCGCTGCGCTGCCTGATTCTGAGGACAATGCTGGCAACGTGGAGGAGAGCAACCCTCGTGAGCGCTTCGAGCTCCAGTCCAACGACGTCCTCGGTCTCGAGTATATCAAAGCCGTGAAGCGGCAGGGTGACTGCTTCGAGGTCGCCTGCATTCGCCGAAAACTGAGTCTGCCAAGTGCACATTCGATTCGTGACGCATTATTACAGGGCGATATTCATGCGGATGGTCATGCGGGCTACGCAACGCTCGACATGCTGAGCGATATGCTGAGCTACCGTCTGCTGCAGCTCGTGTACCTCGACAGCGCGGCATCGGAAGAGCATTCCGTGCTCTGCGATTACCTCGACGTATCACGCGAGATCGCCGACGCGCTCCGAAAGCAGGTACGTGAACGCATGAGCTTCCGTGAACGCATCGCGGCCGTGAAGTCACGGAACTACACCTACAGCCGCATTTCCCGGGCCCTGCTGCATATCCTCCTCGATCTCCAGCGAAAGGACCACGCCGCCCTCCGCGGTGCTTACTTCGGAGAGGCCGAAATGATGCCGTACGTGCGCGTCCTCGGCGTACGACAGGAGGCGAAGGCGCTGCTCGCGGCCATCGCCACCACCGCCGTCACCTCCCCGGCGCGTTACCAGCGCACCCTCGACGCGCGCCGCCGACAGACCATCGAAAGCCCGGAGGACCTCCTCATGAGCATTCGTGCCGGCCACGCCGAGCTCATGTTCCGAAGCGACCTCTACGCCGCCGACCTGTACCAGCTGATCTACCACCCATATAACAGCGAGACGCGCCCGGAAAATGAATTCACTCGGCGCTTCATGGTAATCGACTAAAACGCAGCCGGCCCTCCGGCTCCCCTGCTTTAATTCATCCGCGACGAAACCCATTTGTTTTGTGGAAAACGCCGTCCGGCTATGATAAAATAAAAGGCAAAATACGTGCTATGCAGGCCAGAAAAGAGGTACAGTATGAAACTGATTTATGCGATTGTTCGTAACGATAATGAAGACGATGTGATGGATGCGCTGAATAAGGACCACTTCCAGGTGACGAAGCTGGCATCGACGGGTGGATTCCTTCGGAAGGGAAACTCGACGCTGATGATCGCAACCCAGGATGATAAGGTCGACGAGTGCATCGAGCTCATCAAGAAGCAGTGTGGCAAGCGCCAGAAGATCACGGTGAATATGCCGTACGTTTCCGGAACCTCGATGGGCACCTACACCACGATGCCGATGCCGGTCGAGATCGGCGGCGCGACGATCATGGTGGTTGACCTCGATCGCTTCGAGAAGTACTGAAACGCGGCCGACCGGGCCGGCGGGAAGACTTCGTACGCATACGCCATGAACGTTCCGTATCGAGACATTGGCCCAATGGAAAGCTGCGGACGGGACAGCAGAACGGGTTCGTTATGAACTTGTCAGAATGTCCGTGATTTTGTGCACGAAAAGCGCTCCTCATGCATTGCAGAGCGCTTTTTATCGAGTATAATAGCAATGTCAAATTGTATACACGCGGACCACGCGTGCGTACCTTCATGAATTAATCAGTGGTTTCCACTGGTGAAATAGTATAAATAACATTGAGAGGAGAAATCTGAAATGGCATTTATTGACACAATCAAGGCGAAGGCAAAAGCAGACAAGAAGACCATCGTTCTTCCAGAGTCCATGGATAAGAGAACCTTTGAGGCTGCAGAGAAGATCTTAAAGGAGGGTATCGCAAACCTCGTGATCATCGGTACTCCGGAGGAGATCGAGAAGAACGGTGCAGGCTATGACCTCACCGGTGCAACCATCGTTGATCCGTTTACAGATCCGAACCGTCAGAAGTACATCGACAAGTTCGTTGAGCTTCGTGCGAAGAAGGGCCTCACCCCGGAGCAGGCAGAGGAGCAGATGACGAAGGATTACATGTACTATGCATGCCTTATGTGTAAGTGCGGTGATGCAGACGGTGCCGTATCCGGCGCATGCCACTCCACCGGTAACACCATTCGTCCGGCACTTCAGCTTCTGAAGACCAAGCCGGGCATCAAGTCCGTTTCCGGTTTCTTCCTTATGGAGGTTCCGAACTGTGAGTTCGGTGAGCAGATCGACGGCAACGGCCTCTTCGTATTCGCTGACTGCGCAGTAAACACTGATTTCGATTCCGAGAAGCTGGCGGAGATTGCTTACCTTTCCGCACAGTCCTTCCAGTCCTTCGTAGGCCGTGAGCCGAAGGTTGCGATGCTTTCCTACTCCTCCAAGGGTTCTGCAAAGCACGACGACGTTACCAAGGTAGCAGAGGCTGTCAAGATCGCAAACGAGCAGCATCCGGAGATCGCACTCGACGGTGAGCTTCAGCTCGATGCCGCACTCGTTCCTTCTGTAGCAGAGCTCAAGGCTCCGGGCAGCAAGGTTGCCGGTCAGGCAAACGTTCTCGTATTCCCGTCCCTTGAGGCTGGTAACATCGGCTACAAGCTTGTTCAGAGACTGGCTCACGCTGGTGCATACGGTCCTGTTCTCCAGGGTCTCAGCATGCCGGTGAACGACCTCAGCCGTGGCTGCTTCGCAGATGACATCGTCGGTGTCGTTGCGATGACTGCTGTTCAGGCTCAGAACGCGTAATCCATCATCCATCTGAAAATCTGATTTCCATGATCTGCTGTGTGTCGTGACACCGGCAGATCATCATTATAAACATTTAGGAGAGTACTACCCATGAAAATTCTTGTTCTGAACTGTGGTTCATCATCCCTCAAGTATCAGCTCATCGATATGGAGAATGAGTCCGTTCTTGCAAAGGGCCTTTGCGAGCGTATCGCCATCGACGGCAGCAAGCTCACCCATAAGGTACCGGGCAAGGAGGATTTCGTTCTTGAGTCCCCGATGCCGGATCACAGCGTCGCTGTAAAGCTGGTATTTGATGCACTCACCGATCCAGAGCACGGTGTTGTAAAGACCGTTGATGAGATCGGTGCGATCGGCCATCGTGTACTTCATGCCGGCACCCAGATCACAGAGTCCTGCATCGTCGATCAGAGAGTAAAGGACATCGTTCGTTCCTGCTTCGATCTCGGTCCTCTGCACAACCCTGCAAACCTCATGGGTATCGAGGCATGTGAGAAGGTCGTTCCGGGCAAGCCAAACGTAGCTGTATTCGATACCACCTTCGGTATGACCCTTCCGGAGAAGGCGTACTATTACGCAATCCCGACCGAGTACTATGAGAAGTACGGCATCCGTCGTTACGGCTTCCACGGTACATCTCACGCATTCGTATCGAAGGAGACCATCAAGTTCGGCGGTCTCGATCCGGAGAAGGCAAAGGTCATCGTATGCCACCTCGGTAACGGTGCCTCCGTTTCTGCTTCCATCGGCGGCAAGGGCGTAGATACCTCCATGGGTCTTACCCCTCTTGAGGGTCTCATCATGGGTACCCGTTCCGGTGATATCGATCCGGCTGTCGTTCAGTTCATCTGCAACCACGAGAACAAGACCGTGGATGAGGTTCTGAACATCCTCAACAAGAAGTCCGGTGTACTCGGCCTTTCCGGCGGTGTATCCTCTGACTTCCGTGATGTTGAGAACGCTGCAAAGGAAGGCAACCACATGGCAGAGGTTGCACTCGACGCATTCCGTTACAGAGTAGCGAAGTACATCGGTGCATACGCAGCAGCCATGAACGGTGTAGACGCGATCGCCTTCACCGCTGGTGTCGGTGAGAACGACAAGCTTTCCCGTCAGCTCATCGTAGAGCAGTACCTCGGCTTCATCGGCGCAAAGATCGATCCGGAGCGCAATAACGTACGCGGTAAGGAGGCTCTGATCTCTGCAGACGATTCGAAGGTTAAGATCTTCCTGATCCCGACCAACGAGGAGCTCGCCATCGCAAGAGATACACTTCGTCTCGTAGAGGCTCAGTAATCCAATTCAGGTATTTCAGGCCTGGACAAATCGTCCAGGTCTTTTTTTATGCGGATAATGTCCTGAGCGCACGTGAGCTTACAGCGCAGGCAGAATATAGAATAAAAGGTAAGGAGATCCCTCATGGCTGAAATACTGATAAAGGCAGCGTCTTTTGTTGCAATTATTTTTATGGGATATCTGTTGAGAAAGAGGGGGTTTTTTAAAGAAGAGGATTTTCATGTGCTTTCAAAGATCGTTTTGAAAATCACCCTTCCCGCAGCGATTGTATCTAATTTTTCAGGGGCGGATGTAAAGCCATCTCTTCTGATCTTAGCTGTGCTTGGGCTGGGAGGCGGACTGATCCTTATGACCGCCGCGTATCTGACCGCAGGAAAGGACAGGGAGGAAAAGGCATTTTTCATGTTAAATGCCTCTGGGTACAATATAGGAAACTTTACCATGCCCTTTGCGCAGAGCTTTCTTGGATCCGCAGGCGTGATCACAACCAGCCTTTTTGATACGGGCAATGCGTTTATCTGTCTGGGCGGCGCCTACAGCGCGGCAAACATGGTAAAGGGAGGGGAGGAGAAATTTTCCCTGGTGCCGATCGTAAAGACGCTGGTGCGCTCCGTTCCCTTCGACGCTTATGTTCTGATGACCGTACTGTCCTTACTCCATGTGTCCCTTCCTGCGCCTGTGATCACATTCTCAGGCATTCTGGCCGGAGCTAATGCGTTTCTGGCCATGCTGATGATGGGCGTAGGATTTAAGATTTCCGGAGACACCAGCCAGAAGGGAAAGATCGTGAAAATCCTGGCCGTGCGCTACAGCATTTCCATCGCCATGGCAGCAGCGCTGTATTTTCTCATGCCGCTTCCCCTGGAATACCGCCAGGTTCTGGCCATCCTGCCTTTAAGCCCCATCGCATCTGCAGCGCCCGCGTTTACAGCGGATATGAAAAGCGACTTCGGCCTCGCCAGTGCAGTCAATTCCATTTCCATCGTCATCAGCATCGTACTGATCACGGCAACGCTCCTGATCATTCTCTGATACGGAGAGTCGTGCGAAATTTCTGAAATTTCCACTTGCATTTCATCGCATCTCGTAGTATCCTATCTCGAGTGTGCAATCGTAAAAACCTTCTTGGTTTTTGCTTGACATAAAAAAGCCGTATGGATATAATTACCCGGTATGACGAAGGAGGTGTAAATATGTCAATTTGTCCTAAGAATCATTCATCCAAGGCTCGCAGAGATTCTAGAAGAGCGAACTGGAAGATGGGAAAGATGAACCTTGTTAAGTGTTCTAAGTGTGGTGCTCTTGTTATGCCTCACAGAGTCTGCAAGGCTTGCGGATCTTACAACAAGCGTGAGATCGTAAAGGTTGAGGACTAATCTCCACCGAATAAAAAGAATCAGCGCCTGGAGCATCGCTCCGGGCGTTTCTTTTTGTTTATGATTTCAATTCTGTACATATCTGATTGGTGTAGACAAGAAGCGAAAAACGTGTTACATTTCGAATCGATAATTGTTATTGATTTGACGATTGTCCTGTATTTCATTCTGTGAAAGCCGATGCCGAAAGCATCGATATAAGGAGAGACTGCCATGTATTCTATTCGCAATATTACGGATGATGTTGTTTATGTAGGTGTCGAGGATCGCCGCCTGCATCTGTTTGAGAATATTTTTCCGCTGGATCGCGGCGTGACCTACAATTCCTACGTGATCCGCGACGAGAAGACCGCGCTCCTCGATACTGCGGATGCGACCGTTTCACATCAGTTCTTCAAGAATGTGGCGGCGGCGCTCGATGGCCGCAGTCTCGACTACCTCATCGTGAACCACATGGAGCCGGATCACTGTGCACTGATCGCCGAGGCACTTCGGAAGTACCCGGAGGCGACCGTCGTGGGCAATGCAAAAACCTTCCAGATGATCACCCAGTTCTTCGCACTGACGATCCCGGAGGAGCGGAAGCTCGTCGTGAAGGAAGGCGATACCCTTTCCCTCGGTAAGCACCAACTCAGCTTCGTGATGGCCCCGATGGTGCACTGGCCGGAGGTTATGTTCACCTATGATGTGACGGATGGCATCCTGTTCTCCGCCGACGCCTTCGGCGTATTCGGCACGAACAACGGCAACATCTTCGCCGATGAGCTGAACTATCAGGCACAGGACTTCGTCGATGACGCCCGTCGCTACTACACCAACATCGTCGGCAAGTACGGCATGCAGGTACAGAACGTTCTGAAGAAGGCCGCCGGCATTGACATCAGGATGCTCTGCCCGCTCCACGGCCCGATCTGGCGTGAGGACCTCGGCTTCATTCTGAACCTCTATGACAAGTGGTCCCGCTACGAAGCAGAAGAGAAGGCCGTCGCTGTCTTCTACAACTCCGTCTACGGCAACACCGAGTCGGTGATCAATGCCTTCACCATGAAGCTCGCAGCCCGCGGCGTAAAGAACATCAAGGCCTACGACGTATCGAAGGCCGACGTCTCCGTGATGATCGCCGAGTGCTTCCGCGTGACGAACCTCGTCTTCGGTGCGACCACCTACAACAACGGCCTCTTCCCGAAGATGGAAAACCTCGTCGCCGACATGAAGGCCCTGAGCGTTCAGAATAAGAAGATCTCCATCATCGAAAACGGTACCTGGGCACCGACCTCCGGTAAGCTCCTGAAGGCCGAGTTCGACACCCTGAAGAACTGCGAGTACATCGGTGACACCCTCACCATCAAGTCCGCCTCCTTCAGCGCAGAAGCCCTCGACGCCCTCGCCGACGCCGTCGCTGCTTCTCTGGAGTAATAGACGAAATTAAAAACCGAAGTCCCAGCGGACTTCGGTTTTTGCGTTATCAGAGAGGCCGGAGGACCGGCAACAGAAGCCATACGAAGAGCTCGTGAAGAATCAAAAGCCCCTCCCCTAGAAGTACTTGGAGCAATTTTTCATTAGCACCCTCTGCAACGCTGAGTTTTCATAAAGAAAACTCAGTGATTGCAGAGGGCCTAGTACTTCTTGGGGAGGGGATTTTAGAGTCTTCCGAGCTCGCAGTACTGTGCTTCTGTTGCCGGCCCTCCGGCCCCCCTGATAGCAGAAATATGACGAAAAAGCGCCAAAATGGGGGCCACAGCTGTTAAAAATTTGCCGTTTTCCGAGAAAGTGGTATAATAACCCAAAAGTTTGAGCGAAACGTTGAGGTTTTATATGAAAAAGCTAAGTAGCATCCTGCTCATCCTTTGCGTCCTGCTCCTCGGATGTCAGCGGCAGAACCCGCTGGTCTATAACGTGAACAAATCCGACGAGCTCCGGGAATACGAATCCGAATCCGAAGAGGAGTCCCGATTCGCCGAGTCCCTGGCACAGAAGGAGAGTATGAAAGAGGCGGAAAGTCTCGCCGCAGCTGAAGCGGCCGTCTGGACGAAGAAGCTTCCACAGAAAACAGCAACGCGCGTCAAGGGAATCTACCTTACGGCAGTCACTGCCGGTTCCTCGCGCATGCAGGACATCATCGGGCACATTGACCAGACCGAGCTGAACGCCGTCGTGATCGACATCCTCGGCGATAAAGGCCGCATCGAGTACCGGATGTCCTCCCCGCTGATCGACGAGATCGGCTCCGCCGAAGACACCATCCCGGACCTCCCGTCTCTGATGAAGACGCTGAAGGAGCATGGCATCTACACCATCGCCCGCATCGTCACCTTCCGTGACCCGTACCTCGCGACCGTGAAGCCGGAGTGGATGAACCACAAGGCCGACGGCAGCGTGTTCACGGATAATTCCGGCATGGCCTGGGTCGACCCGTATAACCGTGACGCCTGGGAATATAAGGTCCAGGTCGCAGAGCAGTGCGCCGACGCCGGCTTCGACGAGATCCAGTTCGACTATGTCCGCTTCTGTACCGAACGCGGCATGAACGACGTCGTCTACCCGGAGGAAGAAACCCAGGGCATGGATAAGACGGACATCATCACTGAGTTCGTCCGTTTCGCCTCCGATCGCCTCGCAGCGAAAAATGTATTTATGTCTACCGACGTCTTCGGAACCATCATCGGTTCCTACGTCGATACCGTCTCTGTCGGACAGGACTATCCGGTGATGGCCGGTGCGGTCGATTACATGTGTCCGATGATCTACCCATCCCACTATGGAAACGGAAATTTCGGTCTCGAGGTCCCGGATCTCGAACCATATAAGGCCATTCTCGGCGCGTGCAATGCCTCCAGAAAGGACCTCGCCCTCGACTATACCGAAGGCGTGCATCAGGCGATCGTGCGCCCGTGGCTGCAGGGCTTCACCGCCAGCTGGCTGAAGAGCTTCAAGCGCTACGGTGCTGCGGAGATCCGCCAGCAGATCCAGGCCGTCTACGACGCCGGCTATGACGAGTGGATTATCTGGAACGCCAGCAACGAATACGACTGGAGCGCGTATCTTAGTGACGAACAGGCCGCACAGGAAGATCAGCAGATCCAGGCGAAGCGTACCGCCGACGCCCAGGCTGCCGTCGACGCGAGCCGCGCCGCAGAGGAGAGTGAATCCGCCAGCCGCGCCGCCGCCCTCGAATCCATCGCCCAGTCGAAGGAAGACGCCGCCAACGCCGTCGAAACAGCCGTTGAGTCGGCAGAAAATTAATCGAGTCAGGAACTCCCGGAGGCTGTCCTCCGGGAGTTTTTTGATATGGGTTATGATTTACATGATGACGCGTTATGAAAGAGCTATTTGACGCAAGTGAAGTTTCTGATATAATTGGAATTTGTTGAATATTCGTAAAAAACTGAATCACAAGGGGATACAGATTATGAAGTATAATTTTAAAAAGATCGAACCGAAGTGGCAGGCGAAGTGGGAAGAGGCCCAGGCCTTCAAGGCGGTAGACTTCAGCGAGAAGCCGAAGTGGTACGGACTCGTCGAGTTCCCGTACCCGTCGGGTGCCGGCATGCACGTCGGTCATATCAAGGCATACTCCTCCATCGAGGTGCTCTCACGTAAGCGCAGAATGCAGGGCTACAACGTCCTCTTCCCGATGGGCTTCGACTCCTTCGGACTGCCGGCAGAGAACTACGCCATCAAGACCAACACCCACCCGCACATCATCACGGAGAAGAACATCCAGCACTTCAAGGATCAGATGGAGAAGGTCGGCTTCTCCTTCGACTGGAGCCGCGAGATCGCAACCTCTCATGAGGATTACTATAAGTGGACCCAGTGGATCTTTGAGAAGCTCTATGAGCATAATCTCGTATTCCGTGCGAAGACCCTCGTCAACTACTGCCCGCACTGTAAGGTCGTTCTCTCGAACGAGGACTCCCAGGGTGGCAAGTGCGACATCTGCCACAGCGACGTCGTACAGCTGTCGAAGGATGTATGGTATCTCCGCATCACCCAGTATGCAGACCGTCTCCTGAAGGGACTCGATGATGTCGATTATCCGGAGTCCATCAAGCAGCAGCAGGTTTCCTGGATTGGCCGCAGCACCGGTGCGTTCGTAAACTTCGAGCTCGCCGATCAGGCAGGAAAGGCCGTCGACGACAAGCTCGAGATCTATACCACCCGCTGCGATACCCTCTATGGTGTCACCTTCATGGTCGTCGCTCCGGAGCATCCGACACTTGATAAGTATAAGGACCAGATCACGAACTGGGATGCCGTCATGAACTACCGTGAGGAGGCCGCAAAGAAGACCGAGTTCCAGCGTACACAGCTCGTGAAGGAGAAGACCGGCGTACGCATCGAGGGTCTGTCCGCGATCAACCCGATCACCGGCAAGCAGATCCCGATCTTCATCGCCGACTATGTCATGATGGGCTACGGCACCGGCGCGATCATGGCCGTTCCGGCACACGATCAGCGTGACTACGACTTCGCAAAGAAGTTCGGCGTCGATATCGTCGAGGTCATCAAGGGCGGCGATATCGCGAAGGAGGCCTACACCGGCGACGGTGAGATGGTGAACTCCGGCTTCCTTGACGGTTTCACCAACAAGAAGGATTCCATCCATAAGATGCTTGAGGTGCTCACCGAACGTGGCATCGGTCACGAGGGCGTACAGTATAAGATGAAGGACTGGGCGTTCAACCGTCAGCGTTACTGGGGTGAGCCGATTCCGCTCATTCACTGCCCGAAGTGCGGTACGGTGGTTGTTCCGGAGGAGGAGCTTCCGCTGACCCTTCCGGATGTCGAGAACTTCGAGCCGGGTACCGATGGACAGTCCCCGCTGGCGAAGATCGACAGCTTCGTAAACTGCACCTGCCCGAAGTGCGGCGGTGCGGCGAAGCGTGAGACCGATACCATGCCGCAGTGGGCCGGTTCCTCCTGGTATTTCCTCCGTTTCTGCGATGCAAACAACGATAAGGCTTTCGCAGATCCGGACAAACTCAAGTACTGGATGCCGGTCGACCACTACAACGGTGGTATGGAGCACGTAACGCGTCACCTTCTGTACTCCAGATTCTGGCATCAGTTCCTCTATGACATCAAGGAGGTGCCGACACCGGAGCCATACGCGAAGCGTACCTACCAGGGTCTCATCCTTGGACCGGATGGCGAGAAGATGTCGAAGTCAAAGGGCAATGTCATCGACCCGCTGAACATCGTGGACCTCTACGGTGCGGATACCCTTCGTACCTATGTGCTCTTCATGAGTGACTACACAGCCGCTGCGCCATGGAGCGAGGAGGGTGTACGTGGCGTGAAGCGTTTCCTGGATCGTGTGGCCGGTCTCACCGACATCGCGACCCTCGAGAAGGAGGATCCGAGCCTCGAGTCGAAGACCCACAAGACCATCAAGAAGGTCTCCGAGGATATCGAGCGTATGAAGTTCAATACCGCGATCGCAGCGCTGATGACCCTCATCAACGACTACACGAAGGCCGGTGCGATCACCCGTGATGACCTCATCACCTTCATTAAGCTCCTTCATCCGTTTGCTCCGCATCTCACAGAGGAAATCTATGAGACCATCGGCGGCGAGGGCCTTCTGACCCTGAGCGCATGGCCGGAGTACGACGAGGCGAAGACGAAGGATGCCGTCATCAACATGGGCGTTCAGATCAACGGTAAGGTGCGTGGCAACATCGACATCCCGGCAGAGGCGACGCAGGATGACGCGGTCGCAGCTGCAAAGGCGAACGAGCAGGTGAACAAGTACTTCGAGGGCAAGAACATCGTGAAGGTGATCTTCGTTCCTGGAAAGATCCTGAACTTCGTCGTGAAGTAAATTATAATTATCCAAAGCCGGTGGGCGCGCAAAGCGCACCCACCGGCTATTTCATCACTATGAGAGATAATACGAAGTTTAATATCGAAGAGGAGCTCCATAAGCTGCCGGCGCTCCCGGGCGTCTATATCATGCACGGCCCGAAGGATGAGATCATCTATGTCGGCAAGGCGAAGGTGCTGAAAAACCGCGTCAAGCAGTACTTCCAGAAATCCTATAAGAAATCCGTGAAGATCCAGCAGATGGTGCATCTGGTGGAGCGCTTCGAGTACATCGTCGTCGATTCGGAGCTCGAGGCGCTGATGCTCGAGAATAATCTCATCAAGGAACATAAGCCGCGCTACAACACCCTGCTGAAGGACGACAAGACCTATCCGTACATCAAGGTGACGAACGAGCTCTACCCGCGGATCCTGAAGGTGCGGAAGCAGTACCAGGACCGGGCCCGCTACTTCGGTCCGTACGCCTCGAATGATCAGGTCAATGAGGTCATCGAGCTCATCCGGAAGACCTTCCATATCCGGAACTGTAACAAGTCGTTCACGGAGGACGCGCCGCTCGCGAATAAGTGCATGTACTATGACATCCACCAGTGCGACGGGCCGTGCATCGGGAAGCAGTCGCAGGCGGACTATAAGCTGCAGGTGGACCGGGCCATCGATTTCCTGAACGGAAAGTACGAGGATATCGTGAAGGAGCTGACCCGCCGCATGCAGCGTGCGTCGGATAACCTCGATTTCGAGACGGCGCTCGAGATGCGGGATCTGATCCGGGCGATCGAGGCAATCCAGAACCGGCAGAAGATCGTGGCCTACGACGCCGAGGACCGCGACATCATCGGCATGCGCCGCTCCTTCGCGGACTGCATCGTCCAGATCTTTTTCGTCCGCGATGGGAAGATCATCGGCCGTGACCATCAGTTCATCGACATTGACCCCGAGGAAACGGACGAGAGCATCCTGACGAACTTCATCGAGCAGTACTACGATGGCACCCCGTTCGTGCCGCGGGAGATCTTCGTGCAGACGGAGCTCGAGGAGAAGGCGGTGCTGGAGCAGTGGCTGAGCCGCGAGAAGGGGAAGCGCGTGTACATCGTGACCCCGCAGATCGGCAAGAAGGAGAAGCTCGTCGAGCTCGCGATCACGAACGCCGGCATCCTCATGAACCGCTATCGTCAGCAGTACCGCGAGCAGGATGTGAAGAACGCCCGGGCCCTCGAGGAGCTGCAGCAGCTGATCGGACTGCCGAATCTGCCGCTTCGCATTGAGTCCTACGATATCTCGAACACGATGGGCGCGCTCAATGTCGGCTCCATGGTCGTCTACCAGAACGGCCGGCCGAAGAACAACGACTACCGGAAGTTCCGCATCCAGTCCGTCCAGGGGCCGGATGACGTCCGTTCCATGCGGGAAATGCTGACGCGCCGCTTCGAGCATGGCCTCTCGGAGATGCAGGCGAACGCGCGGGACGGCAAGGATGACAAGCTCGGCTCCTTCTCGAACTTCCCGGACCTCATCTGTATGGATGGTGGTAAGGGACAGGTGCATGTCTGTGAGGAGGTGCTGCAGGCACTGGGCATCACGAGCATCACGGTCGTCGGTATGGTGAAGGATGATCATCACCGGACGCGGGCGCTGCTGTATCAGGACGAGGAACTGCCGATCGCGGAGAACAGCGAGGCCTTTAAGCTCCTAACACGCATCCAGGACGAGGTGCATCGCTTCGCCATCAGCTACCATCGCTCGCTCCGGGAGCAGAAACAGATCCGCTCGCTGCTGGACGACATCAAGGGCATCGGTGAAGTACGGAAGAAGGCACTCATGCGGCGGTTCGGAGACATTGACCATATCCGCGTGGCCGGGATCGAGGAGCTCCGGGCCTGCCCGTCGATGGACGAGTACTCCGCGCGGCAGGTGTATGATTTCTTCCATCGTAATCCGGAAACGGCGGTCGGCACCTGGAGGGCCGGCATCGAAGAAAAGCCATGAAATCGCAGCCTTCGGGGTCGAAGAAAAGTGCAGAATCGGCGAGTGCGAAAAATTACAAGAAAGCCTTCACAAAACCGTAAAAAATTCGTCATGTATTTCGCGGCTTCTCTCATGTACAAAGATTCGAAATCCTGTTAAGATTATAGGCGTCGTCTTCGGGCGGCGCTTTTTTAGTGAACCTTAAAACATTGAAATGGCTTCAAGGAGTAAATATAGATCGTATGAGAGATGATTTTGAATATACAGAGAAATCCAGAGGACAGTCCCGTGCACGGGGACAGTCCCATGCGCGGGGGGCGGCATCGAGAAGCGGCAGCCACAGCAGCGGATATACGGGACCGCGTTCGTCGGGCAGTCGCAGCAGCTATGCGGGCGGGAGCCGGTCTGCTGCGGGGACGGGAAGTCGGTCCGGCAGCCGCTCCACTGGAAGCAGCGGACGGCGCGGCAGTGATTACGGACGGAGGTCCCAGGACGGACCGAACATGAAGCTTGTGCTCGGCGCGGTGCTGGCGTTTCTGATCGTGGGCGGCGGACTCGTGTTTGCCGTTCGTGGTGGATTCGTCGGCGGGGCGAAGGAATCCTCAGCCGCCGCAGAGGAGACGACGCAGAACGTTCTGTATACGGACACGGATACCATCCATAAGGACATCACCCTCGACCTCGGCGTGCTTTCACCGGAGGCGAAGAGCCTCAACCTGAACGGTATGAACCGCGATGCAGTGAAGCAGGCGATCCGCGATGCCTACAGCTGGAACCTCGTGGTGAAGAACGCGAACCCGTCCATCGACAGCTTCAAGATGCCGGATCTTTCGGTCTATGATGAGACGAAGGAAAACGAAACGAGCAGCACCTCCGGCGAGAGCGACAATGATGGCTCCGTACAGAAGGTGGCCGTTGATAATCCGTATGCCAGCGTGACGATCCGCCCGGATGCGCAGAGCTTCACCATCCCGGATCTCATCGGCGAGCAGGTGGATACGCTGGTTGAGCAGATCTTCACGGATTATGCGGCGAAGATCGCGGAAGAATCGG
The DNA here is from genome assembly GCA_934270345.1 of uncultured Oribacterium sp. Taxonomy (GTDB): domain Bacteria; phylum Bacillota; class Clostridia; order Lachnospirales; family Lachnospiraceae; genus Oribacterium. The sequence continues at coordinate 65,550 of CAKQPT010000003.1, read as the reverse complement.
CTTCTGCGGCTGCCGGCAGTGAGACGTCGGGCGAAGCAGAGGAGAGTGCCGACGCTTCGGAAGCGGAGAGTGAGACGGAGAGCACGACGGGGGCAGGCAGCGATTATACGCTGACGCTGTCGGATATGAGTGCGCAGATCTCGGACTACATGAAGCAGCTCGCCATCGTATGGAAGATGAGCCCGAAGAACGGCGACATCACGAGCTTCGATAAGGAGAGCGGCGAGTTCGTCTTCGGCGGCTCTGTGGCGGGCTATGCCGTCAATGCAGAGGCGACCGCACAGAAGGTGATGACGTCCATCGGACAGCATGTCTATGACGCGAGCATCGAGTGCGAGGGCGAGAAGATCTCCGCATCCGACTCCTCCATCAAGGACCTCTATGGTACGATCGGCAGCTTCACGACGAAGACCACGAGCAACGCGACCCGTAATAAGAACGTAAAGCTGGCTGCTGCTGCCATCAATGGTACGGTGCTGCAGCCGGGCGAGGAGTTCTCCTTTAATAAGACGGTCGGTCAGCGTACCGAGGCGAAGGGCTATGGTGCGGCCGGCGCGTATAATAACGGTGAGGTCGTGCAGGAGGTCGGCGGCGGTGTCTGCCAGGTTTCCTCTACCCTCTATAATGCCGTATTCCGTTCGGGCCTTACGACGACCTATCGTCGCTCCCATACCTTCGCACCGACCTATGTCACACCAGGTGCCGATGCGACGGTTTCCTACCCGGGTCCGGACTATCAGTTCATCAACAACTCGGATCACGCCATCGGTATCCGTGCATGGTATGAGGACCAGACCTGTACCGTTCAGATCTATGGTGTCCGTGTGCTTCCGAAGGGCGAGAGCTGGGAGCTTGTCTGCGAGAAGACCGCAGACCTTCCGGTGCCGGCACCGAAGATCATCACCCCGGAGGAGGGCTCGGAGTCTGCGGGCTCTGCCGGCTCCGAGTGGCAGGCGTATAAGGTAATCCATAAGGCCGACGGAACGACCGAGAAGGTCAAGGATCATACCGCCCATTACAGCGGACATACACCGAAGCAGTATGCGCCGGGCACGACGGAATCCACTGCCGAGTCCTCGATCGCAGAGAGCGGAGAGTCGACGGCGGAGAGTGGAAGCACGACAGAAACCACGATCTCTGAGAATGGACCGAAGCCGTCCACCGCTGAGACGAAGGCGACGACCGAAACGAAGCCGTCACCGGAGACGAGTCCGGCCGAGACCGCGAAGAAGCCGGAGGCACCGACCCCGGAGACGAGTGCCTCGAATCATGAGGTCATCGAAGCACCGGGGGCCCAGGATGCCCCGGATGACGATGAGATCATCCAGGATGGCCCGTAAGAATTTCGTAAGGGGGTCTGACCCCCATTAAATTTTTCTAAACAGAATCTAAACAGAAGTTTATGGGGTCAGACCCCATGAAGATTTTCTTAAGAAAAGAGCAGTTGCAGCGGTGTGCGACTGCTCTTTTCTGTTACGTGGAGCAGTGGCTGTACAATATATACTATAGCATTTTACTAGGATATCATCTTTTTGTGCATTTCCTTGTATTTTATTTTGTACGGGCCCGTTTTTGTTTTGCATTTCAAGTAGGAAATGTTATAATTCTTATCGAGTATGATATCCCACCATGGGTGGGTACATATAACAACCGCATTCATGTGGTAGTTCATTTTTTCAGGAGGAATTCTTATGGCAAGAAAAATGAAAACCATGGATGGTAACCAGGCTGCTGCACATGCATCATATGCATTTACAGAAGTTGCGGCTATCTATCCTATTACTCCTTCATCCGTCATGCCTGAGCATGTAGATGAGTGGGCCACTGAAGGCAGAAAGAACCTTCTCGGCGAGACCGTACAGGTAACCGAGATGCAGTCTGAGGCGGGTGCTGCTGGTGCAGTTCACGGTTCCCTCGCTGCTGGTGCTCTTACTACAACCTTCACCGCTTCTCAGGGTCTTCTGCTCATGATTCCGGACATCTACAAGGTAGCCGGCGAGCAGCTTCCAGGCGTATTTGATGTATCTGCACGTGCACTTGCATCTCACGCACTTTCCATCTTCGGTGATCACTCCGACGTTATGGCATGCCGTCAGACCGGTGCTGCTATGCTCTGCGAGTCATCCGTACAGGAAGTTATGGACCTTACTCCGGTAGCTCACCTTGCAGCTCTGAAGGGCCACATTCCGTTCATTAACTTCTTTGATGGTTTCCGTACCTCTCACGAGATCCAGAAGATCGAGGAGTGGGATTACGAGGATCTCAGAGATATGGTTGACTGGGAGTATGTAGACGAGTTCAGAGCGAAGGCTCTTAACCCGAACCACCCGGTTGAGAGAGGATCTGCTCAGAACCCGGATATCTTCTTCCAGGCTCGTGAGGCTTCCAACCCTTACTACGATGCACTTCCTGCAATCGTTCAGGAGTACATGGATAAGGTGAATGCGAAGATCGGTACAGATTACAAGCTCTTCAACTACTACGGTGCAGCAGATGCTGATCACGTCATCGTTGCTATGGGTTCCGTAAACGATACCATCGAGGAGACCATCGATTACCTTGCTAAGCAGGGCGAGAAGGTCGGCGTTGTCAAGGTAAGACTTTACAGACCGTTCAGCAAGGACGCATTCGTAAAGGCACTTCCTGCAACCACCAAGGTGATCTCTGTTCTCGACAGAACGAAGGAGCCGGGCTCCATCGGTGAGCCGCTGTACCTCGATGTCGTAGCAGCTCTTCAGGGCACAGAGTTCGCAAACTGCACCATCCTTTCCGGCCGTTATGGTCTCGGTTCCAAGGATACCACACCTTCTCAGATCGTTGCTGTTTACAACAACGTTGATAAGAAGAGATTCACCATCGGTATCGATGATGATGTTACACACCTTTCTCTGCCGGCTGGTCCAGCACTTGTTACGACTCCTGAGGGAACCGTTAACTGTAAGTTCTGGGGTCTCGGTGCAGATGGTACCGTAGGTGCAAACAAGAACTCTATCAAGATCATCGGTGATAACACAGACATGTACGCTCAGGCTTACTTCGATTATGATTCCAAGAAGTCCGGCGGTGTTACCATGTCTCACCTGAGATTCGGTAAGAAGCCGATCAAGTCTACTTACCTGATCCACAGAGCAAACTTCGTAGCCTGCCACAACCCGGCTTACATGACCAAGTTCAACATGGTTCAGGAGCTCGTTGATGGTGGTACCTTCCTCCTCAACTGCGTATGGAACAAGGATGAGATCGCTGAGCACATCCCTGGCCAGGTTAAGAAGTACATGTACGATCACAAGATCAACTTCTACATCATCAACGGTGTAAAGATCGGTATTGAGACCGGCATGGGCCCGACAAGAATCAACACCATCCTTCAGTCTGCATTCTTCACACTGACCGGTATCATCCCGAAGGAAGATGCGAACAAGCTGATGAAGGACGCTGCACAGAAGACATACGGCCGTAAGGGTGAGGATGTCGTTAAGAAGAACTGGGCAGCGATCGACGCTGGTGCAAACGCATTCGAGAAGATCGAGATCCCTGAGGACTGGGCAAACGCACAGGATGAGGGCCTCGAGTTCAAGGATAAGACCGAGGGCACCAAGGATGTTCTTGATTTCGTAAACAACATCCAGAACAAGGTTTCCGCTCAGGAGGGTAACTCACTTCCTGTTTCTGCGTTCAATGCTTATGTTGATGGTACAACTCCTTCCGGAACATCTGCTTACGAGAAGAGAGGTATCGCTGTAAACGTTCCGCAGTGGAATCCGGATAACTGTATCCAGTGTAACTTCTGTTCTTATGTCTGCCCGCACGGCGCAATCCGTCCGTTCGCATTTACTGCTGACGAGGCTGCAAACGCTCCAGAGGGTATCCTTACAAAGGCAATGACCGGTATGCCGGATTACAAGTTCGGTATTCAGGTATCTGTACTTGACTGTACCGGTTGTGGTTCCTGCGCAAACGTATGTCCTGGCATGAAGGGCGCGAAGGCACTCGAGATGAAGCCGATCGCTGAGGAGCTTGACAGACAGAAGTTCTTCGACTACGCAGTAAAGCTTCCTGAGAAGGATGACGTTGTTGCGAAGTTCAAGGAGACCACCGTTAAGGGTTCACAGTTCAAGAAGCCGTTACTCGAGTACTCCGGTGCATGTCCTGGCTGTGGTGAGACACCATATGCTAAGCTCATCACTCAGCTCTTCGGTGACAGAATGTACATCGCAAATGCGACAGGCTGCTCATCTATCTGGGGTAACTCTTCACCTTCTACACCGTACACTGTAAACGCGAAGGGTCAGGGCCCGGCTTGGGATAACTCCCTCTTCGAGGATAACGCAGAGTTCGGTTATGGTATGTTACTTGCTCAGAACGCAATCCGTACCAGACTGAAGAAGGAAGTAGAGGAGCTCGCTGAGAAGGATGCATCTGTAAAGGATGTCGCTCAGGAGTGGCTTGATACTTTCGCTGTCGGCGCTACCAACGGTGCAGCTACCGATAAGCTCGTTGCAGCACTTGCTGATAAGACCGATGATCTCTCCAAGGATCTCGTAAAGAATAAGGACTTCCTCGCTAAGAAGAGCCAGTGGATCTTCGGTGGTGATGGTTGGGCTTATGATATCGGTTTCGGCGGCCTCGATCATGTACTTGCTTCCGGCAAGGACATCAACGTAATGGTATTCGATACTGAGGTTTACTCCAACACAGGTGGACAGTCCTCCAAGTCGACTCCGACCGGTGCAGTTGCACAGTTCGCTGCAGGTGGTAAGGAGACCGGCAAGAAGGATCTTCCTGGTATCGCAATGTCCTATGGCTATGTATATGTAGCTCATATCAACATGGGCGGCGACATGCAGCAGACCGTAAAGGCTATTGCAGAGGCTGAGGCATATCCAGGACCATCTCTGATCATTGCATACGCACCTTGTATCAACCACGGCATCAAGAAGGGCATGGCGAAGGCTATGACTGAGGAGAAGCTTGCACTCCAGACTGGTTACTGGAACAACTTCAGATACAACCCGCTTGGTGGCGATAAGAAGTTCACTCTTGATTCCAAGGAGCCGGATTTCACCGGTTACCAGGATTTCCTGAAGGGTGAGGTTCGTTACCTGTCCCTCGGCCTTAAGAACCCGGAGAGAGCAAAGGCTCTTGACGAGAAGAACCAGGCTGAGTCTCAGGCTAGATATGAGCACCTTAAGAAGCTCATCGACCTGTACAACAACTAATTCACGGGATCTCTGATTCATGTGATGCGAGAAGGGAGCCGGCGTAAGCCGGCTCCCTTTTTAATGTCTGCTGATACAAACTTGCCGTTTTATGCTTCTCATGTTAAAATTATTTAGTTAATTAGGAAAGAATCATGTGGGCCTTCGGGCACCACGTAGTAAGGTGAAGATATGAGAAAAGTGATGGTGGCGGTGGTAGGCCGTCCAAACGTAGGTAAGTCTACGCTGTTCAACCTGATTGCAGGGAAGCAGATCTCCATCGTGAAGGATACGCCGGGTGTGACCCGTGACCGTATCTATGCGGATGCGGAGTGGCTGAATAACAAGTTTACGCTGATCGATACAGGTGGTATCGAGCCGGATTCCCAGGATATCATTCTGTCGCAGATGCGTGCACAGGCACAGCTGGCGATCGATACGGCGGATGTCATCATTTTCGTCGTGGATGTACGTACCGGCCTCGTCGATGCGGACTACGAGGTGGCGAATATGCTCCGGAAGTCCGGAAAGCCGGTCGTTCTCTGCGTGAATAAGGTCGACAGCTTCCAGAAGTTCGGAAATGATATCTATGAGTTCTATAATCTGGGCCTCGGCGATCCGTTCGGTGTATCCTCGGTGAACCAGCTCGGTGTCGGCGACATGCTTGACGAGGTGATCAAGCACTTCCCGGTCGAGACGGCAGAAGAGGTCGAGGATGATTCCATCAAGGTCGCCCTCATCGGTAAGCCGAATGTCGGAAAGAGCTCCGTCATCAATAAGCTGCTGGGACAGAACCGCGTGATCGTCTCCAACATTGCCGGCACGACCCGTGACGCGATCGATACGAAGATCGTACACAACGGAAAGGAATATACCTTCATCGATACGGCGGGGCTTCGCCGGAAGGGAAAGATCGATGACGATATCGAGCGTTACTCCGTCATCCGTACCGTTGCGGCCGTGGATCGTGCGGACATCTGTCTCGTGCTGATCGACGCGACGCAGGGCATCACCGAGGGCGATGCGCGCATCGCCGGCATCGCGCATGAGTCCGGAAAGGGCGTCATCATCTGCGTGAACAAGTGGGATGCGGTGCCGGATAAGAACGATAAGACGATGAAGGAATTCCAGACGAAGCTGATGGAGAAGTTCTCCTACATGCCGTATGCGCAGTACCTTTTCATCTCGGCAGAGACCGGACAGCGTCTGAATAAGATCTTCGATCTCGTCGATCAGGTGCGGGAGAGTCAGACACTTCGTATCCGTACGGGTGTGCTCAACGACATCATGACGAGAGCGACAGCGATGAAGCAGCCGCCGAGTGATAAGGGCAAGCGTCTCAAGCTGTTCTACATGACGCAGACCGCAGTCGAGCCGCCTACCTTCGTTATTTTCGTCAATGACCAGCAGCTGATGCACTTCTCGTATACGAGATACATCGAGAATCAGATTCGTGAGGCCTTCGGCTTCCCGGGAACACCGCTGAAGTTCCTGATCCGTGAGCGCCAGGCCGGAGAGGATGAGTGATGAATATACAGCACATGATCATTTCCCTGGTAGTGGGATATATCTTCGGTAACATACCGAATGGCTATCTGTATGCGAAGTCCCAGGGCATCGATATCTATAAGCAGGGCTCCGGTAATCCGGGCTCGACGAATATCGGCCGCACCCTCGGAAAGAAGGCGGGTACGACGGTACTGCTGCTGGACATCGCGAAAACCATCATCCCGATCCTGATGATGCACATGATCTTCAAGCCGGCGACGATCGATGAGGGTACCCTCATCACCGTATTTGCGGGCTTCGGTTCGATCCTCGGGCATGATTTCCCGATCCTTCCGATGCTGCGCGGCGGTAAGGGCATCGCCTGCACCGGTGCGCTTATCATCGCCTTTGACTGGCGGATGGCCATCGTGCTGTTTGCACTGTTCGTGGTGATCGCGAAGACCACCGGCTATGTGAGCGTCGGCTCGATCTGCGGCGTATCCCTGCTGTTTATTCTGACGGCCATCTTCGGATACTTCGGACTCCTTCCGATGTCCATGGCGATCTACCCGATCGTGCTGGTCGTGTTCTTCTTGATCGCAGCGCTCGGCGTATGGCAGCACCGCTCGAATATCGTGCGGCTGAAGAATGGTACGGAATCGAAGTTCCACTTTAAGAAGTAATCTGTATCGAGGCGTGTCACCCGAGATGGGGTTGCAGCAGAAGTATAAGTATATGATAGAATACGTTCGCCCGGCAGAAGCATTGGCTTCCACCGGGCGAGTTTTAAAAGAGGAGATATTATGAAAGCATCAATCATCGGCGCAGGTACCTGGGGTACGGCCCTCGGCATTCTGCTCGCCCATAACGGACATGAGGTGACCATCTGGTCGAAGTTTCAGCAGGAGGTGGATGCGCTTCAGGAGACCTACCGTCATAAGAACCTGCCGGGTGCTGTGATTCCGGAGACGGTACATTTTACCTCGGATCTGGCGTCTGCACTGAAGGATCAGGCACTCGTTGTGCTGGCGGTGCCGTCCATCTTCGTGCGTGGGACAGCGCATGAGATGAAGCCGTTTGTCAGCGAGGGACAGATCATCGTGTCGGTGGCAAAGGGCATCGAAGAGGGCACACTCTATACGATGTCGGATATCATCGAAGAGGAGATCCCGCAGGCGGACGTCGCAGTGCTGTCCGGACCGAGCCATGCCGAGGAGGTATCGCGCTTCATTCCGACGACGATCGTGACCGGTGCACATACCGAGAAGACAGCGCTTTTCGTGCAGAACGCGTTCATGTGCGACTGCTTCCGTGTCTACATCAATCCGGACATCAAGGGCATCGAGATCGGCGGCGCGACGAAGAACGTCATCGCCCTCGCAGCCGGTATGGCAGATGGCCTCGGCTACGGCGATAACACGAAGGCGGCGTTGATCACACGCGGTATCGCGGAGATCGAGCGCCTCGGCATGAAGATGGGCTGTCGCATGGAGACCTTCAACGGTCTGAGCGGCATCGGTGATCTGATTGTGACCTGTGCCTCCATGCACAGCCGGAACCGCCGCGCCGGTATCCTGATGGGCGAGGGCAGAAGCTACGAGGAGGCGATGCAGGAGGTCGGCCAGACCGTCGAGGGTGTGTATGCGGCGAAGGCAGCACGCGCACTCGCGGAGAAGTATGAGGTATCGATGCCGATCGTCGAGGGCATCAACCAGATCCTCTTCGAAGGCAAGCCGGCACGCGAAGCGGTCCGCGATCTCATGCTGCGTGATCGCACCATTGAAAATATCAACGTGCCATTTGATAAATAAGCATTCATTCACGCAGGGCCCCTCCGGAGCCCTGCGTGTTTTTTAGAAGCAGATATTATAATACGTATTCCTCAAAGTTATCATACGAGCTGCAAATGTGAAAATATGTTATAAAAGTTATTGACTTCCATAACTCTGAACTTTATAATGATGAAAAGTTTTCAGAAAGCTTGTATTTTAGAAAACTGAGAGGAGAAAAATTATGAAAAAGGTATTAAGTGCAGTACTTGCAGCTTCGATGGTTGCTTCTTTAGCCGCCTGTGGTTCTTCATCTACTCCGGAGGCGACAACAGCCGCTGCCGCTGCAGCAGCTGAGGGCACAACGACAGCCGCTGGTTCTTCAGATCTTACATGGAAGATCGGTGGTCAGGGACCTCTGACCGGTGGTGCAGCGATCTATGGTAAGGCTGTCATCAATGGTGCACAGGTTGCCATCGACGAGATCAATGCAAATGGTGGTATCAATGGCTACCAGGTAGAGTATAAGACGGCAGATGATGAGCACGATCAGGAGAAGGCCATCAACGCATACAACTCCCTCAAGGACTGGGGCATGCAGATGCTGATCGGACCGACCACTTCCGCACCGACCATCGCGGTTGCTTCCGAGGCTCAGAATGATAATATGTTCCTTCTGACTCCGTCAGGTTCTGCTGTTGATTGTACCGCAGCTCCGAACGCATACCGTGTATGCTTCTCTGATCCGGCACAGGGCGCCAAGTCCGCAGAGTACATCGGAACCCACAAGCTGGCGACCAAGATCGGTATCATCTATGATTCTTCCGATGTTTATTCCTCCGGTATTCATGATTCCTTCGTTACCGAGGCTGGCAACCAGGGACTTGAGATCGTAGCGGATGAGCAGTTCACCGCGGATTCAAAGACCGACTTCTCTACACAGCTTCAGAAGATGCAGAGCGCAGGCGCAGAGCTGGTATTCCTTCCGTTCTACTACACAGAGGCAGCCCTCGTTCTGACACAGGCAAACACCATGGGTTACAAGCCGACCTTCTTCGGTTGTGATGGTATGGATGGTATCCTCGATGTTGAGAACTTCGATACTTCCCTTGCAGAGGGCCTCATGCTTCTGACTCCGTTCGCAGCGGATGCGACCGACGAGAAGACCGTAAGCTTCGTAACCGCTTATAAGGATAAGTTCGGTGACACACCGATTCAGTTCGCAGCGGATGCATACGATGCAGCATACATCATGAAGGCAGCGATCGAGGCTGGTAACCTGACTCCGGATATGTCCGTAGCTGATCTTGGTACAGCGATGGAAGAGCAGATGAAGTCCGTCAAGTATGATGGTCTCACCGGTTCCGGCATGACCTGGGACGAGAACGGTGATGTCGATAAGGAGCCGAAGGCCGTTATCGTCAAGGACGGTGCTTATACTTCTGCCGACTGATCGGAAAAGTGATGAAGCATCATGAGAAAATCTCATTTTTCTGCATGATGAAAGAGCATAAAGGGTTGCTTACTGTAAGCAACCCTTTATTGAATTAAATTAAACGATCTTCATAATTTCGAAAGGAAAGTGATTTCGTTACGACATTATGAAGATCCCTTAATACTTATGTACGGGGATCGTCCCCATTAATTTCAAAGAGGTGTTTAGAGATGATGAGTTTCATTTCCTACTTGCTGAGTGGTGTCAGTTTAGGCTCGATCTACGCGATCATCGCCCTGGGCTACACGATGGTATATGGAATCGCAAAGATGCTCAACTTTGCCCATGGTGATATCCTCATGGTCGGTGGTTACGCAGCGTTTATTGCATTGAACCAGATGGGCCTTCCGATCCTGGTGTCGACCCTCCTGTCGATGGTGATCTGCACCCTGCTGGGTGTCGTCATCGAGAAGGTCGCTTACAAGCCACTCCGTCAGGCCAACTCTCTGAACGTCCTGATCACCGCAATCGGTGTATCCTACCTTCTTCAGAATCTGGCGCTGCTTCTGTTCGGTGCGAATCCGAAGAGCTTCACCTCCTTCGTTCCGATCAAGCCGGTCAAGCTTGCGGGTGGTGCACTGACGATCTCCGGTGAGACCATCGTGACGATCCTGTGCTGCCTGATCATCGTCGGCGGTCTGGTGACCTTCATCAACAAGACGAAGGCCGGTCAGGCGATGCTGGCGGTTTCCGAGGATAAGGGCGCCGCTACCCTCATGGGTGTCGATGTCAATAAGACCATCTCGATGACCTTCGCTATCGGTTCCGCACTCGCGGCCATCGGCGGCATCCTGATGTGCTCCGCCTACCCGACGCTGACCCCGACCACCGGTGCCATGCCGGGCATCAAGGCCTTCGTTGCGGCCGTACTTGGAGGCATTGGCTCCATCCCGGGCGCGTTCATCGGCGGCATCATCCTCGGTGTACTCGAGAATCTGTCGAAGGCGTACATCTCCTCGAAGCTGAGTGACGCCATCGTATTTTCAGTACTGATCATCGTTCTTCTGGTGAAGCCGACGGGTATCCTCGGTAAGAAGATCATGGAGAAAGTGTGAGTCGGCATGAAAATGAAAACTACATCTATGTCAATGTCTACAGCGAAGGCGAAGACCTTCCGCTCAAATATGATCACCTACGGTATGGTGATTCTCGCGTACATCATCGTCGAGATCTTCCTGAATGCCGGACAGGTGAGCTCCCTCATCAAGGGACTTCTCGTTCCGCTCACGATCTACAGCATCATGGCGGTGAGCCTGAACCTCGTGGTCGGTATCTCCGGTGAGCTGTCGCTCGGCCATGCCGGCTTTATGTGCGTCGGTGCCTTCGCCTCTGCGACCTGGACGATGCTGATGAAGAGCAGTGCGATGCCACCGCTCCTTCGTTTCATCATCGCAATCGTGATCGGTGCAGCGGCAGCGGCTGTCTTCGGTTTCCTGATCGGTATTCCGGTCCTTCGTCTGAAGGGCGACTACCTCGCAATCGTCACCCTCGCGTTCGGTGAGATCATCAAGAACATCATCAACGCACTGTACTTCGGTATCGACGATCACGGCGCGCATTTCTCCCTGAAGGATTCCCTTTCCCTCGGCATGGATGGCGGCACCGTCATCATCAAGGGCGCGCAGGGCATCACCGGTACACCGAAGCAGGCGACCTTCACAATCGGTGTGATCCTTCTGCTGATCGCACTTTTCGTCGTGCTGAACCTCATCAACTCGAGAACCGGACGTGCCATCATGGCCATCCGTGATAATCGTATCGCCGCCGAGTCCATCGGGCTCAATGTTACCCGCTATAAGCTGATGGCATTCACCATCTCTGCAGCGATCGCGGGCGCAGCCGGCGTACTGTATGCACACAACCTGAGTTCGCTTCAGGCGCTGCCGAAGAACTTCGGCTACAACCAGTCCATCATGATCCTCGTTTTCGTCGTTATGGGTGGCATCGGTAATATCCGTGGTTCCGTCATCGCGGCGGTCATCCTGACCCTCCTGCCGGAAGTTCTGAGAGGACTCAACGACTATCGTATGCTCATGTATGCGATCGTCCTGATTCTCATGATGCTGTTCACCTCGGCACCATCCCTGATCGCGCTTCGCCAGCAGATCATGGCCCGTTTCAGTAAGAAGAGTGACGAAGGAAAGGAGACGACGTAATCATGGCTATGTTAGACATTGAAGCACTGGGCATCTCCTTCGGTGGTCTGAAGGCAGTTGATAATTTCCATGTGCAGATCGAAAAGAATGAGCTCTACGGTCTGATCGGCCCGAACGGTGCCGGTAAGACGACCGTATTTAACCTCCTGACCGGTGTATATAAGCCGACCAGCGGGCAGATCCTCCTCGACGGAGACAACATCACGGGTCTCAGCTGTGAGGAGATCAACAAGAAGGGCATCGCACGTACCTTCCAGAACATCCGTCTCTTCCATAACATGTCCGTGCTGGACAATGTAAAAGCCGGACTGCATAACCACTATCTCTACTCGACGCTCGACGGTATTCTGAGAACACCGAAGTACCGTAAGCTGGAGAAGGAGATGGATGCCAAGGCACTCGAGATCCTCAAGGTGTTCGACCTTCAGGACTTCGTGGACTATAAGGCGTCCAACCTCCCGTATGGTCAGCAGCGTAAGCTGGAGATCGCACGTGCGCTCGCAACCGAGCCGAAGCTCCTCCTGCTGGATGAGCCGGCCGCCGGTATGAACCCGAGTGAGACCGAGGAGCTGATGCGTACCATCCGTCTCGTACGGGACGAGTTCGATATGACGATCCTTCTGATCGAGCATGATATGAAGCTGGTATCCGGTATCTGTGACCGTCTGACCGTCCTCAATTTCGGTCAGGTACTGAAGCAGGGTAAGACCGCCGATGTACTGCATGATCCGGAAGTCATCAAGGCATATCTCGGAGATTAAGGAGGAGAAGAGATGAGTACGATTTTGGATGTACAGGATCTCAACGTATATTACGGTGTGATCCATGCATTAAAGGGCATTTCCTTCCATGTAGATAAGGGCGAGATCGTCACCCTGATCGGTGCCAATGGTGCCGGCAAGACGACGACGCTGCAGACCATCACGGGTCTGATCCCGGCGCGTTCCGGTCATGTATTCTATAACGGGAAGGAGATCACACATACACCGGGCCATAAGATGGTCGGTGAAGGTCTCGCCCATGTACCGGAGGGCCGGCGTGTATTCGCGCAGCTTTCGGTTTATCAGAACCTGATGCTCGGCGCCTATACCCGGAAGGACAAGGATGGCATCGCAGAGACGCTCGCGACGGTGTATAAGCATTTCCCGAGACTGGAGGAGCGTAAGAATCAGGTCGCAGGAACGCTTTCCGGTGGTGAGCAGCAGATGCTTGCGATGGGGCGTGCGCTGATGAGCAATCCGGAGATGATCGTCATGGATGAGCCGTCCATGGGTCTGTCCCCGATTTATGTAAATGAGATTTTCAACATCATCGAGAAGATTCATGAGACCGGTGTGACGGTGCTTCTTGTTGAGCAGAATGCGAATAAGGCACTCGCCATCGCAGATCGCGCGTATGTGCTGGAGACCGGTAAGATCACGATCGAGGGCCGGGCGCAGGATCTGGCGAATGATCCGAAGGTCAAGGCGGCCTACCTTTCAGAATAAGAAACGCGGAGGGACATCCCTCCGCGTTTTCTTTATATAGAATTCATACATCTGATGGAATCTGCGCATAGAAAAGAAATATCTACTCTGCTATAATAGAAACAGCGAAATTTATTTTCATAATTTGAGAGAGGGAGGCCTGTATGAAGCTTCATTTTATAGGTGCGGATCATGAGGTGACGGGGTCACTACACTATGTGGAGGCGGCCGGGCTGAGGATTCTGGTGGACTGTGGTATGGAGCAGGGGCGGAATTACTATGAGAACGCGCCGCTGCCGATCAAATACTCGGATGTCGATTATATCCTTCTGACGCATGCGCATATCGATCATGCGGGGATGATTCCGATGGCCTACAAGAAGGGCTTCAACGGGACGGTGCTGACGACGAAGGCGACGCAGGCGCTGTCGGAAATCATGCTGCGGGATTCGGCGCATATCCAGATGCAGGAGTGTGAGTGGAAGAACCGGAAGGGGCGTCGTGCGGGTCTGCCGGAGGTGGAGCCGGTCTATGATCTCACGGATGCGGCGAATGTGCTGCAGCACTTCCGTGGGGTGAACTACCATGAGATGATCGAGCTCGGGGATGGCGTGCAGGTCCGCTTCATCGATGCGGGTCATCTGCTCGGTTCTGCGTCCATCGAGATGTGGCTGACGGAAGAGGGGGTCACGAAGAAGATCGTGTTCTCCGGTGATATCGGAAACTTCGATAAGCCGCTGATCCGGGACCCGGAGTACATCAAGAAGGCGGATTATGTGCTGATGGAGTCGACCTATGGCTCCCGCTTCCACGATACGACGGTCAACCATCTGCAGGATCTCGTGAACATCACGCAGCGGACCCTCGATCGGGGCGGCAATGTCGTGATGCCGGCATTTGCGGTGGGCCGTACGCAGGAGCTGCTGTACCTTTTCCGTCAGATCAAGCAGGAGCATCTCATCGTCGGGCATGACAACTTCCCGGTCTACGTCGACAGTCCGCTGGCGGTCGATGCGACGCATGTCTTCTCGCAGAATCTCGATGAGTGCTATGATGACGAGACGCGGGCCATCGTGGATAAGGGCATCAACCCGATTTCCTTCCGCGGGCTGAACCTCGCCATCACACTCGAGGAGTCGAAGGCCATCAACTTCGATGAGACGCCGAAGGTGATTATCTCGGCCTCCGGTATGTGCGATGCGGGGCGTATCCGCCATCATATCAAGTACAATCTCTGGCGTCCGGAGTCGACCATCGTCTTCGCCGGCTATCAGGCAGAGGGGACGCTGGGCCGTGCGCTGATGGATGGTGCCGATCACGTGAAGCTCTTCGGTGAGGAGGTGGCGGTGAAGGCAGAGATCGCGCAGATGGCCGACATGTCGAGCCATGCGGATCAGTTCGGCCTCATGAACTGGATCCGTGCCTACGAGCAGGCGCCGGACCGTGTCTTCCTCGTGCATGGCAATGATGACGGCATGGAGGTACTCTCGAAGCTGATCGAGGACGAGCTCCACTACACTGTGAACTGTCCGTACTCCGGTTCGGTCTTCGACCTCCTGAAGAATGAATGGGAGACCGTGGCGGAGCCGAAGAAAATCGAGAAGCCGACGTATGCACTGGTGGAGGATGGCTCCTCGAAGCGGAAGAAGACAAGCGATGCCGCCTACGATCGCCTGCTGGCGGCCTACACGAAGCTGTCGGCAGCCGTCAAGGCAAACTATGGTGGTGCCAATAAGGACCTCGCCCGCTTTACAAATCAGCTCCTCAGCCTGTATGATAAGTGGATACGATAAAGGAAGATTCACTTATGAGAAAACATGTTTCAAGCCGAATGCTCCGGGGGATCGCGCTTCTTGTATTCATACTGGCGGCGATCACCCTCGGTATTCGGATCTATCTTGATCAGGCGCTGATCCACCATGCGTCGATGGTGACGACCGAGGCTGCTCCTTCCGAAACGAGGGAGCAGCTTATTATTGCGGAGACGGCACCACTGCAGGAAAGTGCGGCGGCGGAAGAGCCCGTCGACCAGATCGCGCAGTTCGAGGCCGCGTTCGCTGAAATCCAGGCACTCGAGGACATTGCCGCCGGCGAACAGCAGGGGAGTGCGCTGAAGGAGGATTATACGACGATCGCGAAGCTCTGGAACCGGGAGCTAGAGGCGCTCGGCCGCGCCATCACCGCGAACATGACCGAGAGCGAAAAGGACGCCTACATCGCCTCGGCGAGTGCGTTCCTGATTTCACGGAACCACGAGTGCATGAAGGCGCTCGACCAGGATAAGCTCAGCGTGATGGAGAACATCGACTACCTGAGCCGCGAGATCGCCCTCACGCGCGAACGCTGCTACGACCTGTTAAAAGACTACAGGTCTTATCTATCATAAAAACGAAAGCGGAAGCGGGGCCCCTCCGGGGCCCTTTTTACGTGGCCATCTTGCAAGATTCCGGTCGCTGTGCTATATTTTACGAGTTAATGTCTAAAATGCCCGTAAAGGGCTTATATATGAAACAAAGCAAGGAGAGAACGAGAATGCAGTACAGAGGCGTAAATGAGCTGCGTGAGCTGTTCCTGAGCTACTTCGAGGAGAAGGGATGCTTACGGATCAACAGTTTTTCACTGGTTCCGCATAATGACAATTCACTGCTCATTATCAATTCCGGAATGGCACCGATGAAGCCATGGTTTACAGGACAGGAGATTCCGCCGAGACGCAGAGTCACCACCTGCCAGAAGTGCATCCGTACCGGTGACCTGGAGAATGTTGGTAAGACAGCCCGCCACGGTACGTACTTCGAGATGCTCGGAAACTTCTCTTTCGGTGATTACTTCAAGAAGGAAGCGATTCCGTGGGCATGGGAGTTCCTGACCGAGCGTGTCGGCCTGGATCCGGACCGTCTGTATCCGTCTGTCTATGTAGACGATCAGGAGGCCTATGACATCTGGAAGAATGTGATGCATATCCCGGAGGACCACATCTACAAGTTCGGCAAGGAAGACAACTTCTGGGAGCACGGCTCCGGACCTTGCGGACCATGTACCGAGATCTACTATGATCGTGGTGAGAAGTACGGAAACGGCCCGGAGGACGTCATGGGCGGCGAGGGCGACCGTTACATGGAAGTCTGGAACGTCGTATTCTCTCAGTTTAACAATGATGGTAAGGGCAATTATACAGACCTTGCGCAGAAGAACATCGATACCGGTATGGGTCTCGAGCGTCTCGCCGTCGCAGTGCAGGACGTAGGCTCCATCTTCGATGTCGATACACTGAAGGACCTTCGTGATCTCATCTGCGAGCTCGCCGGTGGCGTCAAGTATGAGGCACCGGGCAGCGAGGAGAGTGATGTATCGGTACGTATCGTGACCGACCACGCCCGTGCGATGACCTTCATGATCTCCGATGGTATCATGCCGTCCAACAACGGTCGTGGCTATGTACTCCGTCGTATCATCCGTCGTGCTGTACGTCATGGACGTAAGCTTGGCATTGGCGGTTCCTTCCTGCCGACACTGGCAAACCGTGTCATCGAGACCTCGAAGGACGGTTATCCGGAGCTTGAAGAGAAGAAGGACTTCATCCTGAGCGTCATCAAGGCGGAGGAAGAGAAGTTCGAGAAGACCTACGAGCAGGGCATGGAGATCCTCGAGGAGATGGAGGCGAAGCTCGCCGCAAGCGGTGCGCATGAGCTTTCCGGTGAGGATGCATTCAAGCTCTATGATACCTATGGCTTCCCGCTCGATAACACGAAGGAGATCCTCGAGGAGAAGGGCTTCACCGTCGATGAGGCAGCTTTCCAGGCGGCGATGGACAGCCAGAAGAAGCAGGCACGTAACGATCGTCTCGCTTCCGGTAAGATGGCCGATTACAGCGGCCACGCAGCGACCGTATATGATGAGCTCGATCCGGCGATCGCAAGCAGCTTCGTCGGCTACGATAAGCTCGAGGCAGATTCGAAGATCGTGGCGATGGTTTCCCTCGCCGCAGGCGATGCCGACGCAGAGGATGCGGTCGTAGAGGCACTTTCCGATGGTGAGCATGGCGCAATCATCACAGAGGAGACTCCGTTCTACGGCACCATGGGTGGTCAGGTCGGTGATACCGGTGTGATTGAGCTCGGCAGCGAGGCCGCTTTCGAGGTGACATCCACGGAGCATGTCGGCGGCAACAAGATCGCTCACATCGGTGTGATGCGCAAGGGCATGCTGAAGCTCGGCGACACTGTGACCCTGAAGGTCGATGAGAAGAATCACATGGCGACCTGCCGCAACCACAGCGCGACCCACCTTCTTCAGAAGGCACTGCGTGAGGTGCTTGGTACCCATGTCGAGCAGGCCGGCTCCTTCCAGGATGCAGGCAGAACCCGTTTCGACTTCTCACACTTCCAGGCGATGACGAAAGAAGAGCTTCAGAAGGTCGAGGATATGGTGAACGAGAAGATCCAGGAGGGTCTCGAGGTTCGTACCGATGTCATGACCCTCGAGGAGGCGAAGAAGTCCGGTGCGATGGCACTTTTCGGTGAGAAGTACGGTGCCGAGGTGCGTGTCGTTCGTATGGGCGATTTCTCGACCGAGCTCTGCGGTGGTACGCATGTGAAGAACACCCTGCAGATCGGCCAGTTCAAGATCCTGTCCGAGACCGGTGTTGCTGCCGGTGTACGTCGTATCGAGGCGCTGACCGGGGACAATGTTCGTAAGTACTACGAGAATCTCGAGCAGGAGATGATCGCAGCCGCTGAGCTCGTGAAGGCGACGCCGGCGACCCTGAAGGAGCACATCCAGTCCCTTCAGAAGGAAGTGAAGGAGCTTCGCAGCGAGAATGAGGCACTGAAGAGCAAGGAGGCGCAGAACGCACTCGGTAACGTCATGGATTCCGTGGTCGAGATCAAGGGCGTGAAGTTCCTCGGTGCACACGTATCCGGCGTGGATATGAATGAGCTTCGTAATCTCGGCGATGATCTGAAGACCAAGCTCGGTGAGGGCGTGATCCTTCTGATTTCCGACAAGGACGGCAAGGTATCCATGGTTGCCATGGCGACCGATGGTGCTGTGAAGAGCGGTGCCCATGCCGGTAACCTTATCAAGCAGATCGCACCGATCGTCGGAGGCGGCGGTGGCGGACGTCCGAACATGGCACAGGCCGGTGGTAAGGATGCTGCGAAGATCGATGAGGCGATCGCAGCCGCTTCTGCAGCGGTCGAGGCGCAGATTAAGTAAGGATCTCTGCTTCCAGGGCGTAGCGAAGTCCGTTGCGCGAAGAGAAAATGATATTTCACCTGCGCGGCCGATCAGGCTGCGCGGGCGTATATATAAAATCAGGAAGAAATTCCTTGACGAATAAATTTTCTGTGCTATACTTAACACTAAGTTTGCACCCGAAGGGAGGTTTGGGTTTCAGCATGTCAAATGTAATCGTAAAAGAGAACGAGTCTCTGGACAGCGCACTGCGTAGATTCAAGAGAAACTGCGCGAAGGCAGGCATCCAGCAGGAGATTCGCAAGAGAGAGCATTACGAGAAGCCATCTGTAAGACGCAAGAAGAAGTCTGAGGCGGCCAGAAAGCGTAAGTTCAACTAATTATAGATGATTCTTAATAGATGATTCATGTAGCCCTGATTCAGTGATGAATTGGGGCTATCTTTTTTCATATTTTTATTCTATTGTGTTTATATCCCACGAAAGACCGTCGAAGGGCGGCGAGGAGGAAGTCGTTGGCAAGCGTAGAAACAATTTTTGATATCCCGATGGAGCACGAGCAGAACGTTCTCGGGCTTCTCGACAGCAATCTGAAGAAAATCGAGCGGAGCTTTCATGTCACCATCATCGACCGGAACGGCGTTCTGAAAATCATCGGTGAGGAGAGGGATACCGAAAAGGCGCGGGCCGTCCTGAAGAATCTCCTCGAGCTCAGTCAGCGTGGCAATGCCCTGACCGAGCAGAACGTGGATTATGCGATTTCCCTCAGCTTCTCCGAGAAGAGCTCGGGCAGCGACATGGTGGAGATCGATAAGGACATCCTCGCGCGCACCGCACTGGGGAAGCCGGTGAAGCCGAAGACCCTCGGCCAGAAGGACTACGTGGATGCGATTCGCGAGAACATGATCACCTTCGGTATCGGTCCGGCGGGTACCGGTAAGACCTACCTCGGCATGGCGATGGCCATCACGGCCTTCCGCCAGCAGGAGGTGCAGCGCATCATCCTGACCCGCCCGGCGATCGAGGCCGGCGAGAAGCTCGGCTTCCTGCCGGGTGATCTCCAGTCGAAGGTCGATCCGTACATGCGCCCGGTCTACGACGCACTCTACAGCATCATGGGTGCCGAGCAGTACCAGGCGAACGCCGAGAAGGGCCTTATCGAGGTCGCACCGCTCGCCTACATGCGTGGACGTACGCTGGACAATGCCTACATCATCCTCGATGAGGCACAGAATACGACACCGGCACAGATGAAGATGTTCCTCACCCGTATCGGCTTCGGCTCGAAGGTCATCATCACAGGTGACCTCACGCAGAAGGATCTCGAGGAGGGCAAGAAGTCCGGTCTCGAGGATGCGATGCGCGTTCTGAAAGGCGTGGAAGGCATTTCCTTCGTCGAGCTCACGAGCGCGGACGTCGTCCGTCATCCGCTGGTACAGCGCATCGTCAACGCCTACGAGAAGGACGAGGCGAAGCGTGCGCGTCGTGCGCAGGCGATGCAGAGTCCGCGAAGCTACGGTGAGCATCGAAACGAAAACCGCCATCGCAGCGAGTAAGGGCGGGTGCCTAAGGTCTGCATTGGCTGAAGATAGAAGAGCTCTCGAACCGGCAGGGGCGGGAGAGGAAGGAAGCTATGACGATTAATATCGATTTTGATACAGAGAAGAAGCTGGATCTCGATTTCGAGGCAATCATCCGGGACATCATCGAGGCGGCGATCGAGTATGAGCACTGCCCGTATGAGTGTGAGCTCAGTGTGATGATCACGGACGACGACGGCATCCACGAGCTGAACCGCGAGACCCGCGGGATCGACCGGCCGACGGATGTACTGTCGTATCCGATGGTCGACTGGGCGCGCCCGGCCGATTTTGACGAGATCGACGAGGACGATGACGACATCTTCAATCCGGACAGCGGGGAGCTGCTGCTCGGGGATATCGTGCTGAATCAGGACCGGATCGCGTCGCAGGCGGCGGAGTACGGCCACCCGGAGCGCCGGGAGCTGGCCTTCCTCGTGGCGCACAGCATGCTGCACCTCTTCGGCTATGACCACATGGAGGATGAGGAGCGCATCGAGATGGAGCGCCGTCAGAAGGAGATTCTCGAGGGAAGGGGATACTTCAGATGAATGAACGAGCATCCAGACGTCCGTCTGCCCGCCGGCAGGTGAACGCACAGCGTACCCGTATTCAGCGGACCGCGGGCGAGCAGCAGCGGCAGAACCGCCGGAACAACTTCATCGTGCAGGGCTCCCTCCTCGCCATCGCGAGCATCATCGTGCGCATCATCGGTATGGTGTACCGCGTGCCGCTCACGGCGATCATCGGCGATGAGGGCAACGGCTACTACACCAGTGCCTTCAGTATCTATACACTTCTGCTGATCCTCAGCAGCTTTTCCATGCCGACCGCGGTCTCGAAGATCGTCTCGGCGAACCTCGTCAACCGGCAGTATCGGAACACCGCCCGCGTGCTTCGGGCCGCCTTTTTCTATGCGACCATCGCCGGCGCCGTGATGTGCGGTGCCCTCTGGTTCGGTGCGGATGCCATCGCCGAGGTCTTTCTGAAGAAGCCGTTCTGCTCCTTCGCGCTCCGTGCGCTGGCGCCGACGGTCTGGCTCATGGCCTACCTCGGCATCCTGCGCGGCTACTTCCAGGGCAGCGGCAACATGGTGCCGACGGCGATTTCCCAGATTCTCGAGCAGATCGTCAATGCGGCCATCTCGGTGCTCGCCGCGAGCATCCTGTTTCACCGTGGAGAGACGGCGAACATCCTCTACCAGAGCGAGGAGTACGGTTATGCCTTCGGTGCCGCGGGTGGTGCGATCGGTACCGGTGCGGGTGCGCTGACGGCACTGCTGTTTTTCGTGATCCTCTTCCTCAGCCAGGTACCGGCGATGCGCCGGGATATGCGCGAGGATACGAGTGAGGTCGACAGCTATGCCTCGATCGGCTTCCTGCTGCTCGGCACGATGCTTCCAATCCTCATCTCCTCGACGGTCTACAACATTTCCTCCGTCATGGACGACGCTATCTTCGGGAACGTGATGGCGAAGCTCGGACGCGGCGACGAGATCGTCACGCAGTGGGGCATCTTCGGCGAGTATCACATCCTCTTTAATATTCCGGTGGCGCTGGCCAATGCTCTGTCATCGTCACTGATCCCGAGTCTGACACGGGCGGTTGCGGAGCATAACCGGCGCGATACGGTGACCCGCGTGCGTTACAGTATCCGTTTCACGATGCTGATCGCGATTCCGTCGACGGTGGGACTCTGCGCACTGGCGGATCCGATCTGCCGTATGCTCTTCCTTGGAAAGCATGTCGCGATGCTCATCATGCTGACCAGGATCGGCTCGCTGGCGGTTGCATTCTACAGTCTCAGTACCATCAGTAATGCGATCCTGCAGGGGCTCGGACATCTGAATGTGCCGCTGGTGAATGCGCTGATTTCCCTCGTGTTCCACGTGGTCTGCCTGCTGCTTCTGCTGATGACGGGCATGGGCGTGTATGCGGTCGTGATTTCGAACATCCTCTTTGCGTTCATGATGTGTTTCCTGAACCAGCTGGCGATCCGGAAGCATGTGCGTTTCAGCCAGGGCGTGGCGAAGACTTATGTGATGCCGACCATCGCGAGTGTGGTGATGGGTATCGTGGCGTTTGCGATTTCGACGGGTGTGCGGATCGTGCTGCCGGAGGCGGAGAAGTACTCGCGCATCGGTTCGGTACTGATGGCGGTGCCGGCGGTGATCGTTGCGATCGTGCTGTACTTCGGTATGTTACTGGCGATGCATGCGTTTACGAGTGAGGACCTGGATCATATGCCGATGGGCGGACGGCTGAAGCGGTTTGTAAGCTGATGGGCATGCTGCGGCAGGGGTGTTTACATACCCTGCCGCTTTTCTATATGGAGTAAAGAATTCATGGAAAGAAAACGAACAGTGGCGGTGATCGGTGGTGGTGCGGCCGGGATGATGGCGGCGATTGAGGCGGCGCGGGCCGGGGCGATCGTGACGCTGATCGAGAAGAATGCGCAGCTGGGGAAGAAGCTGGCGACGACGGGCAATGGGCGCTGCAACTACACGAATCTCGACATGGTGGATCGGATCGGCGGGAAGTTCCGGGGCTTTCATCCGGAGTTCGCGGAAGCGGCGCTGGATGTGCTGCCGCCGGAGGCGGTGCTGGACTGGTTCCGGGAAATCGGGGTGGAGCCGCGTTTTCGCGGGAGCTATGTCTATCCGAATTCGGATCAGGCGAGTGCGGTCGTGGATGCGCTCCGGGAGGAGCTTCACCGGCTGTCGGTGAAGGTACACTATAACGCAGAGGTGAAGAGCGTGCAGCGGGTTGACGATACTTATTTCCTGATTCAGTGCGTGGATGCGGTGGTGAAGGCGGATCGTGTGATCCTCGCGGCGGGGTCGAAGGCGGCGCCGAAGACGGGTTCCAATGGAGATGGTTACTTCATTGCGCGGAAGCTGGGGCATCGCATCGTGCCGTATGTGCCGGCACTCTGCGGGATCCGCTGTGCGGGGGATGCGTTTAAGGCGCTTGCCGGGATCCGCACGGAGGCGGCGCTCGAGCTGGTGGTCGATGGGCACTGTGTCGACCGTGAGGCCGGGGAGCTGCAGCTCGTTGATTATGGAATCTCGGGCATCCCGGTGTTCCAGCTGTCCCGCTATGCGGCGTATGCGCTGCAGGAGGGAAAGAAGGCCGCGGTCTATATCAATTTCCTGCCGGGATTCACGGATAAAGCAGAGGATCCGAAGGAACGGGCACTTCAGCTGTTCCAGCAGCGGCAGCAGCGGCTCGTGGGGCGGAAGATGGAGAGCTTCTTTACGGGGCTGCTGCACCAGAAGCTCGGTCAGCTTCTGCTCCGGATGGCGAATGTGCGCCCGGAGCTTCCGGTTGCGGAGCTCAGTGAGAAGCAGCTACGAAGCCTTGCATCCCTCAGCGTCCGCTTCAAAGCGGAGTGCGTCGAGATGAACGGCTTCCAGCAGGCGCAGGTTGTGGCCGGTGGCGTCGACACGAGCGAGGTCGATCCGCGTACGATGGCCTCCCGTCTCGTCCCGAGCCTCTACTTCGCCGGCGAAGTCCTCGACATCGACGGCATCTGCGGCGGCTACAACCTCCAGTGGGCCTGGGCGTCTGGCTACGTCGCCGGACGACACGCCGCCGGCTGAACAGTAATGCGGGCGTGTGTATTTTTCCGGAAACGTATTCGTAATTCTTGCGTATATTTAAAAATGATAGTAAAATATTTATAAAATTTAGTGATAAAGCAAATAGCTGATTGTAGTAGCAGCAATGAGTAAATAGAGTAATCCGTTTGTGATAATGTTTCGTTTTTGATGAAGAGTCATCCATTCGAGACTATATTCTGTTTCTGAAGAGTGTTTCGCGATCTAGAGGGGAGTATCACGCGTGAACAAAATGTTGCATAAGATCCAGCTGACGATGACCATCATCTTTTCACTCGGTATCCTGATGGTGGCGATGGTCGTGACGGGTCTTACGTTGTCTAGTTCGAATACGACGCTGCGGGAGCAGGTGTCGGTGCTGGTGTCGGCGAATTCGAAGCAGCTGGAACTGAATATCGATAACTATATCCGGGAGGTTCAGCAGAAGGCGGCCCTCCTTTTTTCCAGTGAGGACTACTATGGCTATGATCCGCTGGATGCGACGCTCGACGACTATGATAAGCTGCAGCGGAAGAAGGCCATCGAAGAGAAGATCGTCGACCTCGGTATCATGGAGAACTTCTCGGATTTCGGTATCGTCTACAGCGATGAGAGCTCGATCGGCTGGATCTCACAGGTGACGAAGGCGATGTTCCCGAAGGGCGGGATGTACGAGACCTTCGAGAAGACCATCACGAATCCGCAGACGGAGGATGGCTGGGCTTTCGGCGTCAACGATAACTACGATCGTCTTTACTATACGAAGCGTCTGAATCCGCACGCCCTCATCGTGGCATCCATCTATAACCGCGAGCTCGAGAGTGTGTTCGAGCTTCCGAAGGCACTGAACGACATGACGGTACGTCTGGTCAATGCAGACGACCGGATCCTGTACTCCAGCCGCCAGGATGAGGTTTCCTCCATGCTTCCGACGAACATCGCGGACCTGCTGAGCGGTGTCGAGAGCGGCAGCGTCATGGACCGTGAGTACCTCGTAACAAAGGACAGCTGTCAGAACGGTTGGCACGTCATCTGTACGATTTCCGTGGAGTCGATGACACGTGAGAATTCCATCGCCGCGCAGAAGACGATCCTCATCGTCGCCGCCATCTGCTGTGTGCTGATCTTCGGCGGTATCTTCGTCTATACTGTATTTAACCGTTCGGTATCCGGTATCGTGACCGATCTCAATGATAAGGCGAGTCATGATCTCATGACCGGCCTCCTCAATAAGACCTCCTTCCAGAGCTTCGTGACGAATGAGATCGCGGCGGTCTCGGAGACGCAGGTGAGCAGCTTCATCATGCTCGACCTCGATAACTTCAAGAAGGTGAACGACCAGCTCGGCCACAGTGTCGGGGATGATGTCATCATCCGTATGGCGAAGCTGCTCCAGAATGCCTTCACCGAGAATGTGCTCGTCGGTCGTATGGGTGGTGATGAGTTCGCCATCTACCGGAACTATCCGGATCTTTCCTTCGAGGAGGCGAACGAGATGGCGCATGACGAGATCCACCATCTCTATAACTGCTTCAAGCGGGAGTTCGAGAAGGAGCGGGACATCTGCCAGATTTCCGTGAGCTCCGGCGTCTATCTGATGGATAAAGGAAAATATAATTTCGAGGACGTCTATAAGCGCGCAGACAGTGCCCTCTATGAGGCGAAGCGCACAGGAAAGGCACGTCCGAACTACGTTTCGTAAGGTGGTGAGACAGGATGAGAAGAATCGCATGGAAAAGAATACTGGCATGCACCCTGATCTCAGCATTGGCCCTCGGTACCTGCGGCTGCAGTCTCTGGCATCAGCGCGTGCTCGGCGAGGGAACACAGACGATCTACCGGCATGAGACGGAGCAGACCACGATTTCCTACGCCTGGTGGGGCAACGATGCGCGCCATCAGTACACGCTGACCGGCATCCGGGTCTTCGAGGATAAGAATCCGGACATCCGTGTGGACCATACCTACGGTGTGTGGGACGGCTACGAGACGCGAAATCAGGTGTTCATGAGGAGCCATACGAACGCGGATGTCATGCAGATCAACTATTCCTGGCTGCATACCTACTCGCCGGACGGCACGGGCTATTATGATCTGAATCAGCTGACGGATGTGCTGGATCTCAGCCGTTATACGGCGGCGGATCTTGCGCTCGGCACGGTGAACGGGCATCTCAATGCGATCCCGATCGCCTACAATATGCCGGTGTTCTTCTATAACAAGGATGTGTATGACCGCTATGGGCTCGACATCCCGGAGACCTGGGAGGATCTGTTCGAGGCGGCGGAGGTGATGTCGAAGGATGGCATCTATCCGATCGGTATGGTGAAGAAGCAGGTATTCCTGAGTCTCATCGCACATTTCGAGCAGACGACGGGCCGGGTGCTGTACACGGCGGATGGAAGCTACTGCGGCACGCCGGAGGACTGGGCGGAGATGCTCGAGTTCTATAAGCAGCTCCTGGAGAAGAAGGTCATCCCGCAGGTCGAGGATTTCGGAGCGACGGATTTCGAGAACGGGACGACGGCCGGGTCCTGCTGCTGGGCGAGTGATGCGTCGCGCTACTGCGCGGAGCTCTCTGCGTCCGGGGCCAATGTCGTCATCGGGAACAACCTCATGGAGCCGGGGGCGCTTCGCAGCGGCTGGTATACGAAGCCGGCGACGCTCTACGCGATCAGTGCGACGACGCAGCATCCGGAGGCGGCAGCGCGCTTCCTGAACTTCCTCATCAACGATGCGGATATGGCGCGGCTGCAGGGCACGGAAAAGGGTGTGCCGATTTCGGAGCGGGCGCTGGATGCGCTGAAGTCTTCGCGGCAGCTGGATTCGCTGGAGTATGCGGCATCGCAGCAGATCCTGGAGATGCAGGAGGAGAACGAGATTATGATCCCGCAGCTGGAATCGTCGACCGTGATGGATGCCTTCAAGGATACGGCGGATAAGTATGTATATGGCAGGGAGAGCCTGGAGGCGTGCGCGGCGGAGATCCACGCGCAGCTGCAGGGGAACTCCTGAAGATACGAAAATGGACAGTTGGCCGGAGGGCAGGCATCGGAAACGCAGTACGCCCTGCGGCGGTAAATTCTAAAACAGGACCCCTAAGAAACACTAGGCTCCTTCCAATCACCGGGTTTTCTTTATGAAAATCCGGCGTTGGAAGGAGTGCTGAGGAAAAATTGCTCCAAGTGTTTCTAAGGGGTCCTGTTTTGAATTTACACGTCCTCGGCGTATGGTTTCCGATGCCTGTCCTCCGGCCCTCTGTTTGCTGATAATTTCGTATTTTCTACGTTTTATGTTATTATTGGAATGTTTGTGATTTTCGAAATGAATAAGAGTAAATCGTTCAAATAAAGGAGTTGTTATGATCAGAGTGAATCAGGTGAAGCTTCCGGTGACGGAGTCGGTGAAGATGCTGCGGCTTCAGTGTGCGAAGCTGCTGGGGATTAAGCCGGCGGAAATCGCGACGCTGGAGGTGCTGCGGCGGTCGATCGATGCGCGGAAGCGGCCGGAGATTTTCTTCAGTTATACGCTGCTGGTGGAGCTCGAGGGTGGTCTTCGGGCGGAGGAGAAGCTGGTGAAGAAGCTTCGGAACCGGGATGTTGTGATGGGCGAGCGGGTCGAGTATCGTGCGCCGGAGCTTGGAGAGAAGATCGGGGGTGTGCCGCGGCGTGACTTCTTCCGGGAGGAGGCGCACCGTCCGGTGGTTGTGGGCTTCGGTCCGGCCGGGATGTTTGCGGCGCTGATCCTCGCGCGGGCGGGGATGCATCCGATCGTGTATGAGCGGGGTGCTTCGGTCGAGGAGCGTGTCGAGGATGTCGAGCGTCTCTGGGCGACGGGGGCGCTGGATCCGGACTCGAATCCGCAGTTCGGTGAGGGCGGTGCCGGGACCTTCTCGGATGGTAAGCTGAACACCCTCACGAAGGACCCGGATGGGCGCAGTCGTTTCATCCTGAATCTTTTCGTCGGCTATGGGGCGGATCCGTCGATCCTCATCGATGCGAAGCCGCATGTCGGGACGGACTGTCTCCTCGATGTGGTGCGCGGAATCCGCTATGAGATCGAGGCGCTCGGCGGGGAGATTCACTTCCATACGAAGTTTACCTACGATCCGGTACGTGATAAGGACCGGAAGATCATCCTCGCAATCGGTCACTCGGCGCGGGACAGCTACGAGGAGCTCTACGCGGCCGGTCTCCACATGGAGGCGAAGGACTTCGCGATGGGCTTCCGTGTACAGCATCCGCAGGCGATGATCGACGAGGATCTCTATGGCGCGGTCGATGCGGAGACGCGGGCGGCGCTGGGGCCGGGTGCCTACAAGGTGACGCACACGAGTGCGAAGAACGGGCGTGGTGTCTACAGCTTCTGTATGTGTCCGGGCGGTTATGTCGTGAACAGCTCGTCGGAGCCGGGGCGTCTCTGCGTGAACGGGATGAGCTATCATGCCCGGGACGGGAAGAACGCCAATGCGGCCATCATCGTGTCGATCCGGAAGTCGGATTATGACGGGGAGGCGCATCCGCTCGGCGGCATCGCGCTGCAGCGGGAGCTGGAGGCGCGGGCGTACCAGCTGCTGGACGGCCGGGTGCCGGTGCAGACCTACGGGGATTTCAAGGCGGACCGCGAAACCACCGAAGAAACGGTCGGAAGCATTGGCCCGGAGATCAAGGGGCAGTATGGTTACAGTCGGCTGAACGGGCTTTTCCGCTTCCCGGCGGACTCACCGTATGCGTCGCTCAACGAGTTTAACGAGACCTTCATCGAGGGGATGGAGAGCTTCGAGCACAAGCTGCATGGCTTCGCGCGGAAGGATGCGCTGCTCTGCGGCGTCGAGGCGCGGACCTCGAGTCCGGTGCGGATTCCGCGGGGGGAGGATTTCTGTTCGAACATCCCGGGGCTCTATCCGTGCGGCGAGGGCGCAGGGTATGCGGGCGGCATCATGAGCGCCGCGATGGACGGCATGAAAGCCGCGGAAGCACTTGTCAAGTCGTATAATTCATTATAGAATAATCCATTATTTGTTTTTTAAGGGATGGCAGAGAGTTATGGAAAAGACAAATCAGGAGATGAGAGCGAGTCTGAAGGAGAAGAAGCGGATCGTGATCAAGGTGGGGTCTGCGAGCATCACCCACAGGGAGACGGGGAGTCTGGATCTTCGGAAGATCGAGAAGCTGGTGCGTGTGATTTCGGATCTGAATGCGGAGGGGAAGGATGTGATTCTGGTGTCCTCTGGTGCGATTGCGACGGGTCGGAGTGTGATCGGGATGCATCGTCGGCCGCGGAGTATGGCGGAGAAGCAGGCGTTTGCGGCGATCGGGCAGGCGCGTCTGATGATGACCTACCAGAAGATTTTTTCGGAGTACAGTGTGATCGCGTCGCAGGTGCTGCTGACGAAGAACATCATGCTGGATCCGCGTTCGCGGGAGAATGCGACGAATACTTTCCTGGAGCTTTTGAATCTCGGGACGGTGCCGGTCGTCAATGAGAACGATACGGTGTCGACGTCGGAGATCAACCAGGTCGAGTCCTTCGGGGACAACGACCAGCTGGCGGCGATCGTCGGGGCGGTGGTGCATGCGGATCTGGTGATTCTGCTGTCGGATATCGATGGTCTGTTCACGGATGATCCGAAGAAGAATCCGGATGCGGAGTTTATTCCGTTCATTCCGGAGATCAATGGCGACATCCTCGAGATGGGGAAGTCGGACAGCGGGTCCAATGTCGGCACCGGTGGTATGAGTGCGAAGCTCGCGGCAGCGCGGATCGCGACGGACAGTGGTGCGGATATGGTGATCGCGCGCTTCACGAGTGCGGATGTGATCACGGAGATTCTCGATGGTGAGAATGTCGGCACGCTGTTTGCAGCACATGAAAATAAGGATTTTGATCTCGTACAGTATCTCGAGAGTGAGGAGAATGCATAATGGTTACAGAGCAGGATATCAAGCGTATCAATGAGCTTTATCATAAGTCAAAGGAGGGCAGCGGTCTCAGTGAGGAGGAGAAGGCCGAGCAGGCGACGCTTCGCCGCGCTTACATCGATTCCGTGAAGGCGAATCTCGGCGTGTACCTGAAGGACATTAAGAATGCGTCGAAGCAGTCCGAGCAGGACGCAGCGGATGCCTTCGACCCGAAGGCGAAGGCGCAGCAGGCGATGGCCGCGACCGACGCCCAGCTCGATGCCGAGAAGGCTATGGCGGAGACCGACCAGGAAGTCAGGGAAGAGAAGTAACTTCCGGGAGGTCAAGGGGTCTGACCCACGCGTAGTGCCTGACGCCCCGTGAATTTAGTCAGAAGGGGGTCTGACCCCGGTAAGTGGAGGAAATCATGTTAGAGCTAAAGCAAATCGGTGCGGCGGCGCGTGCGGCGGCGCGGCAGCTTGCGGTGCTGGATACCGAAAAGAAGAATCAGGTGCTGATGGCGGCGGCGGATGCCCTCGATCAGAAGGAGAACCAGGCGGCGATCCTCCGGGGTAATGCGGAGGATCTCGCCATCGCGGATCAGAATCAGATGCCGGCGGGGCTCCGGGATCGTCTGCGTCTCACAGAGGAGCGTCTCCATGCGATGGCGGATGCGATCCGTGACATCGCGGGGCTCGAGGATCCAGTCGGCGAGCTGCTGTCCGAGGTGGAGCGTCCGAACGGGCTGCGGCTTCAGAAGGTGGCGGTACCGATCGGCGTGATCGGGATCATCTATGAGGCGCGTCCGAATGTGACGAGTGACGCCTGGTCCCTCTGCTTCAAGACGGCAAATGCCGTGATCCTGAAGGGCGGTTCGGATGCGATCCACTCAAACCTCGCGATTACGAAGGTCCTCCGGAGCGCCATCGGGGCCGCCGGCATTGACCCGAACGTACTGCAGCTTATCGAGGCGACGGATCACGAGACGACGAACCGCTTCATGCAGATGAACGAGTACGTGGATGTGCTGATTCCGCGCGGTTCGCATCGGTTGATTCAGGCGGTCGTGCGCAATGCTTCCGTGCCGGTCATCGAGACCGGGGCCGGCAACTGTCATATCTTCCTCGACGAGGATGCGGATGTGGCGAAAGCGGTGCCGATCGTGTTTAATGCGAAGACGCAGCGGATCGGTGTGTGCAATGCCTGCGAGTCGCTGGTCGTGGATGAACGCGTGCTGACGACGGTGCTCGTGCCGGTGATCCGGAAGCTGCAGGAGAGGCAGGTCGAGGCGTACTGTGATGCGCCGAGCCTCGCAGCGTTGCAGTCGGCGGCAGAAGCCGGGGAGGGCATCGATATGGGACTCGTGCATCCGGCGACGGAGGAGGACTTCACGACGGAGTACCTCGACTATAAGATTTCGGTGAAGACGGTGCACTCGGTGGCGGAGGCGATCGCGCACATCAACCGCTGCAGCACCGGGCACAGTGAGTCGATCATCACGGAGGATGCGGCGCATGCGGAGCAGTTCCTGAACGGGATTGACAGTGCCTGCGTCTACTGGAATGCGTCGACGCGTTTCACGGATGGCGGCTGCTTCGGCTTCGGTGCCGAGATCGGCATCTCGACCGGGAAGCTCCACGCGCGGGGCCCGATGGGGCTTCGGGAGCTCACCACCTATAAATATAAGATCTACGGAGATGGACAGATCCGTTGAGCTTTGCGGAGCCCTGCGTTATGCGGGCTCCGTTTGGGCGTTTAATACATACAGAAAGTTGATTTGATTTATGGATTACATTATAGACTTTAAGGAAATCGTGGAGCAGGCGCCGGTGGAGGAGCCGGCGCGACAGTACTATTTCATGGACCGTGTCCGTGAGCTCGTGGAGATGAAGAAGCAGGAGGGCTATGCGGCGCACTGTATGGTCGAGGTGATGGGCTGTCAGATGTCGGCGAAGGATGGCGAGAAGCTGCTCGGTATCCTGGAGCGCTGCGGCTATACCGTGACGGAGGATGACCGGGATGCGGATGTGGTGCTGTTCACGACCTGCACGGTGCGGGAGAATGCGAACATGAAGCTCTACGGTCGGGTCGGCCGTCTGAAGCATCAGTACGAGCGCCGGGACGGGATGATCATCGGCATCACGGGCTGCATGATGCAGGAGAAGGACGAGGTTGAGGGCATCCGGAAGCGTTATCCGTACGTGCGTCTCGTCTTCGGTACGCATAACGTTTACAAGCTCGCGGAGCTGCTGTACCAGACGCTCGTGACCGGAAAGCGGACCTTCGAGGTGCTCGACGATACGAAGATGATCGTCGAGGAGCTGCCGAGTGACCGCCGCTACCGCTTCAAGGGTGCGGTGAATATCAGCTACGGCTGCAATAATTTCTGTACCTACTGCATCGTCCCGTATGTGCGTGGACGCGAGAAGTCGCGGAATGCGACGGCGATCCTGCGTGAGTGCGAGCAGTTGATCGCGGATGGCTGTCTCGAGATCACCCTGCTCGGTCAGAATGTCAATTCCTATGGCAATGACATCCCGGGCAGCACGAGCTTCCCGGAGCTGCTCGCCGCTGTGGCAGAGCTCCCGGGCCTCCGGCGTGTCCGCTATATGACCTCAAACCCGAAGGATCTTTCGGATGAGCTCATCGAGGTGATGAAGACGCACCCGAACATCGAACGGCACATCCACCTGCCGCTGCAGTCCGGCTCCAGCGCGATCCTCAAGCGCATGAACCGTCACTACACGAAGGAGAGCTACCTCGCGCTCGTGGAGAAGATCCGCCGGGAGCTGCCGGATGTGGCGCTCAGCACAGATATCATCGTGGGCTTCCCGGGTGAGACCGAGGCGGATTTCCAGGATACCGTAGACGTCGTGCAGAAGGCGCAGTTCGACGCGGCCTACACCTTCATCTACAGTAAGCGGACGGGCACGCCGGCGGCGAGCTTCGAGCAGGTGCCGGAGGAGGACGTGAAGGACCGCTTCGACCGTCTTCTGAAGGTTGTGCAGGAGAGCTCGGCGGCGAACGAGACGCGTGACCTCGGGAAGACCATGGAGGTCCTCGTCGAGGATGAGAACAAGAACCAGGAGGGCTACCTCACGGGACGCCTCTCGAACAGCGTGCTCGTGCACTTCCCGGGCCCGAAGGAACTGATCGGCACCATGCAGATGGTGAAGCTCACGGAGTCGAAGGGCTTCTACTACTTCGGCGAGCTCGCCGACTGAGCGAGGCTAATGCAGGGGGCCGGCACGCATATGCCCGCCCTTCGGTGCATGAAGGACGGAAGGCAGATGTAAGCATTGGCCCCGGCAGCGGGCGGAATGGAAGACAGAAGGACCTGCGGGCAGCAGGCAGCGAAAGGAAACAGATGGCTGAGAAAAAGTTGTCGCCGATGATGGCGGAGTACCTCGAAACCAAAAAGCAGTATCCGGACTGCATCCTCTTTTATCGCATCGGCGATTTCTACGAGATGTTCTATGAGGATGCGAAGACGGCGTCGTCGGTGCTGGACCTGGTGCTGACCGGGAAGGACTGCGGACAGGCGGAGCGGGCACCGATGTGCGGCATCCCGTTTCATGCGGCGGACAGCTATGTGACGCGTCTCGTGGGCGCGGGCTACAAGGTGGCCATCGCGGAGCAGCTTGAGGATCCGAAGCTCGCGAAGGGACTGGTGAAGCGGGGGGTCATCCGCGTGGTGACACCGGGAACATTGACCGCCGAGCAGGGGCTCGATGAGACGAAGAACAACTTCCTCATGAGCATCTTCTACGATGCGTCGGGCTTCGGCGTCAGCAGCGTCGATGTGTCGACCGGAGAATTCCTGACGACGACCTGCGGCACGGTGAAGGAGGTACTCGATGAGCTGAGCCGCTTCCAGCCGGCGGAGATCGTCTGCAATCAGGCCTTCATGATCTCGGGCGCGGACACAGATTTCATCAAGGACCGCTTCAATCTGATCATCACCGAGCTCGAGGATGCTGTATACAAGGATGAGGCGGCGACGAAGCTCCTCGAGGAGCACTTCCATGCGAGCATTCAGGGCATCGGCCTCGCGGACCGGGACCTCGCGCGCCTGAGTGCCGCGGCGGCACTGCATTATGTCTATGAGACGCAGAAGAACACCGTCGCGCATATCTCGAACATCCGCTACTACGCAAGCAGTCAGTACATGATCATTGACACCGCGACCCAGCGGAACCTCGAGCTCATCGAGACGATGCGGGAGAAGAAAAAGCGCGGCACGCTGCTCTGGGTCCTCGACAAGACCCGGACCGCGATGGGCGCGCGTATGCTCCGCCGTTTCCTCGAGCAGCCGCTCATCGACCGGGCGCAGATCCTTGCGCGGCAGGACGCGATCGAGGAGCTCTGCGGACACTACATCGACCGTGAGGAGATGTCCGAGTACCTGAACACGGTCTACGATTTCGAGCGTCTGCTCGGAAAGATCTGCTATAAGACGGCGAATCCGCGGGACCTCATCGCCTTCAAGCAGTCGCTCCGGATGCTGCCGGATATCCGCCAGGAGCTCGGGCTCTTCGAGGCCCCGCTCATGAAGGAGATTTACGAGGGCATCGACGAGATGCAGGAGCTCTACCAGCGGATCGACCAGGCGATCGTGGAGGATCCGCCGGTCTCGAGCCGCGATGGCGGCATTATCCGCGAGGGCTACCACGAGGAGGCGGACCACTACATGCAGTCGAAGCTGAACGGCAAGCAGTGGCTCGCGGATCTCGAGCAGCGGGAGCGGGAGCGGACGGGCATCAAGACGCTGAAGGTCAAGTTCAACCGCATCTTCGGCTACTGCATCGAGGTGACGAACAGCTTCAAGGACCTCGTGCCGGCGGACTATATTCGGAAGCAGACCCTGACGGGGGCGGAGCGCTACACGACGGAGGAGCTCGAGAAGCTCCAGAACGAGATCCTCGGCGCGGAGGAGAAGCTGCACCAGCTCGAGTACGAGCTTTTCTGCGATGTGCGGGACACCATCGCGGAGAACGTGCAGCGTGTGCAGAAGACCTCGCACTACGTGGCACTGCTCGACTGCCTGATCTCGCTTTCGAAGGTCGCGACGAGCAACAACTACTGCCGTCCGGAGATCAATGAGGAGGGGCGCATCGATATCAAGGATGGTCGTCATCCGGTCATCGAGAAGCTGCTCCAGGATGGGATGTTCGTGACCAATGATACCCGCCTCGACGATGCGACGGACCGGATCGCCATCATCACCGGACCGAACATGGCCGGAAAGTCGACCTATATGCGGCAGGTGGCGCTCATCGTGCTGATGGCGAGCATCGGCTCCTTTGTGCCGGCGAGCCATGCGGACATCTCGATCTGCGACCGCATCTTCACGCGGGTCGGCGCAAGCGACGACCTCGCGTCCGGGCAGTCGACCTTCATGGTGGAGATGAACGAGGTGGCGAACATCCTTCGGAATGCGACGACGAAGTCGCTGCTGATCCTCGACGAGATCGGCCGCGGTACCTCGACCTTCGACGGCCTCAGCATCGCCTGGGCCGTGGTCGAGTACATCGCGAAGGTGGTTCGGGCGAAGACCCTCTTCGCCACCCACTATCACGAGCTCACCGAGCTCGAGGGACGGCTGGACGGCGTCAACAACTACTGTATCGCAGTCACCAACCACGATCAGGATATCGTGTTCCTGCGGAAGATCATCCCTGGGGGCGCCGACCAGTCGTACGGCATCGACGTGGCGAGTCTCGCCGGCGTGCCGAAACCGGTCATCGACCGGGCGAAGGAGATCGCCGCGGAGCTCAGCGACGCGGATATCCTCGCGAAGGCGCGTGAGCTCGACCGCGAGCCGGGCTTCCGTCAGGAAAGCCTCGCGCTCGAGGAGAGCGGCGCCAGCGCGGACGGCGACCTGGCCTTCGGCGCCGGGGATGCGACGAAGGGCATGGTCGCGGAGCGGCAGCCGGGTGCGGCAGCGACTGCACAGACGGACAATGCTGCAGGCTCAGCTGGCGCGGCTTCGCGCACAGCAGCCGCAGGCACAAGTCCGGCAGCAGGAGCAGAAACAGCACCAGTGAGTGTGGCGGCCGAACCGGCGCTCCCGGCCTCGATCCGCGACGCCATCGACTACCTCCGCGCCATCGACATCAACCACATGACCCCGCTCGACGCCATGAACACCCTCTACGAACTGAAGGACCGCTTCAAGCTGTCGTAACTGGAGGATTGACACATGAAAATCAACATTTTAAGTGATGAGACCATCAATCAGATTGCGGCGGGCGAGGTGATCGAGCGGCCGCTCAGCGTCGTGAAGGAGCTCCTCGAGAACGCCATCGATGCCGGCAGCACCGCGGTGTCGGTCGAGATCCGCGACGGCGGCATCTCCATGATTCGCGTGACGGATAACGGCGGCGGCATCGCCGAGGAGGACGTGCGCAACGCCTTCGTTCGCCATGCGACCTCGAAGATCCGCGACGCCCGCGACCTCCTCAGCATCCAGACCCTCGGCTTCCGCGGTGAGGCCCTCGCCTCCATCGCCAGTGTCGCCCGCGTCGAGCTGATCACGAAGACCCCGGGTGCCCTCATGGCCGTGCACTACCAGATCGAAGGCGGCGTCGAGAAGGATTTCGCCCAGATCGGCGCACCCGACGGCACGACCTTCATCGTCCGGGACCTCTTTAAAAACGTCCCGGCCCGCCGTAAGTTCCTGAAAAGTCCGCAGGCCGAAGCCGCCCGGATTCAGGATATCCTGGAGAAAGAAGCATTGGCCCACCCGGAGGTCGCCTTCCGCTACCTGCAGGACGGCCGCCAGCTCCTCGCGACGCTCGGTAACGGCTCCCTCCTGGACGTGATCTACTCGATCTACGGCCGCGACGTCACGAACCAGCTCATCACCGTGAACCGCGCCTACCAGCGCTCGACCCTCACCGGACTCCCGGCGGTCACCGTCCGCGGCTTCATCGGAAAGCCCGTCATCACCCGCGCGAACCGCAACTTCGAGCTCTACTTCGTGAACGAGCGCTTCGTGAAGAACCCGATGATCATGAAGGCCATCGAGGACGGCTACCGCGCCTTCCTCATGCAGCACAAGTTTCCGTTCGTCGTCCTGATGATCGACGTGAACCCGGAAATCGTCGACGTGAACGTGCACCCGCAGAAGCTCGAGGTGCGCTTCTCCGACGGCATGCTCATCTATAATTCCGTCCTCGACGCCGTGCAGAACGCCCTCCGCCAGACGGAGCTGATCGTAAACACGGATCTGGACAATGCAGACGGCGGCAGGGGCGCACACGCCGCAGCTTCGACCGGCAGAGGAAGTACCGTGCCGAAGACCCCGGCCATGCCGCACGTCGAGCCGTTTGAAAAGAAGCGCGTGGAAGAGACCCGCGAAGCCTACGCGGAAGCCCTCCGCCCGCAACTGAACCCGGAAGCCGCCCCGAAGGAGGACATCTACCTCCATGGGCAGCAGCATATGGACAGCAGCGACCGTCTCGACGGACTCCACGAACGGAGGAGCGAACACAGCAGCGGCTTCACGCTGAAGGATTTCGACCGCTCGATGGAAGCGGTACGTCGCGAAAGCCCGGTATATATGCAGGAAAGCGCACTCACGCCATCTACGTCGTCCGAGAACGTAAGCGCACCAGCGTCATCTGCGTCGTCGGAGACCACTGCAGAAGCACTCGCGCCATCTACGTCGTCCGAGAACGTAAGCGCACCAGCATCATGCGCGTCGTCGGAGACCGACACCACTCAATCGGAGGCCCCAGCCACCGCGCCCGCACCTGAGAAGCCGGAGCAGGAGACCCTGTTCTCGGAGCGCTTTCTGAGTGAGCAGGCGCGCACCGCGCACCGCATCATCGGTCAGGTCTTCGAGACTTACTGGCTCGTCGAGTACGGTGATAAGCTCTACATCATCGACCAGCACGCTGCCCACGAGAAGGTGAACTTCGAGCGCATGATGAAACGCCTCCACGAGAAGAAGCCGGCCAGCCAGTACCTGAACCCGCCGATACTCCTGACCCTGACCGCCGACGAAGCCCGTGTCCTCGAGGAGCACATGAGCTACTTCGAGCAGCTCGGCTACGTGATTTCCGGCCTCGGTGGCCGCGACTACAGCATCTCTGCCATCCCGACCGACCTCCCGGAGCTCGGCAAGAAAGAGCTCCTCCTCGAGATCCTCGATGAGCTTACAGACGAAGCCGGCATGACAACTCCGGACACCATCTACGACAAAATCGCCTCGATGTCCTGTAAGGCTGCCGTCAAGGGCAACAATAAACTGAGCCTCATGGAAGCCGACGCCCTCATCGGCGAGCTTCTGACCCTCGAGAACCCGTACGCCTGCCCGCACGGCCGCCCGACGATCATTTCCATGTCGAAGACAGAGCTGGAGAAGAAGTTTAAAAGAATTGTATAAAGGAAGCAGGCTATGAATATTAACATTGCGAAGCGTCCCCTCATCATCCTCGCCGGCCCGACGGCGGTGGGGAAGACGAGCACCTCGGTGGCGCTGGCGAAAGCAATCGACGGTGAGATCGTCTCGGCGGACTCCGTCCAGGTCTACCGAGGCCTCGACATCGGCTCTGCGAAGGTGACGACGCAGGAGATGGACGGCGTGCCGCACCACCTCATCGACGTCATCGACGTCGACACCGATTATGACGTGCAGACCTTCCAGCAGATGGCGTCGGAAGCCATCGACGGCATCTACCGGCGCGGTCACATCCCGATCCTCGTCGGTGGCACCGGCTTCTATATCCAGGCGCTTCTCTACGGCATCGACTTCACGGAGGAAGACGATGCGAAGCATCAGGAAGTCGCGGCCCGCCTCCAGGCGATCGCCGAGCAGCCGGGCGGACCGGAGCAGCTCTATGAGCGCCTCCGCGAGGTCGATCCGCCATCGACGGAGAAAATCCACGCCCATAATATCCGCCGCGTGATCCGCGCCCTCAGCTTCTACGAGCTCCACGGCAGCCCGATCTCCGCGCACAACGAAGAGGAGAGCAGAAAGACTGCCATTTATGATAGCGTCTTCTTCGTCCTGAACGACGAGCGCGAGAAGCTCTACCAGCGCATTAACCAGCGCGTCGAGGGTATGCTCCAGGACGGCCTCCTCGACGAGTGCATCCGGCTCCGTGCCCGGAACCTGCCGCCGGAGCGCACCTCGATGAAGGGCATCGGCTACCGCGAGGTCCTCGCAGCGCTCGACACGATCCTCGCGTATCAGAAGGGCATTTCCCCTGAAGAAGCGTCGAAATGCCACGTTTCCGAGGCCGAACTCCGGGCCCTCCCGCTTGAAACCCCGGAGAATCGTGTTATAATGGCTCAGGCTGTCGCTAAGATTCAGCAGAACTCGCGGAATTATGCGAAGCGTCAGCTCACCTGGTTCCGCCGCGAGCGCGACGTCCACTGGGTCGAGCTTCAGAATTTTGAATATAAGAAGGAAAAGATAGTAGAATGGATAATCGAGACATGTTCCGTGCACTGGGCATAAAGGAAGAAGTATATATACTCTGTGAGGAGGCCCTCGCTGACCTCCGTGAGCGCTTCGCGGAGATCGACTGCATCGCCGAGTACAATCAGCTGAAGGTCGTGAAGGCCTTCCAGGACGCGCACGTATCCGAGGCGCATCTCTATGGCACCACCGGCTACGGCTACGACGATATCGGTCGTGATACCCTCGAGCAGGTGTATGCCAATGTCTTCGGCACCGAGGATGCACTCGTCCGCTCACAGATTACCTCCGGTACACACGCGCTCGGCATCGCCCTCGCCGGCAACACCCGTCCTGGCGACGAGATCCTCTGTCCGGCCGGCGGCCCGTATGACACCCTCGAGGAGATCATCGGCATCCGCCCATCCACCGGCAGTCTCGCTGAGTACGGCATTACCTACCGCCAGGTGGACCTGCTGCCGGACGGTGGCTTCGACTACGACGGCATCCGTGCCGCCATCAACGAGCGCACACATCTCGTCGAGATCCAGCGTTCGAAGGGCTACGCAAGCCGGGATACCTTCTCTCCGGAGCAGATCGGCGAGCTCATCGCCTTCGTGAAGTCCATCAAGCCGGACGTGATCTGCATGGTCGATAACTGCTACGGTGAGTTCACCCGCCGTGAGGAGCCGTCCCTGTACGGCGCCGACATGGTCGTGGGCTCCCTCATCAAGAACCCGGGCGGCGGACTCGCGCCACTCGGCGGTTACATCGCCGGCACGAAGGAGTGCGTCGAGCGTGCCGCCGTACGTCTCACGACCCCGGGCCTCGGGAAGGAGGTCGGTGCTTCCCTCGACAACAACAAGCTGTTTTACCAGGGTCTCTTCATGTCCCCGGTCATCACGGCCAATGCTGAGAAAACCGCCATCTTCGCCGCAAAGGTGTATGAGCGCTTAGGCTTCCAGTGCCACCCGAGTGCAGACACCACCCGCTACGACATCATCCAGGCCATCACCCTCGGCTCCGAGGAGGCCATGGTCGCGTTCTGCCAGGGCATCCAGGCAGCCGCACCGATCGACAGCTTCGTCACCCCGTATCCGGATGATATGCCGGGCTACGACAGCAAGGTCATCATGGCGGCCGGCGCCTTCGTCCAGGGCAGCTCCATCGAGCTCTCTGCCGACGGCCCGATCCGTGCACCGTACAACGTCTACTTCCAGGGCGGTCTCACCTGGTACCACGGAAAGCTCGGCATCATGATGTCCGTACAGAAGATGCTGGAAAAGGGCCTCATCACGATCTAAGTGATGATCTTCCTGCATCCGCATGGAACCTATCCGCTCCGGATTGCAGGGAAATTCTTAAAAATTCAAGACACAGAATCATCACAAAACCGTAAACTCTTAGGCGTTTACGGTTTTGCCGCTTTATGTTAGAATAAGGCATCGTGGGCTCCATGTTCTTCCCTGGGACAAGGAGTAAATATGTGTAATAAATGGAATGAGCTGAAACCTGAGGAGATGCCGTACGAGAAGTGCATGACGCTGGGGGCGGAGAGCCTCACCGACGCCGAGCTCCTCGCGATCCTGCTGCGCACCGGCACGAAGAATCACACGGTGCTGGAGGTGGCGGAGAAGGTGCTGTCGATGAATCCGGAATTTGACGGACTTGTCGGCATGATGCATTTTACGCCGGAGGAGTACCGGCAGGTGGAGGGCATCGGCCGTGTGAAGGCCGTTCAGCTCAGTGTCGTCGGTGAGATCGCGCACCGCATCTGGCAGCGGGCGAAGAGGGTGAAGCATACCGTGTTTTCGCGCCCCGAGCTGGTGGCAGAGTACTATATGGAGGACCTCCGGTATCTTGACCATGAGGTCGTCCGCATCCTCTACCTCGACTATCAGATGCAGCTTCTGAAGGATAAGCTCCTTTCGACCGGCACCTGCTGCCGCTCTGCGATTTCATCACGGGAGATCTTCATCGAAGCGCTCGGCATCCATGCCGCCTGCTTCATCATGGTGCATAATCACCCGAGCGGAGATCCGGCACCGTCGGAGGAGGACATCCGGTTCACGCGTGAGCTGGAGCAGGCCGCACAGCTCGTCGGGATCCGCCTCATCGACCATGTCATCATCGGCGACCATCGCTATATCAGCTTCAGAGAACAGGAATTAATCAGTGGAAAACAGGAAGAGTAAATATATCTTTATTGTTCTGACGGTGCTATGCGTCATGATGATCGTCCTTTCGAGCGTAAAGGACGGTCTCATGAATCCGATCCGGAACACCATCGGCTATGTGCTGGTGCCGCTCCAGTCCGGCGTGAACCGCGTGGGCTACGGGCTCTATGAGGAGCTCCAGGACCACCGCAACCTGAAGGCCGTACAGAAGGAGAACAAACGCTTAAATGAACAGATCGACCTGCTCACGGAGGAGAACAACCGGCTCGCCCAGAACGAGGGCGAGCTGAGTCGCCTCCGTGATCTTTATGCCCTGGATCAGGATTACCTTCAGTATGAGAAGGTAGCCGCCCGCGTCATCGCAAAGGATTCCGAGAACTGGTTCCAGGTCTTCCGTATCGATAAGGGCTCCCAGGACGGCATCCGCGTCGATCAGAACGTCATGGCGAAGGGCGGACTTGTCGGTATCGTGACGGACGTCGGCCTGAATTACGCGACCGTCCGTTCCATCATCGATGATGAGTCCCGTGTCTCTGCGATGTGTCTCCAGTCGAGCAGCACATGCATCGTCGCCGGCGACCTGACCCTCTACCAGCAGGGCCGTCTCCGCATCACCGACATGCAGAAGAACGCGACGATCCAGGACGGTGACCGCATCGTCACCTCGAACATCTCCTCGAAGTTCATGCCGGGGATCCTCGTCGGCTATGCCGTCGATATCCGGGATGATGAGAAGAAACTGATGAAGACCGGCTATCTGATTCCGGCCGCCGATTTCGATGATCTCACCGAGGTCCTCGTGCTGAAGGATGTAAAGTCCGACAGCTTCCTCGATACGAATGAGGGACAGGATGTCCTGATGAAGAACCTGACGGACACAACGGCAGCAGCGGAGAGCAGTGCAGCCGATGAAAGTACTGCCGAAGCAGACGGACAGAGCATCGCGTCCACGGAGGCGTCTTCACAGTGGTCCGGGATGGAAGGGCTGACACCGCTCAGCGAAATCACCGGAGAGACGAGTGCGTCCGCTGACAGCACAAGTGAGGATGCAGGTTGAGGTCAGACAGGCTATGAACGCAGTTACGAAACGAAAATTACCGAAATTTAAACCGCTGAAGCGGAAGACGAAGCAGCGTCTTCGTATCCTCTTTTATATCGCATCCCTGGGGCTCGCGTTCCTGATTCAGACCAGCGTGTTTCCACTGATCCCGTTTCTCGCCGCCTCCCCGAACCTGCTGCTGATCCTGACCTTCTCCTTCGGCTTCCTGCATGGCAGCCTGCCGGGGATGATCTACGGACTCGGCGCCGGCCTCCTGATGGACCTGTTCTACTCCGGTCCCTTCGGTTTCTACAGCCTCGTC
The DNA here is from genome assembly GCA_934270345.1 of uncultured Oribacterium sp. Lineage (GTDB taxonomy): Bacteria > Bacillota > Clostridia > Lachnospirales > Lachnospiraceae > Oribacterium. The sequence continues at coordinate 22,758 of CAKQPT010000003.1, read as the reverse complement.
TTCGTCCTGATCGGGTATCTCAACGGCTTCTTCAGCCGCTTCTACTACGAAGAGTACATCACCCTGCCGATGTTCATGTGCGTGTTCAATCTCCTGATCTACCACATCTACATCTATATGTTCCGCTTCCTGATCCGACTGAAGCTGAATCTTCTGTACTATGGACTGCACGTCGTACTGCCATCCATCGTATTTTCACTACTCGTCACACTGGTACTGTACCGTTTCTTCTTCTCCGCCCATGAGCGGATCGAACGCTAGAGGAGTCTTCATTGTTCAAGGAATTACTGAGCGCAGTTAAAGAATTTATCATCCGTTTCGTCAGCTCCCGTCTCTTTGCACTGGGGCTGATTTTCACGATTTTATTTGCGGTGCTTGCAGGACGCCTGTTCGAGCTCCAGATCGTGAACGGAGATCAGTACCTCTCGGATTACCAGAACCGTACCCTGACGAAGGTGACCACGGTCGGCACGAGGGGCAATATCTATGACCGCGACGGTCGTCTCCTCGCGTATAACGAGCTTCAGTACAACATCACGATCGCCGACAACGGGGCCTACGACACGACGGATAAGGGCATCAACCGCCGGAATCTGATGCTGTATCACCTGACGCAGATCATCGAGAAGTACGGCTATTCCGTCGACGGACAGTATAAGATCAGGCTCGATGAGAATCATGAATTTCAGTTCACGACGAGCTCTGAAAATGACCGGAAGCGTTTCATCGCGAACATTCGCGGGCGCAATGTCTCCGACCTCAGCGAGAAGGACTTTGATGTCAGTGCACGCGAGGCCTTCAACACCTCTAAGCGTCGTTACCGCTTCGATAACATCAAGGATGAAAACGGCATGGCAGTCGTCCTCGATGATGAGACCGCCCTCGACATGATCAATATTTTCTTCACCATGCGTCTCACCGCCTACCAGCGCTACCAGACCACAACCATCGTAAAGAACGTGTCGAAGGAGTGCATGGCGGAGATCCTCGAGGCGAAGGGCGAGCTGCAGGGTGTCGATATCGAAAATGTTTCCGTACGAAAGTACAACTATGCGCCGTACCTGAGTCACATCGTCGGCTACACCGGTCAGGTCCGGGAGGATCAGCTCGCAGAGCTCCGAAAGACCGATGAGGGCTACGAGCTGAACGACACCGTCGGTGTCTGGGGTCTCGAGAAGAGCATGGAGTCGGAGCTGAAGGGGCAGAAGGGCTATCGCGAGATGTACCTGAACTCCGTCGGCTCTGTCCTCGAGGTCGTCTCGGAATCCGAGGCGAAGGCGGGCAATGATATCTATACCACCATCTCCGCGAACGACCAGATCGCGATCTACCACCTGCTCGAGCAGGAGCTGGCCGGCATACTCGCTTCGAAGATCGTCGAATCGGATGCCCCGCAGAACGCGCACGTAAAGCAGTCCCAGATCACCATCCCGGTGAAGGACGCCTACTTCCAGCTCATCAATAATAACGTGCTGGATTCCAGCCATTTCGCCCAGGCCGCGCCGGGCAGCGCCGAGCGTCAGATCGCGGACATCTTCACCAGCAATAAGGAGAAGAACCTTCAGCGCATCGAGAACGAGCTCCTGAACCCGAGTACGAGTGATCTGAATGCGCTTCCGAAGGATATGCAGGCCTTCATCGTCTACATCTATGACTACCTTCTGAGCGATGCTTCGGGCATGATTCAGAGCTCGAATCAGACGTTCAAGGATTCGGAGGCCTACCAGGCATGGCGAAACGACACCATCAGTCTCCACGACTTCATCATCGCCGGCATCGAGGGGGCATGGCTCGATACCTCGAAGCTGTCCCTTTCCGAGGACTACTATGATACCGAAAACATCTACCAGCTCCTCGTCGAGCAGCTGATGGAGCGTCTCCGGGACGATACGGATTTTGATAAGGTCCTCTATAAGTACGCGATCGCGGACAACACCCTCCAGGGCTATCTCTTACTGATGGCGCTGTTTGAGCAGGGCGTTCTCCCGGAGGATGCGCAGGCGTATCTTCAGCTCTCGACCGGCGACGCGCACTATGCCTATACCTTCCTCGTGAAGAAGGTCCGGCAGATTGCGCTGACCCCGGCACAGCTCGCGTTGGATCCGTGCAACGGCTCGGTCGTCGTGACGGATGTGAAGACCGGAAAGATCCGGGCCCTCGTCACCTATCCGGGCTTCGACAACAACCGGATCACGGACAGCGACTACCTCGCGAAGGTGAACAAGGACCTGTCCCTGCCGCTCCTCAACAACGCGACCCAGACCCAGCTCGCGCCTGGTTCGACCTTCAAGCCGATCACCTCGATCGCGGCGATGGAAGAGGGCGTCATCGACCTTTCGACCATCATCGACTGTACGGGTATCTATAAGGAAGTCGTACCGAACATCAAGTGCTGGATCTATCCGGAGAAGCACGGCGAGGAGAATATCATCGACGGTATCAAGAACTCCTGCAACTTCTTCTTCGCGGAGGTCGGCCATCGCCTGGCGACGGATCCGAACGGCATCTACAGTCAGACCCTCGGCCTCGAACGAATCGCGAAGTACGCGGCTGCCTTCGGTCTCGATTCCCTCTCGGGCGTCGAAATCGATGAGACGAAGCCGCACATCTCGGATTACGATCCGGAGCGTTCTGCGATGGGTCAGGGTAATCACGCATACAACAACGTGCAGCTCGCCCGCTATATCACCGCGGTTGCGAACCGTGGCACGGTCTTCGACCTCTCGATCCTCGATAAGGTGACGGATTCCGACGGAAACGTCCTCCGCACGATCGAGCCGAAGGTGAAGGACCAGCTCGACTTCAGCACGGTGACCTGGAATGCAGTCCAGACGGGACTTCGTGAGATGATCACGGAAGGTGTCGCGAAGAACGTCTTCAGCGGTCAGAACATCCCGATCGCCGGTAAGACCGGTACCGCCCAGGAGCGTGAGGATCGTGGTAACCACGCGGTCTTCGTTTCCTACGCGCCGTATGACAACCCGGAAATCGCCGTCACCGTGAACATCCCGTACGGATATTCCTCCGGTAACGCCGCGAGTCTCGCAAACAACGTATACAATTACTGCTATGGCAAGGACAGTCTCGAGGCCATCCTTTCACGGGATGCGTCCTACGTTTCCTCGGTCAATGTTTCCGACTAAGCATCGTCACCTGCCGTTTCTGTGGTGCGCGCCCTCGTATATATTCGAAACGCGCACCACAGGCAGACATTTTTATGCGAGTGATTCCTTACACTCATTCTGGAAGGAAAACATCACGTCGCAGGCAGTCATTCATAGAAGAGTAGACTTATGAGGTTTGATTACAATTTTAAACATTATGATTTCCGGCTCGTCCTCTACATGATCGTGCTGAACATCTTCGGCGTGCTCGTCATGCGCTCTGCCGTCGGTGCCGAGAGCTTCCAGGACGTACAGGTCGTGCGACAGATCCTGGGCTCCTTCGCGGGACTGGCGATCTGCATCGCCCTGTCGCTCGTGGACTATCGCTGGATCGTGCAGCAGGCGAACCTGATCTATATGTTCTGCGTCCTGCTCCTCGCGGGCGTCCTGATCTACGGAACCGCCGCCGGACACGATGCGGTTCGCTGGATCCAGCTGCCGGTCATCGGTCAGGTCCAGCCGGCTGAGTTCGTGAAGATCGGACTCATCGTGTTCTTCGCGGCCTATTTTCAGCGCGCGAAGGATCAGATCAACCTGCCGCACATCGTCCTCATGGCCTTCGTGTGGTTTATGATTCCGATCCTGCTGATCCTTCTGCAGCCGAACCTGAGTACGAGTATCATCATCACGATCATCGTGGCGGCCATGGTCTTTGCGTCGAATATCAGCTTCCGCTGGATCCTCGGCGTGCTCCTCGCCATCGTTCCCTTCGCCCTGATCTTCGTCTATCTGTTCCGGTCGGGCCTCTATGATAAGATCCCGCTGCTCCGTGGCTACCAGGCACAGCGTATCCTGACCTTCCTGAACCCGTCGGAGAACACCCAGACCTTCTACCAGCAGATGTACTCCATGATGGCGATCGGCTCCGGAAAGCTTGCGGGCAAGGGCCTCTACAACAACTCCATTTTCTCCGTGAAAAACGGTAATTTCCTCGCAGAGGAGGATAATGACTTCATTTTTGCGGTCGTAGGAGAGGAGCTTGGCTTCCGCGGAGCGATGATAATTATCATATTATTCTTGTTGATTATCGTAGAATGTCTTATAATAGCAAGGAAGACGCGGAATTTAAGTGGACGTCTGATATGTGTCGGCATGATGGCATGGATCGGCTTTCAGACGTATACGCACATTGCGGTCACCACGGGAATCTTCCCGAATACCGGTATCACACTTCCTTTTTTCTCGAGAGGCGTAAGTTCACTGGTTTCCGTCTATGCCGGTATGGGCATCGTATTGAATGTAGCATTGCAGAGAAGCGATCGTGCGTAAGTTGACGCTCCTTTTCGAAAGGACGTCCTGCTTCGCTGTTGTAAAAAGAAAACGTAAGATCAGAGAGGTCTAAACAATGAATGTCGGATTAATCGCACATGATTCAAAGAAGAAGCTGATGCAGAACTTCTGCATCGCCTACCGTGGTATCCTGAGCAAGCATGAGCTCTATGCGACCGGTACCACCGGACTCCTCATTGAGGAGGTCACGAATCTTCGTATTCATAAATTCCTGCCGGGAGAGACGGGTGGTGCCCGTCAGCTGGCATCGCAGATCGAGCAGGGAAACCTCGATATGGTGATCTTCCTGCGGGACCCGCTGCATGTAAAGGCAGAGGAGCCGGAGGTCAACTCCGTCGTTCGCCTGTGTGACAGCTACAACATCCCGATTGGAACGAACCTCGCGACCGCCGAGCTTCTGATCAAGGCGCTGGAGCGTGGCGATCTCGAGTGGCGGAACATCTGATGGAGACATTGGCTTCACGAGGGACGACACCCGGATGAAGACCGCAGTCAGCATCCCCGCGTACAGGTATGCGCGGAGACCACGCTGATGCAGCAGGAAATCGAAGATTATTCAGGAGATAAACAGATACATGCTTAGACAGAATCGAAAGAATCGGGATCGCAGCATGAAACCATCCGGAGGGAGCTTCCAGCGAAGACTCCTTCCGGTTCTTTTATGCGTATTTTTGATGATACCGCTCGCCGGCTGCGGGCGGAAAAAGCTGGAACACAGCTATGACATCCGTATGGGACTCACCCGCATGAACGCGGTCAGTGTCAATGATGTCTCCGGAAAGCACGCCGACGGCTTCTCGAAGGGCCTCGCGCTTCCGGATGCGAAGCAGACGGTCGGGGCAGACGGCCTCACGGCGGAAGCGGCCCTCCTCGTCTCGAACGAGGGCGATGATCCACAGGTGCTCGTCTCGAAGAATCCGTATGTCCGCACCTACCCGGCGTCCGTCACGAAGGTGATGACGGCCCTTGTGTGCCTGCGGAATGTCGACGACCTGCAGCAGGAGTTCACGGTCACGCAGAACTCGAAGATCAGCGTCTCCGGATCCTCCATGGCCTATGTCCACCCGGGGGAGACCCTCACCATCGAGGAGCTTCTCTATGGCATGCTGCTGCCGTCCGGAAATGATGCCGCGGTGGCGGTCGCGGAGGCTACCGCCGGCTCCGTCGACGCCTTCGTGGAGATGATGAATGAAACGGCGATGGAGATCGGTGCCACGGGCTGCCACTTCGTAAACGTCAACGGACTTCCGGACGAGAATCACTACATGACGCCGTATGATATCTACCTGACGTTGCATGCGGCCCTCAAGTATGACGCCTTCCGCGAGATCGTCGGCAGCGTGCACTACGACCCGGAGTATAAGGACGCAAACGGCATGCCGAAGAAGCAGGAGTGGACCGTCTCGAACAAGTATATGCTCGGCGAAGTCCCGACCCCGGACGGCCTGAAGGTCCTCGGCGGAAAGACCGGCACCACGAAGGCCGCCGGCTACTGCCTCACCCAGGCGGCGGAAAAAGAGGCCACCGGCGAGGAGTATATCAGCACCGTCATGAAGGCGAAAACCCGCGATGATCTGTATGCAAATATGACGATGTTACTGGAGAAGATTCACTAAGTTACAACCGGAGAGCCGGCACCAGAAGCCATACGAAGCGGTCGTGAAAGATCAAGTCGGAACCCATTAGCGGCACTTGGTGTATCTCTCCCTGGAACCCTCTGCAACGCTGAGTTTTCATAAAGAAAACTCAGTGATTGCAGAGGGCCTAGTGCCGCTTATGGGTTTCGACTTAGAGCTTTCCGAGCGCGCAGTACTGTGCTTCTGGTGCCGGCTCTCCGAGGGTGTGCGCTCGGATTTTTGGAAGACATGTTCTGTGATTGCTCCTTGAATTAGACCCCCGAATGAGCTATACTAAAGCCACAAAAGTTAGGAGGTACTTGACTATGGTACAGTTGATTGTAGGCAAGAGAGGCAAAGGTAAGACCAAGCAGCTTCTTGATAAGGCAAACTCAGTAGTGAAGGAAGCCAACGGTAGCGTTGATTTCCTCGATAAGTCGGCACAGCATATGTATGAGCTCAGTAATAAGATCCGTCTTATTAACGTAAATGAGTTCCCAATCGATTCCGAAGATGCGTTCATCGGCTTCGTAAGCGGTATTATTTCTCAGGATCACGATCTCGAGTACATGTTCCTGGACAGCTTCCTTAAGCTTTCTTCTCTTGAGGGCGCAGATATCACAAACTGCATCAAGCGTTTAGAGGATCTCGGCGATAAGTACAAGGTAACCTTCGTACTGAGCGTATCGATGGATGCCGATGAGCTTCCTGACAGCGTGAAGAAGGATGTAGCGATCGCGCTTTAATCCACAGTTCACAATGGCCGTTAAACAGCAAGTAAAATCTACAGCTAAATACAGAAGACCATTTCAATTCAATGTAGGGATGATAATCTTCGCGATTATCTTTCTCTACATTGTTTTTAGTGTATACTCCTATGTCTCCCGTGACCAGATCCGATATTATGAGGTCCAGAAGGGGAGCATTGTCCGTGACCAGCAGTATACCGGTATCGCCATCCGGCAGGAGCAGGCCGTGAATGCCACGAGCTCCGGCTATGTGCACTACTATATCCAGGATGGCCGGAGAGTGGCCGTCGGCAGTGATGTCTATACCATCGATGAAACCGGTGCACTCCAGTCCTATCTGAAGGAGCATCCGGAGCTCACGACGGAGATGACGAGTGAGCAGATCTCGGATATCCGCTATCGTCTGTCCCAGTTTTCACAGTCCTTCAAAAACAGTAATTTCTCTGCACTGTATAACACGAAATACTCGCTCGACGCGTCTGCGCTCGAGTACTCCAGTGTGTCGAGTGCGCAGGACCTTGATGATGTGCTTCAGAAGCTCGGTATCAACTATGTGCGGGTGAGCGCCGATCAGGCCGGGGTGGTTTCCTACGCCATCGACGGTGATGAGGGGCTGACGGCAGATGCCGTGACCGCGGATCTCTTCACGATGAGCGGCTATAAGCGGAACATCACGAAGCCGGGTGCACTGATGGAGAGCGGACAGTCGGTCTATAAGCTGATCACGAGCGAGAAGTGGAGTCTCGTTTTCCAGCTCGATGATGAGGCGAAGGCGAAGTACCAGGATGTGAAGAAGGTGAAGGTCCACTTTACGGAATCGGATCTGACGGTTAGTGCGGCGCTCCAGGTCTTCACGGGGAAGGATGGAAACAGCTACGGGCAGCTCGATTTCACCGAGCTGATGGAGCAGTTCTGTGACGAGCGTTTCATCCAGTTTGACATCGTGACGAATGATCAGAAGGGACTCAAGATTCCGGTGACCGCGGTCACGGAGAAGGACTTCTACATCGTGCCAAAGGCGTTTAAGACGACGGGACCGGATGGCAGCACCGGCTTCTATCGGGAGACCGTGGCACAGGATGGTTCCGGTGCGTCCGTCGAGTTCGTGCCGATGGACATCTACCGTATCGATGACCAGTACTGCTACCTCAGCATCCCGGATGACAGTGCTACGAGTTCGATCCGAACGAATAACATCCTCGTGCGACCGGAAGCGGCGACGAGCGGGCAGCTCGATTCGACACAGACCTATCCGGTGGGACCGGTGAAGTCCCTGCAGGGTGTCTACAACATCAACCGTGGCTACTGCATCTTCCGGCAGATCGTGCCGATCGAGCAGAACACGGATTATATCATCGTCGCAGAGAATACAGATTATGGCATCTCGGTCTATGATCATATCGTACTGAATGCGTCACTTGTGAAGGACGGACAGCTCGTTTACCAGTGATTTTTCATATATGTTACGCAGGGAGCATCCTTGTCGTCTGTATACAGACGACATCCGGTGAATGGATTCGGATTCTCGGAAGATTGTTTCTTCTGAAAAACATCGGTCGAGCATCCAAATAGACCTTTACAAAAAGTGAAAATGATGTAAAATTTCACTATTCTGTGTTTTCGTGTTGAAACACGGAGCTGTATTTATTGACAAGCAAAGATAATTGTATAAAATAGACCTTATGAATAGTAGGGAAACTGCGTGTACACGGGGGTTAAGTAAATGAGCTTTATCAGTAATATCATGAAATCCATGCGCGTCGATCAGGATGATGATTACGATCTCGACGATGATTATAACTATGACGACGATTATGAGGACGAGCCACAGCGTGGTGGCAATATCTTCTCGAGATCGAAGTCGCAGGATATGGACGACGACGGAGCAGAGGACCGTCCGTTAAAGCCGACACTTTTCTCCAGAAAGTCACAGTCGCAGCCGCAGCCGGCACATAGAGGTATGGAGGTCACCATGATCAAGCCGACCTCGATGGACGATTCCAGAGAGATCTGTGATTACCTGCTTCAGGGGAAGGCGGTCGTTCTCAATATGGAGGGTCTTCATATGGAGATCGCGCAGCGCATCATCGACTTCACATCCGGTGCAGCGTATTCTCTGGAGGGAAATCTTCAGAAGATTTCGAACTACATTTTCATCGCGACACCGCCAAATGTGGAGCTGTCCGGTGATTTCCAGAATATTCTGGCAGCGACCTCCGATGTGAACATCGGTGGGCTGAATCTTCGGGTTTAATCAAAATGATACAGGGCGGAGGGGCTTCGGCTCCTCCGCTCTTTACGTTATGTGGCAGGTGCCCCGGAGGGCCGGCAACAGAAGCACAGTACTGCGCGCTCGGAAGACTCTAAAATTCTGTCCCTAAGAAGTACTAAGCCCTCTGCAATCGCTGAGTTTTCCTGATGAAAACTCAGCGTTGACAGAGGGTTCCATGGAGAGATGACACTAAGTACTTCTAAGGGACAGAATTTTGATTCTTCACGACCGCTTCGTATGGCTTCTGTTGCCGGCCCTCCGGGACACCTGCGTGAACTGTACGCTATAGCGGAAAGAATATTTCGGAACTGTATTTTATAAAGTCTGTATGGTAGAATGAAAAGAGTTTTTTGCAGGGGGACCGATCGATGGCGAGAAAATTGGATGTGATGTATCAGGGGGCTTTTTCCTACTCGATTTATATCGAGGAGAGTTTCGCGAGGCTGGCAGCGGCTGTAGAGACGCTGGGGCTTCGTGAGCGGCGTGCGCTGATCGTGACGGATGAGCATGTGGCACCGCTGTATCTCGAGGAGGTGCGTGCGGCGCTTCGTCCGTGCTTCCGTGAGCTTCATGAGCTGGTGCTGGTGCCGGGGGAGGAGCATAAGAATACGGATTCCATCGCGGAGATCTATGCGGCGGCGGTCGAGGCGAGCTTCGACCGGAATGATGTCTTCGTCGCACTCGGTGGTGGTGTCGTCGGCGATATGACGGGCTTCGCGGCAGCGACGTATATGCGTGGGATCCGTTTCATTCAGATTCCGACGACGCTGCTGTCGCAGGTCGACAGCTCGATCGGTGGGAAGACGGGGGTCGATTTCAGGGCCTATAAGAACATGGTCGGTGCCTTCCACATGCCGTCACTCGTCTACAGTAATGTGGCGACGCTTCGGAGTCTGGATGCGATCCAGTATGCCTCCGGCATGGGGGAGGTCATCAAGCACGCCCTTATCAAGAGTCATGATTACTTTGACTACCTGAATGCACATCAGGCGGAGCTCGAGGTTCGGGATATGGCCGTGCTGATGGAGACCGTCTACCAGAGTAATCTTATCAAGCGTGCGGTGGTCGAGGTCGATCCGACTGAGAAGGGGGAGCGTCAGCTTCTGAACTTCGGTCATACCCTGGGGCATGCGATCGAGAAGTGCTCGAACTTCAGCTACAGCCACGGCCAGTGCGTGGCGTTCGGCTGTCTCGCGGCGATGCAGATTTCCGGGACGCTGACGACGGCAGAGGTCGACCGCATTGAACAGCTGATGGCGGCGGTCGGTCTCGAGACCCGCTGTCGGGCGATGGACCAGGAGGAAATCCTCCAGGCGACACGAAAGGACAAGAAGATGGACCATGGTCATGTGCGCTTCATTCTGCTCCGGCAGCTCGGCGAGGCCTATATCGATCATGCGGTGTCGGATGCGCAGATGCTCGAGGGGCTTCGGGCGATTATGCAGAGAGGCGGAGAGTAAAACGTGACGTGCGGGCTGGGCGATGTCCGTGCGCTGATTGCGGTCATGGGATGAGAACTGTGCGGCGGCTGCGGATGGCGGGCGAAGCACTGGAAAACAGGGAGTAAGATGAAAGAGAATTCGAAACGTTGGGGTATTTTTCTGCTGCTGGCACTGGTGCTGGTCGGACTCGATCAGTTCACGAAGCAGCTTGCGGTGGAGCATCTGATGGGCGCGGAGCGTGTGCCGATCATCCGGAATGTGCTGTACCTTCTGTATATCGAGAACCGCGGTGCGGCGTTCGGCAGTCTGCAGGGGGCACAGATTTTCTTCTATATCATCACGGTCGTGGTGCTGTGCGGCATCGTCTATGTCGTGCACCGCATCCCGCAGGGCGACCGGCATTTTCTGCCGCTGCTGCTCGTGTGCGAGCTGATCTTTTCGGGCGCGATCGGTAATTTCATCGACCGTGTCCGCCAGCAGTATGTCGTCGATTTCATCTATTTCAGCCCGATCGATTTTCCGGTGTTCAATGTTGCCGATATCTACGTAACGGTGGGCTGCGCCCTGATGGTCGTGCTCTTCCTTTTCTACTATAAGGATGAGGAGCTCGGCTTCCTGCATCGCAATGAGGAGCGCTGAGACCCATGAGCAAGGAAAAAGAAACAGAAATCGAGCTGGCGTTTGATGACGATGTAGATGTAGAGTCAGGCGCTGAAGCAGAGGTGGTCGAGATCCGTGTACCGGCGGAGCTGTGTCCGGTTCGGATCGATCAGTATCTCGCGACGCTGAAGGAGCCGGAGATTTCGCGGAGCTATGCGGCGAAGCTGCTGAAGGAGGCGCGGATCCTCCTGAACGGGAAGCCGGCGAAGGCGAGCACGAAGCTGAAGGCGGGCGATGTGCTGTCGCTGAATCTGCCGGCACCGGTGGCGCTTGACGTGGAGCCGGAGAACATCCCGCTCGACATCGTCTATGAGGATCAGGATGTGCTGATCGTCAACAAGCCGAAGGGCATGGTCGTGCATCCGGCGGCGGGGCATGCGCAGGGTACCCTCGTGAATGCGGTGATGTATCACTGCGGTTCGGAGCTGAGCTCCATCAACGGGGTGATGCGTCCGGGCATCGTCCACCGCATCGATATGAACACGACGGGACTGCTCGTAGTCTGTAAGAATGATCAGGCGCACAAGTCACTCGCGGCGCAGCTGAAGGTCCACTCCATCACCCGCCGCTACGTGGCGATCGTGATCGGAAACATCCGGGAGGACGACGGCACCGTGGATGCACCGCTCGGTCGTTCGAAGAAGGACCGGAAGAAGCAGGCCATCGATGAGCTGAACGGCCGCCCGGCGGTGACGCACTATCATGTGCTTGAGCGCTTTGGCGGTGCGTATACCCTGGTGCAGTGCACGCTCGAGACGGGGCGCACGCATCAGATCCGTGTGCACATGGCCTCCCTCGGGCATCCGCTGCTCGGCGACGAGGTCTATGGGCCGAAGAAGTGCCCGTTTGATCTACAGGGACAGTGTCTGCACGCCCAGGTGCTGGGCTTCATTCATCCGCGGACCGGGGAGTACGTCGAGTTCAGCTCGCCGTATCCGCCGTATTTCGAAGAGCTGCTCACGAAACTTAGGCATAAATTTTGCAATTAAAGACAGGAAGGGGACCTGGAGGGGCGGCAACGGAGTACTGTGCCTCCGTTGCCGCCCCTCCGGGTCCCCTCAGCTTAAATTCACGAAAAATTAAAATTTTCGGGCGCAGAGCTGTGCTATGATGTAGCCTATGACAAAAACAGATTTCCCAATCCATATGAATAAAAAACAGACGGCAGCCACAGCAGTTTTACTGGCTGCCGGTCTTGTTGTGTCCATCGCGGCGCAGCACTATGGCGCTGCACCGGTGGAGACGACAGCGGCAGAAACTGAGGTCGAGACCGTCGTCGAGGAGGAGACATTGGCCACGCTCAGCGAGCTGCCGAAGGCGAACGGCCTTAATTTCGGAGGCCTGCGTTCCTCCCTCGCGAACCTCATGGACAGCGAGAGCGCGTCGCAGTTCCAGCCGGCGCCGGATAAGCTGAATCTTGCGTACTTCTACCGCGATGGCGCGGATACCAGCGACACCATCCACAGCTACGCTGGTGAGGTCTACCAGAAGCTGATGACCGCCGACAACGAGTACCTCGCGAAGATCTACGATGAGGCGGGCGTGTCGCCGCTCAATCTCGCGAAGCGCCTCGGTGTGAGCTCGAGCCGCGTCATGGGTAAGTATAACCCGAACGCCGGCGGGCAGGATCCGAACAACGCCGCGACCTGGTACATCCCGAACTTTAAAAATGTCAATGTCTCCTTCTATAACGCAGATGGTGAGCAGGTGAACGAGTACTCGAACGTCAAGGACATCATGGCGATGGCGTCCGTTTACTGCTATGCGCACAACTACCTCGATGTCGATACCTTCGAGAAGTACTGTGAGGAGCTGTACAGCAAGTCCAGAAGCTACACTATCAGCATCGGCAAGGTTTACTACGACAGCGGCTGCATCAACCGGACCGCGAAGGAAGAGGCGGACGACGCGAAGAAGGTCGAGGAGGCACTGGCTGCGCTGAAGCTGCAGCTGCAGGCCGCGACGAACCGGAGTGAGGGACTGCTCACCCAGGATGCACTGTCGGCGGGCAGTGCGGCGATCTCTGCGCAGAATCAGCAGGTGCTGAACCTGACGGGTGACAGCGTCACGACGACGGCGGAGATGAAGAACTATGAAACCCAGACGGATGCTGAGGGCAATGCCGGCGGCAAGGGGATCATCTTTCACTCGGACAGCGCCGGCAGCGGTAACGCCGACAGCCAGGGTGCGGTGACGAGTGTGCCGGAGAGTGCGGCGGCCTCGACGGAAGCCGAGACGCAGGCAGCCGCCCAGACGACGGCACCGGTGCAGACCGCTGCGCCGACCCAGGCGGCGGCAGCCCAAACGCAGGCCGCATCCAATAATGGTATGCTGGTGCTCAGCGCGATGCAGCCGGTGAAGAAGATGTCGACGCACAGCTCCGCAGGCGCAGCGATCGGTCGTCACGGTCTGCTCTCCGGTCTGACATCACTTCGGGAGCTGCGGGCTCGCGAGGCTTCGGATGCCGATGGAACGGCGGGCACGATGGCGCAGGCCGCGCAGGAGACGCTGGCGTCGCTGGATGGCGTCCACTATGGTACGCCGGGCAGCTATGGAACAGCGCGGGAGTATGCGGAGGCGCAGAAAAACGCGCGTGCGGCGGCTTCGCTGACGAACAGCATGCTGGTCTTCGGCGACAGTGATACGGCGGCCGCGAGTGCCGTACCGGAGACGGCGGCGGTTTCGACCGAGGCGAGTGAGACCCAGGCGGTCGTTTCTGCTGCGACGACGCCGACGAGTACCGAGGATACGACCTACGAGACGGATGAAAACGGGCAGAAAAAGAAGCGCTATGCGGGTTACGAAGCCGGGAAGGGCATCGATGAGGTGAATAAGCAGGCGACCACCGCAGCGGCCGCGAGCAGCAGTGCGGCTGGTGACGTTGCAGCGACGACAGCATTGGCCGACAGTCAGCAGACCGTGATCGGTACCTTCACGGGCGAGCAGCTGAAGAACATGGACGAGAATACGCTTCGCCAGCTCGTGCAGCAGAGCCTCGCGGCGGAAGATGCGAAGCAGAGCACGAATACTGAGACGGATGTCAAGAGCAAGAACTACTGTCCGGGCCATGTGGACCTCTATGTGAAGGTAACGATCTACGGCTTCGAGGATGCGAAGGGCCTCCGTACGGTGGCGCTCTCGGCGGATGATCAGGACGAAAACGAGGCGACGAAGAGCCTCGATGCAGCGCTCGCGCGGAACGGCTGGAACGGCTGGACCGAGGAGCAGATGGGCTATGTACAGAAGCTGATTTCGCAGGACTGGTTCAAGACCTATGGTCTCTCGATCTCGACCATCAATCCGAAGCAGCCGCTGACGGAGGAGGAGATCTCGAAGTACCTGTCCTCGCTTCCGGAGGATATTTCGGACGAGCGGAAGGCGGTCATCAAATTCGCGCTTTCGTCGGTCGGCAAGATCCCGTATTACTGGGGCGGCAAGGCGAGTGCGGCGAGCTATGAGAAGAACGGCTTCGGTCGTGTCATCGAGGCGGACTATAAGGGCCGTGTGCTGCGGGGCCTCGACTGCTCCGGTTGGGTACAGTGGGTGTACTGGTCGGCAATCGGGAACCGGCTGAACGGCGCGAGCAGTACGGCGACGCTCATCGGTGAGGGACAGAAGATCAAGCGGTCGGAGCTGCAGCCGGGCGATATCATCGTCCGTGTCGGCGCGGACTCGCATGTCGTGATGTTCCTGCAGTGGGCCGGCAACGGAAACATGATCGTCATCCATGAGAACTCCGGTGCGAATAATGTGTCGGTGAGTGAGGTGACGGCGAACTATCCGTATTATCGAAAGTTAATAGATTAAAGCCAGGAGGGCCGGTCCTCCGGGACCAGTACAATAAAAAATATAGTTGAGTTTTGTAAAATCTATTGACATATTGTGGGAATTGGAGTAATTTATTCAAGTATGCCGCGTGACGAGGTAAAAGTGTGTGAAAACACCACCGAAGCCAGCGAGTAATGATAAAAAGGAGGACCCTCGTAATGTATGCAGTAATCCTTACAGGTGGAAAGCAGTACAAGGTAAGCGAAGGCGATATCATTAGAGTTGAGAAGCTTGATGTAAAGGAAGGCGACAAGGTTACTTTCGATCAGGTGCTTGTTCTTAATGATGGCGCTATGAAGATCGGTACACCGGTCGTTGATGGTGCTAAGGTATCTGCCACTGTAACTAAGAATGGCAAGGCCAAGAAGGTTATCGTTTACAAGTACAAGAGAAAGTCTGGATACCATAAGAAGAATGGTCACAGACAGCTCTTTACAGAAGTAAAGATCGATTCTATCGGCTAATCAGTTTGTTTTTTGGAGGATAATCATGGCTCATCATAAAGGTATGGGCTCTACCAAGAATGGTAGAGATTCGGAGTCCAAGAGACTTGGACAGAAGAGAGCAGATGGTCAGTTCGTAAAGGCTGGCAATGTTCTTTACAAGCAGAACGGAACAAGAATTCACCCGGGTCTTAACGTAGGCCTCGGCAATGACTACACTCTTTTTGCAAAGGTTGATGGCGTCGTTAAGTTCGGCCGCCTCGGCAGAGACAAGAAGCAGGTTTCCGTTATGCCAGTGGATGCTGAGTAATTTACTGAGCGCTTCTACAAGAATCAAACCCTGTACTGAATCTTCAGTACAGGGTTTTTGCTTCATTATTCTGTTTTATGGATACATGGTATATAATGTATCTGTTATATTAATGGCTCTCTGACTGCTAGCGTCGGTTTCTATGGCCGCCACGAGGATGCAGTTGGGAAAGGAGAAAGATTCTATGTTTGCAGATATTGCAAAGGTTTTCATCAAGAGTGGTAAGGGCGGAAATGGTCATGTGTCGTTCCGTCGTGAGCTGTACGTGCCGGCGGGTGGTCCGGATGGCGGTGATGGCGGTAAGGGCGGTGATATCATCGTCGAGGTGGATAAGGGGCTGAATACGCTCGAGGATTTCCGTAATCGTCAGAAGTACATTGCGACGCCGGGTGAAGAAGGCGGCGGAAAGCGGATGCACGGTAAGAATGGTAAGGATCTGGTAATCCGTGTTCCGGAGGGAACGATCATTCGTGATTTCGAGACGAAGAAGATCATCGCGGATATGTCCGGCGAGAACCAGCGTATGGTTCTTCTGAAGGGCGGTAAGGGCGGTCTCGGCAATATGCACTTCGCGACACCGGCCATGCAGGCCCCGAAGTTCGCGCAGCCGGGTCAGGATTCCCGTGAGCTCTGGGTACAGATGGAGCTTCGTGTGATCGCGGATGTCGGTCTCGTCGGTCTTCCGAACGTGGGTAAGTCGACGATTCTTTCGATGTGCAGTAATGCGCGTCCGGAGATCGCAAACTATCATTTCACGACGCTGACGCCGCATCTCGGTGTGGTCGGCCTGAAGGGCGACCGCAGCTTCGTTATGGCGGATATTCCGGGTCTCATCGAGGGTGCCTCGGAGGGCATCGGTCTCGGTCACGAGTTCCTGCGTCATATCGAGCGTTGTAAGGTGCTGATCCACGTGGTCGATGCTGCCGGCTCGGAGGGCAGAGATCCGGTCGAGGATATCAAGACGATCAATGATGAGATCGCGAAGTATGATCCGCGGATTCTTGAGAAGCCGATGATCATCGCGTGCAATAAGACGGATCTCATCATCGATGAGCAGGGGACGGACTGTCCGCTCACGCGCATCAAGGAGATCTACGAGCCACAGGGTGTGAAGGTCTTTGCAATTTCTGCAGCGACGAATACCGGTCTTCGTGATCTGCTCGAGGCCGCCTGGACCTATGTCGAGGCCGCGGGTGCAGAGAAGACGGAGGTGTTTGAGAGTGAGGTCGATCTCGAGACGCTCGGTCATAAGGAGCAGCTCGCCATCGAGTTCAAGAAGCTGAATGCGGATACTTACTCCGTCGAGGGTCCGAAGATCGAGAAGATGCTCGGCTATACGAACCTGCAGGCAGAGAAGGGCTTCGAGTTCTTCCAGCAGTTCCTGGTGGATCAGGGCATCATCCGGAAGCTGAAGAAGATGGGCATCCAGGAGGGCGATACCATCAAGATCTATGGTCATACCTTCGAGTTCTATGATACCGATGCGTATGAGGAGGGCGACCTCCAGTCCGCGATCGATCAGGCCTTCCCGAAGCGTCATGCAGAGAAGAGTGACGATGTCGAGGACGAAGACATTGGCTATGACGAGGGTGACGAGGACGATTACGCAGAGGCCCTCGAGCTCGGCGACGAGGATGATACAGAGAACTAAGCGGGAACAGAGATTATGGTTTCACCAGCTATGTGTACGAGACTGCGCAGCGTCCATGTGATGATGCCGTTCGTGCAGAGGTGAGACGTCTGCATACAGGAGAATAAAATGAAGAAATATATCAGAGACAGTAAGATGCGTTCCCAGCTGAAGGGCGCAGCCATGACCATCGAGCCGGTGCTTTCCATCGGTAAGAACAGCCTGACACCGGAGTTCATCGATGCGGTGCGTGAGAACATCGTGAAGAACGAGCTCATCAAGATCAATATTCTGAAGAACTGCGATGATGATGCGAATGAGATCGCGTATACGCTGGCGGGTCGTACGCAGTCTGAGGTGGTCCAGGTGATCGGCCGGAAGATCGTGCTGTACAAGCCGAATCCGGATTTCAAGAAGCGGAAGTACGAGACCTCGAAGGCGGAGCTCGAGAAGCAGAAGAAGGGTGCGAAGCGTGCCGGTCATAAGCAGGAGATCGCGGATGCGAAGAATGCAGCGAGATCCGGCGGTTTCAGCCTTCGTTTCGTCGAAGAAGACGACGAGGAGTTCGATAACGAGTTTGACGGCGAGTGATCGCCGTGACGATGCATCCGCGGATGCGGGTGCGGATAGAAAGGGAGGCAGGCGATGGAGCAGGATACCAGGAAACGCGTGGGCATCATGGGCGGGACCTTCGACCCGATTCATAACGCGCATATCGCGCTTGCAGCGTGTGCGCAGGCGCAGCTTCAGCTCGATGAGGTCTGGTTCATGCCGGCCGGGGATCCGTACCTGAAGCACAGCCGGAAGGTGAGTCCGGCGGCCGACCGTGCGGCGATGACGGAGCTCGCCATCGCGGGGCATCCGGGCTTCTGCCTGTCGCGGCTCGAGATGGAACGGAGCGGTGAAACCTACACGTCGGAGACATTGACCATCCTGCATGAACGATATCCGGACGTACACTTCTACTTCATCGTCGGTTCGGACTCGCTGTACCAGCTCGAGCGCTGGCATGAGCCGGAGACCATCCTGCGTCTCGCGACGCTGGTGGCGGCGGAGCGGGAGTATGCGGACCGGCCGCGGAGCTTCGAGGCGCAGGAGCGTTACCTCGAGGAGCGCTACGGCGCGGATGTCGCGGTGCTGCAGTTCGAGGAGATGGACATCTCGAGTACGGAGATCCGGGAGCGGGCGGCGCGTGGTGAGGACATCACGGCGCTCGTGCCGGCGGCGGTCGCGGAGTACATCGAGGTGCATCAGCTGTATCGCTGATGCTGAGTTCAGGCCGCTGCCCCGGAGGGCCGGTAATGGAGGCACAGTACTCCGAGACCGGTGAAGTCTAAGCCTGGGACCCTAAACGGCTCAGAAAGGAGCATTATGGGAAAACAGAAAGATACGGAGAATGGAAAGACCGATTTAGAGAACATCCTGGAGATCCGTGCGAAGCTGCAGACGATGCTGAAGCCGTCGCGCTATGAGCATTCGCTGAGCGTGAGCTTCACCTGTATCTGCCTCGCGATGCGCTATGGTGTGGATCTGCACCAGGCGGAGCTTGCGGGGCTCGTGCATGACTGTGCGAAGCAGTTTTCGAACGAGGAGCTTCGGACGGCGTGCGCGCAGGACGGCGTGGCGCTGACGGAGGATATGTTGCGGGCACCGCAGGTGATTCACAGCGTCTACGGCGCTACGTACGCCCGTAAATGCTTCGGCATCGAGGACCCGGAGATTCTGTCTGCTATTTACTTCCACACGCTGGGAAAGCCGGATATGAGCCTTCTGGAGGCCATCGTGTTTACGGCGGACTACATCGAGGCGCGGCGGGACAAGGCGGCACGGCTCCCGGAGATCCGGCAGCTTGCATTTACCGACCTCGAGCGCGCGGTGTATGAGATCAATCACGACACGATCCACTACCTCGAGGAAACCGGCGGCTACATCTGTAAAGATTCATACGATACCTACCGGTACTACCGCGCACGGATGCAGGAGAGAGGTCTGGCTGTTTCGGACTGAGACGCTGAGCTGCGGGCTGCGTATAGTGGCGTGCCTTCGAAAGCCGGAGCGGTCCCAGAAAAGCCACCGGCATCATACAGATATAGGAAACTCTAGAAAAAGGAGAACGATATGAGTAATTCAAAGGATATGGTAAAGGTAGTCTACGCTGCACTCGAGGAGAAGCAGGGCAAGGATATCTCCATCATGGACATCGGCGGCGTGTCGGTCATCGCGGATTATTTCGTGATCGCGACCGCAGACAACATTCGTCAGGTGGATGCACTCTGCGACGAGGTCGAGGATAAGATGGCACAGCACGGCTACGAGCTTCGCCGCCGTGAGGGTGTGACCAACAGCGGCTGGATCCTCCTTGACTACAACGACATCATCGTGCACATCTTCGACAAGGAGCAGCGTCTCTTCTACGACCTCGAGCGTATCTGGTCGGACGGAAAGAAGATCGTGTCGGTGGACGAGCTGTGACAATGCCTACAGGAATCATCATCAATGTTCTATCGGTTGCCGGCCCCGTTTATGTAAGTGAATACGATTATCCGGTAAAGCTGACCTTCGCGGGTCAGCTTTTTTGATGTCCATACGTTCTCCAGGCACAGATTTTCACAAATTGAAACGCTCTGAAACCCTGGAATTCATGAGGCGAATGAGGAGCAGCCTCAAATGTCCCTAAGGGTGACTGACTGAACGGTCACAGCTTTGCGTGTAAACTTATACAATTGTTTCGGTTGACATTGCAAACTCTGATGTTGTATATTGTAAACCAACTCAAAAACGGAGGTTGACTGATGAATACGAAAACGAAGAGTATGGTTTACTGTGGGCTGTTCACGGCGCTGATCGCGGTGGGGGCGTTTATCAAGGTGCCGGTTCCGGTGGTGCCGTTCACGCTTCAGTATCTGTTTACGATGCTGGCGGGGCTGCTGCTGGGCGCGAAGCGTGGGGCAATCGCGGTGCTGGCGTATATGCTGCTGGGGCTTGCGGGTCTTCCGATCTTTACGGAGGGCGGCGGACTCTGGTATGTCCTGAAGCCGAGCTTCGGCTACATCATCGGCTTCGTGCTCGGGACCTATGTGACCGGTCGCATCGCGGAGACCATGCCGAAAAAGACGATCCCGCACTACCTGCTCGCGAACCTCGCGGGGCTCGCCATCGTCTATGCCTGTGGCATGAGCTACTACTATGTGATCTGTAATTACGTGATCAACACGCCGATCGCCGTATGGCCGCTGTTCCTGTACTGCTTCATCCTCGCGGTGCCGGGCGAC
Source organism: uncultured Oribacterium sp. (assembly GCA_934270345.1). GTDB lineage: Bacteria > Bacillota > Clostridia > Lachnospirales > Lachnospiraceae > Oribacterium. Next base: position 2,082 of record CAKQPT010000003.1, on the reverse strand, counting down.
ATCGCGCTGAGCGTTCTCGGTGCCGTGATCGCGAAGCGCGTACGTCCACTGGTGTTCAATGTTTTCGGCCAGGACACCGTCACGGAAGCCGCAACGACAGGGAGGGCGTGAAGATGGAGAGACAGCATACCACCACAGCACCGGCAGCAGAAGAGACGAAGATGGATTTCCTCTCTGCTGCGACTGCGACAGCAGCTTCAGAGGCAGCAGGCACTCATGCGCAGCCATCTGGCGCCGCGCTGGAGACATTGGACCCGGGTGCGCTGGCAGATGAGATCATCGCGGGGCGGCGAATCACGCGTGCGGACGACCTCAACTGGTTCCTGCACTGTGATCTCGAGGCACTCTGCGAGGGTGCGGACCGCATCCGCGCGGCCTGTGTGGGCGATCACGTCGACCTCTGTTCGATCATCAACGCGCGCAGCGGTCGCTGCCCGGAGGACTGCAAGTACTGTGCCCAGTCGGCACATCACCACACGAGCTGTGAGGTCTACGATTTCCTGCCGGAGGAGAAGATCCTCGAGGCCTGCCGCATGAACGAGCGGGAGGGCGTGCACCGCTTCTCCATCGTGACGGCCGGAAAGGCACTGACGGGTGCGGAATTCGAGCAGGCGATCCATGCCTACGAAACGATGCACAGGGAGGCCAGCATCGAGCTTTGCGCGTCGATGGGATTTCTTACGGCGGAGCAGCTCCACCGTCTCCACGAGGCCGGTGTGACGTCCTATCACCATAATATCGAGACCTCCCGCCGGAATTTCCCGAATATCTGCTCGACGCATACCTACGAGATGAAGATCGAGACCCTGAAGAAGGTGAAGGCCGAGGGAATGTGTGCCTGCTCCGGCGGCATCATCGGCATGGGGGAGAGCTGGGAAGACCGTCTCGACATGGCCATCAGCCTCGCGGAGCTCGGCATTGACTCGATCCCGCTGAATGCGCTGATGCCGATTCCGGGCACGCCGCTCGAGCATCTGCCGCGCCTCACGGAGCCGGAGATCCTCCGGACGATCGCGTTCTTCCGCTACATCAATCCGGAGGCGAACATCCGTCTCGCGGCCGGTCGCGCGCTTCTGACGCATGATGGTGAAACCGCTTTCCGCGCCGGTGCCTCGGCGACCATCACCGGCAATATGCTGACGACCGTCGCCTGCGCGACGATCAGGAGTGACCGGAAGATGCTCGCGGACATGGGGCGCGATGTAACGCCGCCGTGGGAGGCTGCCCATGAGTAAAGCAGTCTTTATCACCGGCACCGGCACGGATGTCGGAAAAACCTATATCACGGGGCTGATCGTGAAGAAGCTTCAGGAGACCGGGAAGGATCCGGCCTATTATAAGGCGGCGATGAGCGGCAATGCGCGTCGCGCGGACGGGAGTCTCATCCCGGGGGACGCGCTCTTCGTGCAGCAGCTCTCCGGCATCACGCAGCCGCTCGAGGAGATGTGCTCGTATGTCTATGAGCACGCCTGGTCCCCGCACCTCGCATCCCGCGTCGAGGGGCATCCGGTCGATATGGCGGTGGTCCGTCAGGGCTACGTCGACGTCGCTGCGAAGTATGACTATATCACGATGGAGGGTAGCGGCGGTATCCTCTGCCCGCTCTGCGTCGATGAGCACCGCATCCAGCTCGAGGACGTGCTACGGGAGCTTCAGCTCGCCAGCATCCTCGTCGCCGACGCCGGCCTCGGTACGATCAACAGTGTCGTGCTGACGGTCGAGTACATGAAGGCGCATGCGCTTCCAGTGAAGGGCATCATCTTCAACCACTACCACGCGGGCGACACGATGGAAGAGGACAATATCGCGATGTGCCGTCAGATGACCGGCCTGCCGGTACTGGCGACGGTACCTGATGATGCAGAGGACATAGACATTGACCCAGAGGCGCTGGCGGGGCTGTATGATGATATCCGCCTCGCCTGAGGCCAATGCTTCGGTATATACATGAATGGATGGATGGGCCGTCCGCTCGTCGGCAGCAGAAATCGCTGCGACTGGGCGGCCCGTGTGTTTAGGAGGACATAGATGATCTGGTATCCATATGAACAAATGAAAACGATGAAGGCGCCGTACAAGATT
>CAKQPT010000002.1 GCA_934270345.1 uncultured Oribacterium sp. | reverse complement strand
CATTGCAAATATTTAAAAATTGACAAAAAAATAAGGCGTGGAGCGCCTTCTAGCGTTTTGGGGTGTCAAAGACCCGGGTTACGTTTTGCCATCGTATGCACTCCATTTCTTTTATATGTGTTCATTATAAGTCCCGATACATGGAGATGCAAAAATAAAAATAATTTTCTCTAACATAAGTATTGCCAAAATAATATTCACATGGTACTATGTAGTCACAAGATAAAAAAAGATTCGTTAACAAAAAATCTTCTGACGAGAAAGGAAGATTCAGACGTTAACAAAGTGGTGATCCGACAAATCACCGAAACGATAAAAAAGGAAGGAGGTATGAAAACGATGATTCCAGCACAGTTCGTTGATAATATCTCCGGGCTTCACGAAAGATAAAATCCATCGATAACAGCGCATAAGCGGTCATGTTATTCAGCATCGGAGTGTTTCTCCAGATAAAGGATCTTTCATCAAGCCCGCGCGATATTATCATCTTTATAAAAACAAAATAGAACAGATATCCAGAAAAAGATAGCACAAAGCTATTTTAACCATATAGGCTTCATACCTAGAGGAGATACTCCGTTGTACTATTAAGTTTTAAAATTGAATACGGAACATAAAACATAAGCTTAAATGCTTAGCATATAAAGAGGAATCCCGGAGGGGGTTCCTCTTTTCAGGTTCTGTTTCAATCGTTGGCTATTTCGGATCCGTCCCCCTCCTCCTGATGGTTTATGGAGCGTGCATCCCTCCACGCAGCGATCTCCAGCCGTGACGTATACTCCATCCATCATAAAGAGGAGGCAGACCTTTTCGGTCTGCCTCCTCTTCTTTTCATTCATCTTCATTCATCAGATCAGTGAATGAGATCCTCATAAAACTCGAATGCTTCCTTATCTGTAAAGCCTTCATGTACTACCTTATGAACCGCCTGGGCCATCTCTACCGGATGCTGGCTCTGGAAGATATTACGTCCCATGTCAACACCACGTGCACCCTTCTGGATTACTTCATATGCCAGGGTCAGTGCATCCTTCTCTGCAAGCTTCTTACCGCCGGCTACGACGATCGGTACCGGGCAGGCCGATACAACTTCTTCGAAGTGCTCACAGTTATAGGTCTTCACGATCTGACAGCCCATCTCTGCGATGATACGGGTCGCCAGCTTGAAGAAACGATCGGTACGCTCCATATCCTTACCTACGGCACATACGCCCAGGGTCGGGATGCTGTAGCGCATACCGGCATTGATTACCTTACTCAGGTTATCGATACTGGACAGCTGTCCATCTGCACCGATAAATACCTGTGAGGCCATACAGTCCGCATTCATACGAATGGAATCTTCGATATCCACGGCAACGACTTCATGACTCAGATCATCCTGCAGCATGCTCGAACCAGAGGAAACTCTCAATGCAATCGCATTGGTGAATTCCGGCTTTAAGCATGTGCGGATCGCACCTCTGGTACCCATAAAGCAATCAACGTATGGTGCCAGCTTCGGAAGTAATAAATCAAGTCGCTCCAGACCGGCTGTGCTGCCCATGAAATAGCCATGGTCAAATGCAAACATCACGGTGTTTCCGCTCTTCGGATTAAAGATATTTGCAAGATGATGCTTCATGCCCCAATCCAGACTATTTGCACCCTTGATATAAAATCCATCCTGATTTGCAAATGGTGTATCTACGTGATAATCCTTCGCTACTTTAAGTCCCTCTAAATCTGCCATCGATGTATTTCCTTTCGACTATACTCAGTTTGTTACAACATACATATCATAAATTATATTCAGTTAAATTCGTAGTATTTATGATTTAGAAATCATAATTGTTCATGTTCTCAGCGGTGAATACGAGACGCTCCGGAAGAAGAACGACACCGTTGTTCTCAGCACCGGTAGCTGCACCAGCGGAGATGCTCTCGTTTGCAAGTACTTCGCAGGAGCCGATCTCAGGGATATCGATGGAATCGCCAACCTTCACAGTGTTACCTGCAGCGAGGTATGCAGCGACGTAGCAGCCCATAGCGCCCTGAAGCTTCGCATCCCAGAGACCCCAGTTGTAAAGAGTTCCGTTTGTGCAGTACTGCTTTACAGCGTTCGGAGTTGCGAAACCGGTGATGGTTACGTTGTCCTTGTTATAGCCCTTGTTCTCTGCAGCCTGTAACTGGCCAGGAAGAGCAGTAGAGTCGTTACAGATGATGACGTCGATATCCGGGTTTGCATCGAGAACAGCCTCACCTACGGTGATGGACTTCTCTGCATCCTGCTCGGAATAGTAGTTATCCGGGTGAACATTGGTCCAGTTCGGATAGGTCTCAGCGATGATTCTCTCGCCTTCAACCTGCCAGCTGTTCTGGTCGGTTACGGTTGCCTGTGAATAGTGCCAGCAGTACTTGATTTCATCCTTCTCCGGATCCTTGCCTCTTGCCTTTAAGCCATCCGCAGCCATATCAACGAGCATCTGTCCTAAAACTTCCGGTGTTCCCTGGGAAACCATAAGGCTTCTATCCTCAACATTTGCGTCCGAATCCCATGTGCTGACGATGATGCCGGCATCCTTTGCCTCGTTCAGTGCATCAGACACACCTGCTGCATCTACAGTAGAAATACAAATCGCATCTACACCTGCAGAAATCGCCTGGTTGATAACGGATACCTGATCTGCTACGGCTGCGCTGGAGCTTCCCATGTAGTTTACATTGATGTTCCACTTCTTTGCGAACTCCTGAGCACCATCGTTTGCAACCTCGAAGAATGCGTTACCGGTCAGCTTCGGAATAAACGCAACGGTCTTTCCCTCTACGCTTGCACCGGATGTGCTCTCTGCTGCCGGAGCCTCGGTCTCTGCAGCTGCTGCAGCGGCTGTGGTCTCTGCCTTCGCTGCTGCTGTGGTCTCCGGTGCCTTGGTGTTTCCACCACAGCCTGCGAGCATAGATGTCAGCATCGCGCCCACTAATACGGTTGATAAAATCTTCTTCATTACATTTCCTCCTTTGGATGTTTGATATGTATGTTTAGATATGATCTAACTTGGTTTATGCAGCTGCCTTCTGCCGCTGACTTTTACATTTTGCACGGTAGTTTACAAACGCCGGATGTACCATCAGTGCACGTCCCAGCAGAACAACAACCAGCAGGATTCCGATCGGCGCATCCAAGTACTGTGCATTGATACCGAAGCACAGCGGAAGTCCGAATTTGATCAGTCCGATAATGATGGTCGCCAGCACGGTGCCGAGCACATTTCCCTTACCACCGGTCGATAAGGTACCACCCAGCACGACGACGGTGATGATATTCATGGTGAAGGTACTTCCGAGATCGGACTTTGCGATGTTGTAGTACGAGGTAAGAACGATACCTGCGATGGCTGCACCGATCGCACTCAGCACATAGGTAGAAAGGACTACTCTCTTCGTATTGATGCCCGAGAAGCTGCCGGCATTCGGATTCACACCGACGAGAAAGATCTTACGTCCATACTTGGTCTTATGAAGTACGATCCCCATGATGACGGCGACGATCAGAAAGACGATGGCCGGACCCGGTGAGATCTTACCGATCTTAAACTTGGTCATCGCTCTGAATGCATCCGGGAAATTCGTGATGCCCATATAGGACGGTGTATTACTCATGGTGGATACCATCAGCGCCAGTCCTGCATACAGGAAGCTGCCGCCCAGCGTAGCGACCATCGCCTGCACACCACAGTAGGCGATGAAGAATCCGGTCAGGATGCCACATAAGATGGCGATGACGACCGCCAGTGCAACTGCAGCCCAGATATTGAGTCCCCAGTCCTGCCATGCCACACCGATGATGATCGAGGTCAGTCCCACGATGGAGCCCGCCTGGATATCGATACCGCCGGTGATCATGACCAGTGTGACGAAGATACCGATGATACCGATCGGAACGAAGTCGTTCATGCTGCGGAACATCGACGAAACATTCAGGAACTTCGGATTGGTCATGCCGAAAATAAGAATTTCGATCAGAATGACGGCGATCAGGAACCAGTTCCAGTTCAGCTTTACGTTCAGCCTGTTTTTATTTTCACTTGAAACATTTCCGCTCATCATGCATTCTCTCCTTCCGCCACCATATCATCCCGTGTTCTTGCCTGCAGTCTTTCATGTCTTAACTTCATTCTGGAACGGATCTGCATGACAGAATCGACGACGACGATCACGATCAGGATGCTTCCTGTAATCGCATCATTATAATTGGACGAGAAGCCCATAAATACCAGAAGGTAACTGATGGAGCTCATGATGACCGCGCCGATGGCGGATCCGATCACACTTCCGACACCACCGGTAAGACTGATACCACCCAGCACGCAGGCGGCTACGGCGGTCATCTCATATCCATTACCACTCGAGGTGGTGACGATACCGATACGGCTGCAGAACAGGATGCCTGCAATCGATGCCATCACAGAACATACGATATAGGAAAGAACCTTGGTCTTTACCGGGTCGATACCGACCAGCTTCGCACCATCTGCATTATCGCCGACTGCCTTCACATATCTTCCCTTTCGGGTTTTCGTGAGAAGAAGATGGATGATCACCGTGAGAATCAGCGCTGCGATGAAATAATAGGTAATCTTGATACCCGGAAGCGCCTTCGCGGAAACATCCTTAAAGCTCTTCGGAATATTATTTACATCTGCACCATTCGTGTAGATGAACATGAGTCCTCGTAAAATACCATTCACACCCAGGGTGAAGATCAGGGAAGGTGCTTTCATGATCGCCACACCGAAGCCATTGATACAGCCGACGATGATACCGATCAGAATACCGACCGCGAAAGCGACTGCCCAGCTGGCACCGTTACAGATCATGGAACCCACGACCACGGCGGTCATGCCGAGGCAGGAACCTACCGATACGTCGATTTCTCCGACCATGATGGTAAATGCCATACCTACGGAAATGATGACGAACACAACCGAAGAATTAAAGCAGGCGGCGATATTGCTGACCGCCAGAAACGCCGGGTTGATGCAGCCAACTACTGCAAAGAGTAAAATCAGGAAAAAGAAGCTCGTCATTTCTCTCTTTTTCAAGAGTGTCCGTAAACTGTTCATTATTCTTTCTCCTTTCCAACAACACCGAAGGAAGCCTTCGTGAGATTCTCCTGATTGATTTCCGCTCGTTCGAACTCACAGTTCAGTCGTCCCTGGTGGATGGTCACTGCCCGGTCGCTCAGCTCGATAATCTCCTCCATATCGGATGAAATCAGCAGTACAGCCAGGCCCTTTTTCGACAGACCCTTGATGATGTTATAAACATCGGTTCGTGCACCTGCATCGATGCCTCGTGTCGGCTCGTCCAGGATGATCAGTTTCGGAGCGGTCGCCAGTGCATGTCCGATGACCACCTTCTGCTGATTACCACCGGAAAGACTTCCCAGTTCCTGATCCTGTCCGGTCACCTTGATACGGAAGTCATCGATATACTGCTGTGTCAGTTCCTTTTCCTTCTTTGTATCCAGGAAAACCTTTCCCATGAAAGATTCACCCAGGATTCCACTTGTGATGTTATACGCAACCGATGAGATCTTGAAGATACCGTCGGCATGTCGATCCTCGGAAACATAGTTGAGGCCGGCCTTCATCACCTTCCGTGTACTCAGTCCGGTGATATCCTGTCCATCCAGGTAGACCTTACCGCCCAGCACCTTGTCCATGCCGAAGATGGTCTGTGCCATTTCGGTTCGTCCGGCGCCGACGACACCTGCGACACCCAGGATCTCGCCAGGATACACCTTCAGGGAAATATCCTTAAATCCATAGCCGCTGAAGTTCTGGAGCTCCAGTACCGGTGCTTTTGTGTAATCAACGTTTGTTTTGCTGACGACTTCCTGCTGATCCGTGGCATCCGGTAACAGTCCCTTTACCAGTGCGGCCTTTGTAAATTCCTCGATCTTTCCCATCAGGGTGATACGGCCATCCCGCATGATGCCGACATCGGTCGAGATTTCAAACACCTCATCCAGACGATGGGTGATGTAGATGATGCCGATGCCCTGTGCCTTCAGGTCCTTGATCACCTTGAACAGGCTCTCTACTTCCTTAAAGGTAAGTGCACTGGTCGGCTCATCCAGAATCAGGATCTTCGCGTGTCTCAACAGTCCACGAAGAAGCTCTACCAGCTGCTGCTCTGCGATTGAAAGCGTATTCGCCTTCCGATTCAGCTCCAGGTTCCAGCCGATGCTCTTCATCGTATCCACCAGTTCCTTATGAAGCTCCGCCTGTGGTCTGGTAAAACCGATGAGGATATTCTCTTCCACGCTCATATTCGGAAAAAGCAGCGGCTCCTGCGGCACCATGTATACGCCGCTCGACAGTGCTTCGGTCGTTTTGCCTGCCGTCATCTCCTTACCATCGACATACACCTTGCCACTGTCATGTGTATAGATGCCCATGATGATCTTCATTAAGGTACTTTTACCAGCACCGTTACCTCCGATCAGGGAAAGGACCTCTCCAGCCTTCAGGCTTAATGTCATGCCCTTCAGAACTGCATTATCACCAAAGGATTTATAAATATCGCAAACCTGCAGCAGATTCTCAGCTCCTGGTTTATTGTTATGCTCCATTATGATCTCCCCTCCGTCGTTTTGGGTACTTTTGTTCAGATGATGAACTTATATTAACGCCATCATTATCATTTGTCAACATAACCACCATGCATTTCAAATATTTTATTGTTTAGTTTAACAACGTGCAGAATGAGTGCTTTATTTATATTGACATTTTGCACAATGCTCTTTATACTTTTGGTAAACATATTTTTATGCCGTGAACATTTGTCGCGTTCAGCCACCGATTTTCATACAGAGGATCTCATCATGGAGCAGAACTATAACTATGAAGAAGAATTAATGATTAAAATCGCCTGGTACTACTATATCGAGAACCTGACACAGCAGGAAATCGCGAAGCTTCTGGGCATTAACCGTATCAAGATTCTTCGTCTGCTCGATAAGGCAAAGGAAAACGGGCTGATCACCTTCCAGATTCGAAACAGCAGTACCCGACGTCTGAATATGGAAAAGGAATTCAAGGATCTGTTTCATTTAAATGATGTCCTGATCATTCCATCGCCGCCATCCGGTGATTCTTTAAACGATTCCCTGGCACAGGCAGCGTCCATGTACATCAATCAGCGGATCAAGGATAATTCCTATATCAATATGGGCTACGGCGATACCCCGAGCCGGATACTGAACTATCTGGCGCAGCGCTCGGAAAATCCGATCAATGTGGTATCCCTGACCGGTGGCGTCAATTACTATCTGCCGAATACACAGTCCAGTATTTTCAACGCCCGTCTGCACCTGATTCCGAGTCCGCTGATTCTGAGTTCTTCCTCTATTATGGAAGAACTGAAAAAAGAAAATGATATCCAGCGCATCGCAAACATGGCCATGATTTCCGATTTCACCGTGATGGGCATCGGCGGCATGGATACCAGCGCTGCCACGATTATAAAGAACGCCATCCTGACACCGGATGACTATCTGTTTTTACAGAAGCAGGGTGCCGTGGGTGATATTTTAAGCCACTTCATCGACATTCACGGGCATCTCATCGACAGCGACCTCGAGAAACGTCTGATGAGTCCTCCGCTGACCAAGATTGAGAACTTCAGCAATGTCGTCGGTGTCGCTGGTGGTCCGCATAAGGTGGAAGCGATCTATGCTACCCTGATGGGTAACTATCTGGATGTTCTCATCACAGACGAGAATACCGCTGCTGCTATTCTGGAGCTTTATCAGAGTAAACAATAATCATATATTTCGAAAGAAAGGATGGTTCATCAAATGAAGAAATATTTAATGGCGATCGATGCCGGAACCGGAAGCGTACGTGCGGTTCTCTTCGATGTAGAGGGGAATCAGATCGGCTGCTCTCAGCATGAGTGGACGCATAACGAAGACCCTCGTTTTCCAGGAAGCATGGACTTCGACTGGACCTTTAACTGGAACCTGGCCAGTAGCTGTGTCCGGAACGTCCTCAGCGAAACCGGTATCGATCCTGCAGACATCGCGGCGATTTCGACCACCTGCATGCGTGAGGGTATCCTCCTGTACGATCAGGACGGAAACGAGATCTGGGCCTGCGCCAATGTCGACGCCCGCAGCACAGATGAAGTCGCGGAGCTGATTCGGATGGACCCGGATCTCGAGCTTGCGCTGTATCAGAAATCCGGTCAGAGCTATGCACTCAATGCAATCCCTCGTATTCTGTGGGTAAAGAACAATCTCCCGGAGATTTACGAAAAGACCGCAAAGGTCGGCATGTTTAACGACTGGCTGATTTACAAGCTGACCGGCGTACTTGCCGTCGAGCCGAGTAACGGATCGACCACCGGTCTCCTGGATCTGCAGACACGTACATGGGATACCGACATCGCCGCAAAGTGTCATCTGCGCACAGACATCTTCCCGGACGTTCTGGAATGCGGATCGATTGCAGGTGCAGTCACCGCAAAGGGCGCTGCCGAAACCGGGCTCGCAGAGGGAACACCGGTCGTCGTCGGCGGTGGTGACTGTCAGCTCGGCACCATCGGTGTCGGCGCATGCAAGCCGGGTGAAGCCGCGGTATTCGGTGGCAGCTTCTGGCAGTATGAATTTAATACCGACAGCGGAAAGACCGATCCATACGGACGCGTCCGTGTAAACTGTCATGCCGTACCCGGCGTATGGCAGTACGAGGCGCTCGCCTTTAAACCGGGCCTCGTGATGCGCTGGTTCCGCGATGGTTTCTGTCAGGAGGAAAAGAGAAAAGCAAAGGAGATCGGTGACGATCCGTATAACCTGATGAACCGTGAAGCCGAGAAGATCCCGGCTGGATGCTATGGCATGATGTGCTGCTTCAGTGATGTGATGAACTTCATCAACTGGAAGCATGCCGCGCCGACCTTCACAAACTTCGAGCTTTTACCAGAGAAGTTTAACAAGTATACCTTCTACCGCTCCATCCTGGAAAATACCGCGATGCTGGTGAAAGGACATATCGAACTCGTAAAGGAAGCCACCGGAAACGAACCGGACAAGCTGATCTTCGCCGGCGGTGCATCCGTAAGTGATTTATGGTCGCAGATTCTCGCCGATGTCACCGGAAAGACGGTGGTTACACCGGTCGTGAAGGAGGCAACTGCCCTCGGCGCAGCCATCCTGGCCGGCTATGGCGTCGGGATCTATCCTTCTATCGCGGAAGGCGCTGCCCGCTGCGCAAAGGTCGATAAAACCTTTACACCGAACCTCGAAAATAAAAAGATCTACGATGAGATGTATCCGGTATGGCGGGAGGTCTACAAGGCGAACCTCGCACTCTGCGATCGAAAGCTCACAAAGAATATGTGGATCGCGCCAGGCCTGTAAGCAGTACCTGATTCGTATAAAACATTTAAGTGAAACTCAGATTCAGAGTTCACCAGAAGAAAAGAAAGGAAATAGACATGTTTGTAGTAAATGAGAAGGATTTTGAATACCGTTTCGGTGACAGCGGCCCGAAGTATCTGATGAAGGGACCTCGCATGAACTATGCACTGGTTCAGTTCCAGCCGGGGCAGGATTTCCAGGCACACTATCATAATGTCATGGAAGAGAACTTCTATATCTTAGAGGGAAAAGTCGATATCGTGGTCGACGGCGTCTGCCACACCTTAAGTGAAGGTGATTTCATCCACATCGAGCCAGGTGAGGTGCACTATGTAAAGAACGCCTACGATCAGACGATCAAGATGGTTTCTACCCTTGCACCTTTCCAGGAAGTGGATAAGGTCAATGTAGATAATCCTGTATACTGATGTCTGAATATCCATATCTGTATATTTATTTCTAAAGAAAACGGAGGCTGTCCATCAGGACTTGCCTCCGTTTTTTACTGTCTCAACGTATGTATACCGTCATGATACCGCAGGACATCACGCGATGTCCTGCGGTACTCCTTTTCAATATAAGCACACCATTCGGTTCAGGACTTCTTGCCAGCCATCATGATCGTATCACGCTCTTCTACATGGTCGCCCTTCAGATAACTGTCTGCCTGCACCGGTGACAGCTCATGAAGATCATACGGAGTTTCCTGGTACACGAAGTTCAGCCAGTTCGTGTAGGTGCAGTTCGAGGTCGAACGCCAGCTGAGGATGGGTTCCTTTGAGGGATCATCATCCTCATAGTAGCCGACCGGAAGCTTCGGATCGAGGCCCTTCTTCACATCGCGCTTATACTCCTTATCAAGGTCATACTTATCATACTCGGAGTGGCCGGTGATGAAGATCTGACGGCTCGAGCAGGCGAGGATCATATAGCTGCCGCCCTCTTCCGGCTTTACGGCCTCTGCGACGACGTACAGTTCCGGATTCTTCCGGACAGCCTCCTCATCGATCCCTGTATAGCGCGAAATCGGCACATTGAAATAATCATCCATACCACGCATGATCATCTTCTTCCGATGGAGCACCTTCTGACGATAGATTCCGGAAAGCTTTTCCGGGAGCAGGCGCTTCTCGATGCCATAATGATAGTAGAGTCCGGCCTGCGCACCCCAGCAGATGTGAAAGGTCGAGAAGACATGGGTCTCAGACCACTTCATGATTTCCGTAAGCTCCGGCCAGTACTCCACCTCCTCGAACGGGAGCTTCTCAACTGGTGCGCCGGTGATGATCAGACCATCGAAGTACTCCTGCTCCACCTGGTCCAGGGTCACATAGAACTTATTGAGATGAGAGGCGTCGGTATGCTTCGACTCGTGGGTCGCCACAGTCATAAAGGTGATCTCCGTCTGAATCGGGAAGTTCGACAGCACGCGGAGGATATCGAGCTCCGTGTCCTCCTTCAGCGGCATCAGGTTCAGAATCGCGATCCTAAGTGGTCGGATCTCCTGAGACTGCGCTCGCTTCTCATCCATCACAAAGATGTTCTCGTTCTCCAGGATATGCTTCGCAGGTAAATCATTCTGTACTTTAATCGGCATAGGGTACCTCGTTTATGTTTATGATCAGACTAGTAAAGGCGATTCATGCATGAAAATGTACAGGAATATGCATTTTCATGCAAATAAATGGAAACTGAACCAAATTATATCTCGAAATCCTATTGCACACAACTAAAACTCATGCTATAGTACTATCCGCACTTAAGAAATCGGTGCACAATTTCATAACTTATTCAGAGACGGTGGAGCTACATAGGAGCGATGAAGCCGCAGCAACCCCGGAAACGGAAGGTGCTAACCTGAGCGAACGTTTTGTTTCGAGCAATAAGATGCGGATTTTCAGCCTGTCGATTGTTCGGCAGGCTTTTTTCATACATCAGTAAGGATGCGGACTCCCGCCGACCGCTTCGACGCGGCACTCCGCAGATCCGCTGATCCGCAAAAGAGCACTTCGAAACACCATTTGGCATAGGCCAGAAAGGATTTACACATGTTATTTTCATCAGAGCAGGTATCAAACGGACATTCGGATAAGATCTGTGATCAGATTTCCGATGCCATCGTAACCGACATTCTGCAGCACGACGATGCTAGCCGTATCGCGGCCGAGACCACCATTAAGGATTACGAGATCACCGTGATGGGTGAGATCACCTCTGACTATGAGCCGGATTACGACAAGCTGATCCGCGATGTACTCCGTAACATCGGTCTCACCGATGTCGAGAAGTACAACATCCGTTACCTGATCTCCAGACAGTCTCCGGACATCGCGATGGGTGTTGATAACGACGGCGCCGGCGACCAGGGTATGATGTTCGGCTATGCAACGAACGAGACTGCGGAGATGCTGCCGATTCCATACGTTCTTTCCACGAAGGCGCTGCTCAAGCTGCGTGCCTACAACCTGAAGGATGGCTTCCGGAAGTTCCGTCCAGATGCGAAGGCACAGGTATCCTTCGATTATGATACTCACCGCATCGACACCTTCCTGATCTCCACCCAGCATGCCGAGGAGACCTCCCTCGACGAGGTACGTGAGATCGTTTCCGGCATCATGAAGGAAACCGCAGAGGAGATGGGCCTCAACACCGACTTCCGTGTGCTGGTGAATCCGACTGGTCGCTTCGTTCTCGGTTCCTCCTTCGCCGATTCCGGTCTGACCGGTCGTAAGATCATCGCGGACACCTACGGTGGAGCCGCACATCACGGCGGCGGAGCCTTCTCCGGTAAGGATCCGAGTAAGGTCGACCGTTCCGCAGCTTACATGGCTCGTAAGATCGCCCGCGACATCGTCAACGCCGGCAAGGCGGATCGCTGCGAGGTACAGCTTGCCTACGCGATCGGTGTCGCAGAGCCGGTTTCCGTATATGTCGACTGCTTCGGTACCGAAAAGCAGGATCGTAACACCATCTGGGAGGAAATCAAGCACAACTATGATCTGACCCCGAAGGGCATCACCCGTGCGCTGGATCTCCGCCACGTCGATTACAACCTGGTATCCAGCTACGGTCACTTCGGCAAGTCCGAGCTTCCTTGGGAGAAGTAAATTGTCTCCTATGAAAGCGAACGAAAAGACACTCTGGCATGATGGTCTTCAGTACGATCTGCTCCTCGGCATCGCCCTGGAGCTGATCGTACTTTTCGTTTCCATCCTCTTCTGGCACATGCAGTTCCCGAAGCTGGCCGTCGCGAAGGCAGCGATTCTCAATCTCCTGTATCTCGTACTGGCGCTCCCGCTGCTCGTCGGCATCTTCGGTCTCTCGGCGCGCTCGATGGAAAACGCATTCTGGACCCGGCTTTTCACGCGGCTCGCGTGGCCGTCCCTCCTCGCCGGCATCCTCGCCACGCTCGTCCTCTGCTTGATTCCGCCCTACTGCTCCGGCAGTACGAAGCCGAAACAGTATATGAGAATCGATCAGGGCGTCAACGAAGCCATGGTGGCGGACCTCCGGCAGCTCTTCCCGGAGACCATCCTGCCGACCGCCGGTGATGTCTCCTACCAGTACTACAAGTACACGAGCATCCTCGAGAACAGCCTGCACATAAGCCTCGGCATGACACTCGACGAAGCCGGCTTCCAGCGTGAAGCTGCCCGCATCGATGCTCTGCCCATGCTTACATCCGGCACCCGCACGGAAGGTGACGGCATCACGCTCATCGATCTCCGGACCCCGGAAGGCCTCACCCTGCACCTGAGCCTCGACGCCGCCTGCCACCGCATCATCTACTCCGCCAGCTGCCAGCAGCACTAAAAAAGGAGCCCTAAGGGCAATGTCATCTTAACTTAATGACATTGCCCTCAGGGCCCCTTTTTTATTTTTTATATTACTTGTTGTAATTTACGATGGTGCCGAAGTCCGGCTTCAGAGAAGCGCCGCCGATGAGGCCGCCATCGATATCCGGCTGTGCGAGGAGCTCCTTGCAGTTTCCGGCATTCATGGATCCACCATACTGGATGCGGATCGCCTCTGCGGTATCGGTGTCATAGATCTCACCGATGGTCTCACGGATCGCCTTACATACCTCCTCAGCCTGTGCGGAGGTCGCCGTCTTACCGGTTCCGATCGCCCAGATCGGCTCGTACGCGATGACGACACCCTTTGCCTGATCAGCGCTTACGCCCTGGAATGCGATCTTGATCTGCATACGGATCCAGTCCTCGGTGATGCCCTGCTCTCTCTGCTCGAGGGACTCACCACAGCATACGATCGGCTTCAGGCCCTTCTCCAGTGCCTTCAGAAGCTTCTTATTGATGTCCTCATCGGTCTCATGGAAGTAGCCTCTTCTCTCAGAATGGCCCATGATGACGTACTCAACGCCTGCATCTACGAGCATGTCTGCAGAGATCTCGCCGGTGTATGCGCCCTTATCCTCGAAATACAGGTTCTCTGCGCCGACATGTACATTGGTGCCCTTTACAGCATTGACCACCGGTACGAGGTCGATGGCTGGTACACAATACACAACGTCCACATCCTCATTCTGTACGAGTGGCTTTAATGTCTCGACGAGCTTCACCGCCTCAGAAGGAACCATGTTCATCTTCCAGTTTCCGGCAATAATCTTCTTTCTCATATAGATACCTCTTTCTTTTTATCACTTCACATATATGAAGCATCATAAGCTGTGCGATGTCGCAGCCTTTCATCCATTTATATACGGCACCACAGAACATTCGGGATGATGAAAAAAAGCCGGAGGCACTCCCGCGGAAGGCCTCCGGCCACAGTTCAATTAGTTCTTGTCGTCTGCTGCAGCAACGCCCGGAAGCTCCTTACCCTCAAGGAACTCAAGGGAAGCACCGCCACCCGTAGAGATATGGCTCATCTTATCGCCATAGCCGAGCTGGTTCACAGCAGCTGCGGAATCACCACCACCGATGATGGTTGTCGCATCAGTATCTGCGAGTGCCTTCGCAACAGCCTTCGTACCAGCCGCCAGTGTCGGGTTCTCGAATACGCCCATCGGTCCGTTCCATACAACGGTCTTTGCGGACTTTACAGCCTCAGCATAGAGCTCAGCGGTCTTCGGTCCGATATCCATACCCATCTTGCCAGCCGGAATCTTATCGATATCGACAACTTCTGTATCGATCGGTCCATCGATCGGATCTGGGAAGTGGTCAGTGATGACTGCATCTACCGGAAGAAGAAGCTTCTTACCAAGCTGCTCTGCCTTTGCGATCATCTCCTTGCAATAGTCAAGCTTCGTCTCATCACAGAGAGAAGAACCGATCTCGTAGCCCTGTGCCTTTGTGAAAGTGAAGGCCATACCGCCACCGATGATGAGGGTATCGCACTTCTCAAGGAGGTTCGAGATAACATTCAGCTTATCTGCAACCTTCGCACCACCGAGGATCGCTACGAAAGGACGTACCGGATTCTCAACCGCCTGGCCGAGGAACTGGATCTCCTTCTGCATCAGGTAGCCGACAACGTGCGGGCCATTGATGTACTTGGTAACACCAACATTGGAGCAGTGTGCTCTGTGGGCAGTACCGAACGCATCATTTACGAATACATCTGCGAGAGATGCAAGATCCTGTGAGAAAGCATCTCCGTTCTTGGTCTCCTCTGCTCTGTAACGCGTGTTCTCAAGAAGGATCACATCGCCATCCTTCATCTCTGCAACGGCTGCTCTTGCGTTTGCGCCGACAACCTCAGGATCTGCTGCGAACTTTACCTCCTGGCCGAGAAGCTCGGAAAGTCTCTTGGCAACCGGAGCGAGGGTCTTGGAAGGCTTATCCTCCTCTGTCTTCACCTTACCGAGGTGGGAGCAGAGAATCACCTTGCCACCGTCAGCGATCAGCTTCTTGATGGTCGGAAGTGCAGCGACGAGTCTGTTCTCGTCGGTGATCACACCGTTCTTCAGAGGAACGTTGAAGTCACATCTGCAGAGGACGCGCTTGCCCTTTACGTCGATATCATCCACTGTTAACTTGTTTAAACCTGCCATAATAAATCTCCTTTTATAAAAAGAGGCCAGGCCCATGAAGGCCGGACCTCTTTAAAGTCATATCCCTGATGATCCATGAGAGGGCCGTCCGAAGGACGGAGCGGCGCATGGATGCCTTAGTGGCGAACGAATTCAGAGCCTTGCCAGAGGCAAGGCAACTTAATATATCCTGTGAGGAATTAGTCAGCAATCAGAGAACCGAAGTACTTGATTGTTCTTACCATCTGAGATGTGTAGGAGTTCTCGTTGTCATACCATGAAACAACCTGTACAAGAGTCTTGCCGTTGCCCATCGGGAGAACCTTGGTCTGAGTAGCATCGAAGATGGAACCAGCCATGGAGTTGATGATATCGGAAGATACGATCTCGTCTGTGTTGTACTCGAAGGACTCTGTCTCCTCTGCCTTCATCTGAGCGTTAACCTCATCAGCAGTTACTTCCTTAGCAACAACTGCATCAAGGATGGTGGTGGAACCTGTAGCTACAGGAACACGCTGAGCAGCACCGTTCAGCTTGCCATCAAGCTCTGGAAGAACGAGGCCGATTGCCTTTGCTGCACCGGAAGATGCAGGAGTGATGTTCTGAGCACCTGCTCTGGAACGACGAAGGTTGCCCTTTCTCTGCGGTCCATCAAGGATCATCTGGTCACCGGTGTAAGCGTGAACAGTGGTCATGAAGCCGGACTCGATCGGAGCGAGGTCGTTAAGAGCCTTTGCCATCGGAGCGAGGCAGTTGGTGGTGCAGGATGCAGCGGAGATGATCTGATCATCAGCTGTAAGAGTCTTGTGGTTTACATTGTAAACGATGGTCTTAAGATCCTTACCAGCAGGTGCAGAAATTACAACGTGCTTAGCACCAGCGTTGATGTGTGCCATGGACTTCTCCTTAGAGCAGTAGAAACCTGTGCACTCGAGAACTACGTCGATGTCAAGATCCTTCCAAGGAAGGTTTGCAGCGTCCTTCTCCTTGTAGATCTCGATCTCCTTGCCATTTACGATGATGGAGTGATCAGTAGCCTCTACAGTACCGTTGTATCTGCCGTGGGTTGTATCATACTTAAGAAGGTATGCAAGCATCTCCGGGCTGGTCAGATCGTTGATTGCTACAACATCATAACCCTCAGCCTGGAACATCTGTCTGAATGCGAGACGGCCGATACGACCGAAACCATTAATCGCAACTCTTACTGCCATAATAATATCCTCCTGATATTTAATGAAATAAATGGTTACATAAACATTTCCATTAGCAACTGTTATTGTATGCTATCAAATGTCTTTTTGCAAGTACAAAACGGCGATTTTGTGAAAAATTTCACAGTAAATTTACATATTTTACTGTTTAAAAGCGGAGCCAGGAGGGCTTCCCCTCCTGGCTCCGACAAAAAAGTGAAATTCTGATTACTGCAACATGGACTTCACGTAGCCCGCGATGTTATCGGCGTGATCTGAAATACGCTCGAGATCACCGATGACGTCGAGGAAGGCCACGCCTGCGGAGGTACTGCACTTGCCCTCGCTGAGACGCTGCATATGATGTTCACGCATCTCACGCTCCATCCTGTCGACGACATCCTCAGAGCGCTTCGTATCGATGACTTCATCGATGCTGCTATCCTCCAGCGCATTGATGGACAGGCTGAAGCTTTCCTGTGCCTGCTGGCCGATCTTCTGAAGATCCTGAATGCCCTTTTCCGTGAAGTGCACGCCGTTATCGAAGATGTATTTCGCCTTTTCGACGATGTTCTCCGCATGATCCCCGACACGCTCCATATCCGTCAGCGTATTCAGCATCCGGGTCACCTCGAACTTCTGACGTTCACTGAGGGACAGCTGATCAATCTTAATCAGATAATTCGTGAGAAGACCCGTCATATGGTCGATCAGCTTCTCCCGATCATGCACATCCTGAATCAGCTTCTCATCCCCGTTTTCCAGTGCACTGCAGGCAACGCTGATATTGACTGCGACGACGCGACCGAGGTTGACGACCTCACTCCGGGTCGCCGCCAGGGCGATCGCCGGGGACTCCAGGATACGCTCATCCAGGTGACGCCGGAGACGCTGTTCCTCGATGTTCACCTTATCCTCTGCAGTCTGTGCGCCTTCAGCCACGGTCTTCTCCGGAACGAAAGCACCGGAAAGCTTCACGAGAAGATCACCAAACGGAAAGAGCACCAGTGTACAGCTTACGTTAAAGATCGTATGGAAGATTGAAATCTCCACCGGCGAAAGCATGCCGTTGAAGAACTGCGGCGCTGCGAAGGAAGCCGCAAAAATCAGTACACCGAACATCACGGCACCTGCGACGTTAAAGAGCAGGTGAATGCAGGCAGCCCGCTTCGCGGTGCGGCTGGTACCCGTCGCAGAGATCATCGCGGTCACGCAGGTACCGATGTTCTGACCGAGGGTGATATAGAAGCCGGAGGCTCTCGGAACCGCACCTGCGAGCGCCAGGGTCTGCAGGATGGAAACCGAAGCAGCCGACGACTGAATGATACCGGTCACGACGGCACCGACCAGGATACCCAGGATCGGATTTCCGCCGATCGCACGGAAGGCATCCGAGAAAATCGGTGAATCCGCATACGGTGACACGGCACCCGACATAAACTCGAGACCGATGAAGATGAAGCCGACACCGATACAGAAAGTACCGAGCAGATCATCACTGCCCTTCTTGCCGAACAGGATGCGGAACGCACCGATGGCGATCAGCACCGGTGAAAAGAAATCCGGCTTCAGCACCGTCAGCATATCGCTCGAAATCTGCGTCAGCGAAACCATCCAGGCCGTGATCGTCGTACCGATATTCGCACCCATGATGATGCCGACCGCCTGTGAAAGATTCATGATGCCGGCATTCACGAAGCCGACGACCATGACCGTCGTCGCGGAGGACGACTGTACCAGTGCTGTGATCGCCGCACCGAGCACCACCGCCATAAAGCGGTTCTTCGTCACGATATCCAGGAAACCCGAGATCCGGTTACCCGCTGCCTTCTGCATGCCGTCGCTCATGACCGACATACCATACAGGAACATACCTAATCCGCCCAGAAGACGGAACAGACTCGCCACATGATCTACTGTCATATTCACCTCAAGATAAAAGTCGATGTAAAATCGAACGCCAGGCAGCAACCCCTGCCAAATCGGATTATAACAGACCGTAAAAATCGTGTAAACAGCCCGTAAAGCACCTTCGCAGATACAATAAAAGAGGCGGAGGTACATCCTCCGCCTCTACGCGCGCAGTGCTCAGCCCTGCGCAGCTGTAAAACCATAATATATATTGATACCGTCCAGCAGTCCGGCTGCGATCTTATCACACGCGGCCTGGCTGTGGTCACTGGCCTTATCACCGACCTCGATATCCACCGACGGTACCGTCGAGTAGGAGGTCTGGGTCAGATCCATATCCATGCTGCCGCTCGAGAACACCTTCATGCCCGATGCCTTGAGCCCTGCGATGAGGCTCTCACCGAGCTTCTCGTGCTTCTGCCAGTAGCTCGCCACCGGCTCCATCGACTTCAGTGCATCCGGTGTGCTCATGAAAAAGACGCCCTTGTTCGACTTCGTGGAATCGAAGTGGATCGCGATATGACAGTCCGCCTTGTTATTCGCGATAACTGTACGTGCGATATTATCGAGCTGTACGTCCTTATCATCACGAATCATCAGCACATCATAACCATCCGCCAGCAGCTTCTGCTTCAGGCTCTCGGCCACCATCAGGGTCGCCACCGGCTCTGCCGTACCATCGGCGAAGGTCATGCCGCCGGAAACTGCCGTCGCGGTCGTGCTGCCGGCTGCGGTCGAGCCGCCGGTCACCTTCTTTGATCCATCCGAATGGCACAGGGTCCGTACCGATCCGCCACCCTTCGTACCGTGGCCTGCATTGACCGCCACCGTAATGCCCTTCCGTGCACTCTCGGCGACATCCGTGGTGTAGAGGACCGCCTTACCGGTGTTGATCTTCGAATTACCGGCATACTTCCAGTCCAGATTTAATCCGATTTCTGTGCTCGCCAGGGAGCTCATGCACATAAACACGGAAAGAACGGCTGCTGTGATAAAAACGCTTAATTTCTTCATGTTCTTCTCTCTTTCACTCCATCGCTCTATTTCTTTCTACACTAGAAGTCTACGCGAAAAAAAAGAGGCATGCAACAACGAAACACGAACATACCTCTTACATATTTCTTACGTTTATCGCGCACAGGACTGCGAAGCACCGAAAATCAGACATTTCCGTTTTCGAAGGGGCATCGCCGGCCCGCACTGCGCTTACCCAGGACTGAAATCTTCACACACGCATTTCGCGGGCCGATCCGTCCGGATCAGTGAAGCAGTGCGGATATCGCGAACCAGATCAGAACGATGATGCCGAGACCGATACGATAGTATCCGAAGATTGCAAAGCTGTTCTTCCGGATGTAGCGCATCAGGAAGTTGATGCAGTATACGCTCACGATATAGGCGATGACCATACCGAGAATCAGATAGAACAGCTGCGGGCCGGTGAAGGCGAAGCCGTACTTGATGAGCTTCAGGAAGCTTGCACCGAACATAACCGGTACCGACAGGAAGAAGGAAAACTCCGCAGCCGGTGTACGTGCGACGCCGATGAGCATCGCGCCGAGGATCGTCGCGCCGGAACGGGAGGTACCCGGAATCAGCGCGAGGCACTGGAAGAGACCGATATAGATCGCCGTGCGAAGGTCCAGATCCTGCAGCCGGTTGATATGAAAATCGACCGTTTCGTTCCGCTTCTCGATCAGAATAAAGAACACACCATACAGGATCAGCATCAGCGCCACGACGAAGCCGTTATAGAGATACTTGTCCAGGAGGTCATCGAAGAGGATGCCGATGACGGCCGCCGGGATGCAGGCGACGATGATCTTGATCCAGAGGTCGACCCGGGACGGCACGAGACCGATGCGTCCGTTCGAGCGACGACGCGCAAATGGCCAGAGCTGACGGAAGAAGGTGGTGACAACCGCGAGGATCGCGCCCAGCTGGATCACGACCTCGAAGACCTTGTAATACTCATCCGGCTGATTCAGCCTGATCAGTTCATTCACGAGGATCATATGTCCGGTACTGGAGATCGGGAGCCACTCGGTAAAGCCCTCCACGAGTCCGAATACGATGATTTTTAAGGTTTCAACAAAGCTCATTCTATTTCCTCCACATATTGCTTATGCCTGCCGATTTTCGATCTGCCAGTCGATCGGCGTGAGGCCGTGGGCCTCCAGATACTGATTCGTCTTCGAGAACGGCCGTGAGCCGAAGAAGCCTCGATAGGCGCTCAGCGGACTCGGATGCGGTGATTTCAGGATCAGGTGCTTCGGATTCCGCAGCATCGCTTCCTTCATCTGTGCCGGCCGTCCCCAGAGGATAAACACCATCGGGCGGTCGATCTGGTCCAGTACCCGGATCGCCGCGTCCGTGAACTCCTCCCAGCCGATGCCGTGGTGACTGTTCGCCTGATGTGCCCGCACGGTCAGTACGGTATTCAGCATCAGTACGCCCTGATCCGCCCACTTTTTAAGATAGCCGTTATCCGGAATCGCACAGCCGAGGTCGTCATGCAGTTCTTTATAGATGTTCACAAGGGACGGCGGGATGGCCACCTCCGGCTTCACCGAAAAGCAGAGCCCATGGGCCTGCCCCGGCTCGTGGTAAGGATCCTGTCCGAGGATCACCACCTTCACCTTTTCCAGCGGTGTGAAGGAAAAAGCATTGAAAATATCCTCTGCCGCCGGATAGATCGTCTGCGTTTTATATTCCTGATCCACAGTGTGGTACAGCTGTTCATAGTACGGCTTGCTGAATTCCGCCTCCAGCGGCTTCAGCCAGTCATTTGTAATCATCATTTCTTTCTCCTGTTCTCTCATCTGCTGCAGGCAGCGGGATGCCCAGCTCTCCGAAGCCGATGGCCGTATTCCGGCACACACTTATTCGTGATAGACCGTGTGACTCCGGGACCTGGACATATTCTTATAGAGATCATACAGAATCGATCCCGTCTTTCCTTCCTCCGGGTAGTCATCGCCGCGCTTCAGATCCAGCACATACTTCCCGTAGCAGTTGATGATCGTCGTCCCGCTCGGATGCGCCCGCACGCGCTGAAAATCACCGCCGTAGCACTGATGCACATGGCCATGGATCAGATACTTCGGATGGTAGCGCTCGAGGAGCTCGTTGAAGCAGCGGAAGCCCTGATGCGGCAGGTCCTCCATATCGCCGTAGCCCTGCGCCGGCGCGTGCGTCACCACGATATCGAAGCCGTTCCGCAGTGCGATGGCTGAGCGAAGCCGATCGATCCGCTTCTCCATCTCACGCTCGGTATACATATAGTTTCCTTCCTTATAGCGCATGGAGCCGCCGAGCCCCAGGATACGGAGCCCGCGGAAATCGTAGATACGGTCGTCGACACAGTCACAGCCGAGCGGTGGCATCTCATCATAGCAGCGATCATGATTTCCATGCACATACAGAAGCGGTGCATGCCCCGCCGTCACCAGAAACTCGAGGTAATGCGGATTCAGATCGCCGGCAGACAGGATGAGGTCGATATCCCGGAGCTCCGCCGGATCGTAATAATCGTAAAGCTTCTTATCCTCTTCGTCTGCAATCAGTAAAACCTTCATAATGAACCTTTCAGAAATCCACTGATACGGATCAGCTCCTGCGCCCGCTGATTAAATGCCTCGAGCTTCGGGATCTCACCGACGACGTTATCATTGAGCCAATGCATATTCACGATTTCTTCGCTGGAAAGCCGTGGAGCATGTTCGTCCTTTATGAGGCCTTCCTGGCTGTGGATTTCTCCGTCAAACGGATGGATATGTCCGGAAAGTACGCCCTCACGAAGGGTCGTCATCATTTTCCGGGAGGCATAGTGGAGCTGCCCGGAAAGAATCACATCGATGACGCCGGATTCCATGCCGAACCAGAAGTTCAGTGCCTCATGCGACTTCGCGAGACGGCTGTTGTCCCAGGAGCCTTCCAGAATCGAGCGGAGGATGATCTCATAGAAGCGACCCCAGTCGAAGATCGGCGTCGCAATGTTGGATACCGTGCCGTCCTCCGATACCCGATAGACACCGAACTCACGCGACAGCTTCTTCGCCGGCGTCAGCTCCGGTCCGGAGATCGTCCGGATCCCCTGGCTGAGCAGCGACTGCTTCCAGTCATGATCCTGCAGCGCCGACCACTCGAGATGGATCCGGGCATAGGGATTAATCATCTGCGCACCGATAGCGAAAGCATTGACGTTGGAAAGCGTACCATACAACGGGCAGAGCTCCGCGTAGCCGATCTCGTTTCCGTCCGTCACCGAGGCTGCGAGCGCGCCCATCAGGAACTTCGCCTCATACATACGGCCATAGTAGGTCCGGATCGAATTGTAGCTTGTATTGACCGAGCAGTTCAGGATGTGGATCTTCGGGTAGCGGACCTTCGCCTGGACGGAAGCCTCCACCATCATAACCGTCGTCGTAAAAATCACCTGTGCGCCCGCCGCAGCTGCCTCATCGATTGCGGCACGCACAAGCGCCGGTGTATCGCAGTCCGCCCATGTCAGGGTCTCGAGCTGCGTGCCGAAGCGTCCGGCGAGGTAGTTCCGCCCGAGCTCGTGCTGGTACGCCCAGCCGGAGGTCTCCGGATTTTTCTCATAGATGAAGGCCACCGTCAGCTTACGATCTGCATTCTGCTGTGTAAAACGCTTAAAGAAGGAGCTGTCCTTCTGGAGTACGTCCGGTGTTTCCACAAGACGGATCTCCTCCGGTTCCTTCAGAAATTCATGCCAGATCTTATCGAGGTTCGCATCGATTTCCTGCGTCGAGATATGCTCGAGGTTCTTCGCGCCATAGATGCGAAGATAGATGAGAAAGGCATCACCGCGGGTGATGTCGAGTCGTCCGCCCCCCTTTCGCAGAAAGCGCTCCGCGAAGCGGAAGAAGTCCGCCTTGACATCATTGCGCACTTCCGGCGTCCATGGCTTCTCCATGGACAGTCCGAGTACCTGACAGAGCTTCTGATAGCCACCCTCCTCCGAAAAGCGGATGCCATAGATGCCGCTCACCTTATAGAAATCGACGAACTCGAAGTAGATGCGGTTCGTCTTGTCATCGGTATGCTGTGGCAGCAGTCGGATAACGTCCGCGAGGATGGATACCATGCCGGTAAAGCGCGAAACCGATACGCGCTTGTTGCCCTCCTGCACATAGAAGCGCCCCATGTACTCGTACACGAGGATCGCATCCCGGATGCCCTCCCGAACAGCAGAATCATAGAGCGCCGACCACTTCACCGAAAACTCGGTCTTCGGCGGCAGCAGCGGCATAAAATTACTGGCGAAGGCCTCCTGGCGGCCATGCGTCTTCGTGCCGGCGATGTCGGCGATCGGAATCTCGACCAGTCCGATATGGTTCTCTGCGAGTATGCTCTCCGGCTTCACGATATCATCGAGCGCCGTCAGATACGGATAGCGTCCGAATGTGATATCCCAGCGGTACTGACTCTCCCCCATGTGCCAGGCCTTCGTATAATCTTCGATCATCGCGGTCCCCCTCTCTGCTTCATCTGATGACTGCATCTTAAAAACAAAGATATAATACTCTATCTCAGCGGACAATGCTACAGCTGCGACGTCATCACAAAGCAGATTATACCGTTTGCCACCGTCTGACAGCAGTTCAGCCAGAGCCCCGGAGGGTTCTGGCTGAGTGTGCATGTATGCTTCGATTATATAATTTCCCGATTGGTTATTTCGATTTTTACATCGGTCCCGTCAGGCTGCCGATCTGCAGTTCCTCGATCGCGCCGGAGGAGCTGGTCGTCGTGCTCACCGGAGAGGAGGTCGCCACGTTGCTGCTGCCGGTCGTACTCGTCGGTCCCGAGATCTGTGTCGTCGTCTCATACTGTGATACGCCGCCCGGACCGGCGTTTGTGCTCGTGCCCGGCTCACTCGTTGTCACGGTCGATGTAGTGGTGCCGCCTGGTGTCGTCGCGTTCGAGCTTCCGGTGCTGCCCGGTGTCGTCGCCGTCACGGCGTTACTGCCGGTGCTGCTGACCGTCGTGCTGCCGGTACTGCTGGTGCTGCCACCTGCGTGGGTTACGGAGACATTGCCGATCGCCGAAGTGCAGGCGCCGTTTGCGTCGAAGCTGTAGTCAGTACCGCCGATGGTCACGGTCTTTCCTGCAATCATCTTACCGTTGTTCAGGTAGTAGTACGCACCCTTCGACTCGAGCCAGCCTTCAATCATCTTGCCATTCTCGCCGAAGTAGTACCACTCGCCCTCGATCTGCTTCCAGCCCTGGGCCATCTTACCACTCGAAGCATCCAGATAGTACTTGTGTCCCGAGGTATCCGTCTTCCATCCGGTCTGCATCACGCCCTTCGCGTTCAGGTAGTAGTAACTGCCCTCCTGCGCGTACCAGCCCGTCTGCATCACGCCGTTCGACTCGAAACGATACCAGCTGTTATCGATCTTCGCCCAGGTATCCATCAGCAGTGTGCCGTCACCCGGCTGGAAATAGTACCACTTATCACTGATCTGACGCCAGCCGGTCGCCATTGAGCCATCGGCCTTCAGATAGTACCAGCGGGTCGTCCCGTTCTCGGTCAGCTTCAGCCAGCCCGTCTGCATCACACCGTCCGACTTCATGTAATACCACTTGTTATCGATCTGACGCCAGCCGGTCACCATGAGACCGTTCGAGCGGAAGTAATGCCAGTTATCGTTGATCTTCTTCCAGCCCGTCACCATATATCCGTCACTGCCGATATAGTAGTAGCCGGAAGAGGTGTGGATCCACTTGCTGTAGATATACTTATTCGTGGAATCGTCCACGTAGTAGTACTTGCCATCCTTCTGGCCCCAGCCTGCAATACCCGGTGTCGCAAACGCCGCACATCCGATCGCCAGGGTGAGTCCCAGGACACGCATTTTCGCCTTCATATTCATAGTGTCGCCCTCCGATTGTTCATAGATAGATTCTATCACGCTTTTGCGCGTCTGTTCCATAAGCTTCGCTTAAATTTTCCCCGAATTTCGTAAGAATTTATACGAATCCTTAAAGTATCGGTACATTCGGAGCGTATAATCGCCGAAACTCTCCCCGAGCGCCATCTTGTATACACACCAGAGTGCCCACAGAAGCCCGCCGAGCCCCATATAGGCGACGACCAGCGCATAGGCCTCCTCGTCCCCGAGTCCCCGGAGGGCAATGCCTCCGTCCGCCACATCGTCACCCGCCGCAGGGGCTGCGCCCGGCAGTGTCACCGCATCGTCAGCCGTCGGTACACCTGCTCCATCTTCCTGTGTGCCCATCGGTGCCGTACGATATACCTCGATCAGCTGCTTCGTCTCCTCGAAGCTCATGTAGGAGTAGATCGCCGCCATCGCGAGATCCGTCAGCGGATCCGCCATACCGCAGTACTCCCAGTCGATCATCTTGAGCCCCTCGTCCGTGAAGATAAAATTATCCTTTACGGAATCGATGTGCGCGATCGTCTTCGGACGCTGCTGCGCCGCCACAAAGCGGAAGACCTCCTCGGCATGGAGACGCACCTCCGGAAAATCCTCAAACGGGATCACCGCGCCTGCTTCACGGATGTACCTCTCATAGCGCAGCATCTCCTCATGAAGATCGAAGTCATGCTTCAGCACGATGCCGGAATTATGCAGACGCTTCAGAAGTGCCATGCACTGCCGGAGCTCCACCGGATTCCCGTAGTCTGCATTGCGCGCCCCATGATAGTAACGGGAGATCTTATAGCCGTTCTCCGGATTGAAGTACACGAGCTCCTCGGTGATGCCGAGCTGCGTCACCGCCTCATATACCTCACCCTCATGGAAACGATCGATCAGCTTCTCCGTGCCCGGCCCCGGGATACGACAGATGTAGTCCTTGCCCCGGTACTCCGCCGGTGTCTCCGGTGCATCCAGCACTGAAAAATACCAGGACTTGTTCGTCATCCCGGCCTTCAGACAGCGGATATGCACGATACAGGACTCCGGAATGCCGAAGACACGGGACACGAGCTGCATCGCCTCGGAACCGGAGTGATTCACATACTTCTCATCGAACTGCCGGAGCTCCTCGAGATTCTCGAACTCATAGATCTCGCCCTCCGGCTGCTTATTGATATAGATCGGTGGCAGCAGCTTCAGGTTCCGGATCAGTACATCCTCCCAGTAAAACTGCTCCGTGCCCGGCATCCGGTAGTAGCTCTCGATGAACGGCAGAAACTGCTCCGAAAACGCCTTCGTAAAGTACACCGGCCCATACATGCACCACTGATCACAGCCACCGACACGCACATCCTTTATCGCGCCGTTCCGTGTGGTCTCCATCGCCCATTCCCGGGTCTCCCCCTTCATGAAGCTCGCCGCATACCAGGCGTCCGCCTCATAGCGATGGTACATATTCTCCCGCATCCAGTTATCGGAGGACAGAATATAGCAGTTATGCCCCCGGAGCACCGACGCTGCATGGTGCATCGTCGCCAGCGTGTTCTTCGTCGCATACTCCGGATTATAGATCAGCTTCACCTGGTACTTATCGATGAGGTACTCAAACTTCTCCTTGAGATATCCGACCATGATCGTGATATCCGTGATCCCCACCTCGTGAAGCTGCCGGATCTGACGCTCGATCATCCGCTCTCCGAAGACCTCGAGCAGGCCCTTCGGGGTCTCATATGTGAGCGGCACGAAACGGGAGCCGAAGCCCGACGCCAGCACCAGCGCCGCATCCACCCGGTGGGTCTCCAGGCGCTGCTGCCCTGCATCCGTCAGCGCATACAGCACATTCCGGCCGCGCCCCTCATCATGACTCAGCTTCCGGAGAAGCCCCTGATTCACCGTCTCCTGCAGAAGCTGATTCGTCTTCCCCAGCGACACACCCAGCGCCCCCGCCAGATCCCGCTGCGTACTCTCCGCACGCTCATATAAGGTTCTCAGAATAATCGTCGTCTCCCGCTCCAGCATCGTGGCTCCGCCTTTCTTGTTCAATAATCATTATATCACATTTGATTCTGAACATATTAGCATAATGCAGACGCTATTTCAATATAGAAAAAGTCCGTCACTCACGTGACGGACTGAAAAATCAAGGCTCGGAAACCTCGAAAATCATATCACCATAGCTCGGATACGGCCACAGATCCTTATCCACAATCTGCTCCAGCTCATCGACCGGTGTACGCAATGCCCGCATATCCGGCACGATCGTATCGTGGTATGCACGTGCCTTCTTCACGGCATCCTTCTCCGGGCCATACAGCTCGACATCCTGCAGCAGCTTCGTTCTCGCCTGCTCCATGTCTGAAAGCAGCTTCGACGCATGCAGCAGAAGTCCCTTCTGAACCGATACATCCGCCTCCGGGCACGCCTCGCTCACCTTGCGGATCGAATCCGCGAGACGGGTGGTGTAGTGGATAACCGCCGGGATGATCTGCTTGCCGGAGATGTTGATCATCGCACGTGCCTCGATATTGATGACCTTCGAATACTGCTCGTACTCGACCTCCTCGCGGCTCACCAGCTCGGCCTGTGTATAGATACCAAACTCCTTAAAGAGCCTGATCGCCTTCTCGGTGGTCAGGGCCGGAATCGCATCCACCATGGATGGAAGATTCGGAAGACCTCTGCGCTCTGCCTCCTCTACCCACTCCTCGGAGTAGCCGTTTCCGTTAAAGATGATGCGCTGATGCTCGGTCAGCAGCTTCTTGATGTAGTCATGACATGCATCACTGAAGTTCTCCGCCTTCTCCAGTACGTCGGCGGCTTCCTTAAACTGCTCTGCGACGATGGCATCGAGGATGATGTTCGCACTTGCGATGGACTCAGCAGAACCCACCATACGGAACTCGAACTTGTTACCGGTAAAGGCAAACGGCGAGGTACGGTTACGATCCGTTACATCCGCATAGAGATCCGGCATGGTATTGACACCGGTCGGGAGAATCTTGCCCTGCTTCGACTCGGTCGCATAACCGGTACCGATCAGCTGCTCCACGACATCCTCGAGCTGGGTGCCGATGAACGCAGAAACGATCGCTGGTGGTGCCTCATCCGCACCGAGACGATGCTCGTTTCCAACATCCGCCGCACTGAGACGAAGAAGGTCCGCATGCTTATCGACTGCGGCCAGTACGCAGGAAAGTACCAGAAGGAACTGAATGTTCTCATGCGGTGTCTCGCCCGGATACATCAGATTGATGCCATCATCCGTTACGAGCGACCAGTTGTTGTGCTTACCGGAACCATTGACACCGGAGAACGGTTTCTCATGAAGCAGGCACTCGAGACCATGGCGTGGTGCGGTCTTCTTCATGACCTCCATCACCAGCTGGTTATGGTCGACGGCGAGGTTTGCCTCATCATAGACCGGTGCCAGCTCATGCTGTGCCGGTGCGACCTCGTTATGCTCGGTCTTCGCGGTGACGCCGAGCTTCCAGAGCTGCACATCCACATCACGCATGAAGGCAGCGATGCGATGACGGATCGAGCCGAAGTAGTGGTCATCGAGCTCCTGGCCCTTCGCCGGCATCACGCCGAAAAGGGTACGGCCCGTATAGATGAGGTCCTTCCGCTTCAGATACTTGTTCCGGTCGATCAGGAAGTACTCCTGCTCTGCACCGACGGATGGCTTCACCGACTTCGATGTCGTGTTACCGAACAGACGGAGAATACGCAGTGCCTGTTCATTGACCGCCTGCATGGAGCGCAGCAGCGGGGTCTTCGTATCCAGTGCCTCACCGCCGAAGGAACAGAAGGAGGTCGGAATGCAAAGTGTTACGATTTCGCCATGCTCTCCCTCGCGACGAAGGAAGGCCGGGCTGGTGCAGTCCCAGATGGTGTAGCCTCTCGCCTCAAAGGTCGCACGAAGTCCACCGGACGGGAATGAGGATGCATCGGCCTCACTGCGGACCAGCTCCTTGCCGGAGAACTCCATGATGACCTTACCATCGGCATCGGCGGCCGAGATAAAGGAATCATGCTTCTCTGCGGTGATCCCGGTCAGCGGCTGGAACCAGTGCGTGTAGTGGGTCGCACCGTTCTCGAGTGCCCACTCTTTCATCGCCTGTGCAACCGCATCCGCGATGGTCGGATCGAGCTCGTAGCCCTCGGTGATGGTCTTCTTCAGCTTCTTATACACTGCCTTCGGAAGACGCTCCTGCATCACCTTGTCATTAAAGACATCCTCACCGAAAATTTCCGTAACATTTAAAACTTCACTCATTCATTGTCTCCTTCTACTCCCCTATGAAAGGAAGAACATAGTGCGTGAAAAGAACCCGTCCCAGGATCTGGGACAGGTTCTAAAAGTAACCGTAAATTAAGCCTTATGTGCTGAACCGAATACAGCGATACGTGCCTTGCACTCCTCGATGATGGCCTCTGCACCCGGCTTCAGGAGCTTACGAGGATCGTAGCCCTTGCCCTGAAGATCCTTACCAGCCTCGATGTACGCTCTGGTTGCCTTTGCAAATACGATCTGAAGCTCGGTATTAACATTGATCTTCGATACGCCGAGAGAAATGGCCTTCTGAATCATCTCATCCGGGATACCGGAACCGCCGTGAAGAACCATCGGAAGATCACCGATCTGCTCCTTGATGGCTGCGAGCACCTCGAAGTCGAGACCCTGCCAGTCTGCCGGATATACACCGTGAATATTGCCGATACCAGCTGCAAGGAAATCCACACCGAGATCTGCGATGCGCTTGCACTCTGCAGGATCTGCCTTCTCACCGGCAGAGGTAACACCATCCTCTACACCGCCGATACCGCCGACCTCAGCCTCCAGGCTGCAGCCATGCTCGTGTGCGAGCTTTACGAGCTCCTTGGTCTTCTCTACGTTCTCGTCGATGTCATAGTGTGAACCATCAAACATAACAGAAGTAAAGCCTGCCTCGATGCATGCCTTCGCTCCATCGTATGTGCCGTGGTCAAGGTGAAGTGCCACCGGAACGGTGATGCCGAGCTCCTCTACCATCGCCTTTACCATCGCAGCGACGGTCTTAAAGCCGGTCATGTACTTGCCTGCACCCTCGGATACACCGAGGATCACCGGAGACTGTACCTCCTCGCAAGCGAGCAGTACAGACTTCGCCCACTCCAGATCGTTGATGTTGAAGTGTGGTACTGCATAGTGACCAGCCAGTGCCTTGTCAAGCATTCCCTTAGCGTTAACTAACATTTTATTTCCTCCTATAAAATAACATTTATAAACTATGTGAATATATTAACACAGTCCGCATTGTATTTCTACAGAAACATAAACAAGCTATAGCACCTTTTCCATGTTTTCTGTACGCACTTTCACCAAACACATCACTGTCGTTCTCTCACCGGCACGATGCGCTCTCTGGAAAATCTCAGACAAAGAGGAAGTCCTCGACCATCTTCTTCATCTCGGAAATCTCACAGACCTCGCTGTGACGGATCTCTGCGTTCCGTACCTCACGAATCGCACGTGGCTCCGGCACGCCGGAAATCTCCGAGAGCTGATCGATGACAGCAAACACATCCTGATCCTCCACATCGATGCCGAGGGCCTTCATCACATTCGGCGCAAACTTATACGGGCTTGCGGTCGATGCGATCACCGTCTTACGGGTATCGCCCGTCTTTTCAGCATACTGCTTATAGACGGCAGATGCAACTGCTGTATGCGGATCCAGTACATATCCGGCCTCTTCCTTCAGATCACGGATGGTCTTAAAGACCTCCGGCTCCTCTGCGAAGCCACCGACGAAGTCCGCCATGAACTGACGCATATCGTCGCTCACCTCATACACGCCCTTCGTACGAAGGTCCTCCATGAGCTGTGCAGTCTTCGCGCTGTCGCAGCCGGTGCTGAGATAGATGAGACGCTCCAGGTTCGAGGAGATCAGGATATCCATCGACGGGCTGGAGGTCAGAATAAACGGACGGTTCCGGTTATACTCGCCGGTACCGAAGAAGTCCGTCAATACCTTATTTTCGTTGGATGCGCAGATCAGCTTCTCGATCGGCACGCCCATGTGCTTCGCGAGGTACGCTGCCAGGATATTACCGAAGTTACCGGTCGGTACGCAGACATTGATCTTCTCACCCTCTGCGACATCGCCGGCCTGCAGCATCTGGCCATAGGCATAGACATAGTAAACCACCTGCGGAACCAGACGGCCGATGTTGATGGAGTTCGCCGAGCTCAGCACGACGCCCTGCGCCTTCAGCTTCTGTGCGAATGCCTGATCATGGAAGATCTGCTTCACACCGGTCTGGGCATCATCGAAGTTGCCGCGGATCGCCGCTGCATGGGTGTTCTTTCCCGGCTCCGTGCGCATCTGCAGCTCCTGGAAACGGGAAACCCCACCATACGGATAGAATACGATGATTTCCGTACCCGGTACATCCGCGAAGCCGGCCATCGCCGCCTTTCCGGTATCACCGGAGGTCGCGGTCAGAATCACGATACGATCCGTCACCTGATTCTTCCGTGCACTGGTCACCATCAGGTGCGGGAGGATGGAAAGGGCCATATCCTTAAATGCGATGGTCTTTCCATGGAACAGCTCGAGGTACCATGCGCCGCCCTTCTTTACCAGCGGTGCGATCTTCGGATCCTCGAACTTCTCATCGTAGGCCGCACAGATACAGTGACGGAGCTCCTCCTCGGTGAAATCCGTGAAAAACTCCTTCATAATCTCATACGCAAGATCCTGATATGAAAGCGTGCTTAATTCCGAAAGTGGCTTCGTAAGTACCGGCAGTTTCTCCGGCATGAAAAGACCACCATCTGACGCGAGACCCTTCAGAATCGCCTCCGATGCGCGGAGTCCGTTCTCTCCCCCTCGGGTACTGTTGTAAAGCATGCGGCTACCTCCCATTTTTCATGTACGTGTACGTTTAAGTGTCTGCTTCTATCCTTCATCGGTCGACCCCGACCGTGATGGGCTGTTATTCGGCTCCGTTCTCCGGTGTATCGAGAATCTTCTGAATCTTCGTACGCATAAGATCGAAGGCGACATCATTCATACCACTGTTGATGACGATGTCCGCGAGTGCTTTCGTCGGCTCGACATACAGATAGTGCATCGGCTTCACTGTCGTCAGATACTGCTCGGAGATATCCTCGACATGACGGCCACGCTCCTTCACATCACGGATGATGCGACGGATAATACGCTCATCTGCATCGGCTTCCACATAGATTTTGATATCGAAAAGAGAACGAAGCTCCGGATTCTCGAGGACGAGAATGCCCTCGATGATGATGATTCTGCTCGGTCGGAGCTCGACCGTCTCCTGCGAACGGTTATGCTCGGCATAGTTATACACCGGGCACTGTACGCTCTCACCGCGGCGAAGCGCCTTCAGGTGAGCAATCAGCAGATCCGTTTCGAAGGCATCCGGATGATCATAGTTCACCTTCTGCCGCACCTCGAACGGGATACCATCGTTCGAGCGATAATAATTGTCATGATAAATGACGGTGACCTGGTCACCGAATTCCTTCTTCAGACGATTTGTAAAGGTTGACTTGCCGGAGCCTGAACCACCGGCGATACCGATCATGATACAGTTCATCTTTCACCTCTTACATCCGATTTCAATAGATAACATTTAAGCATAAACAGACCTCGTTTTCAAGAATTGCTTGATGTGCATAAAAAGAGAAACAATCGCGATGCCGAGCAGCACCCCG
The DNA here is from genome assembly GCA_934270345.1 of uncultured Oribacterium sp. Classification (GTDB taxonomy): domain Bacteria; phylum Bacillota; class Clostridia; order Lachnospirales; family Lachnospiraceae; genus Oribacterium. Next base: position 108,803 of record CAKQPT010000002.1, on the reverse strand, counting down.
GCGCTGTCAATGAGCACATCGCTCACCCGCCCGGCACGTCCCGGCACAAACAGCTGATGAAACTCATCACTCATCGCATAGAGTACGCCGAGCGGAAAGGCCGTACAGAGCAGCTTTCTCCGCCTCGGTACCGTAGTCACCGACAGTACACTCCGACTGTACAGTATGCCGAGGACCGTATACTCGCTGGCATGGGCGAGCTTCCGCACCGGATAATCGATCTGTATCGCGAGTGCCCGCTGCTCTGCTGCCGTCCAGTCACGATAGCCCGGAACCACGAGCTCTGCCACGAGCGTTCCTGCCCGCAGACTGGTCTCCGTCGACGTATCTGCGTTCTGCTGCGACATCATAAAAATAAACATCATCCACAGGAGGCTCAGCAGGAAGCAGATACGCGCTGCTTTCCGACGCCTCCGCTCCGGATCCCGTATTCTGTTTTCCGTGATATCCACCACTTCTTTCATTCTGCTCTTTTCTGTCTCCTCTTGCTGTCGATCCTGTATACCATGTACGGAAGGCCGGCTGCGCGTCCGAAGCATCATGGCATATTCTGTCCTTACCGTTCTTTCATCTATGCTTTCCGGCGCACCGGATGCGGCTTCAGCTGTCGCATGCTGAAGCAGAGTGCCAGAAGCGAAAGAAGCATGAGAAACAGCAGGGCGATGATATACGCCTGCACGCCGCCGATGCCGAAGCGTCCACGGAACTGAACCAGCAGCAGAGCGACCAGGATGCAGAGTGTCATGCCGGCATACGACACTAGGGTGGCGGCCGTCGTAATATAGATACTGACACTGACGAGGATACCGATGCTCGTGGACAACAGCGCGCATACGAAGGCCGTGAGCAGATACATCAGGATATCGAAGAAGGTAATACCGCCATAGATGTATACGGTTGCGAAGATCGGAAGTGCCGTCGCGACGAGCAGCATCAGTGTACTCATCACGCTCATCAGCTTACCGATGATGATATCCGCCGGTGTCAGCTGGGTCGTCAGCAGAAGGCCCAGTGAACGCTGGTCCCGCTCGCTGGCGACCGAGGAAGCGGCCAGTGCCGGTGCGATCAGAATCACGAGCAGAAGCTCCAGCAGCGCCGCGATATAGTAGATGCGCAGGAAGCTTCGATACGCGATCTCCCCCGTCAGTTCCGCCGTCGAGACGATATAAAACAGATTGATGAGAATCAGGATGCTCAGTCCCCCGTTCAGGAGTGTCACAAGCAGCGGAAGCGTCAGACTACGTGCGTTGATGATCTCATCCCTCCGGAAAATCGGATTCAGCTTCATAGTACGTCACCCTCCTTTCTTCACGTGCACCGGTCAGCTGCAGGAAAAGAGATTCCAGGTCACCCTTCTCCCGATGGAATCCACGTACCGGCACACCAGCCTCGATCAGCCGGCGAAGCAGCGCCGATTCATCCTTCTGTGTACCCGCATACGTAATCAGCAGATTCTTATCCCGGATACTGATCGATTTCACCAGACGATCATGCTTCAGCGTCTGCATCGCCGGGCTCAGATTTCCTGCGATGCTGATGATGATCGGATTCGACGCATCCACCCGATCCAGCACCTCATGGATTTTTCCTTCCATGACCAGACGGCCGCGGTCGAGGATGCCGATGTCCGTACACAGATCCGAAATCTCCGTCAGCGTACGCGAGCTGGTCAGGATGGTCTTTCCGGAATCCGCGAGACTCGCGAGAATCTGCCGGAACTCGAAGCGCGTCGCCGGATCCAGATCGGCCGTCGGCTCATCCATGACGAGGATCTTCGGGTCATGAATCAGTGCACGTGCGAGGCTCAGCTTCTGCTGCATCCCCCGGCTCAGCGAATCCATATACTGTCCCTGGCGATCACGTAATCCGACGAGATCGAGCAGCATCTGAATCTGCCGCTTCATCTTCACACCGGACATATCATAGCAGTCCGCGAAAAAGTCCATATACTCCGATACACGAAGGTTCGGGTAGGCACCGATACGATCCGGCACATATCCGATGCGGCGCTTCAGGCGACGTACATCGGCGCCTGCCTCCATATCATCGATCAGGACCCGGCCGCTGTCCGGATACACGAGTCCGAGCAGCATACGAAGTGCCGTGGTTTTCCCGGCGCCATTCGGGCCGACGAGTGCATACAGTGCGCCATCCTCCACATGCATCGTGAGTCCGTCGAGCGCTGTCACATGACCGTAGCTCTTTATGACATTTTCAAACGAAATCATGGATACGCTCCTTCCTCATCCGTGGCTGACCCCATACAGATTCTTTCCGATCTCATCCGAGGCCGGTTTCTGTTTCCTCCGACACACTGCCTTCCCCGATATACTCGGATGCCTCAAGTTCAGCCGCGTCGATCATCTCCACCGGCTTTTCCTCTGTATTCCGTGCCGTCACGGTCAGCATCGGGAGATAACACCGTTCATCAATGCCCGCATTCTCCTCACTCGAGGTATAGCGCACGATGAGCACATTATCCTCATCGAGGTAGCTGTCCAGCTGTGCCCGCGTCAGCACACCGTTTCCGATATCGATGACATCGAAACCACCCGTCGTATAATTATAGAAGCTCATGCTGCCACGGAACGGACGCACGCTGCCGATGGACTTTGCATCCCCCGCATCATCCGCCGAAAGGCTCTCGATCGTGAGGCTCGTGATATCACTGCCCTCGCCGAGATGGTACTCGAGCGTCGTCGGCCATGCACTCGCGACCGTATTCTCCGTCGCATCATAATCACCCGACTGAATCTTAGGATCCGTCGACAGCGCACTGTAGCTGTAGACATCCCCCACACGGGTACTGAGCGGCAGTGAGGAAACCACCATCGTGAAGCCATAGCTGTCGATATCCGTCTGCTCTGTGAAATCCAGCGGCTGCTTCTCCGGATTCTCCTCCCGGACGCAGCCGACGATGCGCGCATCACTGAAATAGCCATTCAGGCTGTTCATCAGATAGTAGCGAAGGAAGCTCTGCCAGTCTCCGCTGGTGACACTGGCGGCGATTTTCTGACTGTCGCCCACCGGCACATTGACCACCTCACAGTGTCCGAGGTCAATGCTGGCACCGGCATACAGGCGTCCGATCCGGATCACCTTTCCATAGATCAGCAGTGCCGCATCGCTGAGATCATAGGCCGTGCCATTCGTGAGCGTGCCACGTACACTGCCGTCCGCAAAGACGATATCCGACTGGAAGCTTCCATCGGCGTTCGGCATGTTGTTATGAAGCTCGAAATAACGGGCCGCAAACGGTGCAGCGTTCTGAATCGTGATCGTCTTTTTCTCACGACCGTTATCGATGCTCGTATGGCTTACATAATCTTCCGAAGAAAGCAGTCCCTGGATATCGCCTGTAAAATCTGCGCCCTTCAGAATCGGGTATACATCGTACTCGGTCTTCACCGGAAGCTCATAGCTTCGGAAGTATGGCGAACGCAGATTCAGATAATCCGTCTCATCGACACTATCCGCCGAGATATTTTTCAGGCGGACACAGGTCAGGAACGGACCCATGAAACGTGTGCCGAGTCCCATGACATACACGAGAATGATCGTCAGTGCCGTCACCAGCAGAACACCCGGACGGTACATCCGAAGGACCTCCCGTTCACGCATGAAAAAGTAGAGTCCCGGGCCGATCAGAAGCACATAGGCAGCGAGGATAACAGCGTAAAGGATCGGCTGCGGCACCTTTCGGAGATCGCTCAGATTCATAAGCTCCTGCACATTCCAGTAGCGGGCGAGACTTCGCTCCGACGCGGTGACGGAAAGATTTTCGAGACGCGTTTTCCCGAGAATCGCAGAAAAGAGCTGGTCGATGTATCCACTCTGATCTGTGGCAAAACGCGTGAGGTCACAGAAATCATAGCCGCTGATGGCGACGATACCCGCCCCCTCCGAGACCTCTGAAACGATCGGCATACCATCGGATAGCACGACCTCCTGGCCGCCCTTGATATGAACCGGGGAGGCCGTCAGCGAGAGAAGTTCCGAATCCCCGTCCTCGGGATACGTGTTCCCCATTTCGAGACTCATCTCCGTCGGCTGAAGTGCCGTTCGAAGATACGCTGCGTAGTACGGGCTCAGGGCATCCTCCCCGCGCGCACCCGTTCCCAGCAGCAGGATACCGCCATCCCGCACCCACTGTGCGATGACCTCTGCCTCGTTCTTGCGTATGTTCTTCATCGAAAAATCCGAAATCAGAAGAACATCCAGCTGATCGAGCTCATTCTCCGAATCCGGCAGATCATCGACCGGTAGAATCACACTCCTGGTCCGAAGAATACCGTTATTGATCCCGACATCATTCAGATAGCTGAGCGCCTCCGGATGGTCGGAGATGATCCCGATGATGAGCTCTGCATCCGAGCCTGCAACATCGAGGCCGATACGCCGGGAACCCAGCGTATGCCCCTCCCGATCCTCCGCGGTTACCAGCAGCTGGCTGATACCGGAGCTCAGTGACACCGTCACATTCAGCGTATCCGAGGAACCACCCTCGACGATTTTCTGATAGCGGTACTCATAGACACTGTCCTCCGACTCAACCATGTAGACATGGATATAACCGGAGAAGGTGCTCTCCTGATGGTTTTCGATCCCGATGCTGAGGGGCAGCCGCCGACCGGCCTTCGCCGTGTTCTGATAACCATAGGTCACCGAAAGGTCGACCGTATCCGCATAGCCACGCATCGAAAACAGAAGCAGGAGGCAGAGCAGGGTCAGCAGGAACCACAGCCCCCGGCCGATACTGCGGAAGCCCGATCGACGATATGAAATTCGCTGCATCGACATACTTCGCTTATATCCGGAACTCAAAATGTTCTCTCCCCATCAAAATGAATCTTCAGTCGGACAGTGAAGACAGTTCCCGAAAGATCCGAGGAAACCGACACCGTACCATGATGCATATCGGTGATGTTCTTGACGATCGCCAGGCCGAGGCCCGTTCCACCGGGACCGGACGCGTTCGTCCGGCTGTGATCCGTCCGGTAAAAGCGGTCGAAAATCAGTGGCAGCTCATTTTCCGGAATCACATAACCGTAATTCACGATTTTGATCGTCACGATCTCCCGATCCGCCCGGAGGCTGACCCGGACACGCTTTCCTTCCTTACCGTACTTGATGGCATTGCCGATCAGATTATCGAACAGTCGTGCCAGCAGATCCCCATCGGCTTCGATGATCTGCGACTTCCGGTTCGATACGAAATCATAGCTCAGGCCGTTCTTCTGAAAATTCGGGTAGCTCTCCTCGAGAAGCTGGGCCAGCAGCTCAACGATATCCACCTTCGTCACGTTCATATTGATTTTTCCATAGGAAAGCTTCGTGAAGCCAAACAGCTCCTCGATCAGCTTCTGAAGACGCACCGACTTGTTGTAGGCGATGTCCAGATACTTCTGCTGCATCTCCGGTGAAAGCTTCTGATTCTTCCGAAGCAGCTCGAGATAGCCGAGGATCGAGGTCAGCGGCGTTCGAAGATCATGCGCGACATTGGTAATCAGGTCCGTTTTCGACTGTTCTGATGTCCGCTCCTTATCGATAAGCTCCTGGATATCCTCCTCCATGCGATTCAGATTCTCCGCGATATCGGTAAGCTCGCCCTCACCTTCCAGCTCCAGGCGGGTACTGAGATCGCCCTCGGAAATCTGCTTCACCGCATGGGCGATCGTCTCGATATCCCGCGCCATCTTTCGCTGCAGGAGCAGGAAGATCAGTGAAAACAGAAGAATTCCGAGCAGCACAAAAAGCAGGACACTGATGGTCGAGCCGAGCGCGAAGCGCTGCAGAGCCTGAGAATCGTTTCCTGTCTGATAAAGAAAGCTGGTGATGGCTGTAAGATTCGTGATGAGAAACACGAGGATGATGATCGTAATCACCGACGCGATGCCGATATGTGCCATCAGCTGCATCATATAGCCATGCCCATGGGTATGATTTTTCTGCTCGTTCTTATCTTTTTCCAAGGTCGTGATGCTTACTTCTCGATCTTATAGCCGATGCCCCAGACAGTCGAGATGATTTTGTTCTCGCGGCTCTCCTCCCGCAGCTTTCCACGCAAGCGACGGATGTGCACCATCACGGTGTTGTTGGCCTCATAGACCTTTTCATCCCATACCTTTTCGAAGATCTCGTCGGTAGAGTACACCTTACCCGGATGAGATGCCAGCAGGTACAGAATCTCAAACTCGATCGGTGTCAGCTTGATTTCCTCCCCGTCCACCAGCACCCGATGATTATCCTTGTTGATGGTGAGGTCACGGATCGTGATTTCACTGCTGGTAAACTGATCCGCTGCGTTTGGGTTCAGCTGCGTATAGCGGCGAAGCTGTGACTTCACGCGTGCCGTCAGCTCCAGCGGGTTAAACGGCTTCGTCACATAATCATCTGCACCGCCGGTGAGACCGACGATCTTATCGAGATCCGTGGACTTCGCCGACAGCATGATGATCGGGATGTTGGACTTCGTCCGGATCTTCCGGCACATCTCGAGACCGTTCATGCCCGGCATCATGATATCGAGCAGTACGAGGTGAATCTCCTGCTCATCAAGGATTTTCAGGCCCTCTTCTGCATTGTAGGCCTTAAACACCTTATAACCGTCACTGACGAGATAGATTTCCACCAGCTCTGCGATTTCCTTTTCATCGTCAACGACGAGTACATTGATCTGTGACATAGTTACTCCTTTCCGTAGTTTCCCAGGATACGAAGGGATGTGATCTGATCCTCGAGTCCGGCGAGTGCATTGATGACATTCGGCATGGACAGATTTCCCTCGAGATCGATGAAGAAGCGGTACTCGAACGGCTTCTCCGGAATCGGTCGGGACTGGATCATCAGCATATTGACATCATTAAATATAAAATTACCCAATGCGTTATAAAGTGCACCTGGTTTATGTGCTGTTTCGAAGCAGATACTGATCTTCTCTGCTTCCGCTGTGTAGACGCGCTCACGGCCGAGCACGATGAAGCGGGTCGTGTTGCTCTTTTCCTGATTGACCCCACGCTGCAGGATCGTCAGTCCATACAGCTCCGCAGAGAGCTCGGAGGCGAGCGCCGCGATGCCCGGATCCTGATGATCCCGGACGTACGCTGCAGCGACCGCGGTGTTCAGTACCGGCACCGCCTCGATCTCCGGATGTGCCTCCAGAAAGGCCGCACACTGTCCGAGTGCCTGCGGATGTGAGTAGATCCGCTTCAGTCCGTCCATGCTGGCGCCCGCCACGCTCATCAGCGCATGCGCCACATGAAGGTCGACCTCCTCGACGATGGCGAGCGCCGGATAGCGCACCAGAAGGTCGAAAATATCCGACACCGCGCCATGGCTCGAGTTTTCGATCGGAAGCACCGCGTAGTCCGCCTGTCCCTCCACGACCTCTTCCATGGCATCCTTCCAGGTTTTCACATGGCGAAGTGCTGTCTCCGTACCGAAGCACTGCCGTGCCGCGAGATGCGCGTACGCACCCTCGACACCCTGATAAACAACGCGCTTTCCGCTCTTCGGAATCGCATCGAGCTTCTCGAAATCCGCGTGGAAGGTCTTTCCGTGTGCAGACAGAATACCGAACTGCCGGCGTCTCGAAATCGTCATCATCTGCTGATAGAGCTCCCGGATCGCCTTCCGGTCGAAATCCGTATCAAGATAGGACGCTACCGTATCGAGCTTCTGCGCCTCCCGTACCGGATCAAATACCGCCTTCCCGGTTTTGATCTTATACTCAGCGACCTGCTCGCAGAGGTCCATCCGCTGCTTATAAAGCTCCGTAATCTGATGATCCAGCACATCGAGCTGGTCACGAATCTGTAAAAGTGCGTTCTTTTCTTCCATGTAATAATCCTTCTAGTCTTTCTCTTCTGTCAGCAGTGCCTGGATGTCCGCCTTCACCTGCGCCTGTACATAGGCACCGATGTGCTTCTGCGCCTCTTCACCGAGGTTCTTCACCTCGATCGGCGCACCGATACGCACCTTGATATGCTGCGGTCTGATCGCCGGAAACTGCGCCTCCAGAATATTTCTTGTGTTGACCATCGATACCGGTACGATCTTGCAACCGGTCTTCTCTGCCACCTTGAAGGAGCCTTCCTTAAACGTCTCCATATCGAGCTCGGTCTCTCCTTCGGAACGGGTACCCTCCGGGTAGATCCAGATGGACTGTCCCTCCCGCACCTGCTTTATGGCCGTGATGATGACCTTCAGGGACTGCTTCAGATTATTCCGATCCATAAAGAGACAGCCGAGCTCGTCCATCCAACGCTTCAGCGGCCTGATCTTCTCGATCTCCGCCTTCGCGATGAAGCCGGTCGGACGGTCCACGAGGGTATAGGCGATGATGACATCAAAATATGAGCGGTGATTTCCGACGAACAGGACACCCTCGTCCTTCGGAATCGAGGTCAGATTTTCCATTCCCTCGACCTCCACCGTCACGTGGGCTGTTTTCAGAATCTTCCGGAAGATGCCCTGCACGAGCGGCAGGGTATACTCTGCGCGCTTCTTCGGGTCCTGGATGGCCTCGACCTTTCTCCTGTAGTAGAGACTGCCGAGGGTCAGAAAAAACAGTACATGTGCTAAAACTGCAATGGTATACAGCATATTTACTCCTTAATTTACAGTACATCCGAAAAATGCGGACGGAGCTTACGGAAAAACGAGAGGCCGACGAAGAAAATCATGAGCGTCACCACCCAGAAGTAGATACCGAGGGTCGGGCGCATCCAGAATCCGGCACCCGTCAGCATGGAATCCCGGTACCCTGCCACGATATAGTAGAGCGGATTCAGCTTCAGCAGGGTTCCGACCCATGGTGCACGGCTCGTAAAGAGGGTTTCATCGTACATGATCGGGCACATCCAGATACCGAACTGGAGGCAGATTCCGACGATCTGCTGCATGTCCTTAAAGAAGACATTGATCGCACTCGTGAGATAGCCAAGCCCCAGCGCCAGCACGGAAGCCGCGAAGCTGTAGTAGATGATCTGGAGCCAGCTGATCTCCGGGGTCTTACCGGACACGAGGAAGGCGACCAGCATGATCGCGACGAAGCAGAGATGCACGAAAAAGCAGGACGCGAGCTTGATAATCGGAAGGAGCTCCACCGGGAAGACGACCTTCTTCACGAGATAGCTGTACTCCTGCAGGATGCCGGTCAGGGTGTTGAGGCATTCACTGAAGAAGAACCAGGGTACGAGACCCGGGATCAGCCAGATCACGTAGCTCGTGTTCGGCACCGGCGGTGCGGACTTGAAACCATAGGGTCCGAAGATGAACGCATAGATGGTCACCGTCGCGAGTGGCTGGAGAAACATCCAGATGATGCCGAAGTAGGAGCCGACGAAACGCTTACGGAAATCGGACTTTGCGAGATCCAGGATCATCCGGCGCTTCTCGGCCATGTGCTGTAATAATTCGATAAATGCTTTCATGTATAGTTTATTCTTTCCATCTTCCTGTGTTTCTGTGAACACTTTATTATACCACCTTTCAGGCCCGCTGCACAACGGTGAGGAAGCAGCCGAGGAGCACGAGCGCATCCATCAGCATCATCACGCTGAGCAGCAGTGCATCGAGCCCTATGCTGCCGCGGCTGAGTGCCCGCAGGCGATGGAGCCGTGGTGTACGAAACGCCAGCAGCAGAACCGGAAGGAACGGCAGGAAATAGCGTCCCTGCACACCCAGGATGTAGAAGGTGTCCGCCGGTGTATAGGCGAGCAGCATGCTGACCATCAGGATGAAGCCGAGGAGCAGAAATACGAAAACCATCCATACTCTCCGCGGGATAGACAGCGCCGGTTCCTCCCGGCGTCCGGTGATGGCCAGCAGCAGTGTGCCTGTCCAGAAGAGCACAAGCAGCGGCAACGGCGTCACCAGTCCCCGGTCGAAGGCACCGAGCCACATACCGACGGTCGTTCCGAGGAACTGTCCTCCCAGGATCTGGAACGTGTTCCGTATGATGCGGAACACGAGCGTCGGGTCATGAATGAGCTCGGCGAGGTCATGCAGCTTCACCGTGTTCACGTCGCCGGAAGAGGTAAATTCCGGTGCCTGTGTCACGCCGGAAGCATTGACATAACGGAGGACCTCCCGGAAATTCACGAGGAGGATAGAGCCGACGATCAGGATGCCGATGAGAAGTACGGACAGAATCCACTTCGGCCACGGCTTCGTCCCCCACTTCCGGACCGGAATCAGGAGGCAGAGGAGGAAGAGCGTCGCGTAGATCATCTTGCACGGGGACAGCAGCAGCGCAAGGACGGAAAGCTCGATCACGTTTTTCCGCGTGATGCCGGCACACGGCTTCGCGAGGGCGAGGGCGAGATCGAGGATCACGGCAATCAGGTAGAAGCTGAGCGCGATGATGTAGCTGTCGTAGCTGTAGCTGCCGGCGAGCTCGAGGGTCATCGGGAAAAGCGAGACCGCGAAGAAGAGCTCTTTTCCGATCGGCGTACGGCGGACGGTCATCGCGCCGAGGGTTGCAAACAGCAGAAGATTCATGAAGCGGCCGAGCAGCACGAGGCCGATGGCGCTGAGCTTCAGAAGGCGGGCGAGGGTGATGCCGAGCGCCGGCAGGAGGTAGGCGCACGGCGTCGTCTTCACCGGCTGCTGCAGCGTGATGCTGGTCCCGGTCTCCGTCGCGTGGAAAAGGCCCTTCTCATGCATCGCTTCATACACCGAGCGGTCGAGTGTCTGTCCGAGCACTGTCGCTTTACACGGGTCGTTGTCGCCCGGCCAGTTGACGAGGTACTCGTCCTCCTGACGGATCCGGACGTGGCCGTCTTCATCCCGGACCGGCTGCCCCATCAACTGATTCGACAGCGCGTAGGCTCCGGTAAAGTGCAGGATCTCGTCCGGCGCGGAAAGCGGCGGAAGTGTGCACATGAAAACAAGCCCCAGCCAGAACACCGCGATGAAGTAGATCTGGTGAAGCTTCCATCTCGATTTTTTTAACAGGCAGAGGCAGGTCCCGATGATCACCAGCAGGGCGATGATCAGACCGACGAAACGGGCGATCAGGAACTGATCACCGGTGCCGATGAAACTCTGAAATAGCTGCAACATATAAGTCCTTCTTAAATTATTCTCGGACGGAAACCGGAGATGCAGCCCGCTACTCACTTAGTTCAAAGTACAGAACCCGTCGAAGTGTCCGTGGCTGCCATCACAGGCAAGCCTGTATGTCAGTCACGGACACTTCGGCAGAACCTGTTCTTTGAATGCGCAATTAAGCGGGCTGCATCTCCGTTTTCCTGTGTGTGACAACATTTATAAACGAAGTCATTTTACTATATATTGCGCATTGAGGCAATTTTTACTACATTAATGATAATGACTATAGAAATGGAAAAGAAAAATGGGAACTTCCTCGAAGCGTTTATACTATCTTGATTCTTTGAAATATATTTTCTGTCTGATGATTTTCTGGGCACATCTGGCGGGGGTGTTCTGGACGCTGTGTGATCCGCGGCCGGAGCTTCGGCGGGAGCTGCAGTTACTGTTTACATATCCGCTGTCGGTGCTGGTGGATTCGAGCCTCGCGCTGTATGGTTTCTGCATTCTGTCCGGTTATCTCGCGTCCTTCAAGCGGACGACAGCGCGGAATCTGCTGCCGCAACTGCTGGCGCGCTATCTTCGCTTCGTGGTGCCGTTTTTCTTCATCAATCTCGTCGCGTTTCTCCTGTACTATACCATGGGTTATCCGACGGCGGAGGCGAGTGCACTGCTGCACAACGCCTGGCTTGCGACCTACTACACGCATGCACCGACGATTCCGGAGCTGCTCCGCGCCACCTTCACCCTGAACGGGGATCTGAATGGTCCGCTCTGGATGATGAAGTACATCCTGCTCGGCACCTGCATCATTTATGTATACAATGCGTTAGAAAGAAAGCTGCCGCTCCGCCTGTTTCAGTTCGGCTGCCTCGCGGTGTTTGTGTACAGCTTTTTCCATCTGCCGGAGCCGAACTTCTTCCATGTGCATCTCGTGCTGATGGGCGTGCTCCTTCGAAAGCTGGATGATGCACTGAAGGCGTGTCTTACGCAGCACGAAAAGGGCGGGCACCCGCTGCTCCGCTTCTTCTTTCTGCTGCTCGCGCTGCTCCCGATCGCACTGGATGCCGGTGGCCTGCAGCGCGTGCTGTATCCGTTTTTCCGTGCACACTGTCCGGCGATCGCTCCGGTGTTTATCTGGAACGCCCGCTGGGTCATGCTCTTCAGCTTCAGCCTCATCGTCGGCGTCATGAACTGCCCGCCGCTCCAGAGGGTACTCGAGTGGGCCCCGCTGAAGCGCGTCGCGCCGATGAACTTCGCGGTATACCTCGTACACTTCCCGCTGATCGCGAGTCTGTCGCTCCATCTCTACCTCCGTCTCGTGAATCGCATCTCCTACTCGAAGCTGTTCGTGATCCTCACAGTGGTGAGCTTCGCGGCCCTCTTCCTCAGCTCCTGGCTCTATGAGCAGAGCATCGGGAAGCTACAGGATAAAATCATAAAAAAAATCACCGCGCATCTCGCGAAGTGATAGAAAAGGAAACATATCATGCAGATCAGTCTTTTACTTGCGCTTCAGATCCTGAAGCTGTTCGCCATCATGCTGATGGGCTACGCCATCGTGAAACTCGGTCTTTTAAAGGCCTCCGACAGTAAAGCGCTGTCGGTCGTGCTCGTCTATCTCATCATGCCCTGTGTCATCATCAATGCCTTCCAGGTGGAGGCGACGCCGGAGGTGCAGAAGGGACTCGCGCTGGCATGCGTGGCCGCGGTTGCGGTCCATATCCTGTTCATCGGCATCACCGTCCCGTTGCGGAAGCTGCTGCACCTGAACGCCATCGAACAGGCGAGCTGCATCTATCCGAACGCCGGCATCCTCGTCATCCCGCTGGTACAGGTGCTCCTCGGACAGGAGTATGTCATCTACTGCAGTGCCTTCGTGGCAATCCAGCTCATCCTCCTCTGGAGCCATGGCAAGTTCCTGCTCTGTGAGGAAAAGAAAATCGACTGGAAAAAGGTGCTGCTGAACGTAAACATCATCTCGATCCTCGTCGGTGTCGTGCTCTTCCTTCTGCACATCGAGCTGCCGGGCAGTGTTCAGGATGTCCTCGTGATGATGAACAACATGATCGGCCCGACCGGCATGATCCTCGCCGGCATGGCGATCGCCGAAACGCCACTGAAGCGCATCGTACTGACACGGCACAACTATGTGACCGTCGTTCTGCGCCTCATGGTTTATCCGCTCCTCGCACTGCTCCTCATGAAGCCTTTCCTCGACCTCGCACAGATTCCACACGCCGACGCCATCCTGCTCACCGTCTTCCTGCCGTCGATCACCCCGGCCTGCGCCACCATCACCTCGATGGCCCAGCTGTATGACCGCGACGCCGCCTACGCAAGCTCGCTCTACGTCCTCACGACACTGCTCTCGATCTTCACCATGCCGTGCATGGTGTTCTTATATGAAACACTCATATAAATTCGACATCCGGATTAGATGATAGAGGTGATTTCAGGTAAACCACATACAGGAAATTCTCTCATACATTGATAGTAATAAAAACCAGTCTGCCCCACGATCGGTGAACACCGTTCGTGGGGCAGACTGCGTTATATTCCGGTATCTAAATGTTTCTTAGTGCGTGTTTTTCCACCGTGCGCCGATGCGGTCGAGGATCCATCCGGCGAGGACGGAGACGGCGAGGGGCACGAGGGTGTAGAGGATCCAGTAGTGCTCGGACAGGGACGACGGGTAACCGCTCAGGTCCATCGCCGAGTTACGGAAGTACAGCTTCCGAAGGAACATGTCGAGCATCTTGAAGACGAAGATGTGGAAGGCCATGATGTCGAAGCTGTGGCGGCCGATATAAGCGAGAACTTCGCCAATTTTTGGTGGGAGCTTCTCAATCAGCAGCGTCAGCATCATGGTGAAGACGGTGCCGATCGCGGTGCCGAGGAAGAACCAGGCGCCGTGTACGCTGCGGGCCGAGAGGTCGAACCAGATGCCGTTTTTCACGAAGAGCTTCAGCACGATGAAGCTCACGACGAGCAGTCCGAGGGCGAGCGGTCCGCGGATCTTCGTCGCGAAATCACCGGCATACTTCCGGAGGAAGTAGCCCTCGGCGAAAAGCGGCAGTACGAAGAACGAGAGCTCGAAGCCGTAGAACAGGCGGATGCTCTGTCCGATGAAGTAGTAGCCGATGCCCATGCCGAGAAGCGCACAGAGTACGATGATGCCGTCCTTCATGCGTCCGATGCGGCGGGCCATCCACACTACGCCGCCGAAGAGCGCCGCACCGAGGATCCACACCGGGACGAACCACATCGGTCCGGCGAGCAGTTCCGGGGACTGGAAGATCATCCCGTGAAAAAGTGAGGTCAGCATCTGTGGAAGTGCGTAGTGCACGTCCGTCCCCGGGGCCATCAGGCCGTGCTTCACCATGTAGTTATGCGTGAGCGCGAGGAAAATGCTGTAGACCGTATAGCGTGGCCAGGCACCCTCGATGCGCTTCTGCAGGAAGGTGAAGGGCTGGTCGCCATACTTCATCTCGTTATACAGGAAGCCGGTCACGAAGAAGAACAGCTCGAGATGGAAGAGGTACACGAAGGCACCGCCATGTCCAGTATGACCGAAGACGATCATGATGATGGCGAGGCCTTTAAATATATCCCAGTAGAGGCTTCGTCCGGTGGTCTTCATGCGTTTATCTCCTCCATACACTTTTCTGCATGTCTGCCCGATGAGGGTGATGCATCCGCAGCTCGCGTTGAGCTTCCACATCCGCATCCAGATGCCGTCGCTTCCGTCAGCTCATCCCGCGCATCCTTGTCGCGGAGGGCGAGCTCCTGCACGAGCTTCCGGATCTTATCCTCCAGAGTGCTGATCCGCATGCTCATCGAGAACATTCGCATGAGCAGGATGAAGATCATGAAGAGGAAGAGGAAGTTCGCCGTGGAGTAGATGCCGAGCAGGCGTGCCAGGGTATCCGGCACGATCGGGAACAGGGCGAAGACGACGAACATCATCGCGAGGAGAATCCAGAAAATGGAGTCCTCGATCGTAAGCTTCGCCTTCTGTATTCGTTTGAGAACCGTCGCGAGTGTGCCGATCGATACTACGACCAGCACCACGCGGAACAGGGGTGTCATCATCGCTTTTCTTCCTTTCGATTATCTGCATGCGCCCAGTAGCGCGGGTTCATGGTGCAGCGGAGCACCATCCGGCGGGACAGCTTCCGGTAGTTCCGGCCCATGCGGAAGCCGAGGTACTTGCAGCCCGATTTCCAGATGAGATTCGGTACGGTGAGGAGGTGGCCATGACGGATGAGGTCCTTTGCATTGCCGAGCACCAGCTTCACGCCCTCGCCCTCCGAACGGAGACCGCCGAAGATCTCCGGGTGATCCGCCTGCGACACGCCGAGGTCGAAGTTCCGGTGGAACTGCTGGCAGCCGCTGTAGTGATGTGCGTGGTAAACCTCCGCCGAGGCCTCGTATGCACTCGCATAGCCCGCCTGCAGGAGCTTCCCGCAGTAGATCATATCCTCGTTGAAAATCGTATGATCGATGAAGCCGCCGAGCCGGTCGAAGATGTCGCGGCGGTACATGCAGCAGACGTTTGACTCGAAGTAGGTCTTGATGCCGAGCCGCGCGATGTCCTGCTGCGTCTTCACGAAGGACTGCGCCGGGTAGTTGAACTGCCGCGCATACTGCTCGTCATAGGAGCTCTCCTTCGTTGCGAGCTGCCGGCCATAAACCGCACCGATCGGGCCGCGGGACGCCTTCCTTCGGCCAATGTCTCCATCGGCATGCCTGTCCGCAGCATCTGTTTCCGCGGTAATCACATCTACAGGCAGCGGTGCCGCATCCTTATACGGATCCGTCTCGAAGACACGCACCAGCTTTTCAACGAGGGTCGTATCCTTCGGCACGGCGTCCTCGGTCATCAGGAGGAAGAGTTCGGCATCCGACTTCGACACGCCGAGGTTCCGGCTCGCACCGTGATCGAACGCTTCCTTCCGGATATGCGTCACCGAGATGCGCTCATCTTCCGGAATCAGCGCCGGATCGAGAAGCGATTTCTCTGTATTGATGATGATGATTTTCTGCACCGGATAGCTCTGCCGGAGAAGCAGCTCCAGCAGCTTCCGAAGCTTCTGATCCGGCTTATAGCTCGGGATGATGACATCCACACTGTACATGTCGTTTCCTCATTTCGTAAAATATCATACCTGCTTTCCACCTGGTTTCGCACGAAGCAGGTTTCACCTTTTCGCTCGATCTCATGTCGTCGAAAAGGACGCGTTTATTCAGGCTTTCTTATCCGTATGCATCCTCCGAAGCGTGCCGAAAACAAAGACGCTGAACAGTACCAGCAGTCCGCCCATCAGCAGTACATAGCTGATCGCCCCGCCAAGCATGCCCCGGGCCGCCACCATGCGGTCGGCGCTCACGAAGGCGAGGATCGTCGTGAGTAGATAGCACAGGAAGATCCGTCGCTGCTCGCGCACCGTCACGAGAATATAGTACATCACATTGGCCATCGCATAAAGCGCGCCGCCGAGAATGATCAGCAGGAAGGACGGGAAGGCCGGCACGAGACGGCCACTCGCACTCGCTCCGAGGATGAGCTCGAAGATACCGAGGCCCCAGCAGCCGAGAAGGAGGGTCGCCCCGAGGATGCCAATGCTGAGACACATGACCGCCCGCACCATAAGCCGGACGGAGGAACGGAAGCCCTCCGTATCCCGCGCCGTGAACTGATCGGCCAGACGTGTAAGCATTGGCCGGATCAGGAAGTTCGCCAGGAGATAGATGAAGGAGGTCGGCATGAACAGGATGTTGAAAAAGCCGGAATCCGCGTTCGACATCTGGCGATCGATCGCGTACTTCGACGCGGAGAAGATGTAGAAGTCGAGGAAGACGCCGAAGAAGAGAAGACTCGTGCTGCGAAGGAGTGTTCCGACATGCGCCCAGGAGAAGTGCGTATCGAGCTGTCCCTTCGGGCAGGCGCGCAGCACGCGGATTGCGAAGGCCCAGGTCCCGAAGAGCTGCACGAGGTCGGCGAGCAGGACACTGAGCAACAGGCTGCCACTCAAGACGAGGCTGCCGAGCAGGGTCACGACCGAGAGGCTCGTACGGAAGGCGAGCGACTGGCCGCTGCGGTACAGCAGGTTCTGGCGCTGCAACTCCGACTCATAGACATCCGCATAGCCGTCGATGATCTTATACAGGGCGAGCAGCAGGAGGATGAGTGCCTTGTGCAGGCTGTACTGTCCCGTGCCGAGCTGAACGCCGAGGAAGAGGAGGCTGCCGAGGACCGCAAGGAGCGAGGTCATGCGGCGGGTGCCGAGGTAATCACCGAAGCTGTACTCCGGTGTCCGGTCCGTGATATGAAACGGGCGGATGCCGAAGTAGGCAACGATAAACATCTGCTGCCCCAGGGTGGAGAAGCCGAAACCAAAAATACCGCCCTCGTCGTCTCCGGCGATCCGGATGACGGCAAAGGCGAGCACGATGGAGGCCAGCGCGTAGAGAAGACTCCCGACGGCGTTCCAGAGAAAATCCTTTTTCTGATTGTTTTCGTTCTTCATATACTTCATTTCGTCGTGTGATCTGCACCCGCAGGACCAGCCTGTTTTCCCGTCAGTTCGATGTCTGCATCCCCACGTGCGCCCTGCACGAGCAGGATCGACACCAGCATGCGCGCCATGTAGCGGGCTGCGGTGAGCGGACGCAGGTAGGATTCACCGGACAGGCGATCGTTGATCCGGATCGGAGCCTCCGTGATGCGCGCACCGTTTTTCATGAGATAGGAAATCGTATCCGGCTCCGGACCGTAGTTCATGCGGTAGGCGAAGCCGGAAATCATCCGGCGGCTGTACATTCGGAGTCCGCAGGTCGGGTCCGTCACATGGACACCGGTCGTGAAGCGGATCGCAGCGGTGATCAGGCGGGAACCGATCTCCCGCATGCTTCCGCCCTTCTTCCGGTCGAGGAAACGGGAACCGAGGACGATATCGTAGTCCCCCTCCTGCATCTTCTCGTAGAGCGCGCGGATATCCTCGGCACGATGCTGGCCATCCCCGTCGAACTGTACCGCATAGCGGTAGCCGCGGCGTGCCGCGTACTGCATTCCGGTCTGGAAGCAGCCTGCGAGACCGAGGTTCGTCGGCAGGGCGACATAGTTATAGTGCTTCTCCTCGCAGAGCGCGATCGTGCCATCGGTCGAGCCATCCGATACGATCACATAATCCATCGGAAAGTCCTGCGCCTCGATGTTCTCGATGACCCGCGGGAGGTTCCCGGCTTCGTTGTACGCCGGGATGATAAGTATTACATCATTCATACGTTAAAACATTTCTGCCATCACTGGCAAGCCACGCCCTGACTGCGGGCGATGGATATAGATTAAGGATGCTACGGCAGCGGACATGCGGATCTCACATCCGGAACTCCTGATACTTTCTGGTCATGAAGCCCGTCACCGGCTTCTCTTCTCCACTGATTTCAGCGCCGTCGAAGATCGCGAGGTGCATATGCACCGCCGGTACCTCCGCGAGCTCCGTGAAGGCGACACCGCCCGCGAAGCGTGGATTACACTCGATGAAATAGTAGATGCCGGAGCCCTCGCCCCGGATGAACTCGAAGTTCACACAGCCGAGAATCTCCGCCCGCACTGCGATCGCGCGGCAGGCTGCCTCCAGTACCGGATCCTCAAATACACGTACCGAAAGGCCGGCACCGTTCGGTGTACGCAGCAGCTCCTCACGTGGTACGACCGTGCAGTGACCTGCCGCATCGCGAATCACATCCACGGTGATGACATGCCCCTTGATCATCGGCTGCACGAGATAGTGCTCGAGACTGCTGTCCTCGAGCTTCGTCGGGTCCATGATGCTCGAAAACGCGAAACCGAGCTGATCCTCCTGGTAGATGCGGTAGAGTCCGCTGGAGCTGCGTCCATTGACCGGCTTCAGAATGATCGGATAGCGGACCGTCTCGAAATCAATCTCCGATGCACGCTCGGTCGGAATCGTCCGAACGGCCTGCCGGATCTCCTCCGAGCTCTCGTCGAGTACTCCATCCACGAGTGTCTTCATCTCGAATTTATCACGCAGGATACGGATGCTCTTCTCCGGCGACATGCAGATCCGGCAGTCCCCGGTCTCGATCTCCGCACGATGTCGATTCAGTGCATCGACCTCTACATCGATGAGTGGCAGGATACGGCAGACCTGCTCCCGGGTGCAGATGTCCCGGATGAAGTCGATATACGTCTCCTCCTCACTCGCATACGGTGCCTGATAAAAGGCGTCCACCATGAGGGAGGCCGCCACCCAGTCTGCTTCATATATATCCGTGCCGATGATGCGCCAGCCCTCCTGACGCAGTGTCCGGATCACCGCGTCGGCACTGAAGGAGCCGATCGCCGTGACCAGGGCGGTACGCTGTGTTGTATTCATATGATTGCCTTTCTCACCGCGCTTATCCCGCGGCATCTATCTTCTAGCCCTGCATGCGGCAGCGGCTCCGGTACTCTATCCGAGGATAATGCTGCAGATCCGGTCCACATCCTCGAGCGCGAGGTCCGGATACATCGGAAGGGTCAGGATCTCCTGGCTCACCAGCAGTGCATGTGGCGTATCCTTCACGTCGTAGCGATCCTGATAACAGCTGTAGGCATTGATACAAGGATAGAAGTACTTCCGGGCACGGATGTTTTCCGCCTTCAGACGGTCGAAGATCTCGTCCCGTGTATACTTATAGTTATGGAAGCGTACCGGCATATAGGCATAGTTTGACTTTACATTCGCCGGAATCTCCGGAAAAGTGATGCCAGGCACATCCGCGAGATGGTCGCGGTAGCGCTCGAACACGAGTTTCCGCTTTGCGATGTACTCATCCACATGGCGCAGATTACAGAGGCCCATCGCCGCCGCAAACTCGTTCATCTTTCCGTTTCCACCGACCGATGCGACCTCCTCCTGCCCGAGGATACCGAAGTTTTTCAGCTCATATAGCTTCTCCATCAGTGCCGGATCCGGCTTTCCGGTCGTGACGGCACCACCCTCGATGGAATTAAAGACCTTCGTCGCATGGAAGGAAAACATCGAGGCATCCCCGAAGGTGCCGACGCCCTGTCCGTCCAGTTCCTCGCCGAAGGTATGGGCGGCATCATAGATGACCTTCAGATGATGACGGTCCGCGATCTCCTGGATACGCTGCACATCACAGATGTTTCCATAGACATGCACCGGCACGATGGCACTGGTGCGCTCGGTGATCAGGGACTCGAGCTGATCGACATCGATCGTGTAGTCCCGCATATTGATATCGCAGAAGACCGGCGTGAGGCCGTTCCGTACGATTGCATGGGTCGTGGAGGCGAAGGAAAACGGCGTTGTGATGACCTCGCCGTGGAGATCCATCGCCTGCAGCAGAAACTCCAGTGCACTGTGTCCGTTCACGAAGAGCTGCACCGAGCCGACCTTCAGATAGTCCTGAAGCTTCGCCCGCAGCGTCTCGTGGTACTCGCCCATATTGGTAAGCCACGCCGTATCCCAGATGTGCTGCAGCAGCTCCTCGTACTCGGAAAGCGGCGGCAGACTGGCGCGCGTGACGTTGATGATTTTTGAATCACTCATGATTTTTCTCCTGCCGCAGATGCGGCTCCGTCGATGTAAAAATTACGAATTTCCTACGAAATTTCGACATTCTGACGAACTCGTTACGATTCTATAATATTGCTTTTAAAATGTAAACCCGGGGTGGAAAGCGCCCGGCTTTTGTGTTATCTTTTAGGCAGCAAAAACATTTTAAATCTTGGAGGATTTAATTTATGAGTATGAAGCGTACACTTGCGATCGTGGCCGCTGCCGCTATGATGATGGCGCAGCCGCTGACCACCCTCGCCGCAACTCCGGGTGATAACCTGACCCCGCAGTTCGAGATCCATGACGCGGGCACCACAGCCACGGTGGATTTCTCAAATCAGAACACGACGGTTACGGCAGCGCCGGCCGATACACAGGCCCCCGTCAGCACCGTCGTTCCTGCCGACACCACCGCACCGGCGGGCACACAGACACCTGTTGGCACCGTACTGCCAGGTGCTTCACAGACCACAACTGCTGCAGCCACAAACAGCGGCATGACCGCCAGCACTGGCAACAAGATCCTGCCGAAGATCAATCCGGAAGCCGAAACGATCCGTCCATACATGACGGTCGACAGCACGGGTGATATGCAGGCGGATCCGGTACTCAATCTGGTTCCACTCGGCAGCTATTTCGTGAAGGACGCAAACGGAAACCGTATCGACTGGGCGACCACCGTGAAGAACGAGTCCTTCGCCTATGCACCGAACGGCTTCACCAGCTTCTACCTGGAGCACGCCGGCATCGCACGCTGGTACTACAGAACCTATAATGCCACTGCCGGCTGGGGTCCATGGGCCGCATCGAAGGAGAACACACCGAACCAGGGCGTCGTATCTGCGATGCAGCTTCGTGTAAAGGGCAACTCCCACAAGTACGGCACCCTGTATTACAGAGCCGTCCTGAACGATGGTACCGTCACCGACTGGGCACGTGAGGGCCAGGCCGTCGGCGTCATCGGTGATCCGAACCGCTACATCTGCGCGATCAAGGTAGCATACTGGCGCAAGGACGTTCAGTTCCCGTATGAGACCACCAAGCCGCTGGACAATGCAAACAACGAGGGTGTCATTATCACCTCGGAGGGTGCACGCTACATCACAGGTGATGGCCGTGCCTATACCGGCTGGGGCTTCGATGAGGATTCGAACCAGTACTACTTCGTCGATGGTGTCGCAGTGACCGGCTGGCATGCCGTCGATGGCTACAACATCTACTTCGATGAGAAGGGTGTCGCACTGAAGGATCTCTCCGGCGTGATGGGCGCACAGTCCAGCTACGCGATCCGCATCAACAAGGCGACCAGAACCGCCTATGTTATGACGAAGGATTCCAACGGTAACTTCACCATCCCGTACAAGACCCTGATGGTCACCGTCGGTACCGATACACCGCTCGGTTCCTTCAAGATCTACGCGAAGTACAGATGGCACTTCATGCATAAGGGCTGCTACTGCCAGTTCCTGAGCCGCTTTAACGGACCGTACCTGCTCCACTCGCTGCTCTACAGCTCACCGGATCACAACACGCTCGACGCCATCAACTATAACTACATGGATGACGCGGTTTCCGGTGGATGCATCCGTCTGAAGGCGGTTGACTGTGCATGGATCTACAACAACTGTGGAAATGGCACACCCGTCATCATCTACAACGACATATGGGATAAGGGCCCGGTTGAGAAGGATGCCATCGAGCAGCCGATCCCGAGAGACCAGACCTACGATCCGACCGATCCGGTCGTAACCGCACAGCAGGATGCCGCTGCACGCGCCGCTGAAGAGCAGGCAGTGAAGGAAGCAGAATCCGCTGCCGCTGCCGGTCAGGGCGAACCACAGTAATCGAAGCTCCGTTCTGAACATACCATACTGCCTGCCACGACACCAGGGCATTCCTGTGTCGTGGCAGGCTCTTCTTTATCGTGGAAAACTACGCTATAATATAGGCCATGTACTTCGACACAGGCTTCAACCGGAAAGGCGTTAAGATAATATGAATCAAATCAAGAGTCCGCGGGACTGGCGGGTCGAACTGCTGCGGGTCATCGCCTGCTTTATGGTCATCATCATTCACATACGACAGTATCCATTCAGTGGCACAACGCTCCGTGACAGTGTGATCCTGATGTATGTGCTTTCAGGCCCTTCGGTCGCCATCTTTTTCCTGATCAGTGGCTTCTTTTTTCGCGGCACACAGTCGATCCTCCATATATGGAAGCGATTTCTGACAAGCGTAATCTGTCCGGCTATGGTGCTGATCATGGCGCTCAGTTTTCTGCGTCCATGGATCGCGCAACCGGAAATCTCTCTTCTTCAGAGTATGCAGATGGCCCACCCACTCCAGGATTTCCTCTCAATGCTGAGGGGCTTTCTCTGTCTCGACGTCGTTTCCTTCGGAAGCTACGCGGAGCATCTCTGGTACATCCTGAGCTATGGAACGATGATGCTCTGGGTGCCGATCATCATCGGTCTCCTGCGCGCACACGAGGAACGCATCCTGCTGCTTCTCATGGGCTTCGCATTTCTCCACTTCACACTCGACAACCTGAACGGACTCTATCCGTTGCCGATCGCCCTGTACCGTCCAGAGTGCATCGGTAAACCGACCATGTATGCGATCGCCGGCTGCTTTCTTTACCGCCACGTCACCGTCCGCCGATCCACCCTGGACCGAAGCGCCGAGGCTCGAGATCGTCACGTCTGTCTCCTCCTCGCACTGCTGCTCAGCATCGCGCTCTTCTTCCTGCAGAAGCAGCTCTATGTGAAGGGACTGCAGATGGGGCAGGACATCGCTGCACTGAATGCAAATTACTACTACACCAGCTGGAGTGGGATGCTCTGTGGCCTGCAGGCCATCGCCATCAGCACCTTCATCCTGATGCTCCCGGAAATTCCAGCACGGGCAGCGCAGACGATCCGCACCCTCGGCAGTCTGACCTTCCCGATCTATCTCATCCACTTCATATTTACGAATCATTTTCGTGCCCTCGGGATCGAGCAGGCAGCGCAGCAGCTCTTCGGTGGCAGCTTTGTCGGCATCGTACTCTATACTCTATGCTACGCGGCACTGATATTTGCACTCTGCGCTCTGATGATTCTGGCCTGGCGTCAGATGAAACAGCGCCTGCTCAAACGGATGAAAAGAGGTTCCTATGGCAACATCTGAAACGGCAACCAACCACACATATCGAAAAGAGCCGACGATACACCGCGCCCACTGCCGAACCCTGGTCGTGATTCCGAACTACAACGGTCTTCGCTTCCTGCCGGACTGCATGGAGGCGCTGTCCCGCCAGACGGTGATGGATTTTACGACCCTCGTGATCGACAATGCTTCCGGCGAGGGTGATATCACCTGGCTCCGCACGTGGCAGGCAGAGGATCCTGCGCGACGGCAGCTGCTGCTGAACGACGCGAATCTCGGCTTCTCCGGGGCGGTCAATCAGGGCATCTGCATGGCGATGGAGGAGCACTACGCTTTCACGCTGCTGCTCAATAACGATACAAAGGTTCGTCCGGACTTCATCGAGGCCCTCGAAAAGCGCATGGATCAGGATTCGAAGGGGCGTATCTTCGCGCTCTCCAGCAAGATGGTGAAGATGCATGATCCGCATGAGATCGATGATGCGGGCGATGCCTATACCCTCCTCGGCTGGCAGTTCCAGCACGGGCTCGGCGAGTGTGCAGAGAAGCCGGTATGGAACCGGGAAGCCGTCGTGTTCTCGGCCTGCGCGGGTGCGGCGATGTATCGCACGGCACTCTTCCAGAAGGTCGGTCTCTTCGATGAGCATCACTTCGCCTACCTCGAGGACATCGATGTGTCCTACCGGGCGCAGCTCTATGGCTACCGCATCCTCTACTGCCCGAGTGCTGTGGTCGAGCATGTCGGCTCCGGCACGAGCGGTTCGAAGTATAACGCCTTCAAGGTGCGGCTCAGCGCACGGAATTCCGTGTATCTTCTCTATAAGAACATGCCAGCGCTCATGCTCCTCGTAAACGCCCTCCCGCTTCTCCTCGGCTTCCTCGTGAAGCAGCTCTTTTTCACGAGAAAGGGCTTCGGAAAGGAGTATGCCGCGGGGCTTCTCGAGGGTATCCGCACCCGAAAGCAGCTTAAAAAGGCCAAATTAAAAGAGGTACCGCTTCTGCGATACCTCTCGATCGAGTGTTCTCTTATCTATCAGACGCTCGGGTACGTCCTGCAGCTAGGCCGTAAATATACTGCAGGGGCTCGCGGTTAAAGAGGAGCGACAGCAGCAGATAGACGATCACGCCGACCAGCATCTGAACAAGCAGCATCGGGAGCACCCCGAGCGGCAGTCGATGCAGGAGGTAGACCACGACGCCCATCACGGCGGAGATCCCTGCACTCGGCAGGACATCGGCCCACTGCCAGAGCGGGCCGTAGCCGATGAGGGCCCGGTTCGGCCAGGCGTTGATGAAGGTGCAGAGATACTCATCCACCACCTTAAACAGAAGCATCGGCCAGATGCCGAGCGGTAAACTAAGCACCAGGATCACGATCCCGAGTGCTTTTTTTATGATTTCGAGCTTCAGGAAAAGATCCGAGCGTCCCATCGCGTTCATGACCTGCAGGTTGATGATGTGGATCGGATAGGTCGCATAGCTGACCGCGAGCAACACGAGGTACGGGACAGCCACCAGCCACTTCTCTGTCAGGAGCAGGGTCACCAGCGGCTCCGCCACTGCCGCGAGGCCCGCCATCATCGGAAAAAGCACGAAGGCGCTGAGTCGGATCGAGCGGCGTGCCATGCGCTGCAGTGCATCGGGGTCGTCCTGCTTCTTACTGTAGGCCGGCAGGAGCACAGACTGGATGGCGGTCGCGAGATTCGTCGAGATGATCTTCGGGAACTGCTCGCCGCGGTTGTAGGCGCCGAGGTCGGCGCTCGTATATTTCCGGCCGATGATGAGGCCATAGATGTTCTGCCAGAGGGTGTCGAGGAGACCAGACACGAGGATCTTCCAGCCGAAGCTGAAGAGCTTCCGAAGGCGCTCTGTCCGGAGCAGGATGCGCGGATACCAGCGGATCGTCACAAACAGCACCAGCATCAGGGCGAAGTAATACACGATCTGCTGCGCGGCCATCGCCCAGACGCCGAAGCCCTGCATCGCGAGTGCGATGGAGACGACGCCGGAGATCACGACCGCGACCATCGTCGACTGGAAGAGCTGCCGGAAGCGGAGGTTCCGGGAGACGAAGGCGGTCTGAATCGAGACCACGGCCCCCGGGAAGAGCACGACGCCCATCACCCGGACGAGGGCCTCGAGGACCGGTGTGCGGAAGTAGGCGGCGATCCACGGTGCACCGAGGAAGAGGGCGATGTACAGCACGACCGACAGCAGCATCGAGATCCAGAAGACGGAGGAGTAATCCTCGTCCTCGACCTCCTTTCCCTGCACGAGGGCGGTCGCGAAGCCGGACTGTACGATGGTGTTCGCGATGGTGATGAAGATGGTGATCAGGCTGATCGTGCCATACTCCTCCGGCGTCATGAGACGCGCGAGGACGAGTGCGACGACGAACTGGATGCCCTGGGAGCCGCCCTGCTCGAGCACCTTCCAGAAGAGGCCCTGCACCACCTTTGATTTCAGTGAATTCTCTGTCATTTTTTTAATAATCTCCGGAGTCCATGATACAGTTTCGGGAAGCGATGCTCGAAGTCGATGAAGAAACGGTCATGTCGGCTCAGCTCCTGCAGAAAGTCTGCATTCTCCGGCCGATAGATCACGTCGAAGTTTCGTGTGTTGACGGCGGTCAGGAATTCCACACGTCGACCCGCGTGCTCACAGGCTTCGTGGAAGCGTCCACCGGTTTCCGCATCGAAGCGGTGATACATTTTCCACATATCGGCAGCATATTTCCGCTGCTTCTCCACATAGTCCCCATTCATCTGGTTTTCCGTCCAGGAGCCGCGGATGCCGAAGCGGTACACACTCATCGGCTCATCGAAGTAGTAGCTGTCCCCGTAATCCGCCGCCATCAGCTCGAGCGGACGGTCGCCGACCGGGCAGTCCACATAGTAATCCGGCAGTTTTTCGACGATTTCACGCCGCAGGAGGAAGCTTGCGAAGGGGCTGCCGATGGCTTTATCCACCAGCTCCGCCGGTTTAACCACACGGGATGCATGATACGGGCGCATGAGCTCTCCGTTCACGAGCGCGCCATCCTCATTCACCACCTTCGCCGAGTGGAAGGTAAATCCACATTCCGGATGCGCCTCCATATACTCCACCTGCCGCTGCAGCTTATAATCGTCGCACCAGTAGTCATCGCCATCCGTCAGCGCGACGTACCTTCCGACCGCGCGTGGGAAATTAAAGGCCCCCGAGATGTTCGTGATGCCCTGACTGTACTGGTTCTCCACCCGGAGAATCGGTTTGATGATGTCCGGATACCGCTTCTGATAGGCCCGAATCACCTCCTGCGCGCCATCCGTCGAGGCGTCATCATGGATGAGGATCTCGATGCGGAACTTCCGGCGCTGTCGGAGGATGTGATCTAAGCAGGTACCGATATACTTTCCATGGTTGTAGGTCACGACACACACCGAGACCATGATGTCATTTACTGGATAAAGAGACATTCGCCCACCGTCCTGTGAAATAGATTATAAGTAAAGCCGTAGCGGAGGATCGTACAGATCTTCCCGAGCCGGTTCCGCTTCGGAATCGCTGTGAACTCGTCGAGCAGCTGCTTCTGCTGTGCCGAGAGCTCCGCATCGAAACAGCTTCGGAAGCACTCCGCCTGTAGAAACATCTCCCGATAGACCCCCTGCGAGTGTGCATCCATCTCGGCCTTCGTTTTTCCGTCCTTCCGGCCGATGCCGAAGCGTCCGAGGATCTCCATGATGCGGGAGCCCTTCCCGGCGCCGAGGACATTGTCCCCGTGCTGTCGGTAGAGATAGAGCGACTCCGGCACGAAATCGATGTGTCCGAAGGCACTCGCCACGAGCGCAATCCACTGATCATGCATGACGCAGTGCGCCGGGGTCTCCGTGATGCGCTCCGCCAGAGCACGGTTCATCATGAGGGCACCGCCGACGACGTTGTTCTGCACGAGCAGCTGCTGGAGCTGGCAGCGGGACGGCGTCATCTTCTGGTAGGCCACGAAGCTCGGGGCGATCTCCCGGAGTTCCCGGTCGACGATGCGTGAATCGCAGTGCACCAGGATGGGCGCATTGGCCTCTCCGGCGGTCCGGCAGGCCGCTTCGTCCGCCTGCATACGCGCGAGCGTCTTCTCGACCTTTTCCGGAAGCCATACATCATCCTGGTCGGACAGCATGATGTAGTCGGCACGAACGCGTGTCCCGTCCGCCGATCGCTGCCCCGGTGCCGACGCTGCATCATTTATGTCGCGCTGCACAGGATCTGTATCGACCGTCGTGGTCTCTGTGCTGCCCGGCACATCGTAGGCCCGCTCCACGAGGAGCTTCAGGAAGTGCCGCTGCGCGCTGCCGGTCGGCGGATCCTGCCGGAGGATCGTGATGCGCCCCGGATGTGCTGCCGCCATCGCCTCGACGATCGCCAGCGTCTCATCCGTGGAGCCGTCATCCGACACCACCACATGCAGGTCCTGCACCGTCTGATCGAGGATCGACTGAAGCTGCGCGCGGACGTACGCCGCGCCGTTATATGTACATAAAAGGACCGTGACCATAGTTTCCTTTCTCAGCCGAACAGCTCCTGCAGGAAGCCGTCGAGCCGGTAGCGATCATAGACTTCCGCCGGCAGCGGCCGATACGGGGTGTCCAGGAAATCCGCCGGGATCTCGAAGTGATCCGGGTCATAGACATAGATGTTCTGCGGATCATAGAAATCCGCATCCTTCACATGCGGGTTGTTCGTGAGGAGCTTGCAGCGGCAGCCCATGGCATCGTAGGTCCGCATGCTGAAGCCGTTCTGCTGCGGGAAGGTATAGTCCACGATGCAGCGCGTGTGCGGATAGAGCGCATAGGTCTCTGCCTGCGGGAGCGGCTGAAAGTGCAGTGCATCCCGGGCGCCCTCATAGAGGGGATTATGCCGGAGCAGCGTCTCCCGGATGTACTGAAGCCGCGGCACATAGATGTAGCTGTAGAGTGTTTTCTGCTGCTTCTCCGCAAGGGCCTTCAGCTTACGGAGCACCTCCATCCGACGCGTATGCATCGAACAGATGAGGAGGAAGTCGTAGCGCTTCTCCTCCGACGGATGGCAGATTTCCTCCTCGAAAAAGGTCGGGCGGTAGATCCAGCCGTACTGTGCGGCATCCACCGGATCGAAGGTATAGATCTTCGTGAAGAAGCGGTTGATGCGGAGCTGATCCGGGAAGGTCGCGACACTGTCCCAGTGATAGATCCGGAAATCGGCCGATGCGAAGCGCGCCTGCAGCGCGTGGAAGACCTCATCGGTCATCCAGGTCCCCTTGATGATCATGACCTCGTCGACGGTATCCGGCACATCCCGGAGTGCCTGCTCATAGTAGCGGTACACCAGGCGGTCACGGAGAAGCTTCGTGTAGAACATGACGAGCTTCTTTCCGAGGCCGTAGGCATGGATGTTTGTATCCACGAGCCAGACCTCCGCACCGGCCTGCTCGAGATGTGCTTTTATGGCGTCCTCATAGTGATAGAAGAACGGCATGATCAGGAGTATTTTCTTATTTTTCAATCTGTTCATGATAGTACCTGTCTGAGATATACTGTCGTACCTGCGGGCACAGGAAGGTCGCGATGTTCATCGCATGGTAGAGGGCCATGTAGGCTTCCTTTCCCTTCACACGGGCAGCGCCGGCAAACGGGGTCTTCTTCAGGTATTTATCGTAGGCGCGCGTATAGTGATTGAGGTTTCCACGGTTCCACGGACGCTCATCCGAAGCGAAGTGCACGATGACCGGATGATGCTTCGCAAGATGGAAGCTCTCCTTCGACTCACCGCGGGCGAAGGAGGCAGACTTCGCACAGAGCGTCTCATAGCGGAAGTAGTAGTAATTCGTGATGAAATCATAGGTCTGGCCGACACGCCGAATCCGTCCCTTCAGCACATGATTCAGGACATCCTGATCATTGAACGGCAACTGTCCGCCCATCTGATTATAGTAGGCGAAGCAGTTCGCCTCCATATCCTCAAGTCGCCATGCGGACAGATTCATGAGCAGCATACCGGCATTAAAGTAGGTATCCTCCTCCGTGAGACCGATCTTCTCCTTCACCTCCGGATAGATGGTCGGCTCCGCCGCCATCGCCGCCATGTTCTCCTCGAGGCGCAGACGATAGAGCGGTGCGATCGAACGCAGCACCACGGTATCACAGTCGAGGTACAGCACCTTCGTCACCATCCGTGGCAGAATCGAGCCCATCAGAAGACGCGCGAGCGTCGTGATGCGGAAGCGCCCCGTGTCGAGACCATAGATCTGCCCCCGGAGCTCCTCCATCAGATGCTCGATTGGATAGAATACGATCTTCTTTCCATAGCCACGGACCATGGCACGAAGCTGATCCTCCTTCTCCATCGAGATCCCGTCGGACAGGATATGAAAGGTCAGCTGCTCACTTTTATTATGTTCAATCAGAGACACGATGGACACTGCCATATGCTGGCAGTAGCCCTCGTCAGATGCATACACGATATTCATAGTCGTCGCCTTTCTGCGCCAGACAGCGCATCATTGCATAATTCACACTATTATAACGTAATTTCAGCTAATAAAGAAGAGGCTGTCGCTCTGCGACAGCCTCTTCCGGCATGTTTATTTATGAATTTCCGAAGAGATCCCGCGGATTCTGTCCGGCCTTCTTCTGCTCGACACGCTTCTTTCCAGCCGCCTCTGCTTCCTCCGGGAAGAACATGCGGTTCACCGCACTGAAGAGACCACGGATCGAAGAACGTGTGATGTTGGAGCTTAAGCCGACACCATAGCTGGTCTTGCCGGTATTCACATCCAGCAGGTGGATGTAGGAAACCGCCTTTACGTTCGAACCGGTACCGAGCGCATGCTCCTGGTAATCGAGAACCTTGATGTTGATCTTCAGCTCCTCTGCAAGACCCGAAATCACCGCATCGATCGGTCCGTTGCCGACACCATCGAAGTGCTGCAGGCTACCATGACTGAGATAGGTCACATGGGCCATCGTGGTATAGGTATCGTCGCCGTTCTCGGTATCGGTGGTACGGATGTTCTTGAAGTGGATCGGCTCCTTCGTCTCGACGTACTCTGCCTGGAAGATATCGTAGATTTCCTGTGGTGACACCTCGCCCTCCTGCTCCGACAGAGCCTGGATATAATCCGCAAACTCACGCTGCATGCCCTTCGGCAGCTTGTAGCCGAACTGCGCATCCATGACGAAGGCGACACCGCCCTTGCCGGACTGGCTGTTGATACGGACGATCGGCTCGTACTTTCGACCGATGTCGGCCGGGTCGATCGGCAGGTACGGAACCTCCCAGATCGCGCTCTGGCGCTCGTGCATCGCCTGTACGCCCTTGTTGATGGCATCCTGATGCGAACCGGAGAACGCTGTAAATACGAGCGCGCCGGCGTACGGCTGTCTCGGCGGAATCGTCATCTTCGTGCAGCGCTCGTAGACCTCCTTGATGCTGTTGATATCCTCAAGCTCGAGCTTCGGATCCACACCCTGGGAGAACATGTTATAGGCGAGCGTCAGGATGTCGACATTGCCCGTACGCTCACCGTTTCCGAAGAGCGTACCCTCGACACGGTCTGCACCGGCAAGCAGTGCAAGCTCTGTGGACGCGACACCCTCACCACGATCGTTGTGCGGGTGCACGGACAGAATCACATGCTCACGGTGCTTGAGGTGCTTCGACATATACTCGATCTGATCGGCATAGACATTCGGCGTATTCATCTCCACCGTGGACGGCAGGTTGATGATGACCTCGCGGCCCTCACCGCACTCCCATGCGTCGAGCACGGCGTTACAGATCTCGGCCGCGTAATCCATCTCGGTGCCCGTGAAGGACTCCGGTGAATACTCGAGGCGAATATGGCCCGGGAAGCCGGCGGCATACTTCTTTACGAGCTGGGTACCGGTCAGGGCGATGTCAATGATTTCTTCCTTACTCTTATGGAACACCACATCTCTCTGAAGGACGGAAGTGGAGTTATAGATGTGGACGATAGCCTGTTTGAGACCGGCGAGGCAGTCGAAGGTACGCTCGAGCTGCTCGGCACGACACTGCACCAGCACCTGTACGGTCACATCATCCGGGATCATCTTCCGCTCGATCAGCTGACGCAGGAAATCATACTCGATCTGCGATGCGGCAGGGAAGCCCACCTCGATTTCCTTGAAGCCCAGCTTTACAAGCATCTGGAAAAACTCGATCTTCTCCTCTACGCTCATCGGATCCACCAGCGCCTGGTTACCATCACGTAGATCGACAGAGCACCAGATCGGTGCCTCCGTGATTTCCTTATCCATCCAGGTTCTTTCCGGATATCTGAACGCTGGAAAACGTCTGTAACGCTTGTAATTTAACATAGCTGCCGCTTCCTTTCCTTGAAAGTCTTCTCTATTATGTCTCAGTCTATCACATATACCACACGGTTATATGTGCGTACATCTGTATAATTTCTTATTATAGCGTCACTGAACAGTGAGGACCAGCCCCTCTTTGTTCATAACTGCGATAACTTGATCGACATAACGCTCACACTTCTCCTGTGTGTCCGCCTCTACCATGACACGTACGAGTGGCTCGGTGCCGGATGCACGGAGAAGGATACGACCATCGTTTCCGAGGGCCTCGGTCACCTCCTGTACAGCCTTCTGCACCGCCGGGTTATTCTGTGCCGTCTCCTTGTCGAGGACGCGCACATTCTTCAGCACCTGCGGGAAGACAACAAACGGAGCCGCCAGCTGCTTCAGAGACTGCTTCTTCGCAAGCATCGTCTCCATCACCTTGATGGAGGTCAGGATACCATCACCGGTCGTCGCATGACGCAGGAAGATGATGTGTCCGGACTGCTCTCCACCGAGGGAAAAGCCGTTCTGTGACATGTTCTCATAGACGAAACGGTCGCCGACCTTCGTCTTCTCATACCGGATGCCGACCTCATCGAGTGCCTTATAAAGTCCAAAGTTCGACATGACGGTGGTCACGATGGTGTTATCCTGCAGCTGTCCCTGCTCCTTCATGTAGCAGCCACAGACATACATGATCTGGTCACCGTTGACGACACGACCATCCTCATCGACGGCGAGGCAGCGGTCCGCATCACCGTCGTAAGCGAAGCCGACATCACAGCCCTGCTCCACGACATATTTCTGAAGCGACTCGATGTGGGTCGATCCGCACTTGTCGTTGATGTTGGTGCCGTTCGGCTCGTTGTTGATTACATGGGTATCGGCGCCGAGTGCGTCGAAGACGGACTTCGCAACCGAGGAAGCGGAGCCGTTCGAGCAGTCGAGGGCGACCTTCTTTCCCTTGAAGCTGCGGGTAGCCAGTGAGATGAGGTAACCGATGTAGCGGTTCCGTCCGGCCGCAAAATCGATGGTGCGTCCGATATCCGCACGGGTCGCGAGCGGCACCTCCGGGGTTACACCGTCGAGGTAATCCTCGATCTTCTTTATGACATCATCGCCGAGCTTCTCACCGTTTCCGTTGATGACCTTGATGCCGTTATCATAGTACGGATTATGGGAGGCGGAGATCATCACACCACAGTCGAAGTCCTCCGAGCGGGCCACATAGGCGACGGACGGGGTCGTCGTCACATGCAGAAGGTAGGCATCTGCACCGGTCGCAGTGATTCCTGCGGCGATCGCATATTCAAACATATAGCTGGAACGTCTCGTATCCTTACCGATGACGATGCGGCAGTGCTCGCCGTTTTTCTTCTGCTGTCCATAGTACCATCCGAGGAACTTGCCTACACGGAAGGCACTGTCGGCCGTCAGATTGACATTGGCCTCACCACGGTAACCATCGGTTCCAAAATATTTTCCCATATTCTCTCCTTATACTTCGCTTCTCTTCAGCGCCTCGAGATAACGGCCGACCGCATCCTGCCAGGTCGGGAGCGGTGTGAATCCGGCCTCGCGAAGCTTCGACTTATCGAGGCGGGAGTTGAACGGACGGGCCGCCACGCTCGCGCCGTACTCGGCACTGGTCACCGGCACGACCTTCGTGGTATAGCCGGCCTGACGGTAGATTTCCTTCGTAAAATCATACCAGCTGATATAGCCGCCCTCGTTGGTTGCATGATAGTAGCCGTACTTCTCGGTCTCAAGCATATCCACGAGCAGTCGTGCGAGGTCCAGTGTATAGGTCGGTGTCCCGATCTGATCATTGACCACGCGTACGGTATCGTGGGTCTTTCCGACGTTCAGCATGGTCTTGATGAAGTTCTTTCCGTTGAGGCCGAAGACCCAGGCGATGCGGACGATGAAATACTTCTCGAGGGTGCGGGCCACAGCCTGCTCACCGCCAAGCTTCGTCTCACCGTAGTAGTTGAGCGGCGCATAGTCCTTACAGTCCGGCTGCCACGGGGTCTCGCCCTGGCCGTCGAAGACGTAGTCCGTGGAGATATAGATCATCTTCGCATCCACGAGCTTCGCGGCGTCCGCGATGTTCTGCACGCCGTCGACATTGATCGCCTTTACCTTCGGACGATTCGCCTCATCCTCCGCAGCATCGACCGCGGTCCAGGCCGCACAGTGCACGATGACATCCGGATGAAGCTCACGGATGATGGAGGAAACCTGGGCACGATTCGTGATGTCCATCTGCACATACGGCATACGGGTCACCGCCGAATCATCCATCACGCCGCTGTATACCGGCTGGATGTCCGTGCCGACACCCTCATAGCCGCGCTTCGCGAGTTCGTTCATCACATCGTGACCGAGCTGGCCATTGACACCTGTTACAAATATTTTCATAAAAAACCTCTTATTTTCAGTCTTAAAAAAAGCAAATCCCTCACATATACATGCGAGGGATGAATCGGCTATTTACTGAAGACCCTTACCCTGTACATACATCTTCTCGAAGTAGCTCTGGTACTCACCGGAAACGATGTGCTCCCACCACTCCTTGTTGTTGAGATACCAGTCGATCGTGACAGGGATACCGGTATCGAAGGTGTACTCCGGCTGCCAGCCGAGCTCGGTCTCGATCTTCGTCGGGTCCATCGCATAGCGGAGATCGTGGCCCGGTCTGTCCTTTACATACTCGATGAGGGACTCCGGCTTACCGAGTGCCTTCAGGATGGTCTTCACGACCTCGAGGTTGGTGCGCTCGTTGTGTCCGCCAATGTTGTAGACCTCACCTGGCTTACCCTTCCGGACGATCAGATCGATGGCCTTGCAGTGATCGGTGACATAGAGCCAGTCACGTACGTTTGCGCCGTTGCCATATACAGGGATCTTCTCATCATTGAGCGCTCTGGAGATGACGAGCGGGATCAGCTTCTCCGGGAAGTGATACGGGCCGTAGTTGTTCGAGCAGCGTGAGATCGTCACCGGGATACCGAAGGTTCTGTGGTACGCCATGACGAAGAGATCTGCACTTGCCTTCGATGCAGAGTACGGGGAAGATGCCTTGATCTTGTTGTCCTCGGTGAAGAAGAGGTCCGGGCGGTCCAGTGGCAGGTCGCCGTATACCTCATCGGTGGAAACCTGGTGATAACGCTGGATGCCGTACTTCTTGCAGGCGTCGAGCAGGGTTACGGTACCGCCGACGTTCGTCTGAAGGAAGATGTCCGGGTTCGTCACGGAACGGTCTACGTGCGACTCCGCAGCGAAGTTGATGATGACATCCGGCTTCTCCTCCTCGAAGAGCTTGAAGATGAACGCGCGGTCAGCGATGTCACCCTTGACGAACTTATAGTTCGGCTTGCCCTCGAGCGGTGCGAGGGTCTCGAGGTTACCTGCATAGGTCAGGGCATCGAGACAGATCCACATATCCTCCGGATAGGTGTTGACTGCGAAGTGCATGAAGTTGCCGCCGATAAAGCCGGCGCCACCGGTTACGATATATTTCATATTACATTCCTTTCCTGGATCATCGGCTGCCCGGGCGTTTCGTGCCGGATACTGCCGTTTATGATCATCGATGATTTCAGAGCCTCATTTCAGCTATGGTTACTTACCGAGCTCGTTCTGCTCTGTGATCTTATCGACATACTTGCCGTCAAGCACGTCCTTCAGGTACTTGCCGTACTCGTTCTTCTTATACATCTCGTAGGCTTCCTCGACCTTATCACGGCCGATCCAGCCGTTGAGATAGGCGATCTCCTCGAGGCAGGCGATCTTACGATGCTCGTGGGTCTCGATGGTGCGGACGAAGTTCGTCGCATCGACGAGGGACTCGTGGGTACCGGTGTCGAGCCAGGTGAAGCCCTGTCCGAGCAGGGTGACGTCGAGCTCGCCGTTCTCGAGGTAGATCCGATTTAGGTCGGTGATCTCGAGCTCGCCACGTGCGGATGGCTTCAGGTTCTTCGCGTACTCTACGACGCGGTTATCATAGAAGTAGAGACCGGTCACGCAGTAGTTGGACTTCGGGTGCTCCGGCTTCTCCTCGATGGAGATGGCCTTTCCGTTCTCGTCGAAGGCGACGATACCGAAACGCTCCGGGTCATCGACATAGTAGCCGAAAACGGTCGCGCCGGATTCCTTCGCAGCAGCCTGGCGGAGTGCCTTCTTGAAGCCGTGGCCGGAGAAGATGTTGTCGCCGAGAATCATCGCGACGGAATCGTCACCGATGAAGTCAGCGCCCAGAATGAAGGCCTGTGCGAGTCCATCCGGGGATGGCTGTACCTTATACTGTAAGTTGATGCCGAACTGGCTGCCGTCGCCGAGCAGGTCCTCGAAGCGCGGGGTATCGTTCGGTGTTGAAATAAGCAGGATGTCGCGGATGCCGGCGTTCATGAGGACGCTGAGCGGATAGTAGATCATCGGCTTATCATAAATCGGAAGTAACTGCTTGGAGGTTACTTTGGTCAGCGGATATAATCTCGTACCGGATCCACCGGCAAGAATAATTCCCTTCATAATGTCTCCTTTAGATGGGCGGGGTTGCGGAAATGGGCGCAGAACCCCCGTATCTTCACATACTTATGTGGATTTTAGCACAATCATATCTCATATACAAATTTAAACTTCTTTAAAATCCGCTTAAGATGTACATTTTCGGGAGCAGTGCAGGCCGATTCACCTGATCGCTTCGCGGATGGTGCCTCCGCCGACGACGGTGTCGCCGTCGTAGAGGACGACGGCCTGGCCGGTGGCGACGGCGCGTTCCGGCTGCTCGAAGCGGACGATGACGCGGCCGGTGGAGAGGCCGTTTTCATCGCGGAGGACTTCGGCGGTGGCCGGGACCTCCTTCGCCTTGTAGCGGGTCTTCACGGTGACGCGAACCGTTTCGGTCGGTTCGTCAAACGGGATCCAGTTGAAGTGGTCGGCGATGAGGGCGCTGCTGTAGAGGGCCGGGCCGGTGGTGAGGATAACTTCGTTTTTCTCCATGTCCTTGCCACAGACGTACATCGGGGCCGGGAGAGCGAGGCCGAGGCCCTTTCGCTGGCCGATGGTGTAGCGGATGATGCCCTTATGCTCACCGAGCACATGGCCCTCGGTGTCGACGAACTTTCCAGGCGCGAAGCTTTTTCCGGTATAGTGCTCGATGAAGTCGCCGTAGTCACCGTTCACGACAAAGCAGATGTCCTGGGAGTCGTGCTTCCGTGCGTTGATGAAGCCGTACTTCTCCGCGGCCTCGCGCACCTCTTCCTTCGAGGCGAAGTTTCCGAGCGGGAACATGGTATGGGCGAGCTGCTGCTGGGTCAGGAAGTAGAGTACGTAGCTCTGGTCCTTCGCAAGGTTCTTCGCCTTCTTGAGCAACCAGCGACCGGTCGCCGGGTCCTGCTCGATGCGGGCGTAGTGGCCGGTGACGATGACGTCGCAGCCGAGGGTCTCGGCGCGGTGATAGAGCTTCTCATGCTTCATATAGCGGTTACAGTCGATGCACGGGTTCGGGGTGCCGCCCTCTTCGTAGGTCCGCACGAAGCGTTCGATGACCTGACGGTCGAAGTCTTCGGTAAAGTTAAAGACATAGTACGGCATGCCGAGGCTCGTAGCGACCTGGCGGGCATCCTCGGTGTCCTCGAGGGTACAGCAGGTATTTTCGCGACAGACATCGACGGTTTCATTATTATACAGCTTCATGGTGACACCGATCGCATCATAGCCGGCGTCGCACATCAGCGCGGCCGCCACGGAGCTGTCGACACCGCCGCTCATTGCCACCAGGGCCTTCTTCTTTGCTTCACTCATATATACTACCTCTTACTTTTCATCTTCACTCAGCTGTCCACTGCTGCGGTTCTCTGCGAGCTTTTTCAGTGCATCGCCGATGTCTGCACTCGTCGGGAGAATCTTTTCAGCGATGCTCGTCGTGTTTTCACGGGCCCCGGTGATCAGCACACGTACGCCGATGCGGGCGAACTCAGCGAGCATGCGACGGAGCTCCTGCTGCTTTTCCTTCGGGAGCGAGGCAGCGACGCGGAGCATGTCGGCGATCAGGCGGGCCTTATCCTCGAAGAGCTCCGTGAAGGTATGGGCACCGCCGGACTGAAACACGTCAAACAGGGTCTCGATGAAGAGGATCCGCTGGTCAATGCTGAGTTCCTCGAGCCAGGTCCGCATACCTCGTTCGGCCGCGAGGGAGGTCGCTGTCCGTTTCTCCGCTTCCACGAAATGATTTCCATACACCTGCCAGCTGAGGGGATCATGCTGCATGATGCCCATGCCGACGGCCTGCACGACATGATGGTCGATGTCGCTCGTCAGCAGGATGCCAATCAGAGAGTTCTCCGGGATCGTGCTGACGATCATCGGCTGAATCTGCTGATACGCCGTTGATTCCGTGATTTCCGGCAGGAAGCCCGGGCCGTCATTCGTATAGATGCGGCAGATCTGCCGACGGACCGCCGGGTCGCAGAAGGCGGAAGCGTACACGGCGAAGTTGCCGCCCTTCGAGTGGCCACCGACCAGGAGCCGGAGACATGATCCTCGGAAGAGCTCGTCGAGATAATGCACGGCGGACTGCTGCCCGGGCGTGCGGAGCTGGTATGAGAGGTTCAGGTCTTCCTTCCAGCCGACGATGGAATCATCGGTGCCGCGGTAGGCGACATAGGCGGTTTCGCGTTCATCTGCCGGGAGCTGTATGCGCGCATGTGTGGCATCGCTGGCACAGTCGAGGGCGATCGGCACCTCCCGCCCGAGCAGGAAGGTGACGGCCGAAAACTGCGCGTCCTTCGCCTCGTCGATGAGATTCACGTAATTTGCCAAGCGGAGGTTCTGGAAGCGCCGGCTCGCGACGAGATGATCCATCACGAAGGGGGCCATGTGGTAGAAGGTCGTCTCGGCCTCGATTTCTTCGCGGGTATGGCGCTGAAAGAAGGCCGCATACGCTTCGCGGAGCGAGATGCTCTCGCCGCTGCCCAGTGGTGGCACGATCCCCTCGAAATCGGTATAGGCCAGCTCGCTCAGGATGAGGTTATCCACATCGTTAAAGGGGTCGATGCTGAAGGGCACATCGCCCCGCCAGTCCAGATATTCATTGATATTTGCCATTTTAATCCTCCGGCTGGAGGTTCTGGCGGATCTTGATGCCGTTCACCTCGATGTCGTCCGCGATCGGGATGAGGAGGTACTCGCGGCCGTCGATCACGCGGGTCTCGACGAGGCCGGCGTTCTCCGACTTCACATCGAGCTTCATCGTGAGGGACTTCACCACCAGGTTTTTCTGGCTCTGCACGTTTTCCGCGAGCAGCGGGGTCGTGTCGTCGCCGACCGCCTCGTCATAGATGCGCTCGAACTGGTGGAGCTGCTCGTCGTTTGCGCCGTTTCGGGCGAGGAGCTTCTTCATCTCGTTCTTATCGAGGGCGACCTGATCGTCGGTTTCCTTGTCCTTCTTGTTCTCCTCGATCATCTCCTTGAGATCTTCGTTGATGTTTCGGATGGTCTCGAATGTACAGTCGCCGGAGAGGGTCGTCTCGATGATCTCACGGAAGACATTCTGCTGGTCCTTCTCGGTACGGCTGAGCTCGGTGCCAAGCACGTCGAGGGCGATCTCCTCGTGGCGTTCCTCCGGATGACGCGTGTAGTACAGTGCGCTGTGGATGTCGGTGTTCCGGAAATTATAGGCTGGGAAGAGGAAGGCGGTCTCCGGGTTCTTCACGCCCCAGTCGTCGGTGCGGTTTCGGAAGGTCTGCTCGGCCTTATCGTAGCAGAGGCCGTCGTGCAGGAGCTCGACCGGGCAGATAGAACAGAGGATGAAGCTGTAGACATACTCACTGTCGAGCTCGGCACCGTCCTTCATCTTCATCGGGATGTCGTAGACGCCGTGGCTTAAGAGGATCAGGTACTTG
The DNA here is from genome assembly GCA_934270345.1 of uncultured Oribacterium sp. GTDB lineage: Bacteria > Bacillota > Clostridia > Lachnospirales > Lachnospiraceae > Oribacterium. Next base: position 68,766 of record CAKQPT010000002.1, on the reverse strand, counting down.
CCCGGGAAGGTGTAGCTGCCGATCACGCGGTCGAAGAACTGCTCGACGAGGGTGTCGTCCCGGAGCTCGGACTGCTGGAGCTGGTACAGGAAGGCCTGGTGACCACCCTCGACCTCCTCGGCGTACGGAAACTCTACATTATATAAATTGCGTCCGAACTTGCCGGACATGGAGCGCTTGAAGATCTCGCAGTACTTCGTCTGCTCTTCGTCCGCGAGCTGGAGGAACATGTCGTGGAAAGTCGAGAGTTTCTCCTTCTCCTCATTGACGTAGCAGGCACGCATACGATCGATGCGGCAGTTCTGACGATTGAAACACTTCGTCTTGATTTCACTTACTGATTTTTTATCCATAATTATTCCGTTTCTTTCTTAAGTATCTTGATTTCATCCTCCGAGAGTTTTCGAAACTCTCCTGGTGCGAGGTTCGGGTCGAGTCGGAGGGCGCCCATGCTGATGCGGCGGAGGTAGAGGATTTCTTTTCCACCGGGGAGGGCTTTTACCATCTTTTTGATCTGGTGAAACTTGCCTTCCTGGATGGTGATTTCGACTTCGCTTACGAGTGTGTCGTCCGTGATGTCGGCAGGTTCTTCGGCGCCGATGAAGGCAGGGCCGGCGAGACGGGTGCGGAGCAGGCGTTCACTCGTTGCGGTGAAGCCGAGCGCACGCCGAAGGTCGGCGACGGTTTTTCCGGTGCTGAGGACGCGGAGGGCGGCCGGGAGGGCGGTCAGCTTTTCGTCATAGCGGATGCCGCGGGTGAAGGCGCGCTGGTCATCTTCGGTGATCGTGCCGGTCACGATGGCGTAATAGGTTTTATCAATGTGGTGCTTCGGCACGAGGAGCTGGTGCGCGAGGTGGCCGTCGTTCGTGATGATGAGGAGGCCCTCGGTGTCCTTGTCGAGGCGGCCGACCGGGAAGAGATCCTTCCGGACGAGCTCGTCATTTAAATTGATCAGGTCGACGACGGTGGTCTGCCGCCGGTCCTCGCTCGCGGACAGAACACCCGCCGGCTTGTGAAGCATATAGTACTGCTGCTCGGCATAGCGGATCTCCGCGCCGTCGAAGCAGATGTGGTCCTCGGCGGACACCTGCGCGCCCGGATCCTTCTCCACCGCGCCGTTCACCGTCACGAGGGACTTCCGGATAGCCTTTTTCAGATCACTGCGGGAGCCGACGCCCATATCCGCTAAATATTTATCTAATCGCATAGGATTCCTCTTTCTCTACTTGTTTTCATAGTGTAGCATATCTCAGCGATTTCGCACTTGTCGATTTTCTAAAACCGTGTGATGTTTGCAAATCACCACCGAAGATTGAACTTGTTTAAGTAATATGTTATAAACAAGTTGAGGTGAGACATAGGGGTCCAAAATCACATGCATCAAAATATAAATTGTGATTGAAAAATTCTTATATTCGCCGTAAAATATACTAATTATGCGGCTGTAGTACATCGGTAGTACGCTGGCTTCCCAAGCCAGATAGGCGGGTCCGACTCCCGTCAGCCGCTTTTTTTGTTGCCCGGAAATCATCCGGCATATCATTTACCCCTCTCGTTGAAGAGCCGGGAAAGCTGCCAACGACAGATCACGATGGCCAGGATGGGCCAGCATAGATTATGGATGAAGATTTCCAATGCAAATTGCGATTAAAAAAGGGGTGTATAACTGGATTTTCCGGTTATACACCCTCTTTGATTGTCTGGTTTTACGTTTCCAGGCCGGTGCGGCTTCTCCCGTCGGAGCAGCCTCCGTCGCTGGTGCTGCATCCGCCGGCGCGGCTTCCGTAGCCGGTACAGCTTCGGTTGGCTGTGGTCGGAAGGCGCTGTACTGCTTGCCGTTTCCACCGGCGACGTTTGCCTGCCGGAACTGGATAAGCTCAGATACTGTCACCATCTGGTAGCCCTGCTGATTCAGCCATGGAATCACCGTGTCGCAAGCCTGCGAGGTGGCATCATACAGCTCGTGCATGAGGACGATGTCTCCATCCTTAATGTTTCCCTGGATAGCGTCGATCGTCGACTGTGCGTTCTTCGTCTTCCAGTCGAGTGTATCAATCGACCAGAAAATCATCGGCATCGTGAGTGTGCTCTTCACATCATCAGATGCGATGCCGCCCGGGAGGCGGGCCAGCGTCGGCGTGACACCGGTCAGTTCCTGGACCTTCTGATTCGTTTTATCAAATTCACTGCGGATATAGTCGACGCCCTTCTTCGACAGCTTCTCATCGTGATCCCAGCTGTGGTTCCCGACTTCATGACCATCCGCCACCATACGCTTCACTTCATCCGGATCCTGATCGATGCGCTCACCGACGATAAAGAAGGTACCGCGACCGTTGTTGGCTTCGAGGAGATCCATCAGATGGTTTCCGACCGACGACTTCGGACCGTCATCCCAAGTGAGGGCCACCATCGGCTTCGTAATGTCGAGGTAGCGTCCGTTCGAGAGGACATGCGTCGGATCGGCAATGTCGGTACCGGTCGTGGTTGCACCGCCCGTTTCACCATTTGCGAGATTCGTACTGATGCCGTCCCCGAGGGCACTTGCATCACCCGGTGCGTTCGCCGTGACGGCGTCGCTCATCGCGGCACCGGTGCTTTCGGTTACATCGATGCTGCTGTGATCCCGTTGGATGTCGATGTCCTGCATGGCATTGACGGCGTTTTGACGACTGGTGTCGATGTAATTCGCGATGAAGGAAAGTCCCTTGAAGCCCAGAAAACAGATAAGAATCAGTGTAATCAGCACGAAGGCTCTCGCCTGGTATGCACGCTTCCGTGCCGCCTTCCGGCGACGCGCCAGCGCCCGCTGTCTGCGGTAGTACTCCTTCTCGGCTTCTGTCAGTACACGACGGCGACCACGCGCACTGCTCATCGAACTGCTGCGCGTCTGCGTGGAACGTGACGAGGATGCGCTGTTCCAGTGCTGCGTAGAGCGCTGAGCCGATGCACTATTCCGATTCTGTCCAGAACGTGAAGAGGATGCACTTCGTCCGCTTCCCTGATTCCCACCGCCGGTACTGCTTCTGCCGGATGAGCGACGTGCACCGGAAACATAAGCATCAGAAGAAGATCGCCGTCCATTCGAACTGCGACCCCTATGATTTCGATTCAGATTTTGATTCATCTCCCTCGCCATGCGACAGTACACCTGCTCCCTGCACGAAAAACGTCATTTGATGCATTCATTTTATCACAGAATGTCCCGTATAAATATTAATAAGTATTAATGAATTCTGTTTTACATCCTTTTACATCTTTTTACATCTTCATTTTTGTTTTACATCTTTTTACATCCTTTTACATCTTTTTACAAGTTGACATATATAAAGAACCCGACGCCGTCGATGCTTCATCATCCTGCATCCACTGTGTCGGGTTCGTGTTATTTCAGTTCGTTCTCTCTTTTGACTTTTCTGTTTTTCGTCTGCACCGGCTTTCCATCCTTCGTAAACTTCCGTGTTTTTGCAGACTTTCCGGTCGACTTCACAGTTTTCGTCGATTTCATCGCCTTCGCAGGCTTCTTCCGAACGGAGTAGCCGAAGCTGCCGAGCTTCTCGCCGAGGGACATGTAGTCTCCATGGCTGTAGGCGACGAGCCCCACCTGGTCCATATGGAAGGCGCCCTTTTCGTCGATGTAGCGTTCATCGACATCGACCGCGACGACCTCCGCGAGGAACATGTCATGCGTGCCGAGTGGGAGTACCTGCGTCACCTTGCACTCGATGGAGACGGGTGCCTCCTCGATGGTCGGTGCAGAGACGACACTCGCCTGGCCTTCATGCAGATTCATTTCTTTCCACTTATCGACCTGGTCGAGGCTTCGGACACCACAGTAATCGAGTGCCCGCACGAGCTCCTCACTCGGAAGGTTGATGACGAACTCGCCGCTCTCCACCAGCATCGGATAGCTCGCCCGGCTTTTTCGCACGGAGATATAGGCCATCGGCGGGTCGGAACAGATCGTGCCCGTCCACGCAATCGTGATGATGTTCGATTTTCCGGCCTGATCCCGGAGGCTCACCATCACCGCCGGTACCGGATATATGAAATTACCTGGTTTCTGAAATGTGATTTTGCTCATAAAACTCCTGCTGTTGGTCTGTGGCTTATTTTTCGAGTGCATCAATATCCTGATCTGGCGAGCGCATATTTTTTCATGAGCTCCACCCAGAGGCTGTAATACGGATACTTATAGTGTATCTGTTTATCGACGGACATCTCATCCGGCAGATTCCCCTGCCCGTCGTTCATAAACGGAGCCACATCGAGGTATCCCCAGCCATTTTCCCTGCACTTCTGCTTCATCTTTTCATTATAGGCCCGCACCATGTCGTTATTGTTTTCCGCAGTCTGGAATCCCTTACACATATACGTCGCGCTGATGACCGTCACATCCACGCCAGGATTTTCTCTCTGAATCTCGCGGAGAAGCTGCTCATATTCATCAGCCGCGTTCGGATCCGGAACGCTCTTCCAGCCGAAGAAGCTGTATACATGTTTACTGCCGAATGCCTTTACGGCATCTGGAATACGCATCCGCTGTCCCCGGATCATCGGATGTGCCGTCACACCATCCACCGGCATAAGTGCAGCCGAAACCGTATACGCTGCTGCAGAGGCGCTCTTAAAATTATCCGAAACGACATCACCCTTGCCGTTGGCAACATTGTAATAATCGAAATTCTGCGCGATGGAATCACCCACGATGATCGAATCCGCAAAATAGTTCTGCAGCTGCTGCAGCTGAACGGCACTCAGATTCGAGATGTCTTTCGACATATAATCCTGAAGCTCCATGAAGGCGCCGGATGTCTGTGTCGTATTCGCTGTATAAGGGGTGATGCCTCGTCCACTTACGCCTGCAAAACCGGCACTCACAGAGGTCATCAGCATCCCTGCGGTAAGTGCGACTGTGGCCATCGCCTTCGTCCATGTTCTCTTCATATTCCCCTCCTGTACATAGTGTCTCATTGGCAGGCTCGTCTCACACGCTTCTGTGACCGGGCTCTGCTTATCTGCACTTTAGTATACTATTTGTACGCCGACTTTTCATTCCAAATATTCAGCTGCAGCAGCTGCGCCATCGAGAAGCGTACCTTTGTCCGCCTCAGACAGACAATCCGCGATTCGCCACACAAAAAGCCGCCGGAAGCATTGTCGAAACGAGTTTAAATCGTTATAATAGCGCGTTGTAGGCTGGATCATGGAGCTGCTGCCGGATCGGCGGCGGTTTCATTCACTATAATATAGGAAATAAGGGAGATTGATTATGAAAAAAACGAGATTTATGACGGTGGCTATGCTCGCCGCTTCCATGCTGGTACTGAACGCCTGTGGTTCGGGCAATGCGGAAGCCGTGACGACGGCGGCGGTCACCAGTGAAGCAGCGGAAACCACGACTGCTGCCGAAGAGACCACCACCGCAGCAGAAACCACGGTAGCGGAGGAAACAACGACCGCTGCGGAAGAAACGACAGCCGCAGCCGAGGAGTCGAAGGACGAGAAGGAAATCGCCGAGGCAGAGTCGAAGGACGAGAAGGCCGTAAAGGAGGAGACGAAGGCGGAGGAAAAGACCGAAGCCGAAACGAAGGCAGAGGAGACCACCGCTGCTGAGACGAAGGCCGCATCCACCGGTGCCGCACCAGCGGACATCTACAGTAAGGTCACCAGCTACCTGCCAAGCATGGTCAGCTTCGATGACAGCTACATCTCAAACTACTACGGCATCGATGCCTCCCAGCTCGATGGCTATGTTTTCGCTGCAGCCGAGGATGTCACCCAGGCCGATACGGTCGTGATCTTAAAGGCGAAGGATACCGCCAGCGTCAGCACCCTCTCCAGCCAGCTCGCGACCGTGAAGCAGCAGAAGGAGGCGGAGCTTCAGGACTACAACCCGACCGCTTACCAGGTGGCTGCAGCCGGTTATGTAAAGACCTCCGGTAACTACGTTTACCTCATCATGTCGAACAACGCATCCGCGATCGATCAGGTGATCTCCGCAAACGTAGGCTGATCCACGAACACACAGGGCTGTCACAGAAGCGCAGGCCGACGGCATTGGTCCCATCCGATGCCCGGGTGCCGCGTCCCTGTGGCAGCTTTTTTTATCCAGAGGCATCTCACCCCGCATAGAGCCGCGGTCACCGGCATTTCGGCGACGCCGATTCCTCACGCCCACCCGGGCTCAACTTTTCTCTCAGGAGTTCACTATGGTTTTCAGCAGTATCCCGTTTCTTTTTTACTTCCTGCCGCTCTGCCTGATCCTCTACTATCTGGTACCGTTCCGCTGGAAGAACTACGTCCTGCTCGCATTTTCCCTGCTCTTCTACGCCTGGGGCGAGCCGGTCTACATCCTGCTCATGATTTTCGAGACCCTGTCCGACTACACGCTCGGCCGTGTGATGGACCGCGCGGATCAGCGTCCGGCCATCCGCCGGCTCTGCCTCCTGCTGTCGGTGCTCATCGACCTCGGCTGTCTCGGCTTCTTCAAGTACGCCGATTTTCTGGTGGAGACGATCAATGCTCTCGCCGGCACCGCGATCACGCCGCTCCGGCTCGGTCTCCCGATCGGCATCAGCTTCTTCACCTTCCAGACCATGAGCTACACCATCGACCTCTATAAGCGCGAGGTGGCGGTCGAGAAAAACTACTTCTACTACCTCACCTATGTGTCGATGTTCCCGCAGCTCATCGCCGGTCCGATCGTCCGCTTCTCCACTGTCAACGAGGAGCTGCACGCGCGCACCATCCGCTTCGACGGCTTCGTCGACGGCGGTCTCCGCTTCCTGCAGGGCCTCTTCAAGAAGGTCCTCCTCGCGAACACCATCGGTGCCGTCTGGGAGCTCATCAAGTCGAGCGCCTTCACGATGGGCCCGGCCGTTGCGTCGGCCGACGCTTCATCCCAGGGCATCGTCACCTCTCTTCAGACCGTACTCAGTCCGGGGGCGACGATCTCGGTGCTCGGTGCCTGGCTCGGCGGCCTCTGCTTCACGCTCCAGCTCTACTTCGACTTCAGCGCCTACAGTGACATGGCGATCGGTATGGGCCGCATGCTCGGCTTCCACTACCTCGAGAACTTCAACTATCCGCTCTCCTCTGTCTCCGTCACCGACTTCTGGCGTCGCTGGCACATCTCACTCAGCACCTGGTTCCGTGATTACGTGTACATCCCGCTCGGCGGCAACCGCCACGGAAGGTGGAAGCAGCTCCGGAACATGTTCGTCGTCTGGTTCCTGACCGGACTCTGGCATGGTGCCGCCTGGAACTTCGTGCTCTGGGGCCTCTACTACGGTGTCCTCCTCGCGTTCGAAAAGGATGTCTGGGGAAGCGCCCTTCGGAAGCTTCCACGCATCCTCCAGCACCTCTACGCGATCCTGATCGTCATCTTCGGCTTCATCATCTTCGTGTTCGATGATATGACGGAGCTCGGACAGTACATCCGGATCATGTTCGGCATGGCCGGTGTACCGCTCGTGAACAGCACACTTCTCTGGTATCTCCGAAACAACTTCGCGATCCTCATCATCGGCTGCTTCCTCGCCTTCCCGGTCTACCCGTGGCTCCGCGCGAAGCTCGCGAAGTACATCGAGCGCTGTGGCTACTCCGAAGCGAACAGCGACGCGGAGAGCCATCCGCGCAGCGCCGGAAGCATTGTCCGTGGAAACCCGGATGGAAGCGTCACCGCAGCACGCCGCATCGTCACGGTCAGCACGGTGCTGACCACGCTCGGCTACCTCGCGCTCTTCCTGCTCGCAACCGCGTACCTCGTGAACGACAGCTACAACCCGTTCCTGTATTTCCGTTTTTAAAAGGAGGAAACCATGGATCACAGCGAAACGCTTTCCACTTCCCCGATCACGCGCCTGCGACGCCGGGCCGAGGTCCTCACCGTGAGCCTCATCACGGCCTTCATCCTCTGCTTCAGCGTGTGGTGTCTCGTGGCACCGAAGCAGACATTCTCTGAAAACGAGAACCGCGCCCTCGCGAGCTGGCCGGTCTACAGCTTCACCGCGCTGAAGGACGGCTCCTACATGAGCGGCATCCAGAGCTATCTCTCCGACCACTTCCCGCTCCGGGATCCCTTCATGACCCTGAAGACGAAGTATGAGATGCTGACCGGCCGGGAGGAGATCAACGACATCTACCTCGCGAAGGACGGCTACTACATCGAGGCCTACAAGACGCCGAAGCAGCAGCAGAAAATCATCACACAGTTCCAGAAGCTGCAGGATGCGATCACGACCGACGCGAAGCAGAACGTCCGCGTGATGCTCGTGCCGACCGCCATCAGTACCTACAACGCGAAGCTCCCGGCCTGTGCACCGGACCGCGGTGTACTGCGCCAGGTCGACACCATGAACGAGATCTACGCAGCCCTGCCGAACATGCAGAAGGTCGACGCCTGGAGCGCACTGCAGGCCGCAGCGGCGCAGGAAGCCACCGACCGCACCCGGGCCGCGGGCAATGCTGACGGCGCGCAGCCAGTGGCGAGCACAGAAGCTGCCGGCAGCGATACCGCAGCAGCGACCGGCCTCTACTATCATACGGACCACCACTGGACGACCCACGGGGCCTACGTCGGCTATCAGGCCTACTGCGGCGCCACCGGGCTCTCCCCGATTCCGGAGGCGGACTTCCAGAAGACCTGCGTAACGACGGACTTTCACGGCACAATCTTCTCGAAGCTGCACGACAGCACGGTGCCGGGCGACGCGATCACGCTGTACGAAAATCCGGCGAACCGTCTGACGGTGAGCTACCCGGATACCGGTGAGGTGACGGACACGCTGTACAACCGCGACTATCTCGCGCAGAAGGACAAGTACTCAATGTTCCTCAATAACCTGCATCCGCTCGTCGAGATCACGAACGAAACCGCCGACTCGGACCGCCAGCTCGTCCTCATCAAGGACAGCTACGCGAACTCCATGGTGCCGTTCCTCGTGAATCACTATCAGAAGATATATGTCTTCGATACCCGCTACTACCGCTTCGGACCGTCCTCGTTTATCAACGAGCACCCGGAGGTGACGGACGTGCTGCTGCTCTACAACATGAACACCATCGACACGGATCTCGGCGTCGGAGGAATCTTCTAAATTACAATCAGGCAGGCGAGGCTCGGAGGGCCTGGTACTTCTAAGGGCTAGGATTTTAGAGTCTTCCGAGCTCGAAGTACTGCGCTTCGGCTGCCGGCCCTTCAGGCCTCGCCTGCGCCGTACCTGACGTTTTTCTTACGGTTTCGGACGAATCTCGGCGGACGCTTGCTTTCAGCTTCATTTCAGCATATAGTGTATCTGTGTTGCATCCCGCTGCGTATGCGGGGGATGGAAGCACAGATATTTTTTACACAAAATGCGCAGTTCACTGTGCTTAAAAATCAAAAGACGGCGGGCTTCGCCGCCATCGAAGAAAGGGCATGTTTATGAAGAAGAGTTTCAGAAAAAGGGCCGCTGCACTTCTGACCGCAGCGATGGTATCCTCTACCGGCTTCTCTGCACTGGCAGAGGTCGGCCCGATGGCGGGTCCGACGACGGCAGCGACCAGCACCGTTACAGACAGCCGTGCTGTACCGGCCACGACACAGACTGCAGGCACGACGCAGGCGAGCGCACAAACCACGGCCAATGGTCTCCCGCTGCAGGAGGATCAGCGTGTGCTCGATTTCTATCAGGATTCCGTCATCATCGGTGATTCCGTCGCCGATGGCTTCAAGCTGTTCGCGCAGGGCAATAAGACGAATCCGCTCATGGGTGAGCTTCAGTTCCTGACCGCCTCCCGCTATAATCTGATCAACGCACTGATCCCGGAGGAGCAGGATAAGACGGTCGCGCATCCGATCTACAAGGGCCAGTTCCTGAATGTATGGAACTCCATCAAGCTCATGAACGCGAAGCACATCTACATGTTCTTCGGATTCAACGACCTCGGCGACCGTACCGATAAGATCGTGAACCGCTATGTACAGCTCATCCACCAGATTCAGGCAGTCAATCCGGATGTCGACTTCACGATCATCAGCACGACCTACATCTATCCGGGTTACACGAAGAGCTTCCCGGGTGTGAAGAGCTGGGCCTTCGATAATCCGACCGTCCGCAAGCTGAACACCGAGATGCAGAAGCTCGCGCAGCAGAACGGCTGGGGCTACATGAACATCGCCGATGCCCTCTCCGACGGCCAGGGCAACCTGAACCCGAACTTCTGCACGGATAAGATGATCCATCAGAACGCCGACGCCTATGTCGTATGGGCACAGTGCTTCCGCGATTACGCTGCAAGTAAAAATTTCAATCATTAAAAAGAACCGTCCCCTTGCGGGGCCGGTTCTGTTCGGTTCAGGCTGAAGAACCTATGAAGAAAAATGAGATGTGTGAATCGGGTTTATCCCTTGACACCACCTGTGGTGACGCCACCGACGATGTACTTCGAGAGGATGAGGTACACGATGATGACCGGGAAGATCGAGAAGGCGATCATGACATAGACCTGGCCCATATCGAACTTCAGGAAGTCTGCGGAACGGAGCTGAGCGATCAGGATCGGCAGGGTCTTCTTCGTGTCGGTATGAAGGATCAGGGCCGGCTGGAAGTAGTTGTTCCAGCTGGTAACGAAAGTGAAGATCGCCTGCACGGCGATGGCCGGCTTCATCAGCGGAAGCACGATGGTGTTAAAGATGCGGAACTCACCGGCGCCGTCGATCCGGGCTGCCTCGACGAGAGACATCGGAAGGACCGAGTCCATGTACTGCTTCATATAGAAGAAGGTGACCGGTGCGGCGATCGTCGGAACGATCAGCGGGATGAAGCTGTCCATCAGATTCAGCTTCGTCATGAACTGGATGAAACCGAGGGCAGTGACCTGGGTCGGAATCATCATGATCATCAGGATGAAGGTGAACATGAACTTCTTGAGCTTAAAGTTGTAAGCGTGGATCGCATACGCGGTCATCGTCGAGAAGTAGGTGCAGAGCACCGCACTTAAGCCGGCGACGATGAAGCTGTTGCCCATGCCGCGTACCACCGGAAGGGTACCCTTCAGCAGGTTCTTCCAGTTCGTCACGAGGTAGCTGCTCGGGATCGGTGTGAAGCCGCGGGTCAGCTCTGCGTTCGAACGGGTCGCATTGATAAACAGGATGTAGAACCAGATGAGGCACAGGAAGGACAGGAGGATCAGTACGAGATACGAGATAAATCGTCTGGCATGGATGTTCATTCCATGGCTTTGCTTCGTTTCTGTCATATCGCTGCCTCCTTAGTTCACTTCGCTGCTGGAAGAGGTCTTATAGACGATCATACTCAGCACACCGGTGATGATGAAGAGAAGAACGGAAAGGGCACCGCCCATACCGAAGTTCTTACTGTACAGATGCTTGTTGAGCCACATGATCATGGTCATCGTATTACGTGCCGGATCACCGGTTCCGTTCGTCAGGATCTGCGGTACATCGAACATCTGGATACCACCGATGAGGGAGGTGATGAGCACGTACACGAGGATCGGACGAAGCAGCGGCAGGGTGATACGGAAGAAGATCTGGGTCGAGGTCGCGCCATCGACCTGTGCCGCCTCGAAGAGTGCGGTATCGATGCCCATCATGCCGGCCATCAGAAGGATGGTCGTATTACCGAACCACATGATGTAGTTCATGGCACCGACGAGGGATCTCGCCGCCGTCGTATTACTCAGGAAGGTAAACGGCTTACTGATGATGCCGAGCTGCATCAAAATCGAGTTGACCGGTCCGGAATCCGAGAACAGTGTGAAGAACAGCATCGCGAATGCACTCGCCATGATCAGATTCGGAAGATAGATCACGGTCTTAAAGAAGCGCTGGCCCCGGAGGCGAAGCGATGGATCCGTAAACCAGGCACCGAGGAGGAGCGAGGTGATGATCTGTGGCAGGAAACCGATGAGCCACATGATCATGGTGTTCCCGGCGTACTTCCAGAGATCTGCGTTCGACAGGATCTTCACGTAGTTTCCGAGACCGATGAAGTTCGGTCCGATCTGCTTTAAGCCCGAGCGGTAGTTCTCGAAGAAGCTGTTGTAGATCGTCGTTACAAGTGGCACAAACTGAAACAAAAGATAGACAAGCACAAACGGGATCAGAAAATAGTAGCCCCAGCGATTGTACTGCACAACCTTACTCTGTTTTTTCTTCATAATCTGCAGCCTTTCTGGATTTTGAAGGTAAAAATGCCCACCCGGCCTCTCTACCGGGCGGGCACCTCTTACCCATAAAGCCTTTTCAGTGATGCATGTTCCTGAATCGTATCTACGGAATCATGCTCTGTAATGAAACTTTCTGGTTTCTCTGATGCGTATGTCGATTAGTGTGAAAGCTCCGGATACTTCTCCTCAACAGCGGTGTAGAAGAGATTCAGTGCATCGTCGTAGGAAGCATTGCCATCGAAGTAGTTCTTCATTGCGTTCTGGAACTCCTCGTTGCAGCCCTGATCGTAGTTGGTCATGTTGGAAAGGTCGATCTTATCTGCACCTGCACAGAAGAGCTCGAGCGGGTTCTGGCCACCCAGTACCTTGAATGCATAGGAATCATCCTTTGCAGCAGCTTCCATCGCCGGCTTGTTGTTTACGAAATCACTATCCTTCTTAACGATGTCGGTCATGATCTGCTCGTTGGTGGTGAGCTGTCTCATAATGTCGGCAACGAGTGTAGGGTTATCGGTTCCCTTCGCTGCACAGATCCATGTGCCGCCCCAGTAGAAGCCCTGCGGTCCTTCAACAGCACCCCAGCCGCCCTGGTTTGCGATCGATCCATCGGTATCTGCAGCCATCGAGAAGTTGATGAGCCATGCCGGTCCGAAGTAGCAGAATACCTTACCATCCGGATAGAAGCCCTTGCTCCAGTCGTCGGACCAGAGCTCGTAGGTCTTGGTCTCACCTGCATCAACGAGTGCCTTGGAATCATCTACCCAGTTCTTGATGTTGTCATCGATGGTGATCTTGCCATCCGTTACCCACGGAGTGGTGACGTTGTTCGAGTATACACGGTAGGAGTCATTGACCGAAGAAGTGATGGTATAGCCGCCATCCTTCATCTTCTTCGCTGTCTCGTTAAAGGTATCCCAGTCCTTTACAGCAGCCTGTACATCTGCAGGATCATCGGAACCAAGCACATCCTTCGCAGCCTGACGGTTGTAGATCAGAACGCCCGGACAGCCCTGCCATGAAACACCACGGAGATTGCCATCGCCATCGGTCACAACGTCCTTCGTGTACTGATACTGATTCTTGAGCTCATCCTCTGTGAGGCCGAGATCCTTGACCGGAACGGTAACCTCAACATCAGAATCGACATACTTCTTTGCGTAATCGGCCTCTACCAGGAAGAGATCCACCTTGCTGTCTGCAGAAGCGTTCTCGTTCTCCGGAAGTACTGTATCGAGGTTGTTCTGGTATGCATTATCATCGGACGGTGTGATGGTCCACTTAACGGTAACATCACCGATCTTACCCGTCGTACCATCCACTACCTCATATCCAGGATAGTGGTCGGTCAGTCTGGACTTGAACTCCTCGTTCCAGCACTGGATATTGAGCACCTTGCCCTCATCGGCCGCTGCCTCGGTCGCCGCCTCAGTAGCTGCCTCGGTTGCTGCTGCAGTGGTCTCTGCTTTCGTCTCTGCAGGTGCAGCGGTTGTCGCTGCAGGCTGGGATGAGCCACAGGCTGCCAGTGATGCAACGGTCATCGTCGCAACAGTCGTCATACTAAGCCAACGTTTAACATTCTTTTTCATTATTGAGTCCTCCCTCAAAAAAGATTCTTTTTATGTAAAGTATCATCCGATACTTCATGTACGTTTTTATGCCTCTTCCCGGAGGTCCTTTACGCTGTGTCCCGGAAGGAGCTTTCCTCTGACCATGATCTGCTCGGCGGTGCAGCTTTCCTTCTCTTCGATCTCCTCGACGAGCTTCCGTGCGGACTGATGACCGATGTCGGTCGAGTTCTGGAAGTAGGTCGTGAGCTTCGGGCGAAGCACCTGGGAAAGATTGATGCCATCGTAGCCGGTGATGCTGATGTCCTCCGGAATCCGAAGGCCCATCTTCTCGAGCTCGGTCAGGGCTCCGAGCGCTGCGTAATCATCCGGACACATCAGGATGGTCGGCGGCTCCGGAAGGGTCATGAGCTCATGCACTGCCTCAGCTGTTCTCTTCGTATCATGGAAGGCACCGACCTTCTCATACATCGGATTCAGCTCGACACCGTACTCCTTCAGTGCTCTTCGGAAGCCATTCAGTCGCTTCTTCGTAACCATGGTCATCTCACCATGGATGAGACCGATTTTACGATGCCCTCTCTCCAGCACGAACTTCGTAAGTTCATACTGTCCTTCGACGTTGTCGGACACTACCGAGCTCTTATCACCAAACTGATAATCGATGGTGACGGTCGGGATCTCGCTGTTCACGAGCTCGACCACCTGCGGGGATGTGAAATCCACGCTGGCGATCAGGACGCCGTCGCAGTTTCTGTAGCGTGCATGCTCCAGGAAGCTGGCCTTCGTGCCGGCGATGGTATCCGATATGAAGGTCACATCGTAGCCGAGCTTTTCGAAGGTTTCCTTCGCGCTGTTGAGAATCGCGGCGAAGTACTCATGCGTAAGTCCCGAGTTTGTTTCATCTACAAACAGGACGCCGATATTATGAGAACGGTTGGTTTTCAACTGTCGGGCTGCTATATTCGGAAGATAGTGCATTTCCTTCGCTGCCGCCCGGATCCGCTCAGCGGTCTGTGGATTGATATCGGAATATCCATTCAGTGCCTTACTGACGGTCGCCGGTGAAACACCCAGCGCTTTCGAAATGTCTTTAATGGTTACCATAATGTTGGCTGTCTTCCTTTCTTTCGGATAGCCGGAACCGAAATTACTTTTTTCTGTTTCGGCTTCTGGAATTTGTTATCCGAAATCCTTTTCGCATTTTCATTCTAAATCGATTTCGTCTTCTTGTAAACAGCTAGTATTTCACAGATATTTAAGTATGTTTTTGTACGAAATACACATTTCGTTGATTTTTCAGCCGCCCCTATTTACAACTTTTGCCACAGAAAATATAATTATGTGTAGCGAAAACGTATTCGTAAATTCGTTAATTTTCGCCTGCAATTTCCGGCATTTAAGGATCATGCAGATGAAAACGCTTACCTGGAGGCATCTGCCAGGACGGCGATGAATGTGTGAATGAAAAATGATGGTTCTTCAATATGTAGAAGGAGGCTTTTATGAAATTCGGTCATTTCGATGACGCACAGCGAGAATATGTCATCACGACTCCGAAGACCCCGCTCCCATGGATCAACTACCTCGGATCCCGGGACTTCTTCAGTCTTATCTCAAACACTGCAGGAGGCTACTCTTTCTATAAAGATGCGAAGCTCCTCCGTCTCACCCGCTACCGCTACAACAACTGCCCGCTCGACCAGGGTGGACGCTACTACTATATAAAGGATGGCGACAGCATCTGGAATCCGGGCTGGCAGCCGACGCAGACGGCACTTGATTCCTATGAGTGCCGTCACGGCCTCGGCTATACCGTCATCACCAGCCGGAAGAATCAGCTCGAGGCGAAGCTCGAGGCCTTCGTGCCGGTGGACGATGCCTGTGAAATTAACCGCATCACCCTGCGAAATGATGGTGCAGAGGCCAGAAGCATTGACCTCTTCAGCTTCGTCGAGTTCTGTCTCTGGAATGCGCAGGACGACCAGACAAACTTCCAGCGGAACTTCTCGACCGGCGAGGTCGAGGTGATCGGCAGCACGATCTATCATAAGACGGAGTATCGTGAGCGCCGGAATCACTACGCAGTATATTCCGTCAACAAGCCGATCGCGGGCTTCGATACGAGTCGCGACGCCTTCATCGGTGTCTACAACGGCTTCCATAATCCAGAGGCGGTGCTCGCCGGCGAAAGCCGCAACTCCATCGCGCATGGCTGGCAGCCGATCGGCTCGCATCATCTGAAGGTTGAGCTCGCACCGAGTGCCTCCGAGAGCTTCATCTTCGTGCTCGGCTACTGCGAGAATCCGGTCGACGAGAAGTGGGAAACGCCGGGCATCATCAATAAGAAGCCGGCCGATACGCTCCTCGCGAAGTACCAGACAGACGCCCAGGTGGACGCTGCGCTCGCGGAGCTGAAGGCGTACTGGGATGGTCTGCTCAGCAGCTACAAGGTGAACAGCAGCGATGAGAAGCTGAACCGCGTCGTCAATATCTGGAACCAGTATCAGTGCATGGTAACCTTCAACATGTCCCGCTCGGCGTCCTACTTCGAGAGCGGCATGGGCCGTGGCATGGGCTTCCGTGACAGCTGTCAGGATCTGCTCGGCTTCGTGCACCTGATTCCGGCCCGCGCCCGTGAGCGTATCCTCGATATCGCGAACACACAGCTTCCGGATGGCTCCTGCTATCATCAGTATCAGCCGCTTACGAAGAAGGGCAATGCGGACATCGGTGGCGGTTTCAACGATGATCCACTCTGGCTGATTGCCTGCACACATGCATATATCGCAGAGACCGGTGACTTCTCGATCCTCGATGAGGCCTGCGCCTGGGATTCGGATTTCACGGAGGCGAAGCCGCTCATGGAGCATCTCCGTCGGAGCTTCAACTTCACGGTCACGCATAAGGGGCCGCACCAGCTGCCGCTCATCGGTCGTGCCGACTGGAACGACTGTCTGAACCTGAACTGCTTCTCCGAGGAGCCGGGTGAGAGCTTCCAGACCACCGGTCCATCCGAAGGTCCGGTCGCGGAATCCGTCTTCATCGCCGGCATGTTCGTGAAGTACGGAAAGGAATATGCGGATATCTGTCGTCACATCGGTCTTTGTGAGGAGGCGACTGCGGTCGATCAGGAGGTCGCCGCGATGGTAGAGGCGGTTGAAACCGCCGGCTGGGATGGCGAGTGGTTCATCCGTGCCTTCGATGCGTACTCAAATCCGGTGGGTTCTCACGTCTGTGAGGAGGGCCAGATCTTCATCGAACCGCAGGGCATGTGCGTCATGGCCGGCATCGGTGTCGAGGATGGCAAGGCCGCGACGGCGCTCGCGTCCGTCGAGAAGCGCCTGGAGTGCAAGTATGGTATCGTACTGAACCAGCCGGCCTATACACGTTATCACGTGGAGCTGGGTGAGATTTCCTCTTATCCGCCTGGATACAAGGAGAATGCGGGTATCTTCTGCCACAATAATCCGTGGATCGCGGCGGCGGAGACCATGATCGGTCATGGTAATCGTGCCTTTGAGGTCTTCAAGAAGACCTGCCCGATCTATCTCGAGGACATCTCGGAGATTCACCGCACTGAGCCGTATGTCTACTGCCAGATGGTAGCCGGACGCGATGCGGCTACCCCGGGCGAGGGCAAGAACAGCTGGCTGACCGGTACGGCTGCCTGGACCTTCACCTGCATGAGCCAGTACATCCTCGGTATACAGCCGAGTCTGGATGGCTTACGCATCGATCCTTGCATTCCGGATCAGCTCGAGCACTATACCGTCGATCGTGCATACCGTGGTGCACACTACCACATCACGATCGATAACCACGCGCACGCCGAGAAGGGTGTCGTCTCCATGACGGTGGATGGCGCTCCGGTCGCCGGCAATGTCATCCCGCTGGGGCTCAGCGGTGAGCAGCACGAGGTCGTGGTGACGTTAGGTTAAGAGTCCGGAGGACGGGCAGCAGAAGCACAGTACTACGAGACCGGAAAAATCTAAAATTGACCCCTAAGAACCAGTAGGCCCTCTGCAATCACTGAGTTTTCTTCATGAAAACTCAGCGTTGCAGAGGGTGCTAAGGAAAATTACTCCAACTGGTTCTAAGGGGTCAATTTTGATTTATTCACGGTCTCTCCGTATGGCTTCTTCTGCCCGTCCTCCGGCCCTCTTTGCCGTGAACGCAGTCATGCCTGCTCGCGTTCCACTTTATGGAGCAGGTGCAGAAGCATCGGGATGAGGTAGGCGCAGGCGGCGAGCCAGGCGGCCTGGTCGGTCCAGCAGATGGCGCTGTAGCCGAAGAGAGGGACGCAGGTGGTCGCGACGAGGATGCGGGCGACCATTTCAAGGGCGCCGCTGATGACGGAGAGTGCGCTGAAGCCGAGGCTCTGGATCGCGTAGCGTGTGACGTCGAGGATGGCGAGCAGCCAGTAGAGGATGCCGAGTGCGCCCATATACCGGGCAGCTGCGTCAATGACCGAGACATTGGCCGCATCGACGAAGAGGCTGCCGAGGAAGTGTCCGCCGAAGTTCATGATCACACCGGCGACGATGCCGTAGCCGACCGCAAGTGCAAGCGTCACGCGAATGCCCTGCTTCACACGGTCCATCTTATGCGCGCCCATGTTCTGACCGACGAAGGTCGCCATCGCCGTGGCCACGGCGTCAAACGGACAGAGCATCAGCTGCTTCACCTTCGTGCCGGCGGTGAAACCGGAGACGTAGATGGAGCCGAGGCCGTTGTTCGCAGACTGCATGACCATCGAGCCGATCGCGGTGACCGAATACTGGAGTCCCATCGGCAGGCCCATGACGACGAGGTTCCGGGCCACGGTACTGTTCCAGTGGCAGTCCTCGCGCGTCGGATGGAGTACCGGCATCACGCGGATGATGTAGACGAGACAGGCGATGCCGCTCAGGGCCTGCGCGGTGATCGTCGCCAGCGCGGCGCCGGCACAGCCGAGGTGAAGCACCGCGATGCAGAACAGATCCAGAAATACGTTCAGGAAGGTCGAGATCGCGAGGAAGATGAAGGGTGCCTTCGAGTTTCCGACCGCGCGGAGCAGACTCGACAACAGGTTATAGAGGAGCGTGAACGGGATGCCGAGGAAGATGATCAGCAGGTACTGGTACGCGTCCTGGTAGATGTCGTCCGGCGTCTGCATGATGTGCATGATGAGCGGGCACAGGAGTGCGGTCAATGTCGTCAGCACCACGGCGATGATGGCGGTCACCACGAGGCTGTGGTACACGTAGCGCCGGAGTCCCTGCATATCCTCTGCGCCGAAGCGCTGGGACACCGGGATGCCGAAGCCGGCGCAGCTGCCCATGCAGAAACCGAGGACGAGAAACTGGACGCTCGAGCTGGAGCCGACCGCGGCCAGCGCATCCGCGCCGAGGAGACGCCCGACGATCATCGCATCGACGATGTTGTAAAACTGCTGAAACAGATTCCCGAGCAGAAGCGGAATCATGAAAACGAGGATCAAACGAAGCGGGGAGCCCGACGTCATGCTCTGAACATTACTTTTACTCATATACTACCTGATTATCTGTATAAATACCTGGCTTCTTCTATTGAAAGAGGGTTGACAGCCCCTCATTTTAAGTAGTTACTTTACGGTCGTCAATATGGAAATATCGATGGATTTCATCTGAACTTTAAAATGAGCTCTGCCGTAAGTGGCAGAGCTCTATGGGGCAAAATGCATCGTGGGAAATGCATCCGCTGTCAGATATTCTGTTCAAATCCTCGATATACCCGCGGATCCGACCGTGCGTTCAGCATGGTTCAACGCATGCTTCGCATCCGAATTTACTCGACGATCGCGCCGGAGTCGGCGGAGTGTACGAGCTTCGCGTACTTCTTAAGGTAACCGGTGAGGTTGCGCTGCTCGCGCACCTTCATGGTCTTCTTCCGCTCCTCGAGCTCCTCGTCGGAAACCTCGAGGTTGATGGAGTAGTTCGGGATGTCGATCTTGATCTTATCGCCATCCTTCACGTACGCGATGGTACCGCCGGCCTGGGCCTCCGGGGAAACATGTCCGATGGCTGCGCCACGGGATGCGCCGGAGAAACGTCCGTCGGTGATGAGGGATACAGTCGTATCGAGCTTCATGCCGGCGATGGCAGAGGTCGGTCCGAGCATCTCACGCATACCAGGTCCGCCGGCCGGACCCTCATAACGGATCACGACACAGTCGCCCGGCTTGATTTCGCCACCGTAGATTGCCTTGATGGCGTCTTCCTCGGAGTCAAAGCAACGCGCGGTGCACTCATTGACCATCATCTCCGGTGCAACAGCCGAACGCTTGACGATGGAGCCATGTGGTGCGAGGTTGCCATAGAGAACGGCGAGACCGCCCTCCTTGAGGTATGGATTATCGAACGGACGGATGACCTCCGGATTACGATTGACGCTGTCCTTCGTCGCCTCGCCGATGGTCTCACCGAGAACCGTCATACAGTCTCTGTGGATCAGGCCATGCTGATCGAGCTCGTGGATCACGGCATAGATTCCGCCGGCATCCATGAGGTCCTGCATGTGGTGGTGGCCCGCCGGTGCCAGATGGCAGAGGTTCGGGGTACGGTCGGAGATCTCATTGATCTTATGAAGATCGAACGGAACACCTGCCTCATGCGCGACCGCCATGAGGTGAAGTGCGGTATTGGTGGAGCAGCCGAGGGCCATATCGGTGGTCAGGCAGTTCTCGATCGCGTCTGCCGTGATGATGTCACGCGGACGGATGTTCTGCTCGAGGACCTTCATCACCTGCATGCCGGCCATCTTCGCGAGACGGATACGCTCGGAATAGACTGCCGGGATGGTACCGTTGCCCGGAAGCGCCATGCCCAGTACCTCACAGAGGGAGTTCATGGAGTTCGCGGTGAACATACCGGAGCAGGAGCCGCAGGTCGGACAGCAGGTATTCTCGATGTCGAGGACACCCTTCTCGTCCATGAGGCCGGCCTTGAACGCACCGACTGCCTCAAACGCGGTGTTCAGGTCACGCTGATGAAGAGACAGCATTGGCCCACCCGATACGAAAACGGACGGCAGATTCAGACGGCAGGCCGCGAGAAGCATGCCCGGCACGATCTTATCGCAGTTCGGGATGAAGACGAGGGCGTCGAGGGCGTGGCCGCTCGCCATACACTCGATGGTGTCGGTGATCAGCTCGCGGGATGACAGCGAGAAGTGCATGCCATCGTGGCCCATCGCGATACCGTCGCAGACGGCGATGGTGTTGAACTCCAGCGGGGTGCCGCCGGCCATCAGGATACCATCCTTGACCGCACGGGAGATCTGCTGCAGGTGCTCATGACCCGGCACGACCTCGGTGAATGAATTGACGACGCCGATCAGTGGACGGCGGATCTGCTCGTCGGTCAGGCCATCGGCCTTCAGAAGTGAACGGTGCGGGGTATGCTCGATACCCTTCTTTACTACATCACTACGCATAGTGTGCCTCCTTGTTTAGAAAAATTTAATGGGGTCAGACCCCCTTACGAAATTCTTAAGCCAGGATCAGGCCCGGGAAAGCCAGTGGTGCATAGAGGATCACGAAGAACACCACGATGAGGCCGATCAGGTACGGGACGATGGCCTTCGATATCTTCGTCATCGGAAGTCCCGTGATACCCGAGGCGACGAAGAGGTTGATGGCTACCGGCGGGGTGATCATACCGATGGCGAGGCCGACGGCGAAGACGACGCCGAAGTGGACGAGGCTCACACCCATGGCCTTCACGAGCGGAAGGAATACCGGAGTGAGCAGGATGATCGCGGAGGAGGTCTCCATGAAGACACCAGCGACCAGGATGATGAGACCGATCAGGAAGAGGATGATGTAGGCATTGCTCGAAACAGAGAGCACGGCCTTCGAAATCATCTCCGGGATCTTCCAGTTCGCCAGTACCCAGCCGAACGGACCGGAGAAGCCGATGATCAGCATGATGACGGAGGAGGTCTTCGCGGAGTTCTTCATGATCTCCATGAGGCCCTTCGGCGTGAGGTCACGGTAAACGAAGAAGCCGATGAGGATGGAGTAGATAACCGCGACGTCGGCCGCCTCGGACGGGGTGAAGTAGCCGGAGAAGATACCACCGAGGATGATCAGCGGCATAAGGATGCCCCAGATCGCATGGAGGAAGGTCTTCAGGATGTTCTTCACACTGAGCGGCGTGCCCTTCGGGTAGTTGAGCTTACGCGCTTCCACGAGGGCGATAACGATCAGGATCGCGCCCATCGTGATGCCCGGGATGAAGCCGTTACGGAAAAGGGTATTGACCGACTGCTCTGCGATAACGGCGTAGAGCACCATCGGAACGGATGGCGGGATGACGACGCCGATCGTACCGGCGGCTGCGATGAGGGCGGCGGACTTATCAACATGATAGCCACGCTTCTCAAGCTCCGGGATGAGGGTCGCACCGACCGCAGCGGTGGTTGCAGCACCGGATCCGGAAATCGCCGCGAAGAACATGCCGGCGAGGACGGAAACGATGGTAAGACCGCCACGGATCCAGCCGAGGAGGGACTCTGCGAACTCAACGAGCACCTTGGATACGGCACCCTTCGACATGAGGTCACCGGCCAGGATGAAGAACGGCACGGCGATCAACGAGAAGCTGTCCTGCGCAGTGAAGATACGCTGCACCATCATAAGGGCAGGTACGTCACCGGCGACGAGGGTGATGAAGGCGGCGATGGCGATGGTGAAGCCGACCGGAACGCCGAGAAGAAGTAAAACTGCGAACGAAATAAACAGTACGGCTGCCATTATGACTCCACCTCCTTCACTTCATCCATGTGGAACAGCTGCTGCAGGAACGCATCCAGCGCATGTACGGCCATGAGGCCACATCCGAAGTCGATACCTAAGTATACATAGCGCATCGGCCAGCGGAGGGATGCGGAAAGCTGTGTTCCCTGCTTACCGAAATACTTATAGCCGTAATAAACGACCACCAGGCAGAGGGCGAAACAGAGTGCATGTACGAGAAGCTGCATGACTCTCTTCACCGGTGCCGGCATCACATCCTGCAGTACCGTGACGGCGATGTGTCCGCCGTGCTTGTACACGCAGCCGGCGCCGAGCATCGAGCACCAGATCAGTAAATAACGGGTGGCCTCCTCGGACCACTGCAGTGACTTAAAGAAGATACGGCACACGATCTGTGCACCGGTGATGATGACCATCAGAAGCAGCATCACGAAGATGACGTAACCCATCACCTTATCGATCGCATCTGATAACTTATGAACAGCTTTAACAAATCCCACTTTGTCTGCCCCTTTCACTACCTGTGTCCGGCATCGTCTGAATGCCGGATTCTGAAGCGGAGCCTGCGCTCGCAGGCTCCGTCTCAGCTGTGTTTCTAAAACCTATGTATATAGGAAGATTTCGCGTATCGATGTCTCCGGAAGTTACTTCACAGTAGCGATGACGTCGTTGATCTTCTTTACATAATCTGCATACTGAGGATATGCATCGTATACCGGCTGTACAGCTGCCTTGAAGGAAGCGATATCCGGATTCTCCTCAACCTCCATGCCGTTGTCCTTCATGGCCTGAAGCTGATCTGCCTCCTGTGCAGCTACCCACTCTCTCTCATACTCTGCGGCATCCTGTGCTGCATCGAGGAATACCTGCTGGGTATCGGCGTCAAGCTCGTTGAACTTATCGAGCGACATGGTGACGATCGCAGTGGAGTAGCTGTGACCATCGAGGGTTGCATACTTCTGGGACTCCCAGAGCTTGTAGGAGTTGATAACGTTGATCGGGTTCTCCTCACCATCGACGGTGCCCTGCTGTAAAGCGGTCAGTGCATCAGCCCACGCCATCGGGGTTGCGTTTACACCGAGTGCATCGAAAGCCTTCTGGTAAACCTCGTTCTCCATAACACGGATCTTGAGGCCCTTTACATCCTCTGCGGTCTTGATCGGACGAACGTTGTTTGTGAGATCACGGAAGCCTCTCTCTGCATATGCGAGACCCTTGAGACCGGAGCCCTCGAGTGTATCGAGAAGGGAACGACCTACCTCACCATCGAGTACCGCGTATGCCTGCTCCTTGTTCTCGAAGAGATACGGCATATCGAGAACGCCCATATCCGGGGAGAAGTTTACGAACGGGCCGGAGGTAACGATACCCATATCGAGGGTGCCCATCTGCATGGACTCAAGCATATCACGCTCACCGCCGAGG
Organism: uncultured Oribacterium sp.; assembly: GCA_934270345.1. Taxonomy (GTDB): domain Bacteria; phylum Bacillota; class Clostridia; order Lachnospirales; family Lachnospiraceae; genus Oribacterium. Next base: position 44,820 of record CAKQPT010000002.1, on the reverse strand, counting down.
TCTCCGTTCGGGTGAAGCTCGATCGCATACTTGCCATCGGTCTTATCCTGTACATCCTGTGCGAACTTGACCGCTGCGATCATGAAGGAATCCTGCTCGTTCGTGGTCATACCAAGCTTGAACACGGTTGCACCCTCCGGGATCTCCGGCTGTACGTTCGATGCGTTCTTGACATCATCAGCTGCTACGGCTGCTGTGGTCTCTGCACCTGCTGCAGTGGTCTCCTCTGCGGCTGCCGTGGTGTCTGCGGCTGCGGCTGTCGTCTCTGCGGTTGCTGCAGTGGTTGCCTCCGGTGTGCTGGATGATCCGCATGCTGCCAGGGATGCTGCCATCGCGCCGGCCATCATCATGGCCATCATTCTGTTCTTTCTCATAATGTCTCCTCCTCAAATTGTATACACAAATGTAAACGTTTTTATATTTCATCCGCCGAAGCGGTTGAAAGCTTCTTCCATCAATACGAGGCCAATGCAATAAAAAAAGCCTTTGTCTCTTTTTATCAAAGAGACAAAGGCTGTAAAGTCCTCTGCGGTACCACTCTCATTGTCGAATAAAACGACCACTCTGTCGCATCTATCAATGCTTAGTCCTTTAACGGAGACCAGCCCGGCGTAACCTACTAACCAGTGCGTTCAGCGCGCAACTCAGAGATGATTTTCACAGCTTTCGTTCCACTGTCTCGCACCCTCCGACAGCTCTCTGGCTCGCTCCAACTGCTACTTTTTCTCGTCAACGTTTTTTGCTCTGTATTGATTTATCCGTAATTTACGCCTTTTCCACTGCAGTGTCAAGAAGTCCGCATAGTTCAAATTTTCATGGCTGACATAACTACATTCATGTCGAAATAAAAGATTACTCGAGTCCCGTCTCTTCCGGCAGTCCGAGCATGATGTTCATGTTCTGGACAGCTGCGCCGCTTGCGCCCTTTCCGAGGTTGTCGAAAAGCGCGGTCACGGTCGTCTGCTCCTCATGGCCGCAGACGACGATCTCGAGGCGGTTCGTGCCGGCGAGCTTATTTGCGTAGAGTTTGCTGTCGTTCTCACCGAACGGCACGACGGATACGAAGTGCTCGTCACGGTAGTAGTCCGCGAGCTTCGCACAGATTTCCTCCGCGCTCGGCTGCCCCGGCAGGAGCCGGTTCTGCAGCATGATGGTCGTCGCCATACCCTTATAATAATCGTCCACGACCGGCATGAAGACCGGCGGATACGCGAGTCCCGTCACGGCCTGCATCTCCGGAAGATGCTTATGATGCAGGTTGAGGCCATAGATGCCCGGCGCGTCCAGCAGCTCTGAACGTCCTTCCGCCTCATACTCCGCGATCATCTTCTTGCCGCCGCCGGAGTAGCCGGTCAGGCTGTAGCAGCTCATCGGGTAGTCCTTCGGAATCACGCCCATCGCCACCAGCGGTGCCGTCGTCGAGATGAAGCCCGTCGCATGGCAGCCCGGATTCGCCACACGCTTACTCGTGCGGATCGCCTCCCGCTGCGCCTTCGACAGCTCCGGATAGCCATAGGTCCAGTCCGGATTCGTCCGGTGTGCCGTCGACGCATCAATCACGCGCACGTCCGGGTTCTCAATGAAGGAAACCGCTTCTCTGGCACCTTCATCCGGCAGACAGAGAAACACGATATCTGCGCTGTTGAGATACTTCTTCCGCTCATCCGGATCATGCCGGAGCTCCTCCGGAATCCGCAGCAGCTCGAGATTCTCGCGCTGACCGATCCGGTCATAGATCTGAAGTCCTGTCGTGCCACTCTGACCATCGATATAAACTTTCGTCTTCATGATTTCCTCCCATAAAAATACCCGTCATCCAGACAGCTTTGAATAACGGGTATTATATACCTGTGAAAATTTAAGCGTCTACCACATTCACGGCAGACGCTATAACAATCAGTGTTGGCAGTTATTCCTTCACATCCGTGGCGTCATCTGGGCCGAGCTCGATGATGTCGTCAGCATCCTTCGGGGTCGGTACGAGGCGGGCACGGTCAGACAGGCTGTGGTCGCCTGCATTGGCCCAATGCTGACGATCCGCAGCACGGGTGGCGCGTCCATCCACAGAGCGTCCGTCGGCAGAGGCGGTCGGCAGACCGAAGCGCCGCGCGATGTAGTCGTGGAGCGAGCCGGAGATGTAGAAGATGCCGAGGAGCAGCAGGATCTGCGGCATCACGAAGATGCTGAGGGCCGTGAGGAGGCCGTTCATGAGCTTCGCACGGGTCAGGAAGAGGCGGATCAGGAGCGAGATGGCGATCGCACCGAAGCACATCAGGATGATATAGCCGACGATGCCGATGATCTGGAGCAGGCTCTGAAGGATCGCATTCTCGAGCGGCTTCGCGAAGGTGTAATTATAGGCAAAGAAGGCGAGGATGGACAGGGCGCCCAGCCAGCGCGGCGGGTAATACTCGACGATCGGTTTCGGCTGCGGTACCGCCACGTGCAGGCGGCGCAGGATCAGAAGGCTCAGCTCATAGATGATGAAGCCCTGGACGGCACCGGTGAAGGCGACGGAAACGATCAGGATGCGCTTCAGGAAGTCCGGCGTCAGCATCTGCTGGAAGACGTCCATCTGGGCAGCAGCCTGCGCGCTCGCACCGGCACCGGCGAACTTCTGGGCCGAGTTAAGCGCCTCCGTCATGATCGTCTGCATCTCGAGGACGTTCTGATCGAGCGTCGTGCCCGAGATGACCGCGAGGAGGATGACATTGACCAGCTCCGTGATGATCGAGAGCAGCATCACGAGGAGGAGGGTCCGGGTCATATCCTTCTTATCGTGGATACGGCTGCCGAGGATCATGCCGATGAAGGCCATGCAGGACGAGTAGATGAGCGTCGTCGGCAGACTGAAGAACACGGCCATCAGCGTGGACGCGATCCAGACCGCGAAGCTCGAGCGGAGACCGTAACGCGCGCCATAGGCGACCATCGGGATCGGCAGGATGAAGATGAGCGCCCCCTGGAACATGGAACCGGTCTGGCGGTCGATCAGGAGCAGGATCGTAAAGAGCGCGGTGATCATCGCACCGAACGTGATTTTCTGAGTTTTCTGGTTCAATATGTTTACCTCGGTTCTTGTATTGTCTACAATTTCGTGCACAAATCGCTGGAATTCGATCTTCCATAGTGTTATAGTGTGGTCGTCAAAAAATTAATTATACGTAATTATATAGATGGAGTCACTAATGAATCTGATCAAATCAAGAAGAAACCTGTTGATTCATCTTTGTATGGCCTTCATGGGCGGCTATGCCGGTATGTACGGCATCCTGGTCCGTGGTTCGTTCGGCCAGGCCATCACCTCGAATCTCGCAAATGTCTTCCGGCATCTGCTGCTCGGGGACAATGTCGAGGACGCGCTGTTTCGCGCCGGTGCGCTGCTGGTCTTTCTGTTTTCACTTGCACTTACACATATCCTTCAGATGAAGGACCGTCGCATCGCGGAAATCACCTGCCTCGTATCGCAGCTTGCCTGCATCCTGATTTCGGCAGCGATTCCGGAATCCACCCAGGGTGCACTGGCACTCTATCCGATCTTTTTCCTGACCGGTATCCAGTGGGGCACCTTCACCGGTGCCGAGGGCTTCAACAGCGCGACGATCTTCTGCTCGAATAATTCGAAGCAGGCTCTCTTCGGCTGGATCGACTATGTCCTCACCGGAAAGCACGAGAGCTTCAAACAGGGACTCTTCTACACCGCGACCCTCGCCTTCTTCTATGTCGCCGTCGTCATCTCCGTCTTCATGAGTGACCGCTTCGGCGCGCACGCCATCCTCCTCGAGCTGCTGCCGCTCGCGATGGTCTCCGGCGTCTGGCTCGTCAACGACCGCGCCGCCGCGAAGGATGTGGCGATCGCCGCGTGATTCCGGGCTGGATGATACTTTCTATATGTACACTTATATGGCTGCCGCACCCGCTGGTGCGACAGCCATTTTGATTTTTCGGCACTGCAGGCATGGTAAGCGCTTCAAAGCGAAAATGTGCCTACAGAAATCGAGGTTTTTCCGGCCTCGATGCAGGCATGATGAGCAGATTTCCGGCGTAACGTGCCTACGTTAGTCAATTCTAACGTAGGCACGTTGATGGATTTCGGTGGGTTTCATGCCTGCAGGCGGGTTGCCACCCAGTAGGCGCCCATCGACTGGCCCGGCTGCTCGGTGACGTCATCCGTCAGGTAGTCTTCGAGGCCGACCGAAACCGGGTCGAAGGCCCGTGCCTCGTCCTCGCTTCCGAACTCAACTTCCGCATACCAGAATTCGGTCGGTGCGCCCTCATCCACATGATTCACCTCCAGCTGATGCCCGTCCGACAGCTGGTAGGTCCGGCGAAGTTTCGGAATCAGCGGCAGGCCGATGAGATCCTCAAGCTCGCGGAAGCGCGCCTCCTCGATCGGGAACTCGATTTCCTTCCGGCTGAGTCGTCCCTTCGACTTGAAGCAGAGGATGAACTCGTCCTTCAGCGGCTTCGTCGGACACTGCGCCGCGGAGTCCTCTGCACCGGCTGCGTTCTGCGCTTCGCCGTCCTGTGGCATTGCCTGGCTCTGCGCCAGCGTGCCATCCCCCGACACCAGCAGCTTTTCCTCGCGGATCCGCACGGTCGGTCGCACCGACACATAGCCCTGCCGCATCTCCTCTTCCTTCCGCAGCGGATAGCCTTCCGGCCAGCCCTGCACCATCCACTTACGCTCGATTTCCATTCCCATATTTCTACCTCTAATCTATATTCTGGTTCAATGCTTCCGACCGCCACTTCGTCACGTAGCGATCGGGATCCTCCCCGCCGACGCTCTCGTACAGTCCGGCCATCTGCGTCGTGGACGACAGCATTGGCCGACCATATCAGGCGAGGAACTGAAAGCCCATCACGACAATGCCGAGGATCACCAGGATGACACCGGTCGCCCGATTCAAGGTCTTCGCGGACGCACGGTTTGCGAAGACGGCGGCGATACGCGCCCAGATGAAAGTGAACACGATGCACAGCACCCAGACAGTCACATCCGGCATGCCGCCGATCGCGAAGTGCGAAACCGCGCCGGTCAGCGCCGTGAAGGTCATGATGAAGACGCTGGTACCCACGGCGGTCTTCAGCTCGTAACCGAGGACGGAGGTGAGAATCAGCAGCATCATCATACCACCACCGGCACCGATGAAGCCACAGATAAATCCGATCAGAACACCGCAGATGACGGACTGGATGGCCCGCTTCTGCGCGGACACGCCCTGCATGGACTCCTTCGTCGTCATGACCGGACGCACGATGAACTTGATACCGAGCAGGAAGGTCATGAACACGGAGAAGCTGCCCATGGTCGCAGACGGCACGAGGGAGGAAATATAGCTGCCGATAACAGTGAACATCAGCACACTGATCATCATGATGATGCCGTTTTTGATATCGAGATTTTTATTTTTCCCGTAGGTGTAGGCTGAGACCGCGCTCGCCAGCACATCCGATGAGAGGGCAATGCCGACGGCCAGATACGGGTCCATGCCGAGGAAGGTGACGAGCATCGGCGTGATCACGGCGGCTGCGCTCATCCCCGCGAAGCCCGTGCCGAGGCCGGCGCCCATGCCGGCGAAAAAGGTAACGATGATGGTAAAAAGAAGTGACATAAACTAAGCCTCCGTATTTTTGATATTCTTTTCCATCTGCATCAGTGCCGCGCGAAACGCCGCCAGCGTCGTTTCATCGATGCCCTGCAGCATCGTGTCGATGAACTGCTTCTGCACCGCGCGCCCCTTCTCGACGATCGGTGCCGCCTTCTCCGTGAGCTCGAGCTCTACCTTCCGGCGGTCATGCGCGACCTCGCGGCGTACGAGCAGCCCTTCCTGGACCAGGCGGTCGACGTTGATCGACACGAGGTTCGCCTTGATCCGGCGGATCTCCACGATATCCCGCGCACTCTTGTACTCCGGATGATTCGCGAGAAACATCAGGATATCAAACGCCGTCTGCGGGATGTCGAGCTCATGACAGAGCGCCTTACAGCTCCGCGTATACGCCCGGCTGATCTTATCTGCAAAAGAAATATCGAACATGATTCCTCCATTTTTGATTAGTTCAATTTTGAACAATTGGAGTATAGAACGATTTTACGAAGATGTAAAGAGGGAGCCATGAAACCAACTGTTAAATTTCTGTGAAGCTATGGATTCTCCTGCCGCTGCGATCTACAATCGCTTTATCATTTATCCGAGGCCGAACGTAAGGATTTTATCCCCCTGCACGCGTGGCGCACAGTACGTAAATACGTGCAGGCCTCGGGCGACGTTTCATCGAACGTATATTTATAAACATTGGCGAAAGGAGTTTAAAGAGACGATGTGTACAGCAGCAACCTATAAGACGAAGGATTTTTACATCGGCAGAACGCTCGATTATGAGTTTTCCTATGGTGAAGAGGTGACGGTCACGCCGCGAAACTATCCGTTCCGGTTCCGCCACGCCGGTGAGCTGAAGTCGCACTATGCGATCATCGGCATGGCCTTCGTGGCCGGCGGCTACCCGCTTTACTATGATGGCGTGAACGAGAAGGGCCTCGGCATGGCAGGTCTTAATTTCGTGGGCAATGCGGTCTATCAGGATGCCCTCCCGGATTTGCCAGCGGAGACCGATCAGGTCGCGCAGTTCGAATTTATCCCGTGGATTCTCGCGCAGTGTGCGACGGTCGACGATGCCAGAACGAAGCTCGCGACACTGCGACTTCTGAAAACACCGTTCAGTGAGCAGCTGCCGGCAGCACAGCTCCACTGGATCATCGCAGACCGGGATGAGTGCATCGTCGTCGAGTCGATGGCGGATGGGCTTCATGTATATGATAACCCGGTCGGCGTCATGACGAACAACCCGCCGTTCCCGAGCCAGATGTTCGCCCTCAACAACTACCCTGGCGTTTCCCGGAAGCAGCCGGATGCCAGCTTCGCCGGTGTACTCCCGCTTCAGGCCTACAGCCGCGGCATGGGCGGCCTGGGTATCCCGGGCGATCTGTCGAGTCAGTCCCGTTTCGTGAAGGTCGCCTTCACGAAGCTCAGCTCCCTTTCCAGGGATGACGAGCGCTCCAGCGTGAGCCAGTTCTTCCATATTCTCGGCTCCGTTGACCAGCAGCGCGGCTGCTGTGAGGTCGCTGAAGACAAGTATGAGATCACGATTTACACCTCCTGCTGCAACGCAACGAAGGGCATCTACTACTACACGACCTACGACAATCACCAGATCCACGCCGTTGACATGCACCACGAAGACCTCGACGGAAGCGAACTTCACCGCTACCCGATCGAACTTGAAGGCGAGGTAAAGTGGATGAACTGATCTTAGCAAATCCATTATGAACCAATAAACGTATAACCCTTCCAGAGGAGCCCGTACTTTTTCTAAGAGGCGCGAACGCCATATCTCTTTAGAGAAGAATCCACAGAAAACAGCCAATGCCCCGCGGTGGACCATCATCCACCGCGGGGCATTGTGATTCTGTTGAAGATTCTTTTGTTAATGCACGAAGATCAGTGACAGGATGAAGACGACGATGATCGTCGTGACACCCATGACCGCCGTCATACCGGTCTGGCACTTATATGCATCCTTCGTATCCATGTCGGAGAACTGCGATACGACCCAGAAGTAAGAGTCATTGGCGTGAGAAACCGTCATGGAGCCGGCACCGATTGCCATGATGACCAGTACCTTTGCGAGAGGAGATGTGAAGCCGAGGGCCGGCATCATTGGCGCAATCATCGCCGAGGTCGTGATCATCGCAACGGTGGATGCACCCATCGCCGTCTTCAGAAGTGCCGCGATGATGAACGGAAGGAAGACGCCGACGCCGAGGCCGAGCAGCGATGCACTGAGCGCATCCGCGATCGGAAGCTTCTGAAGAATGGCACCGAAGGATCCGCCGGCGCCGGTGATAGCCAGAATACCTGCCGAGTTGGTGACGCCCTCGGTGATCCACTTCAGTGCGTTCTCCTTTTCACTCTTCGGAATCAGGGTCATGGAAAGGAACACACCGATGATCAGTGCGATGACCGGATTACCGATGAAGGAGACGAAGGTCTTTACTACGCCGGAACCGAATGGTGCACTTGGGAAATCGCCGACAGATTTCAGCGCGATCAGGATGATCGGAAGAAGAATCGGAGAGAAGCTGTGCAGTGCGCCTGGCAGCTGGCCGTACTTCTCCATCAGCTCATCGACGGTATACTCCGGATTTGCCGGGATATCGATCTTGCTGGATACCTTATTGGCATAGATCAGTGCCGAAGCCACGGCCGGAATGGAAACCAGAAGGCCGACGAGAATCGTGAGTCCGAGGTCTGCCTCCAGTGTGCCCGCCATCGCAATCGGACCCGGTGTCGGCGGTACCAGACAGTGGGTCGCATAGAGACCACCGGACAGTGCCGTCGCCATCACTGCGAGCGAAATGTTACTGCGGTTTGCCAGTGCCTTCGAAATCGGGCTCAGAATAACGAAACCGGAATCACAGAATACCGGGATGCCGGTGATGTAGCCGGTGATACCCATCGTCAGTACGCTTCGATCCTTGCCGACGATCTTCAGAATCGAATTCGCCATCGTCAGCGCGGCACCGGTCTTCTCCAGAATGGTGCCGATGATCGTACCACAGAGAATGACGATACCGATGCTGGCAAGGATGTTACCGAAGCCGCTCTTCACGGTATCGATAACCTCGCCCGCCGGAATACCACATACCAGACCAACTAAAATCGCAATCACGGTCAGCACCAGGAACGGGTGCATGTTGAATTTTGAAATCGCGATGACCATACATACAACTGCTAAAAATATAACGCCAAAAATGAATAAACCAGACATTTTCATACCTCCTTTTAATTTTTAAAAATTCTGGTTCCAGTACTCCAGCAGCAGACGAACATAGAATTCCCGCACAAACGCTGTATCCTCTTCGATTCCCAGAAGCTGGTATAGCCGCTTCATCCGATACAGCAAGGAATTCTTATGCAGGTGCAGCCGTTCCGAAGCTCTGGTCGCACTTCCATTTTCCTCGTAGTAGCATTCCGCCGTGCTGAGAAGCAGTTCTGCCTGCCTCTCCCCCTCCTGCAGCAGCCGTTCCTTCATCTCCCGTACGGCCCGATCGCCGCCATAGCTGATGAAGCGCCCCAGCAGATAACGCATCCTGCACGAATGCTCTTCGAGATTCTGAATTTCCCCTCCCTTCATCTCTTTCATTATCATCACTTCACGCATACCTTCCGGTATTTCGTTCATCGTTTTACATATACCGCTGATGACGGTCCGCCAGCCAGGATGCGAGCGGATCTCCGCGATCAGCTTCCCTATACGATTCTGGCCGTTCCGTTCATCCGGCTGCTCCCGTCCAGAGAGATGGCCAATGTCTCCTTCATGTGGCTCTGCTTCTGTGTCGTCACGGCCACTATGTTCATGCACGGGCATCTCCCCACCCGATTTCTCCCGGTCGTCTCCCAGCAGGATCACATAGCTCTGCTTATAAAAGCCAAATACATCGTGCTGTCGGTCCAGAATCCCCTTCCATACCAGCGACTGAACTGTATGGGACAGTGATTCTACATATTCATCCGTGCTTTCCGCAGTCTCCGGATAAATCAGGATGACCCGATACGGAAATGCGAGATGCACATCCAGAAAATCGCAGAGCTGCTGTACCTTTTCACGTTGCGTCTCATCACCGAGTAAGAGCGAGCGAAGCAGCTGCGTGCCGATCTCTGACTCCATTTTCTGCTTCTGTGCCATCTGGAACTGTGCAAACTGCTGTGATACATACACGCAGAGCAGATTCGCTGTATCCCGAACCTCCGCCTCATCACCGAACATTCCGACGACACCGATCATCTCATCATCGAGATAAATCGGCATATTGTAGCCTTCGCGTGCACCCGGGTATGCCGCCAGATTCTCTTTGCGAACCAGCACCGGCTTTCCCGTCGCCAGCACCTCTGCGGCACCCTGATGAAAGGTACCGATACGATTCTTTTCCGTCGACGCGACGATGATCGCGTTCGTATCCATGATATTGATCGTGCGATGCCCCACCAGCGCTGACGTCGCTTCCACGAAATCCTGGGCCATCGTTGCTATTTCTTTCATGTCATACTCCGAAATTCACAGGAACATGCAGTCCCCTGCACCGAGGTAGCAGTGCTGGATATCCGGACGGGCATCCAGCATCTCCTGGAGCAGTTCACCGGAACAGTGATTGAAGCCGATCAGACGAACACCCATGGCCTTCATCTCATCCAGTGTCTTTTCGATGCGCGACTGGTCTGCCTCTACGAGGTGCGTACCGCCGAAGACCGCATATACCGGTCGATGAAAGCGCGCCTGTACGGATTTCAGAATATTCAGTATTCCAGGATGACTGCAGCCCACGATGACGACGAGTCCCTCCGGCCGCGTCAGCACGAGACAGATTTCATCCGAGAAATCATCCTGTTTCCAGCCCTCCTGATTCCGGAGCACGAAACGCTTCGGAATCGTCTCGAAATCGTGCGTCCGCTGGAAGCCACCGACGACATAGCAGTCGTCCCCCAGCTTCATCATCTCACGACAGATGCGATGATCGATCCGACGGTCCTCCATCCAGCGCTCATCGAAGCTGCAGCCGAGGTACGTCGCCTTCATCCCATCAAACGCATATTTTTCCTCGAAGTAACCGTCCCCCGTAATCAGCGGACAGTTCAGCCCGCCCTCGTAAAAGTACGGATATCCACCGCCATGGTCGTAGTGCCCATGACTTCCGACGGCGTAATCGATCGATTTGAGATCTACGTTCAGCTTTACTGCATTGTCATACGCAGCCCGACCGGCGCCGAAATCGAAGAGAATCTTCGTCGTCCCGGTGTCCAGCAGAAACGACAGCCCATGCTCGGCTGTCAGCGCCTTCTGCTCGCTACGGTGGTTATCCATGATTGCGGTCAGCTTCACATCCACACCTCCATTTTCAGTTATCAATTCACGATCTGTTCTGATAGCTCTATTATCGCACTTTCGGGGATGGCTTTCATTGTGCTGCAGCACAAATTAATATGCTGATTTTTAGTAAAATTGGCGAATATCTGTGCACGCTTTATTTTCTGCAACAAAACAAAGCATCAAAAGTACAGGCTTCTCTTATGGTCTTTCAATCAAATCAGCCGACCCCCTTCAACTATCAGGTTTGAAATAGTTGAAGGGGTTCATCTATTTCGTTCCTGTTTCCTGCAATATTTCATCTTTTTAGCGCTTTTTTCCTGCAGCATTTCATCTTTTTTGCGTTTTTTTGTTGAAGCATTTCATCTTTTTCTCAGAAATGCCATCTGATCCATGGATTTCCTGTCGTCGCGATGGTACAATCCTCCTATAGAAAAGTATCCTGAAACGAGAGTTCATTATCCCTAAAATTCAAAGAAGGCGAGGTGCGATGCATGTATAGAAAATTCTATGAGCAGCTGGTCGAGTGGGAGCAGAAGCGCATCCCGTCACCGCTGCTGGTGATCGGTGCGCGGCAGATCGGCAAGACCTGGATCATCCGGAAATTCTGCGAGGAAACGTATCCGAACTATATCTATATCAATCTCGAGGAGCGGGCCGATATCGCATCGGTATTTAAGGGAAATCTCGATCCGGAGACGATTCTTCTGCAGATCAGTCAGATTCTCGGACAGCGCGTGGACGACAGCACACCGATCTTTTTCGACGAGATCCAGTCCTGCGAGCGCGCGATCACGTCCCTCAAATACTTCTGCGAATCCGAGAAGCCGTACCGTATCCTCTGTGCCGGCAGCCTCCTCGGCGTGAAGCTGAAACGTTTCGAGGGTTCCTTCCCGGTGGGCAAGATCCGCATACTGAAGATGTACCCGATGGATTTCGAAGAGTTCCTGCTCGCCTGTGGCGAAGAGCTCCTTCGCGATGGCATTCGGGAAGCGTACCTTCAGCGAATGCCTCTGGCGGAAGGCGTGCACGAAAAGGCACTGCGCCTGTACCAGGACTATCTCTATATCGGTGGCATGCCGCAGGCGGTTTTATCCTATCTGGAAAACGGGAAGCTGGCGGTCGAGGTGGATTCACTGATCTACGATAACCTGCGCCTCGCGTATCTCGCCGACATGACGAAATACGTGACGAGCCCTGCGGAAAGTATAAAAATCACGGAAGTTTACCGCTCGATTCCGCGACAGCTTGCGAAAGAGAATCCGAAGTTCAGATACAGTGAAGTGAAGCCGAAAGCCAATAAGCGGGACTATTTCGCACCGATCGACTGGCTGGATGCCTCCGGTATGATTTATAAAGTCCATCGTCTGGAAGCACCACTCTCACCACTCAGCGGCTACGAAAACAGCGACAGCTTCAAGGTATATCTCTCCGACACCGGCCTGCTGACGCATATGTGCGGCCTGCACTATCGTGACCTGCTGCCGGATGTGCACAATATTTACAAGGGAGCCGTGACCGAAAATTACGTGATGCAGCAGTTCGCAAGTAAGAACCGTGCGCTTTACTATTTCAAGCCATCGGAAAGCATGGAAATCGATCTGGTGAGTGACCTGAACGAGCAGATCATCCCGATCGAAATCAAATCCGGGCGCAACAAGCGCTCCACCAGCCTCCGAAATTATCGTGAGAAGTACCAGCCGGACTACGCGATCCGCTTCTCCGAGCTTAACTTCGGATGGCAGGACCAGCTGTTTTCGATTCCACTGTATGCTGTCTGGTGCATCTGATGGCCCAATCAGCATAACGAAAAGGCTCTCCGCGTTGGAGAGCTTTTTTTGTACACAGAATAAAAATCTTCAAATTACTGACGATTTTTTGATTGGCATTTCTTCAACTTATTTTGTTTTTTGTGGGTCAATGTCTACACAGATGATGTAAAATAAAGCGTATATTATAAAGTCATTTCGGAGAAGTCCATGAAAAAGAAAATCTTAAACCTGCTACTTGCGACGACTATTGTGCAGTGTCTCATGATGCCCATGCAGGCATCCGCAGCCATCAGCACCACGTTTCAGAATCTAAGTACACAGAATCTCATCAGTAAGGTCGCGAAGGATGGTGCCTTCGCAACCAATGTCTATGCAGAGCCGGTGGGCGGCTATTACTGCGAAGCTGTCACGACCTATACCTACGCAAACCTCGAATCCGATCTCCGCGCCCTGATGCAACAGTACAGTGGCGTCCGCTATGACTCGCTCGCAACTACCGCAGACGGTCGCAACATCTATCATGTTGCCATTGGCAACACCAGTGCGCCGCGCCAGATCTTAGTGGTCGGCAGCATTCACGGACGCGAGTACATCAGCTCGCAGCTCATTATGCGGCAGCTTCATGCCCTCCTCGAGCTTGCGAAAACTGGCGGTACCATCCAGGAGCAGTCAACCGCCGCGCTTCTTGAGACCACCGGCATTCACTTCGTGCCAATGAATAATCCAGACGGTGTATCGCTGAGTCAGTTCGGTCTGCTTGCGGTACAAAACATCGCAAATCGAGCCGACTTCCAGACGATGATTACGAACTATCGTGCACTCGCCGGCTATTACGGTACCGAAGACTGGATCTTCCGTCGCTGGAAGAATAACATCCGCGGTGTCGACATCAACCGAAACTTCTCGACGGGATGGGCCGCCCTTGACGATAAGACCTATGTCCCGTCCATGGACTTCTTCAAGGGTGCCGCGCCGGAATCCGAGCCTGAAACGAAGGCGCTGATCAGTGTCCTCAGCCAGTACCACATCAGCGAGATTCTGAACTATCATTCGCAGGGCAATGTCATCTACTGGAACTGTGGTTCCTCCCCGGCGGGGGGCAACGAGCAGAGTCGACATATGGCAGAAATCGCAAAAGCAGCCACTGGCTATGTGATGGACGGCGGTTTAGAAGGCAACAAGCCCTCTGCAAGCTATAAGGAATACGCCTCAGTCTGCGGCATTCCATCCATCACACTCGAAGTTGGCTCCGGCTCCTGCCCGGTCCCGGAAGCCCAAATCAACACCATCTGGAGCCGCAACCAGAATGTGCTGAATGAACTCCTGTATGACATCAATACACGATGATATGCTGAAATCCGTATGCCTTTCAGACGCAGTAAAACCCAAAGATGCGCAAACTTGTACATCTTCGGGTTTTGATACCATTGCGAATCATTTGTGTACTTTTACAGTCCATTTTCCAGACGTGTCATCTTCTTCTGTCTGGATATTTCCCCTCCGTTCTATAAAAACGATTTAAATATAGGGAGCTTTTTGAGAATCACAATAATCACAAAGCTGAGAAGGAAAATCCCCAGAACGAATCCTGCGAAGGCCAGTATCGGTACCGACGCCGCATATGGATTCCAGTCATGGTAACGTAAGATCAGCCGGATAAATACCATATGAAGCAGGTAGATTCCGAAAGTGCAGGCGTCCAGCGTGCGAATCCACTGCTGGCCATGCACCCACAGACGATGCCGCTTCGATGATGCGGCATCCACTGAATGTGCATCGTCCGAACAGCGCTCAACAGATGATTCTATCGTCTCTCCGCGATGCTCCTTTGTCTGTTTCTCACCCTCCGACCGGACCACTGTATTTTTCCGAAGTGATGCGATGAAGAGGAAGAGCCCACTCGCCTGCAGTACCACCAGCAGTGATGCGTATCCATTCAGCTGCTTGAGGATGGCAGTCACCGTATCCGACACCTGCATTCCAAATGTCTGAATGGTCAGCAGCGCAATTACGATCGATGACACAAGCACCATGACAATGCCACATGAGCAATACCATTTTTTCTTGTACGTCCAAATCGCATACCCCAAAAACAGGTAAAACGGATAAATGATGGAAGTCGGAATATAAAAGCCGAGATTTAATCCAGCTGCTTTTATCAGCGGGACTATAGAGCAGAAAATGAACAGAATGATCAGTAAAAACCACAATTCTGTTTCACTGCTCCGCTCGCTTACCATATGGTAAAAAGGCAACATCAGATAAAGACCGATCATCAAATAAAGGTACCAGAGCGGCGACCAGCCGCCCGCGGTCAGAAATTGCTGCAGCGCCACCAGAAACATGCTCACCGACATTGGCTCCTGATTCATCACGATATCGAAGATTCGAAAACCCAGACTGCAGACAATCAACGCCAGCAGCACACGTCGAATGTATTTCCATGCCCTGCGGAGCGTAATTGTCCGACGACGGTCGAGAAGCAGGATACCGGACACCATCAGAAAGGCCGGTACCGCCCACATGAGTTCATTTGTGACTACTGAAGACACCATCAGCTGCATACTGCCTGCACGATCGGCGAACAGAACCATCGAAGAATACAGGGTATGCAGCAGAACGATGGCGAGGCAGGCGGCGATGCGGACTACGCCAAGTTTGGCGTCGTAGTAATCAGTAGACGAGGGCATCATTTAAACATCCATCCTGTGCCAGATTCTGTTCCGTGGCCTGCGTCGGCTGTGCATCAGCGACTGGACTCGGTGCAGCGGCCTGAGCTGCATTGCTCTCTTCCGTCACCGGTGCCAGTGCGACAGTTTCTTCGATAACGGCAGTATTCATTTCAACCGGTTCCTTTTCTGCACTCTTAATCGCCGATTTCTGTGAAGCAACCTCCGCTTTCGTTTCCTTCGAAGACTTTTTGTTTTCTACAGACTGAGTTTCTTGTTTCATTTCTTCTGTAGCGGTCGTGATCTCTTCCTCCGTCGCAACCTCGGTACTCTCCATCTCCAATTCAGCTGTCGTGCTCTCGGTTTCCGTTAACGCTTCGGTCGCTGCCACTGTCGTAGCCACCGGCACATCGGATTTCGTTCCGGTACATCCACCGATTATCATCGCTGACATCAGTGCCACCGCCGAAAAATACACTGTTTTTTTCATAATTTCTGTCCCCTCTTTTTCATATCGCTATCTTATGCCATCGTATCTGGCATCACCGTGTAATTCTGGTATCTCCAGGTTCCAGACTTGCCATAGTGAATCATAAAGCCATTCCGCCCGGTCTCCTCTGTAAAATCCGGATCACAGATATACCAAGTGCCACCAATATTAATCTCGACCCAGCTATGCGGTCCCAGTCCGCCTCGGCGGAGGGGAACTTGGCCGGTCATAACATGGCACTCATAGCCCAACGCCTGTGCCATTTCGCAGAAGGTCGACGCCATGATATAGCAGTTTCCAGAATGTGTGTTCAGTCCATGCTGTGCCAAATAGGCGACGCCAAGCTGTGGTGGAGTATCCTGCCGAACGTATGTCATGGACGCGCACCAGTTAAACGCCTGCTGGAGAGAAGGCGTTTCCGTACCATAGGCCTGTTGTAAAACCTGCAGATATGGGTTCTCTTCCTGTTCCCTCCAGATACCATTCTGGTTTATTTTATAACCATCGATTTCTGTATTTCTGGCAGCTGCACCGGTCGGAGTACCATGCGCATCATTGGGAGTGAAGAAGTAATACCAGTTTTCGCCGACCTGCTGCCAGCCGGTCATGATCTGCCCATCGGAGCCGAAAAAATAAATCTGCCCGTCAATTTCAGCCAGCGTATTCATGAGTGGAACACTGGTGGCCGTGAAATAATACCAGTTCCCGGATTTGCCCTGAACCCATTGACCACCAGACACCTGTAAAATTCCATTATCACTCTGCATAGTCCATGTCTGGCTGTTGGTTGTATTGTCCTCACCTGGAAATGTACCGGCATAGGAAGGAATTGCAAGCATCATGCTTAGCATCGTAGCCGACACAATCAGTAGTATTTTTCTTTTCATTTGATTCTCCTCTTGGGCAAGAGCAAAATTCCTAGTGCATGTATCACACTAGGAATTTTGAAAGCATGTATTTACTTTGCAACAATTAACGAATACAGATGTGATCCTTGTTTATTAACGTAATAATTTTCAAATTCTGTCATACTTTTTACTCTATGATCCGCAACATCCAATATCTTAAAATGGTCCTTTGTCAAATTATTCACGTCTCCGTCATATCCTACGCAAAGAGAATAGTGACCTCTATAATAGTCCCCTGACATTCCATTCCAATACGCCACGATAAACGGCTTTCCTCTCTTCAATTGCTCATACATCATCTGTAAAGAAGTATCATGAATAAAGTTCTGCTGTAATAATGTATATCTGCCCCAGTTTAGGATAAAATCACCACCACCATTGATACTCTTCACCTGCGCATATATTTCATCCGGAGTACCATTCATAGCACCTTCATACCCATACATGGCCGCTATGGATGTTATTGCACAATCTGTATATGTTTTCTGCCTTACAGACATCTGCATTGCACGGGCACTATAGTCGATGACTTTCGACTTCACATTTCCATTTGCGTCGATTTCGTAAGTAAGGCCGTTTAATGTTACTTCTGTATTCGTGTACAAATGTCCATTTGCATCAGCAAAATACTTTACCACACCATTCTGAATAACCGCCTGATATGGATCCCCCTGCGCCAGACTTCCCTTTGCGTGCGCATTTCCATTCTGATCTACATCTCCATCCTGCCAGAAATAATATTTATATCCGTCACCTTCGATTCCATCTTTATAGCCAATGATCGCCTCTGCACTTGTCCCGTCAAAATAATACCAGCGTTCTTCTGCATTCTCAGATAGTTTCTTCCACCCTCTATCGGCGAAATTGTCATTAAAATGATATTTCTTTCCATTTAATTCAAAGAACTGATTATAAATCAAGGTTCCATCTTCCTTAAACCCATAAAGTTCGCCATCTATGGAAGCCAGTCCATGAACCATCAATCCACTATTATTGAAATAGTACCAGCTTCCATTGATATTCTTCCAGCCGGTTACCAGTCTTCCATTTTCATCCAGATAGAAGCTCTCTTCTTTTCCATCAATCTGTGTCTTCATAAATGTAGATTCTGCCATAACACCATCTTCCGGTCGGAAGTAATAATTGACACCAGAAATTGTTTTCCAGCCTGTTACAGCGAATCCGTTTTCAAGATAAAACCACTTACCAGAAGCACCTTGCATCCATCCTGTATAAGCAAGTGCAGAATTTGTACTCGAAACCTCATCCAGGGCTTCATTGACCTGTTGAATATACTGAACACCATTATTACTGATGGACAACCAGCCATCGTAATCTTCCGGGTTTTTCTTGGAGATTCGACGAGAAACCAGCTCCCTTATAAAACCTTCAGCCATTTTATTATCATCGTAAACACCACCAATGGCTTCGTATACTTCGTTTTCAAGCGCAAAGAACTCCTCATCATAATCACTAAAATATGGATGTAAATTCAAGGTAATATCAATCTCTTTTTCTGTATCTGAATAATATATTTCCCCATACTTTTCCGAAAAATAAGCCGGTACGGATGTGTATTTCCTGATACAGTCAACGATGTCTTGAAGCGTACATTCATTGATTGATGTTCCAGAAAATACATCTTTAAAATAGAAATCGCCAACATAATTTTCCGTTCCGTATGTGTTTAGTGCTTTTATTCCATCCGGATTCAGTCTTAAATCTGCCGCCCATACCGTTCCGTGACCGAGGCATAAAAACAAACCTACTAACCAGATCTTCGTTAATACTTTTTTCACAACAGTCCCCTTTCTAAAATGATGCTATTGAAATCGCCGTGTTCCACCCTTGTTCTGTAGAAATGCCCATTTTCATAATATTCTTAGGCTCTACGAGCATTGTCGTTATATCCCTCCTTTTACTATGATGGTGCTTCTTTCGCCACTTCACTCCGTGTTGCTTTACAAAAAACATTTGTCTTGTTGTGTCGCTTTTATTCCGTCATTTTACCACAATTTACAGTTTCATTCAAACATTACTATCAGTTGTATTGGATAGAATATGTCAAAAGGAGGATGCGCACTATGTACGAGGAAATGTTTCCTATACGCCTAGCTGAACTTCGCACAAAAAAAGGCGTATCTGCCCGTGATATGAGCCTATCGATTGGACAGAACCCCGGATATATAAACAATATTGAAACCGGCAAGGCTCTTCCTTCCATGTCTGCTTTTTTCTTTATATGTGACTTCCTCGGAATTTCACCAAAAGAATTTTTCGACACCGACTCCAAAGATCCAGAAGAACTTCGAACTCTAGCCGAAAATCTAAAGAAACTTGACCCAAATCAACTGCAGAATATATCTTCCATCGTGAAAGGGCTTATAAAATAGGCTGGATGAGCTGAAGAATAGTAGAAGGTAATGCATAAGGAAAGAATCAGATGGCGGATCTCATGAAACGCCTGCTGGATGAGAATCGCATCGAGGATGCGAAGCGTGCGGCGGAGGATCCGGCATATTGCGATGAGCTGATGAAACAGCATGGGATTGGCTGAGTGGGGGCGTTTCGTGATGGGGCGGATGTCCCTCACATGATCAAATGTGACATAGAATAAAACGAAGCGACGAGTTTGATTTTCAGTACATCAAGCTCGTCGCTTTAACTATTATTCACGAAAAATCATATCTTCTTAGAGTATCGGCATTTTGGGAAGCTGCTACAACCCAAAAAGTCACCATAGCGCCCACTTCTCTTCGTCAGCTTATTACCACATTCAGGGCAGATCGTAGTATCTTGCTTCATGGCAGCAGGCGCAATCTTTGGAGCAGAGTTCACTGCATATTGAGGCAGAATACTTGCATCTGGTTTTCTATGACATTCCTTGCAGGTACCCAGATTAGCATGGTGACTACCGCCGTAACTAACGAAGTCCTCCTCCGTGGATAAACGACCGCAGCATTCACATCGAATCCAGCGATTGCCGTCAGAATCACGGAATGGATTCTCCTGATCAAGATCAATACTGGCATCTATTTTCTCTCTGATACGTTCCTTGTTGATCTCTTCACGTTCTTTTCTTGCTTTACGTTCGGCTTCGATTTGTTCTTTTCGCCTCCGTTCAAGCTCGGCAGCTAGGTCTTGTCGTTCTTTGTATTGAGCTACATACTCTTGCTGTCGCTGTTCAGCTTCTTTTTGTCGCCGCGCCTGCTCGATATGTCGTCTTTCCTGTTCTTTCTCCCACGCCAATCGACGCATCTCAAGTTCCTTTATATACCGTTGCTCGCATTGATCTTTCAGTGTGTGAAGAGAGCGCCCATTATACAGAAGGTCGCCGTGATCATCAAAAGAGAATGAAGATATGAGCCCTGACGCGATTTCGAGTTCCTCCCACAGACCGTTATCACGTCGATAATAGAATATTGCTTTCAGTTCGGAATTCGCATAGGAAACCATCTGAGAATCGTCATAAGACAGGTTCAAAAACAGGCAGTACCCCTGCCGGCTCTTCTCGTTTGCCTGTCCCCCCCATATACATCCTTTATCTACTTACATATCAGCCCCCGCCCCGTGCAGGCAAACAAAAAATCGGTGCCTGTTTTCGTTCGAGCGAGTGATGCTGTATCAAAACAGCCCATTATGAAAATGATGCCAACGGTAAAAGCGTATCTAGAGGTCATGATGCTGTATCAAATCGACAGAAAATGAAGTTGATGCCAACAAAAATCCAGAGGAATCAAAGAGTGTTGTTGGCATCAGGGAAGAATTATGCCCAGTTGATGCAGCATTTTCTCCAAACTGCCCAGTCATCATCATGAGAAAGCTTTAAAATGATACAGCATAGGCATGCCGGGTACTGAAAACCATATATGCCGGGCCGACACTGCATAGATTTTACGAATGCAGGCATGTTGGTGATGACTGGCCTCGGCTTTTTCACAAATTTGCTTTATCCGGATCGTATGCCATTAGGCTTTTTCACATTTTCCTCTCCTGGCGAGTCTATAACATTAAGTCCCGTCACTCTCGCCCAGTATTATCCGGGTAAAATCCTGATTTTTGACGCAAAACCGCTTATTTTCGAGGCTGTGACTTTATCTCTTCTCTGCATTTCCTTCTGCAAACCAACTGCTGAGCCAGTCGCAACGCCGCATACTTAATGTCACAGAGTCTGATATTTCTTAATCTGTGAAATAATCTAATGGCACAGCTCCCTGAAATCCATGGTTTGTAAAAGTCACTTAATGTCACGCATCTTGAAAACGCCCCGTTTGTTACAACCCCCGGAAAATATAATGGCATCGCTCTATAAAATCATCCCTTTGCGAAAATCATCTAATGGCGCTCAGGTCGAAAATCGCTTGTTTGTAACAAAGATTAAAAAAACTAATGGAGCAAGAATTCTATATACGGTTTTTGTGAAAACTTAGGGGACAGTCATGATCAGTGATACACATGCTACCTTTCTAAAACTCTGATCACCAGGTTTTCATCAGAGTTCACCTCGGTCAGGATGTATGGGCGTCGATTTTTGTTTGTTTGCACGGGGTGGGCCGATAAGTAAATTGATAAAGGCAGTCAAATGGGGTGGGCAAACAAACAAAAAGAGACGCTCGGCATAAGCGCCCGTAAAAAACAGCCAGGGTGAAGAAGTCACCCCGGCTGAACGGTTACAAATCACGCACACCATTCGCTGGTGGGCGTGACTTTTTTATTTTTGCAATTTTCGGATTTATTTTGCTTCGCTGCTGATTTCCTTCACGGCGTAGCCTTCGCGGGCGACGGCGGCGATGATGGTCGCCGGGGCGATGTCCCGGTCGCAGTCGACGTGGGCGTGCTTCTTCCGGAGGCTGACGTCGGCAGCGGCGCCGTCGATGGCGTTGATCGCGCTGCTCACCTTCGCGGCGCAGTGCTCACAGTGCATGCCCTCGACCTCGAAGTCGTAGCTGTGCAGCACCGGGCCGTCCAGCTTCTTCTTTTCCGGCTTCGCGCTTCGCTCACAGGAGCCACCACCACAGCAGCCGCCCTCGCCATGCAGATGCTTCACCGATTCCTTCACGGCCCAGGCCACGATGACCAGCAGCACGACGATCACAATCAGATTCGACATATACTCTCTCCTCTTTTCAAATAGCACTGCAGGCATGATGGCCAGTTTCAGTGGCTTCCATGCCTACAGTCGCTTCTATTTCCTCTCCTCCAGCAGGTTCGTCATGCTGTCGAGCCCGACCATCATGGTGGAGCTGTTGTGCAGCAGCGCCGAGGTCGACGGGGTGATGAGGCCACCGATGCCGAGGGCGATCAGCAGGGAATTAAAGCCGACGATGAAGCGGTAGTCACCGTGGACGCGGTTCATCAGCGCGCGGCTCAGACGACGGAGCACGACGAGCTCCATGAGGTCGTCTGCAGAGATGGTGATGTCCGCGATTTCGCGCGTGATGGCGGCACCGGAGCCGATGGCGACACCGACATCTGCCTCGGACAGCGCCGGGGAGTCGTTGATGCCGTCGCCGATCATGATGACCTTATGACCGGCGGCACGACGCGACTTCACATAATTCACCTTATCCTCCGGCAGGACTTCCGCCTGGTAATGATCGAGCCCGAGCTGTGCCGCAACGCTCGCTGCGGTGCGCTCGCTGTCACCCGTCATCATGCAGACGGTGTGGATGCCCAGTGCCCGAAGACGTCGGATCACCTCGGCGGCTTCTTTACGAACCGGGTCGAAGATGCAGAGCACCGCCGCCAGCACGCCGTCGATGGCGAGGTAGATTCTCGAGTAGCGACCGTCGATCGCCTCAAGCTTCGCTTCCTCGCCGGCCGGAATCGTACAGTGCTCATCCTCCATGACGAAGTGATAGCTGCCGATGACGACCTTCTTCTCGCCGACATGACTGCTCACGCCGTGGGCCACGATGTACTCGACCTTCGTGTGCAGCTCCTCGTGATTGAGGCCCTTCTCCTGCGCACCACGGACGATGGCATTCGCCATGGAGTGCGGATAATGCTCCTCGAGGCAGGCTGCCACGCGAAGCATCTCGTCGGGAGCATTGCCCCCGAAAGCGACGACGTCGACGAGTCGCGGGACCGCGTAGGTCAGGGTGCCGGTCTTATCGAAGACGATGGTGTCCGCCTCGGAGACGGCTTCCATGAACTTGCCGCCCTTGATGGAGATGCCGTAGCTCCGCGCTTCCTTGATCGCCGACAGCACCGCGAGCGGTACCGAGAGCTTCAGCGCGCAGGAGTAGTCCACCATCAGGAAGGACAGCGCCTTCGTGAGGTTCCGTGTCAGGAGATAGGTCGCCGCGAATCCGGCGAAGCTGTACGGCACGAGCGAATCCGCGAGCCGGTAGGCCTTCGCCTCGGCGTCGGACTTCAGCTTCTCGGACTCCTCGATCATCTGCACGATCTGGTCGTACTTCCCCTTGCCCGACTCCTTCTTCACCTCGACGAGGCACTCGCCCTCCTCGACCACGGTGCCGGCATAGACATAGCTGCCCGCGGTCTTTGGGACCGGGGCCGACTCGCCTGTCATCGTCGCCTGGTTGACCGTTATCGCACCGGAGACGACCACGCCCTCGAGCGGGATGATGTCGGAGCTCCGGAGCACGATCACATCGCCGGCCTGGATCTTTCCGAGCGGCAGCTCGATCTCCTGCTCGCCCTTCCGCACCCACGCGCGGTCGACATTCAGCGACATAGCCCGTGCCAGATCACCGACCGACTTCTTCCGCGTCCAGTCCTCGAGGGTCTCGCCGATGTCGAGGAAGAACATGATGGAGGAGGCCGTCGCGTAGTCTGCGCGGAGAATCGAGGTCGTCACCGCGATACCGTCGAGCAGCTCGACCTTCAGTGATCCGCTGCCGAGTGAGTGCAGCGCCTTCCATACATACGGAACGCCCTTCACCATCGTGCGAAGCGTGCGGATCGGTGCCGGCAGCAGGAGCTTCGCGGCATTGTGCGTCAGCACCTGCAGCATCAGCCGCTCCTGGTATTCGCGGTTCAGCTTTCGTCCCGTTTCCTCCGGGACCAGCGCCGCCACCTGCTCCGATGTCTCATCGTACGTGGCCAATGCCTCCATCAGTGCACGTCGCTGTTCGTCGTGATGTGCCGTGAACCGTGTCGCGGTTCCGCGGGAGGTGACGGCACGCGTCGAAGCGCGGGATGCCGTGGTGGTGGCGTCGATCGTGCGGGTCGTGACCGCACCCACGGCACCAGCATTGGCCGACGAGGCAGACGGGGTCGCCGTCGAGCGGGAGGTGACGATCTGCGCGCCGCCGGCATTGGCCAGCGGACGGGTGAACTCGACCGTCGCGTTTCCGCTGCGCTCGTCGACCGCCGCGTTCTTCACGCCCGGGACGCTCTTCAGATAGTACTCCAGAAGATCGGCCTGGCGCAGGGACATGTGTGCCTTCGGAACACGGAGACGAAGCCGATGCTCGGATTCATGTAAAATGAAGCATTTCATGCTTACTTACGCCTCTTCCTTCGTGTCCGCAGCCTTCTTCGACTCCTCGACGAGGGCCTCTGCCTCCGCGAGACGCTCTGCAGCCTCTGCCTCGTAACGCGCGTCGTTGATGTCCTTCGCGTCCGCGTAGATATCGCCGCAGTTCTCCTTCAGTGTCGCGGTGGTCTTCATCACGCTGTCCTTGCCACGCAGAACGGCTGCCGTGCACTGGGTATATAACTTCTTCGCATCCTTGCTTGCGAGCACAGCGATACCAGCGGTACCGAAAAGCACACCACCTGCAAAAACACCAAGCTTCTTCAGATTCTTCAGATCGTTTACCTTTAACATGATTTCATCCTCCTGATTGATTGAATAATGAATGTTAGTCTCTGCTAACTTTTAAATGTTAGTACTAGCTAACTCATATGTCAAGGAAAATCATGTGCCGGGGAACTCACTTTTTCGAATGGCTGACATAGTCTGCGGCTTCAGAATCCTCCAGGGAGCGGGAAGGATCGACGGACAATCGTTTTCGAAAATCATAGCCATGTCATCAGGGGACACGCCGCTGTGCCGCCCATGATTTTCTTAAAAATCCGCTTAAAAACGCAAAAACTTTTGCAGTTTTTCCAAATTCACAAAAGTCGCCACGTTTTTAAGCGTTTTTTTAACACCCTGAGTTTTATAATGAAATCATCAGAAGCGAAAACGATTTCGGAAGCAATTCGAGGTGATAAAGATGAGAAAGAGAAATTATTCGAAGCTTATGGGTATTGCAGCCGCCACCTTAAGTGCTGCGGTCATCGCATCCCCGATGACGGCACGCGCAGAGGGCACGAACGAGAACACTGGTGTTGCGACCGAGTCCGGCAGCGGTGCTTCCTCTTCTGAGGGCACTTCCAGCGAGTCCGGCAGCGGTTCCTCTTCCGAGGGTACTTCCAGCGAGTCCAATGCTTCGGGCGCTGCATCATCTTCCACCGAAGGTACGACAGCTTCCGCGACGGAAAGCGGTGCTTCTACCAGTGCGTCTTCCACTGAAGGTGCTACGACCACAGAGTCTACCAGTACTACCTCTACCGGTACAACTTCTATCGAGACGACCGGCACAGCTGCCACTGGCGCAACTTCTGCGGAGTCTACCGGTACTACAAGCACTGAGTCCACGGGCACTGCCACCGGTGCAGGTTCTACCGAGACGACCGGCACAACCACCACCGAGACTTCGGGCACTTCCACTGCGACACCAGTAACGCCGAATGGTACGACGACATCCGCTCCGATCGCTGCCGAGGGGAATACCTCCGCGAATATGGAATCCACCGGAACCACAGTCAAAGCGGAGTCCACATTATCGACCACAACCAATTCGGATGGCAGTGTAACCGAGACCGTCACCACGACCACCACGACGACGGAGGTCAAGGATCCAGTCTTCACCACCACAGATGTACAGCCGGGCACTTGGGATTATGAACAGGTTCAGAAGGATGAAAACGGCGTTTCGATGAAGGATCCGAATGGCAATGATATCCATCCGATCACCAAGACGGAAGCAACACAGAACACGACCACCACCGTCTCCACCACCACAACGTCGACGACCACAAAGACAGAAACCACCACCACGACGACCATGACGAACGCCGAGATCTGGGACTATAAGAAGGTCCATACGCTGGACAAGGGTGGAAATCTGATCGACGCGAACGCAACCCTTGATAAGGATACGAAGGACTACCTCAACAGCCAGAATGTCACGGCTGATTTCGATGTCTATGCGAACACCATGGACTCCAGCTGTGGCCATATCGATGGAAACATTGCCGTCAACAAGCTGAATGCGAGCACCACACTGATGAACAAGGAAAATCAGTATGGTACAAACAGAGTGACTACCTCGGAGACAAATCTCTCTGGCACAGCTGTCGACAAGCTGTATGCGCAGAACGGCTACTCCTATGTGGGCAGTGTGGCGGATGGCGTCTATATCAGCACATCTTCGAATCAGAAGACCGGTAATGTAAATGATTCCCTGCTAGTAACAGGCTCGACTGTGACGAATACAGATGCGGATGGCACGACTAATCACTTTAAGTCGGTGACGCTAACCCCGGGTGCGACCGTGGACGGAAAGGTGACGGAGGCGGCGCACCAGGACGCGCTGAAGCAGGAGGCCCGCCTCAAGAATCTGCGTGAGGTTTCCGATATCAAGAACAACCTCGCAGACATCGCGAACAAGGGCCAGAAGGTCATTGACGACATAGCGACACAGACTGGTACCAGTAATCTGACCAATCTTCAGAAGCTGCAGAAGATCGGCACACTGCTGGAGCAGGGAATGCTGACGAATCAGGACATCATCACCGTCACGATCGGTGCCGCCGTTCTGGGTGATAATAATAATGCGACCGAGGGTGACAATAACGATATCGAGGCGGCACTGTCGAAGCTCATCACCGCGAACAAAACGGGTGCCAACATCGTCCTCAACGTTGTGGTCGGTGACCAGGATGTGAGCGTATCGACCACCGGCACACAGGTTTTCTCTGTGAAGCGTCACCTTCAGAACGGTTATGACGCCTACGATGCCCGCGCCGCATACCTCAACTGGAATTTCGGAAACTTCGCAGGACGGATCGACATCAACAGTACATTTTCGGGCAATGTCATCGCCCCGAACGCATATCTCCATGCCGGAAATGGACTGCAGTCCGGACGTGTCGTCAGTGAGACCGCTTCCTCCGGTGGCGAGCTGCACCACGCGATCAAGGGGCAGATTCACGAAGTGACTGTAAAGAACGTCACCGTCGTAAGTAAGGAGTCAAAGACACAGAGCGAGAGCATAACGCCAAATACCAATTCCTGGGTTTCCTACACCTACCCGACATACCCGGAGACACCGGAAACGCCGAAGACACCGGAGACGCCGGAAACACCAGAGACACCAAAGACACCGGAGACGCCGGAAACACCAAAGACACCGGAAACGCCAGAAACACCGAAGACACCGGAGACACCGGAGACACCGGAAACACCGAGTCATCACGAGTCCCACGACGATGATGATCACGACGATCCGAGCCGGGACATCCAGTATTTCACGGAGGATCCGCATGTACTCGGCGTATCCCGTGAGCGCGAGATCCCGATCTCGTACATGCCATTCACCGAGGAAGGCCATGTACTCGGCGCATCCCGAGAGAAGAATCCGGTCGAGAACGTCCTCGGCGTCAGCCGCAGCGTGCAGACCGGTGACGCAGGCCATATGAACGCCTACGCCATCGCCTC
The DNA here is from genome assembly GCA_934270345.1 of uncultured Oribacterium sp. GTDB lineage: Bacteria > Bacillota > Clostridia > Lachnospirales > Lachnospiraceae > Oribacterium. The sequence continues at coordinate 17,314 of CAKQPT010000002.1, read as the reverse complement.
CATCCTCTCGATCCTCACCCTTGCCGGCTGGGCGGTAAGCTACAAGGAGAGATGAGCTCTCTGATCGAGATATCATAAGCAAACGAAAGACACACGAAACAGAAAGTGTCGCTGCATGACTGGAAATGATTTTCCACACCAGTTACGCAGCGGCACTTTTTCTGCCATTTCATGATCCGGCATCGTGGATATGTACGCCGGTCAGGCGCGCCGAAACATAAAAAACGGACGCCGATCGGCGTCCGTTTCATGCATTACTGCCTTTTCAGATTTTAAGCCTCCGGGGAGAACTGATCCTTGCCGACCGAGCACAGCGGGCACTCGAAATCCTCCGGAACATCTTCCCACTTCGTACCAGGTGCGATACCGCCCTCCGGGTATCCCTGCTCCTCGTCGTACTCCCATCCACATACATCACATACGTACTTCATCTTATTACCTCCTGATTTTTTCGTTATTCCTGCATCTGACATGCAGGGCAGATCGCCTTAAACATAATATCGTAACTCAGGAACTTCATCCCATGCGGATCGCGGATCCGCTCCATGAGGCCCGGAATTTCGTCAATGTCTACATCGAACACCTCTCCGCAGCGCACGCAACGCCCATGGTAGTGGTTTCGCAGTGTGAAATCGAAACGGTCCGGCCCATTCGGAACCTCGACGCGACGGATGCTTCCCTCCTCTGAGAGGATGCCGAGATTTCTGTACACCGTACCCTTTCCGATGCCAGGATGCTCCTGCCGGACGTATTCGTAAACTTCCTCTGCCGTCACATGACGCTTCATCGTCAGCACAGCATTTCGAACGAGATCCTTCTGCACGGTGTTTCTTCTCTCCATTTCGCCTCCGTCATTTCTTATTAGGATCGATTCCTATTAACACTATATACCACACTGCATACTATGTCAACGAAATTTGAAAAAAAGCATGATGTCCCTGGAAATCGGACATCATGCCTGCAGAACCGTCAATATCGAGATTTAGTAATCCGTGATCTTCTTTTCCACCAGTCGATCGCCTTCATAGCGGAGCTTGATGGAGAAGAAGCGTTCATCGCCGGAGAGAAGGCGCTCGAGGAAGACGCGGTCACCTTCCCAGGTCGGGAGCGCGAGAACGTCCGACTTCTCCACCCAGTGCAGGGTGCCTTCATTGCACTCGACCAGCTTCGTATCCACCGCATCCCCCGAAACTGCCGGCGCCGCTGTCTTCGACTTCTCCACCCACGCGAGCTCGCCTTCGTCACACTCGATCAGCTCGCCGTCGAAGGCATCCGCGGTGAAGACACACATGAGCTCCGGCTCGCAGACGTCACTGAGGAAGGTCACGAGACCACGGAGACGATACGCCGTCAGCGTGAGCCCGGTCTCCTCCTTCACCTCACGAAGCAGGCACTCCTCCGGCGTCTCGCCGTTTTCCACATGACCCCCGACACCGATCCACTTTCCGGCATTGATGTCATGGTGCTTCTTCACCCGGTGAAGCATCAGGTACTTCCCCTCTTTTTCGATATAACACAGCGTCGTCATCTTCATCGTGCTCTTTCCATCTCCCTTTTCATCTAAAAATCAGGGAGCCAGTCACCCGGCTCCCCTCGCTATCCACATGTTCTATGAAGTTTTACACCCGTACGCAGTCTCTCGTGATCTCTGCGAGTGTGCTCACGCCGCACATCTCCATGGTGTCCTTCAGTTCACTGCCGATCTTCTGGATATACGCTTCGACGCCTTCCTCCGCGCCACCATACACCGCCGTCACGAACGGGCGGGCAATGATGACGGCATCTGCGCCGAGTGCCAGGGCCTTAAATACATCGGCACCGGAACGGATACCTCCGTCGACGAAGATCTTCATGTCGCTGCCGCTCGCACGCACCGCCTTCACGATATCCTCGAGCACCTCTGCGGTCGCCGGGCACTGGTCGAGCACACGTCCACCATGGTTCGAAACCACGATCGCGGCGGCACCGGCCTCCTGTGCCTTCAGCGCACCCTTCACGGTCATGATGCCCTTCACGATGAACGGAACGCCGGCGGCCTCCACGATTTCACGCAGCTCCGCGACCGACTTACTGCCGGCTGGCGGGGTCAGATTCTTGAGGAACGGAAGACCTGCCGCGTCGACATCCATCGCCACGGCGAAAGCATTGGCCTCCTTTACCAGCGCCATCTTCTCGCGCACCGTCTCGATGTTCCACGGCTTCACGGTCGGAATGCCGAGACCACCGGCCTTCTTCACCGCAGCAGTCGCCGCCGCCATGACCTCCGGATTCGTGCCGTCACCGGTGAACGCCGCGATGCCATGCGCCGCACACGCCGACACCAGGATGTCGTTGTAGGAGATATCGTTCAGCGCATCACCGTAGTGCAGATTCACCGCGCCGACCGGGCCCGCGAAAAACGGATACTCAAAGTGCTTTCCAAACAGCTCGAGGGAAGTGTCGACCGGACGCTTCTCAACCAGCGTATCCATCTGAAGACGGATCTCCTTCCACTTATCATAGTTGCGGATCGCCGTGTCACCGACACCCTTCGCACCCGGACCCGGAATCTGATTCCGGCATGCACGCCCGTTACACTCCGGACACGCCTTACAGTACTTCCCGATGCGCGTTCTCGCCTGCTCTATACACTCAGAAAAATTCATATCATGCCTCTCTTTCTATACGCCATGTGTTCTTTATTATACACCGTCGCGACAAAAGTTAAGCATTTTTCTACATACCGGAAGTTATCGCTGCGGTGCCATTCGTATTTCGCTTCGCTTCATACTCATGTCGCGCTGTCGCGCTATGCGTCTGTGCTCATACATGTGCATTTACGAGCAAGCTCTCATGCACATGTATAAGCCATCCGCGCACCGCTTGTAGAAACGCGCAAATTCTTAAGATGACGGTTGATGAAAACAGGCTTGCGTCGGCCCTCGCTCTGGTGCTATCCTATCACAGCATACTCAACGAAAATAAAGAAGGATCCATCATGTCCATCACTACAAAAGACGAATACCTCATCACGGATGCGCCGCTTCGGGCGCTCACGATCTTCGCGCTGCCGATGATTCTCGGCAGCTTTTTCCAGCAGGTCTACAACATGGCCGACTCCATCATCGTCGGGCAGTACGTCGGCTCTGCTGCGCTGGCGGCCGTCGGTGCCTGTGCAGCGCTGACCAATGTCTTTATCTGCATCGCGCTGGGCGGTGGTGTCGGCGCCGGCGTGCTCGTGAGCCGCGCATTCGGCGCGCGCAGCTATGAGCGGATGAAAACGATCGTGTCGACCTCGCTCATCAGCTTTCTGGTCCTCAGCATTGTCCTCGGCGGCCTCGGCTTCGTGCTCTCCCGCCCGATGATGCAGCTCCTCCAGACCCCGGCGGACATCCTCGACACCGCGACGCTCTACCTCCGTGTCTACTTCCTCGGCTTCCCGTTCCTCTTCATGTACAACATCCTGTCGAACATGTTCACCTCGATCGGTGAATCGCGCATCCCGCTCGCGCTCCTCATCTTCTCGTCCGTGCTGAATATCTTCATGGACCTCTGGATGGTGGCGAGCCTCGGCATGGGCGTCTTCGGTGCCGCCCTCGCGACGCTCATCTCGCAGGGCATCTCCGCTGTTTTCTCACTCGTGATCTTCCTGCGCCGGATGCGCCGCTATCCTTGCCGTTTCTCCTGGTTCGACCAGCAGGCGCTTCGGTCAATGCTGGAGATCGCCGTGCCTTCGGTCCTCCAGCAGTCGACGGTCTCGATCGGTATGATGATCGTCCAGGCCGTCGTGAATCCGTTCGGCACCCAGGCGCTCGCCGGCTACTCCGCAACCATGCGCGTGGAGAACGTGTTCTCGCTGATGTTTGTGTCGATCGGCAATGCTGTCTCCCCGTACGTTTCACAGAACCTGGGCGCACAGAAAACCGATCGTATCCGAAAAGGCTATCGCGCCGCCCTGCTGCTCGATGTCTGCTTCGCCATCCTCGCCTTCGTCGTGATCGAGACCCTGCACACGCAGATCTCCGCCCTCTTCTTAGGAAAGGACGGCACCGCCCTCGCCTATGAAGTCTCCGCCGGCTACATGAAGTGGCTCGGCTACTTCTTCATCTTCATGGGCATCAAGATGGCCACCGACGGCGTGCTCCGCGGCCTCGGCATCATGAAGCCGTTCCTCATCGCAAACATGGTGAACCTCGCCATCCGCATGTCCGTCGCCCTCATCCTCGCCCCGCGCTACGGCATCGCCTTCGTCTGGCTCGCCGTCCCAGCCGGCTGGCTCGCGAACTTCCTCATCTCATACGCCGCACTTCGGAAAAACTGGCCGGTTTAAGTTTTTCGGTGGTATTTGTGCCAGATTCTACATTTTTTCGGACGTATTCAATCTAAAAATCACATTTTTTCGGTGATAATCTCGGCTGCTATTGCATTTTTTCGGACCTATAGAACATTGACTGCGCCTGGCAGCTTTATACATCATCAAAAAGCGCTGACCTGCCACCCCGCAGATCAGCGCTTTCTTTTTTCGGGCCAATGTCTCCGCCCACAGATCAGTGCCCTCCCCGTCAGTTCCTGGAGCACTTCTCCGCGTCGATGGCGAGCACGAACATCAGTGCATCCAGTGCATCGTCCGGATTCCGCACATCGATCACATAGGTATCCGTCATGTGAAACAGCTCCTTGCTGACCGTCGCGACCAGATTCAACCCACGATCCAGGATACTGTAATCCCACTCCATGATGGAGCCATCGACGTGCCAGCCGTTATAATCGATGTTGTACTGCGGCTTCAGGAACGTAAACTCCTTGCTGAGACAGCCTACGCACACACCGTTCTTGTAAAGCTCGAACTTCGGCAGGAAAGTCAGCACCCGCTGTACGACCATCCCGATCTCACGCCCGACGGCATCATAAATCACCAGCTTATGTCCCCAGGACAGCTGCCCCTTCACCACATAAACCGTATTCCCCGCCTCATCATAGATATCATAACTGTCAAACCAGGAAAAAAAGCGCTGCTTAAATAAAAGTTTCATCGTCATCTCCCACGCGTGGCATCCACGCAAGTACCGTTCTGTATATCATGCTACCTGACTCCCGCCGGGCTGCATCGCTCCCGACCGCCAGGTATCCTCTACATAAAATGATACCATATCTTTCCACCCGAACGCGTGAACTTTATTCGTCGGAATTCTTACGAAATGACTACATCCAAATTACGCAGGCCAATGTCTCCGCCCACAGCTCAGCACCCTCCCCAGACACGCTCCACACGACAGACAAAGAATCGCCTATTGCGCTTTTCTCCTCCGCATGCTATCGTAACGCATGCACAAATAAATACGAGTGTTATGTCGCTCCGGACTTCATGCGCTGCCATCGCAGCCACCGGCGCGATACATCCTTCCCACTCGCACAAAACTAAAGGAGATCACATCATGAATCATCACACTACTTCACGCAGCATTCTGTCCATCGTTCAGGCCGCTATGATCGCCGCCCTCTACATCGTACTGACCGCGCTCGCCGCAGGCTTCGATCTCGCAAGCGGTGCCATCCAGGTGCGCTTTTCCGAGGTACTGACTATCCTCCCGTTTTTCACACCGGCTGCGATCCCAGGCGTCACCATCGGTTGCCTCCTCGCGAACATCCTGACCGGAAGCGCTCTGCCGGACATCATCTTCGGCACCCTCGCTACCCTGCTCGGTGCCCTCGGAACCTATGCACTCCGTAAGCATCGCTTCCTCTGCACACTCTGCCCGGTCATCTCGAACGGCATCATCATCCCGCTGGTTCTCCGCTATGCTTACGCGGTCCCTGGCGCACTCTGGTTCCTGGCACTGACCGTCGGTGCCGGTGAACTTATCTGCTGCGTCCTCTTCGGCAGCATCCTCATCACCGCCCTGCTCCCGCACCGCGAGCAGCTGTTCAGGTAATCCGGCCACATCTTCGATTGATGCCCATCCTTATAAAGCGCTGACCTGCACCCCGCAGATCAGCGCTTTTCCTTTATATGAAAGCCAATGCAGGCTCCTCTACTTCCGTCTCCGCCCACGCCCCTCAATCATCTACAGTTATATCCGCTAAATTTTATAATATTCAGATTTTATCAGTTATAACTGATAAAATTTATTTCTTCATACGTTTTTTCGCTTATATTCTGATATAATGGAGTCACAGAACCCATATACATTCCAGCTTTCACGGATACGATCGTCCGTGATCAGCTCCATCTTATACTGTGAAGGAGGCGATACTGATGATCAAACGAGAACTCTATATGCGGCGCATCCGTCCTTTTATCGGCGGGGACTTAATCAAAGTTATGACCGGAATTCGCCGAAGCGGAAAATCCGTCATGCTGGAGCTTGTAAAGCAGGAACTGCTCGAAACCGGCATCTCCGAATCACAGTTTATCACGATCAATTTCGAGGACCTTCGGAATGCTCCGCTCTGTAACGCCGAAGCATTACACGCAAAAATCCTGCAGCGTGCGGAAGCCATCCAGGGAAAAGCCTACCTGTTCTTTGATGAAATCCAGGAGGTGCAGGACTGGGAAAAGTGCATCACCTCCCTCCGCGTTGCACTGGATTGCGATATCTACATCACCGGTTCCAATGCGAAACTTCTCTCTGGTGAGCTGGCCAGCTATCTCGGCGGGCGCTATGTGGAGTTCGTGATTTATCCCTTCTCATTTTCCGAATTCCTCGAGCTGTATCAGCCCATCGCACCACAGGCTACGCCTGCTCAGTGCTTCCAGAAGTACCTGCTCGCCGGCGGCATGCCTTACCTGGCGAACCTTCGATACGAAGACGAACCATCCCGACAGTATCTGAGCGACATTTTCAACTCCGTGCAGCTGAAGGATATCATCCAGCGCAATCAGATTCGGGATGTCGACCTGCTGGAGCGCATCCTCCGCTATGTCATCGTAAATACCGGAACCAGCTTTTCAGCCAGCTCACTTTCGAAATTTCTGAAAAGCGAACAGCGCAAAGTCTCGCCTGAAACGATCCTCAACTATATCCGCTACTGCTGTGACGCCTATCTGATTTATCAGGTGAATCGCCAGGATCTTATCGGAAAGCAGACACTCACCACAAACGAAAAGTACTACATCGCAGACCACGGCATACGCGAGGCCGTTTTCGGCGGCAACATGCGGGATATCAACCTGATTCTGGAGAACATCGTCTTCCTCGAGCTTCTCCGCCGTGGCTACCATGTCACCGTCGGCAAATCCGGGAACCGGGAAGTCGACTTCTTCTGCGACCGACACGGCGAAAAGCTCTACATCCAGGTCACCTACCTCCTGGCAAGCGAAGAAACCATCGCCCGCGAATTCGGCGTTTATGACAGCATCCGGGACAACTATCCGAAATACGTCGTCTCCCTCGACGAATTCGACATGAGCCGTAACGGCATCAAGCACAGAAACATCCGCGATTTCCTTCTCGCAGAAAACTGGGAATAAGAAAAAGCGCTGACCTGCCATCACGCAGATCAGCGCTTTTCCTTTATATGACAGGCCAATGCAGGCTCCTCTACTGCCGTCTCCGCCCGCACTTTATACGCCCACAATACGCATCAGTGCATCCTGCAGAACTTTTGAAAAATTCACGCCCATGCTCTCCGCCTTTTCATTTAACCAGAACGGAATCGTGCAGTTCTTTTTCACCGACTTATTCCTCATACGATTCTGATACGACTCAAAATCGATATCCACATAGGTCACGAGTCCATCCGAAAAATCAAGCTCGTCATCTGCAACTTCCTTTGCCTTCGTCCTGGCTTCCTCGAAGCTGGAAATCGCCGGCAACTCATCCTCTGTTTTAAACTCCATTCCAGCTGTTCCCATCGCATCACGTGCCATTTCGATAGCATCCGCAAGGCTGCTGCCTTCCGTATATGTATCAAAATCCGGAATATATACCAGAAAATCATCCTCATCCTGCTTAATTAAAACCGGATATGCTTTTGCCAGAAATTTATTCATAAAATCACCTCATTAACTATTCTTTTCTTGATCATACGCCTTTTATGCGCATTTTCAAGGTGAGCAATAAATTCACTACGCTGATTGTCAAATCTCACAAATATGATATAATTATGATAGATTTATGATACCCCATAAAAAGGAGGTGCACCTATGATTAATATCCGTCCGGTTTCCGATCTCCGAAACAAATTTCCGGAAATCGAAGAAACTGTTTTAAAAACTAATTCCCCCGTCTTTCTCACCAAAAACGGTTACGGTACCATGGTTCTTATGAGCGTAGAGCAGTACTCTGCTTTAACCGACGATATCGAGCACAAGTTAGACGAAGCAGATGCTGTCGCCGCAAAGTCCGACGTTCGATATTCCGCATCCGAGGTTTTTGACAGGGCGAGGAGATTCGTAAGTGAACCGAAACGAGTATAAACTGTCCTTTCTTCCGCTATTCGAAGATGATTTAAACGAAATCACAGGTTATATCGTCAATCATCTGCAGAATCCATCTGCTGCCCTTCAGCTGATTAATGATATTGAAGCAGCCATATATAAACGCCGGACTTGCCCACTCGCTTTTGCACCATACGCCTCATCTAAAGATCGTTTATACCCATATTACCGCATCAACGTAAGAAATTTTTCCGTCTTCTACGTTGTCATCGGTGACACCATGGAAGTACGTCGCATTCTCTATGCCAGACGCGATCTGGATTCACTATTAGATTAAATTCATTTAATCAAAGCGCTGACCTGCCCCCCTGCAGATCAGTGCTTTTCCCTTATCTGGCATGCCAATGCAGGCTCCTCTACTGTCGTCTCCGCCCGCACTTGTCAAACGTCCGCTTCAGTTCCTTCTGCACGTACACCACTGTTCCGATCAGCACGCAGGACTGCGCAAGCACCATCACCAGCGCCACCGTCCCGAGTGTTTCCTCGCCGGCCTTCGCGAATGGCAGCTGCACAAGCACGGACAGCACCAGTGAAATCCATCCAGCTTTCCACCATACCCTCCCGCAGCACGCATGCGCAAACACCCATGTATCCGTGTTCTTCATGGAGAGCGCCGTCCGGAACCCTACCCAGTGTGAAATACTCCTCGGCGGACATGTCTTCATCATGTACCCACCGAAAAGCATAACCGCCGGGATAATCAGATTCACTATAAAAATTTCCATGTATTCAAGCATTTGCTCATCCTCTCCTGGCCTCGTTCTACATACCTTGATTCCTATTTCAAACTCCTAAAAGTGCATCGATAGTTCAAAATACTTCGGTCCCCATCCCTTCACTTCTTTATTTCCTTCGAAATAGGTCCTCACCAGATATCGATAGAGCTTTTCACTCGGCCATATATGTGCTTCATCATAATAGTAGTTCATCGGCAGCTCGATCTTCGGTATGTAGGAATCCGATATAGCTGTAAAGTACAGCCTGACCTCATCCCTGTATGCTATGCACCCTTCATCGAGAACAGACATTTCCTTACCCCTGTAAGGTTCGAAATCCAACGCATCACAGTAAGGGAGCAGTTTTTTCATCTGCTCGTCCGTCAGCTGTATTCCGTAAGAGAACGCTACCTCCTGTTCAAAGGAATCATCTTTTATGGTGCGATCCTCAAATCCGGTTTTCCCATTTCGAACCTTCTTTATCGGAACGGCGATATCCTCTGTCCATGTCTGCCCATACGACTCCTCGGTCTGCATCCCGCTCATGCCCGGCATCTGTCGTCTCCACCTGAACACCTGATAAGATAATTCCTTCTGCGCGATGTCCAGCAGCAGAATACTCGAAGTATTACCACATCCGATTACTTCCCTGTATTCAACTTTCGAAAAATAAACCGGCTCTCTCATCGAAGCTTGTCCCCTTGTTCTTATCCTCGTGCACCACCTTCCTGTCAGGCCAATGCAGGCTCCTCTACCGCCGTCTCCGCCCGCACCTCATTTTACACCAGTACTTCTCCAAACGACTTGCGTACTTCTTCCGAATCACGACCGGAAATTTTTCTGCCGGTTACCTGTTCGACCGCATTCAGCAGTTTCTTTGCTCGGTCAATGATGAAGTTCTGAAACTCATCCTTTCGAAGAAGATCATGATCGATCCAGTGTGTTTCCACATAGCTATCTAAATCTGCCGAGGACACTGATCCTTTCTTTTCAAGTCTGCCGAGATAAACCGAAGGTGCATATCCGCCTATTTCACGATTACTGCTCGCGGAAATCGGTGTCTTATTAATGATGCTGTTCCATTTTTCTCTGCTGTATCCCTGTGAGATGCAGTGATCCTTCGGGAAGATATGATGGATATCGATTTTCTCGTCGGAATACGTAGAAAAATCCATCTCCGTTCCAGAGATAAAATCTCGCGCATGATTTTTCAGGATCATCGCCATGATTCCTTTATATGCCGCTGACTGTCTGGACTGCAGACTGAGAAGACGTGTCGGATTAAAGAAGAAATCATTCACTGTCTTCGGCGTATCTCCATTTGCTAAAATCCAGCTGGTGACCTGTGTCATATCATTTGTATATCTGGTTTCATTTGCAGATCCATAGAGTTCTCCGAATACACCACACCAGTACCACTGCTTCACCATATTTCTGACGGTAGTTGTATAGATTTTATTGGATTCCTTAAGCACAGTGCAGATGGCCGAAAGCGGAATCAGCTGCGTGCTGTATGGAAGATCCCGGCTTGAAAAGATCCGCTCTTCCTTCAGTAGCTTCTCTGCGATGACAAAGCCCTCACACAGAGAATCCGCATATTTCTTATATGTCGTAAGAGAAAGTCCCAGCACATCCTTCTTCTTGCAGCTCACCGTCTTTCCATCCATAAAGGAAGAAAAAAGTGTCAGCGCCGTCAGAAAATCCGTCGCAGTTATAATATCCAGAAGCGCTCCGGAAAAATAATCAGCCTTCCGCTTTTCCCAGTCCTTACGGAGCTGGAAATCGTCCATCGCAAAAATGGCCGTGACGAGCTCAAAAACTGTCAGCGAAACACCACCGGTATTTACATTTTCGAAAACCTGACATACCGCTTCCTTCGGTGTTTCTTTCTCCAGCAGAATCACCGGCATCGCATATTTCTGCGCCGTCAGAATGATTTTAGAGAAAAATTCAGTAAACTGCTGAATCACAGCTGGATCATACTGGTGATAAGCATAATACTCATTCTGCCACTTCTGTTCTTCGCCGGAATCCAGGATGATATTCAGCGGAAACATCTTCAGCTTAAATTCATTTTCTCTGGTGGTAAGATCTTTTTCGACAACGCGACCGAAATCTGAAGTCACCTTTTTCGTAGACGGAATAGACACCACGATATCTTCATCATCCGCGGATGGATCCAGCGCTTTTTCTATATCCAGATAGTAATACCGCTCGATTTCCTTACCTTTATCTGTCCTTGTATGAACTGGTTTCTTGCTATACATAGCGTTATAAAGAGAGGTCAGCCGCTGCTGTCCATCCAGAATCAGTTCATCCGGCTCCTGCGTCGGGTCCGCCGGTGATCCTTCGATTGGCTTAAATTTGAAATGGATGCTTTCATTTCCATACGATAAGAACATCGCTGCTCCAACCGGAAAGTTCCGAATAACACTTAGAATCAGCGCCTTGATTCTGCCGTCGTCCCAGACCCAGCCTCTCTGAAAATCCGGAAGCTGAGCCGCACCCTCTTTTACTGCCTTCATCAAATCTGTGAGTGCCCGATCATTTGTTTTCATTGAATTTTTCCTCTCTATCTTATTCAGCTCAAGCCCTGGTGTCTCCCATCAAGCATAGTCCGGCTGACATCAACACTTTTTCTTATAAATTATACGCCTTACACAGGCATTTCCGAAGTCAAAAGAGTATTATTGAAATACAGTTTTTGATATCTTTCAATACTCTCTAAGGAAAAACTTGATAGCCAAATCCCAGTCCTTCATCGGCGTTTGCCTATTTCGTTACGTTAAATTTGCCAGGGATCGCATGACGAGATCCACATCCTGATTTTCGAGTTCCTGAATGACATGAAGATAGGTCTTCTGCGTCGTGGTCATGCTGGCATGGCCCAGTCGTCGTGCCACGCTCGCGATGGATACACCCGCATAGAGGAGAATTGAGGCGTGTGTATGGCGCAGTCCATGCACAGAAATCACTGGTATTTCCAGCTTCCGGCAGTAGCGTTCCAGGATGTCATTGACGGTCGAGTTATAGACCTTTTCATCACCCACGACGAAGATCGGCTGATTCGGCGGGAGGTCCTTGACGAGCGATGCGAACTGCATGACGATCTGCCAGTCGATCTGAATCTTTCGGACCGAGGATTTGTTCTTTGTAGGTGCGAATCCACCACCATCTTTATAGTTCCAGGTCTTGCTGATTGACAGCGTCTGATGTGCGAAATCAAAATCATCTGGTGTGATGGCCAGCGCCTCCGAGAAACGCATGCCCGTCTTCGCCACAAGCAAAATGAACCAGTCCCAGCTGACGCTCTCTCCTAATCGAAGGCTCTTTAAAAGCGTATGCAGCTCAAACTGGTTCAGATACTTGATTTTCTTACTGGTCGGAGTTCTACCCTTGATGATCACCTTTCTGGTCGGGTCACGCGGGATCAGCCCCTCATCCACCGCATCGAGGACCGCGCCCTTCAGCTGATGATGAAAATCCATCGTCGTCTGACGCTCGTGATCCTTCGCATATTCATTGATGATCTGCTGATACGCCACGCGCGTCAGATCACAGAGTCTCAGATCCGGCGCGAGCTTCTCGATCCAGGCGAGGCTCATCTGATATTTTCGGAGGGTCACATCACGGATGGCACCCTCCTTGTATACAGAAATCCAGTTGCGATAGTACTCCTTTAATTGATCATTTGATTGATATTCACTCGGCATAAAATGCTCCTTTCTACGCCGATGAAGGACCAATCAGTTTTACAGTTTACTTATTTCTCTTCTCCTGCTCCGAAGCGTCCGCATCCGGATCCGGGATATCACAGCCATCACTCAGTATAAACTTCGTAAGCAGCTCATCCACGCGGTTATTCACCATAAATGGCGGCAGCTTCTTACCATCCACCTTCGTAAAGTACGCCTGTGCCTTTTCCTTCACGACGGATCCCTTCAGTGCATCGAATCGGCCATACTCGTTCAGCTTATTCTTCGTCACATGCGCGTCCATGATATCAGTCAGAAGCTCTTCAGAAAGCCCGAGATAATTAACGAGGCGCTTTTCCTGCGTCGTCTTCGCATTCTTCGCATACATGACGACGTAATCACGGAAGGTTTTATCCGGCTCAAGATGCACATCCCCGGTCTGCACATCATGCAGGAAGAGATTGGCAAACTTCTGGTCTTCCTGTGAGAGGAATGCAAACGACTTATGAAGCTCTGCCAGCGTGTTTTCCAGCTCCTGTGGATCGGTGTTTGAATCCAGCTGCTTTTTCCACTTCACGAAGCGTGAGTTCATATAATCATTATCGATCACGCCGGTGCTCTGCTCGGTCAGGTACGGATCAATCGGGAATGTAATATCTCCATCTCCGCCGTTTCCATCATCATTTGGAGCACTCTTCGCAAGCTCCTTATATCGCTGCAGAAGAATCTGCCATGTCTCCTCCGTCGGAATCAATGTGATCATTCCGGTCTGCGTCACATCATCGGCATCCGTCTTTCTCTCATACTCCGTTTTCTCCCAGCGGAAGCCCTGAATGCGGGCCGCCTGCAGATAGGTGGCAAACTCTCTGAAAAGCTTCGCAAACTTCGCCCTCGACGGCACATCCTTCGGCAGCCGGTCCATATCTGGAACATCTGCGCTCTTGAAGACCGCGACCATATCCTGATATGTGAGGTTCATGTGCTCTACATTCTCCGGCAGATGATCCGCGAAAAGTCCCTGCGGGCGATCACCGGAATACAGCTTCACGGCATCCTCGATATTCCGCTTCATCGTATGTGGCATGCGATAATAGCGGATCGAACCAAATGGTTTCTCGTTGATATTAAAGAGACGATTGGTTCTGGAAAACGCCTGAATCAGGTTCTGATACAGCAGTACCTTATCCAGATACAGGGTGTTGATCCACTTCGAGTCGAAGCCCGTGAGCATCTGATTCACGACGATCAGAAGATCGAGCTGCTCCTCCGGCTTCATCCGCACATACGGTCTCTTATGTGCCAGTCTCGCCGATACATCCTTCTTGAAAGCCGCATATCCAGCGATGTCGAAGTTCTGTCCGTACAGCTGGTTGTAGTCCTCCAGCATTTCCTTGATGCCGTCTTCCTTCGCCAGGGTCTTTTCGCCACCCTTATTATCGATCGTCGGATCAAAGAGACAGGTCAGCTTCAGCTCCGGATAGTTCTTCCGAAACTTCCGATAGTACTGTACTGCCTCCGGGATACTGGACGTCGCCATGATTGCATGGAACTTATAGTTCCGGCTCAGCGTCAGCCAGTTTTCCATCATGTCATCGATCACCGCGTTCTGATAATCGTCGGTCTGCCAGGCTTCCTTTCCGATATAGTCCTCGATGCCCTTTCGGTAGCTTCCACCCTCCAGCTTCATGCCCGCCATCGGAACCTCCGTCGCCGACATGAACTTATAATAGACCTTACTCTTCGTCGGATCTGAAACCGCCTGCTCCACCGAGGCCGCTCCAGCCTCACGAAGCGCCACTTCCTTTCGGAGATCCTGGTCCCGATAAACCTTGACCATGGTCGGATCGAAGCCCAGTACGTTCTTATCTCGTATGCCATCAGCAATGCTATAGCGATGCAGTTCATCACCGAAAATATCGGCTGTCGTACTCATCGCCTGTTCGTTTTCCGTAAAGACCGGCGTTCCGGTAAAACCGAAAAACAGTGCCTTCGGGAATGTCTCCTTAATCGTCGACAGCATCTCTCCGAAGGTAGAACGATGGCACTCATCGATGATAAATACGAGACGCTTGTTCTGGATATCCTCGAGATCCTTTGCACGCATCTTGCTCGCCGCATCCTCCTTGATGTTGCTCATTTTCTGAATCGAGGAAACGATCAGTGTGCTGTTCGGATCACCGCTTTTCAGCTTCGCAATCAGTGCGATGGTATCTTCCGTATCCTGAATTTCGTCTGCATTGTCCGCAAATGCTCTGTATTCCTTCAGTGACTGCGTGCCCAGCTCGATACGGTCCATCAGGAAGACCACCTTATCGGCGTCCTTCGACTTCGCAATCAGCTGCGCTGACTTAAACGACGTCATCGTTTTACCGGAGCCCGTCGTGTGCCATACATAGCCCCCGAGCTGCTGGCCTGCTGCCCAGTCATTTTTTGCAACACGGTCAGAAATCTTATTCGCCGCATAGTACTGATAGCTGCGCATGACCTTCAGTATGCCATCCGAATCATCGGCCACCGTATAGAAGCCGATCATCTGATGCGCCATCGGAATCGACAGCAGTCGCTCGACTACCTGCTTCCAGTCATCGATCGGATCGTTATTCAGGTCTGCCCAGTGGAAATAGAAATCCGAATTGAACCGTCCATCTGGTCCCGGATTTGCGAAATACAGCGCCTTCTCCGGATTCATCGCGACGAATACCTGCACCAGAGAAAACAGGCCTGTGAAGACACCCTCATGCGCATACTTCATCAGCTGGTTCACCGCTTCCTGCACATCCACACCAGAGCGCTTCAGCTCGATATGGAAGACCGGCATACCGTTGATGAGCAGCATCAGATCGCCGCGACGATCCTGCAACACCTTCTCATGGCGCGGAAAAAGCGGCTGCTCCACGATCTGATAGCGGCTCTGGCCTGCTGCGATTTCCATACGATCATAGATTTTCAGACTGACTTCTTTTCCGTAATGAAGCGTATCCTTCTCATTCTTACGCGTGATGGAGACGGTGCCGCCATTGATAAAGCCATTCAGCGCCAGCGGCGTGCGGAGCGTCCGCACCTGCTCGATCAGCTCGTCCATTTCTTCCTTGATCAGCGGACAGTCATTCAGGCGATCAATATCGCGGTTGTTCTCAAAAAGAATATCCGCCCAGTTCTGAATCAGATCCTGCTCTGTCGGACAGTACAGCACCTTCTTCTCCCAGCCATAGCTCTGGAGCGCCGTAATCATCGCCTGTTCAAAATCAGCTTCTTTATCAAAATGGCCCATACACCCATCTCCCGTTCATCCGCAGTCCTCCTGCGGATCTCTTATTTCGTCTCGCCGACCTTCTTCACCGCCAGGTCCAGATCGAGGTCATGCAGTCCGCCGTATGCCTTCACCAGAAACATCACCGGCACCTTCTTCACGACCTCGCTGCTCGGCATAGCGTAGTACCACTGATAGTACGCATAGAATTCACCGATCCAGTCCGGCGCAAAACCCTCCAGCGTTTTCCCGTCCTGCAGCTCATATCCATCCGTTTTACGGAAATATGCCCACAGCTCCGGCGCACTCATGGTATTCACATATGCCTGCGCATCATCAATGCTCTTTCGGGTTTTACTCTGCATGTAAGCATTGATAAACGCCGCAGTATCCTTTCCAGGATACTCCTGCGCCACGAGATCAAACAGCTTTCCCTGATTCTCGACTACATCACTTAAATATGCATCTGGATAAGCACGCATTTCGATCACCTCTCAAACAGTGTACTGAACACCTGGGTCACCTTGTTGGCATCGGAGTCCACGAGCGCACGCATCTTGTTTCTGGCGTTGATGTCCCGCTCATTATATCGATCGTTGAACTCGCTGTAGTCCACACTCATGATGTCCTGCTCCACTTCGGAAAGCTGTGCAAATGCACGCTCAGATTTGATGCAGAACTGAATGCCAAGGCCGCCGAGTGACAGTAATTCCTCCAGTATCTCTATGTCAATGTTATCACGCACGAACTCTTTCGCAATGTAAAAATACGACGCATTCGCTCTCCAGCCTGTGATCACATCATATCCGCAGGTATCGATCCCGTACTTCTCGATAAACTTCTGCGCCAGCATCTTATATCGCCTCGAATCCGCGGCATCGCGATGCTTCATTAATTCTGCGAGCCATGAAAGCACATCGTACTTCTGAAAATCCAGGATGTTCAGCCCCTCCATCTCCAGCTCGTACTTATGTACCCAGCCATTCGTCTCATCCGGCCTACACACCGCCCACTCCTTCGCCAGTTCCAGGTTCTCCGTGAGGTAAAATCCTCTTCCATAGTCGTGGCGATCCTCTCCGAAGCCAAACTTCGGCACTATTACTCGGTTCGGACTACCGTGGTATAAAATCTTCTTGCTCATAGTATATTTTTCTCCTATAAAACAACGGTCAATGAGTGAATTTCTGAGCCTTTTTAGCAGTTCCAGCTTTCGCTGATGAAGGGTGATGAGGTG
>CAKQPT010000001.1 GCA_934270345.1 uncultured Oribacterium sp. | reverse complement strand
AAAGGCCGGTCCGCATCAACTGAGATCAGTTTAGCGGTCCGGCCTTAACTATGCAAGGTTACGAGTGAACAGTAACGAAGCCTGACGACACCCTGCGTGCAGCGGAAAGCGATGGAACCGGGGCCGATGACGCATTTCGGGTCTGTCAACTTATCTCGATTGTAGCAGTTTTATATGATTTTAAACAGTAATATGTGCCTTCAGCTTATCGAAGGTTTTCTCGCCGATCCGTTTCACGTTCATGATTTCTTCCGGGGCGGCGAATCCGCCGTGGGCTTCGCGGTAGGCGATGATGTTTTTTGCGGTGGAAGGGCCGACACCCGGGAGTGCGTCGAGTTCTTCCAGGGTAGCGATATTCAGGTTCACGCGTTTATCTTCTACCTGGACCGCAGTGGCCTCCTCAGCAGGTGTAGCCTGCGTCGGAATCGCCGAAGTATCTGGTATGTTCGTAGAGACGTTCGGTGCCGTCTGTGAGACAGCAGCCGTTTCCTCGCTTATCGATTCTGAGTAGTTTTCCTGGGGAGCTTCAATTTTCGGCAAGTTAACATGACTTGTTTCGTCACTTATCGTTTCCGGCAGTATATAGCTCTCGATTTCGAACTTCGGTTCCTTCGCTTCTTCAGCTGTTTCTGGCGCATCCTTCACGTTCATCACAACGGCGGCGTTCGTCACCTGGCTGCGCTCGACGGTCAGGTAATAGAGGCCGGCGATCACCATGAGGATGATCATCACGGTCTGGCGGATTTTCGCCAGTTTTTCTTTTCGTTTATGCTGCTCTTTTGCAGTCAGCGGATAGTTTCTCATCTCTGTTCCTTCCTCTTTTCCACATTTTCCAGGCACACTATCCCCCTCTCGCAGCGTCCTTTCATCCAGCCCCTGTCTGGGGCAATGCTGTCGAAATCTTCATCCTCATCCACCGTTTTATCGTGCATACCCGCTATTGACATGATTTCCCACTGTTTTATAATGATGTTTGATTGCTAGGGGCGCTTATGCTGAGAGGATTCTTCATAGAACCAACCCTTCTCACCTGATCAGGTCAATACCTGCGTAGGGAAGCATGACAGCATTTTTCTGCTGTCTATATTCTGCCCCTCCTGACCAAGTCACGGAAAATCCGTGCGATTCAAAGGAGGTTTTTTTATGTCTAAAAATGTTAAGGTTCTGGTTTACTGTGCGGTATGCATCGCACTTGCGACGGTTACCTCGATGATCAAGGTGTTTGAGTTCCCGACCGGCGGCTCCATCACCCTGTGCTCAATGCTCTTCGCGATGCTTCCGGGTTTCTTTTTCGGTCCGGCGGTCGGTATCGCGGCGGGCGTAGCCTATGGTATCCTGCAGTTCATCATTGACCCATACGTACTGACACCGGTACAGGCGATTCTCGATTATGTGTTCGCCTTCGGTGCATTCGGTATTTCCGGCTTCTTCGCAAGCCATAAGAACGGTCTTCGCCTCGGCTATATCGCGGCCTGCGTCGGAAGATACGTCTTCGCCTTTTTGAGCGGCTGGGTTTTCTTCGGTGAGTATGCCTGGGAGGGCTGGAATCCGGCAGCCTACTCCGCTGTTTACAACCTGATCTACATCGGCGCAGAGGCCGTGATCACCCTGATCATCCTTTCGATCCCGGCGATGTCCGCTGCCATCCAGCGCACGAAGCGCAATGCACTGCAGTAATTCGCGTAATATTCAGCGTGATAAAGAGTGTCGCATACCGCGGCGCTCTTTTTTTCTGCACAGTTTCATACGAAATGAAGGCGCAACGTCTGAACGCATGGTCATCCTGTGCGCTAAATATTCTTTTCTGTTTTTAATTTTTGAGAACCGGACAGAAGAATTCTGCCCGTGATCGACACCTATTTGTCAGATACACTGATTCTACCCGAACGGCAGCAGAAATACAAGAGGCCACCACATCACTGGATACGATTCCAGCCATGTGGTGGCCTTTCTGTCATGTATTATGAATTACTTCAACTATATATATCGTTTAGTTTGCCTGTGCAGCCGCACTCTTCTCTTCCGTCGTACAGTTGATGTAGCTCTTTGCGGAGTTCACAACGATGGTGAGGCCGAGGATGATGAGGAGAACAGCGATGATCAGCTGAAGTCCATTCGCGATGAAGACGGCACCCCAGGTGGTCTCCCCTGCCGGGATTGCGACCGCAGCGGCGGTCTGGATGGCCTTGACCATCGCGATCAGACGCTGAACGAGTGCAGTGAAGGTTACGCAGAGCATGATGATAAGTGGCGGGAAGAGCATCTTATTGCTGCGGCCGGTCACCTTCAGGAAGACGCAGAGCGTGATCAGTACGAGTGCGGACAGCAGCTGGTTTGCGGAACCGAACAGCGGCCAGATGTTTGCATAGCCGACCTTCGTAAGGATGTAACCACATACGAGGGTGAGGATCGTGGAGAAGTAGATGTTGCAGAAGAGCTTTCTCCAGCCCTCGGCGTGCTCCATATCATCGACGCTGAAGAGCTCCTGGAAGCTCATACGTGCGATACGTGCGACGGCATCAAGGCTCGTCAGTGCAAGTGCAGATACGCACATGGTCATAAATACGGTTGCGACATGTGAGGAAATACCGAACATCGAGATGAAGCCGGCGACACCACGGCTGAAGATCTGGAACGGTGTACCCTCCGCTGGTGTACCATCGGCTGCAGCCGCTGCACCTGCGACACAGAGTGCGAGAACAGCGAGCAGGGACTCGAGAATCATGGCGCCATAACCAACCTTCAGCATATCCTTCTCGTTGGAAACGGTCTTCGAAGAGGTTCCGGAGGATACCAGGCTGTGGAAACCGGAAACCGCACCGCAGGCAACGGTTACGAAAAGGATCGGGAACATGGTACCTAACTTCGCATTATTGAAGCCGGTGAAGACCGGAAGGTTCATGGTCGGGTGAGCGACGAGGAGGCCGATGGCGGCACAGGCGATCATCGCGATGAACATGAAGGTAGTCATATAATCTCTCGGCTGCTTCAGAATCCAGATCGGTGCGACGGCAGCGAAGAAGATGTAGATGAAGGTGATGTAGCTCCAGGTCTGCTTGCCGGTAACGAGCGGGAACTGCATGCCGAGTGCGAAGCAGAGGACGATGAAGACGATGGCCATCACGGTCTCCTTCCAGCCGGTGAGCTTGCACTTCCGCTGGATCAGACCGTATACGACAGCGAATACCATGAACATGATGGAAACCATGCCGGCGGCGGAGTTTGAATCTGCAGCGGCTGCCAGTGAGGTCACGCCATCGGTCACAGTGTAGGCATTGAACGTACCAGCGACCATGTCGGCGAAGGCTGCGATGACGATGCAGCAGAACAGCCAGCAGAAAAGAAGGAAGAGACGACGACCGGTCTTACCGATGTACTTCTCGATGAGAAGACCCATGGAACGGCCCTCGTTCTTAACGCTTGCATAGAGCGCACCGAAATCGGTGACCGCACCGAAGAAGATGCCGCCGAGCAGGATCCAGAGCAGAACCGGAAGCCAGCCGAACGCAGCAGCCTGAATCGCACCGGTGACAGGACCCGCACCTGCGATGGATGAAAACTGATGGCTGAATACAGTCCAGCCGTCGGTCGGAACGAAATCCTCGCCATCCTCATACTTGACAGCCGGTGTCTTCGCCTGTGGATCAATGCCCCACTTATTGGCGAGCCAGCGTCCGTAAAGCGTATAGGCCGCGATGAGACATACGGCTGCGATCAATACGATAACAAGTGTGTTCATACAAGTAACCCCCATTAGTTATAAAAATTTCTGAAATTCCTCATGTTTTACAACCAGGTTTCGGACTTGTCAATCGTTTTTCGCAATAAAAAACACAGATTGCAAAGAATCTGTGTTTACGTTAATCTGAGGTTATTTTAAAGATAATAAGTGCTTATAAATGGCGGAAATCGGTTATTTTTCACATAATTTCAGTTCATGTTTCCGAGGGACGCAGTGCTGGAGGCGCCGGTTTGTCAAGCGTCATCGCACCCGAGGACGTAGCCTTCAAGTCTTTTTTGCATGTCCTTTACTTCCATCTCAGTTTTCACCTGTTTTGACAACCAGCAGCGTTTTCAAAAAACTACATTATCGAAAATTTACAAAAATCCGGTAATGCCAGATTCAGCATTACCGGATTTTCACTATGGCAAGGATTTTATAAAAACAGCATTACACCGATGAGGATTTTTTATACAATAACTTTTCGGCAGCGAAAACTGCATTACAAATCGACAATGTAAAAATCTGTAATCTGTCGATTTTGTCAACAGGTCAGTTTAAACCATTCGGAACCAGATCAGGTTTCTCCGAGTGAGATCCTGCCTGCAACATCCTCTGCGGTCATGGTCGAAAGCGCGTCGATGAGTGCGATGTGGTAGCTTCCGCTGCCGCGCGGGGCCGTCTCCTCTGCGATTTCGCCGGCGATGCCCATGAACGCGGTGGCGAGCACAGCCGCACGGAAGGTTGCCTCTTCGCCAGCAGTCCGTCTCTGGAGAGTCTTCTCCTCTTCACCGGACGCCACCGCCAGGAAGGTGGCGAGCAGCTCGGTCGCCATGCAGCCGGTGCCGGTCACGCGCGACATGCGCGGGCTGCCATTCGTTACGAAGCAGAGTGCATCCCGTGAAGCGACGATATCCTCCCGGCCCGATGCCACGAGGATCATCGGGAAGTCCAGCGTCCGAAGGTAGTCCTGCATCCCACGCGCCAGCGCATCTCCGGAAAGTGCCGGGTGCGCCGCATCGACGACCGCGTCCACGCCTGTGCCGGTGCCTGCATTGGCGAGCAGCGCGTGGATCTCCGAGTAGTTGCCGCGGATGGCCGTCGGCTGCAGTTCCGCAATCATGCGGTGGAGCGTTTCGCGTCGGAAGGTCGAGCCAGAGATTCCCACAGGATCGATGACCCGCGGGATGCCTTTTTCCCGTGCCGCCTGTCCGCTCAGGAACATCGCGTCGATGTATTCGGTGGCGCCGAGGTTCAGCTCAAGCGCCTGGCTGCCACGGGTGATCTCTGCCGCCTCCCGTGGATCATGCGACATGACCGGGCGCGCGCCGATTGCGAGCAGGGCATTCGCACAGTCATTGACCGTCACATAGTTCGTGATGGAGTGCACAAGGGGCGCGCTGCGCTGAACCGCGTCCATCCATGCATACATCTGATTTCTGAAGTTTTCGTCGATCATTCGTGGCACCTCACTCCTGCCGGCTTTCCCGACGTCTGCCGTACTGCTGCCGAGACCAATGTCTCCATCCGGCACCACCCGAAAGGGGCCGCACGGCGGATGGCCGTAACACTCGTCACTTCAGCATTTCCTTCGCGCGCTCAAGGAAGCCGGTCTGGCTGAGCGCCACGGTGATGATCACCGCAATCAGGGTACCGCCGCAGGTGCTCACCAGGAACGGAACGACGAAGGTGAAGACTGCGGCCTTCGTGTTGCCCATGATGAAGGCTGCGATCGGGTAGGACAGGATGCCGCCGATGATGCCGGTGCCGAAGATCTCGCCGACATAGGCTGCCGGGAGCTTCCGAAGCTTCTTATAAAGATAGCCGGACAGAAAGGCGCCGCACATGGAGCCCGGGAACGCGAGCAGCGAACCGAGGCCCATCAGATTACGGATGACACTGGCGATGAACGCCGCCGCTACACCGTAGGCCGGGCCGAGGAATACCGCGCACAGCACATTGACGAGGTGCTGTACCGGCGCACACTTCGAGCCGAAGACCGGCACGGAAAAGGTGGAGCCGACCACCGCGATGGCGGCAAATACAGCCGCGAGGGCCAGCTTCTTTGTGTTTACACTTGTGGTTGCTACGCTTGCCGCAGCAGAATTTTCGTTACGCATCATGAATCTCCTTTTACAATCTAAGAATCGCCGAAGGAAGGTTCACCTCACCGCCTTACGAGGCCGTGTTCTGCGCTGCCTGAGATCTGTCCGCATACAGCCGGACCTCCACCGAGGTCGTTCAGCCGTTCCGCGGGCCAGCGGCTCAGACAGATGCCGAATAATCGCCCTGGATCATGAAGCCGTGGTCCATCGGACCGCTGCCCTTTCCGAGATCCAGCATCGCATTCAGTGCGCCGGAGATGTAGTTCTTCGCGTACTGTACGGATGTCTCGAGATCATATCCCTTGGCCAGATTCGACGCGATTGCCGAGGACAGCGTGCAGCCGGTTCCGTGCGTGTTCGAATTCTCGATTCGTCTGCCGTGGAACCAGGTCACCTGCTCTCCATGCACGAGCACATCGTTCGCGTCGTCCAGGCTGTGACCGCCCTTTGTGAGCACGGCACAGCCGAAGGCTGCGTGGATCCGCTTCGCCGCTTCCACCATATCCGCGGAGCTGCGAATCGTCATCCCGGACAGTACCTCACTCTCCGGAATGTTCGGTGTAATCACCGTCGCGAGCGGGAGCAGCTTCGACTTCAGTGTATCGACTGCATCGTCGCTGATGAGCTTCGCCCCGCTGGTGGCGATCATCACCGGGTCCACCACGATGTTTCTGGCCTTGTAGAATGTGAGTCTCTCGGCGATCACCTCGATGAGGCTGCCGGAGGAAACCATTCCCGTTTTCACTGCATCCGGATAGATATCCGTAAAAATCATATCGAGCTGATCCTTCAGGAAATCAGGCGTCGACTCCATGATACTCTTTACGCCGGTCGTATTCTGGGCAGTCAATGCCGTAATCGCGCTCATCGCATACACGTGATTTGCGAGCATTGTCTTGATATCTGCCTGGATGCCGGCGCCTCCACAGGAGTCACTTCCTGCGATTGTTAATGCTGTATACATAGTACTCCTTCTGATCGTTTCTCCCCTCAAAAACCGGAATAAAGCGATCACACGCATTAATTTTATATAGCGACCTGAGGTGGTGCCCCCAACCTGCCGCTGTGATGTATTTGAACGCATAAAGCGGTCAAACCGTTAGAAATCACCGTCGGAACGTCTGCCACCGCCAATGCAGAGATCAGACATTCTCCCGGACAGAAAGCGAAACCGCTGCTCTTCTGTCGGACGCCTCGTCACCGATCGGCGACGACCTCATCTGCGATCGCCCGCAGCTCCTGCGCCGCTTCCGTGATGTCCGCTGCGCCGAAGAGACTGCTGACGACGGCGAGTCCCGCAGCGCCATGGGATTTCAGGCCGCCTGCATTGGCCGCGCTGATCCCACCGATCGCCACGACCGGAATCTGAACCGACGCCGTGATGGCCCGGAAGGTCTCGAGCGGCATCGTCTTCGCATCGTGCTTCGTGCTCGTGCCGAACACCGCGCCGGAACCGAGGTAATCCGCACCGGCTGCTTCCGCTGCCTGCGCCTCTGCCACCGTCCGCGCGGTCACGCCGATGATCTTCGCCGGACCGAGGAGACGACGGGCTTCCGCCGCCGGCATATCGCTCTGCCCGACATGGACGCCGTCGGCATCCAGCTTCTGCGCGAGGGCGACATCGTTGTTCATGATGAACGGCACCCCATGCTTCCGGCAGACCGCCTGCACCGCCCGCGCGTCCTGCTCGAGCCGCGCCCCGGTGAGCTCCTTTTCACGGAACTGCACCATGGTTGCCCCGCCGAGAATCGCCTGCTCCACCGCCGCGGCCAGCGCCTCGGTTTCACAGCTCGAAGACAGCTTCAGGCAGTGCCGATCGGTGATCGCATATAATCGAAGTAAATCTCTGTTCATAATTGTGCTTCTTTCAAATCACAAATAAAAAAGGCTGCCCGATCGGACAGCCTGGAATACGCGTGCAAAAAAGCCCATCTCCCTACGTTGGCATGATCCAAATCAGGTTTCCAGGGTCCGGAACGCACAGTTCCCATCTCAGCCGGTTCTGACCGACACCCCTCTGTACTTTTATTTAACCTAGTTATTATAGCACGTGATGTGAAGCTCAGCAAGAGCCCCTCCGGGGCCCCCTCACTACCCGAACTGTCACTTTTCTTTTGCTGCAAAATCGAGTATTATGACATCGAAGAATCACGAGAAAGAAGGAGCATGCGATGACATCAGGGGAGACGACGATTCGGGAATATCTGGAGCGATTAGGTGCGCGGGAATCCGTGCCGGGCGGTGGTGGCGCGAGTGCGCTGGCCGGTGCTTATGGCGTGAGCCTCGGCATGATGGTCTGTGCATTCACCATCGGGAAGAAAAAATATGCGGAGTCTGAACCGCGCATCCGGGACATCGAGGCGCGTCTCGCGAAGCTGCGGGAAGCCTTCCTGGCGCTCTCTGACGAGGACGAGAAGGTGTTTCTGCCGCTCAGTCAGGCCTACGGTCTGCCGGATGAGACCCCGGAGGAGAAGGATTTCAAGGAGACGACGCTGGAAACCTGCCTGAGCACCGCATCCATGACGCCGATCAAGGTAATGGAGCGGGCCTGTGAGGCGCTCGACTACCTCAGTGAGCTGGAGGAGCATGGCTCGACGCTCATGCAGAGCGACGTCGGTGTAGCCGCCTCTTATCTCGGCACCGCCCTTGAGGGTGCGGTGATGAATGTCTACATCAACACGAAGATGATGAAGAACCAGAACCGTATGATCGAGCTCAATGAATATGCCCGGAAGCTGCTCATGGATGGCCGAGCGAAGAGTCGCCTGATCTACGAAGCGGTCGAGGATAAGGTGAAGCCGCAGTACGATCCGGAGCTGGATCGCATCGCCCGGAACAAGGTCGACTTCTCGTAAGAAAGATGCACCCGGAGCCATGCCGGCTGTTTCGTCATAGCAGCTGCATACACTGTGGCCCGGACCGCAGTTCTCATATAGAAGAAATCAAACATATACAGCGAAAGAAAGAGTGAATCTATGCAGGAATTAAGAGGAAAAATCATCGCAGATCAGATCAAGGGCGAGTGCCTGGACTTCGTCGGGCAGTACAACGGCATCCTGCCGGCGCTGGCGATTCTACGTGTCGGCCACAAGGAAGCCGATCTCAGCTATGAGCGCAGCATCAAGAAGCGCTTCATGGATTTCGGCCTGGAGGCGAAGGACTATGAGCTTCCGGAAAACGTATCAAACGAAGAGTTTCAGCAGGTCTTCGACTTCATCAACCAGGATCCGGAGATCCACGGCATCCTCGTGATGCGTCCGCTCCCGAAGCAGATCGACGAGGCAGCGATGCTGCGCAAGATGAATCCGCTGAAGGATCTCGACGGTATCACCGACGCAAACGTCGCCGGCGTCATGCGTGGCGATGCGGATGCCTTCGCACCATGTACGGCCCAGGCCGTCGCAGAGATCCTGAAGGGCCATCAGATCGAGATGGCCGGCAAGGAAGTCTGCATCATCGGCCGCTCCATGGTGGTCGGGAAGCCGCTCAGCATGCTGCTGCTCCAGGAGAATGCGACCGTGACCGTCTGCCATAGTAAGACCGAGGATCTGAAGGCCGTGGCCAGCCGCGCGGATATTCTGGTAGCGGCCATCGGTAAGGCGAAGTTCATCAGCAGCGGCTATGTGAAGGAGGATGCAACCGTCATCGACGTCGGTATCAATGTCGACGAGTCCGGCAATCTCTGCGGCGACTGCGACTGGGATCAGATCATCCTGAAGGCAGGTGCTGCTACCCCTGTACCAGGTGGCGTCGGCACCGTCACCACCGCTATCCTCGCGAAGCACCTCGTTCAGGCCGCGAAGCTTCAGATGAAGCTCGCACCGATCGACGACAGCGCCGACGAGTACTTAGCTTAAATGAAACATCAAACCCCGGTGGACTGCTCCGCCGGGGTTTTCTATGCCTTATGCCAGCTCTGCCAGCACCTTTTCCAGCTTTTCCTTCATCGCGTCGATGTGCTCATGCTCGATGACGAGTGGCGGCACGAAACGAATCGTGTTGTGCTCCGCCGCGATCAGGATGACCCGCTGCTCGAGCAGCATCTTCCGGACGATCTCCCCAGCCGGTACGGATGGGGCGAACTCGAGGCCCTGAATCAGGCCCATACCGCGATGATCCTTTACCATCTCCGGAAATTCTGCCTTCACTTCATCGAGGGCCTTCCAGAGGTATGCGCCCTGTTCCTTCGCGTGGCCCGGGATATCCGCCTCCTTGAAGACATCCAGCACTGCCGATGCCGCGGCACAGACAAACGGATTTCCGCCATAGGTGGAGCCGTGATCACCCGGCTGCATCGCATGCGCAGCTTCGCCACAGGCGAGGAACGCACCGATCGGCACGCCGTTTCCGAGTGCCTTCGCCACCGTCAGGACATCCGGCTTCACGCCGTAGGCCTGCCATGCAAACATGGCACCGGAGCGACC
The DNA here is from genome assembly GCA_934270345.1 of uncultured Oribacterium sp. Classification (GTDB taxonomy): domain Bacteria; phylum Bacillota; class Clostridia; order Lachnospirales; family Lachnospiraceae; genus Oribacterium. Next base: position 176,926 of record CAKQPT010000001.1, on the reverse strand, counting down.
CATGCCACACTGGATCTCATCGAGGATCAGCAGCAGATCATGTTCATCGCAGAGCTGCCGTACGCCCCGGAGAAATTCCTCCGTCGCCGGATAGATGCCGCCCTCACCCTGGATCGTCTCCATGATGATCGCACCGGTGTTTTCATTGACCAGTGCCTTCACGGAATCGAGATCATTGAAGGTCGCGAAGCGCACACCCCCGATCAGCGGCTCAAACGGTGCACGGTAGTGATCCTTGCCGGTCACGCTGACCGCGCCCATGGAACGACCGTGGAAGGAGCCCTGCATCGCAATGATCTCACAGCCGGCATGCCCCTTATTGTAGTGGTAGCGACGTGCGATCTTCAGCGCACCCTCGACGGCCTCGGTGCCGGAGTTCGTGAAGAACACACGGTCCATCCCGCTCGCCGCGAGCAGTTTCTCCGCCGCCTCGATGGACGGCTCATTGTAGAAGAGATTCGACGTGTGCAGCAGCCCCTTGTCGATCTGCTCCTTCATCGCCTGGTCCACCAGCGCGTTGCCATAGCCGAGTCCCGCCACCGCGATACCCGCACCGAAATCGAGGAACGCATGCCCGCCTGCATCATAGAGCTCGACACCCTTCGCGTGATCAAACGCCACCGGAAAACGATTGTAGGTCTTGTACAGCAGCTGCTCGCCCTCCGCCACGAGGCGGTCATTCACGATATTTCCCTTTACGATGGAATCATCCATAAATTTCATTTTTTTCACCCTTATCCGATCACCGGCGTCACATCACAGCCGCCGCGTTATTCGGCCAATGCACTCTCACAGCACCCGCCCGGAACGCCGTGCCGACATTCGAATATTCGGCCAATGCACTCTCACCGCACCCGCCCGGAACGTTCCGTCGACCGCCGCACTCCTCGTCTATTCACTACATCAGAACCACGCGTCGATCGACTTCTCAATCATGGTACCGATGCCCTGATTCGTGAAGATCTCGAGAAGCAGGCAGTGCGGCACACGTCCATCGAGGATATGCACACGGTTTACACCCTTCTTCATCGCATCGATGCAATTCTGGATCTTCGGCAGCATGCCGCCGACCAGCTCACCGGCATCCATCATCTCCTGCGCCTTCTCGATGGAAAGCGTCGCGATGAGGGAGCTCTTGTCATTGAAATCCTTATATACGCCCTCGACATCCGTAAGGAAGGCGAGCTTCTCGGCGTGCATCGCTGCCGCGATCGCGCAGGCCGCGTCATCCGCGTTGATGTTGTAGCTCTGGCCACGCTCATCGAAGCCGATCGGGCAGATCACCGGGATGAAGCCATCACTCAGGAGATCATCGATGATGGTGGTATCCACACCGACGATGTCCCCGACGAAGCCGATGTCCTCTCCCTTTGAGTACTTCTTCACGCACTTCAGAAGGTTACCGTCCTTGCCGGAGATACCGACGGCCTTGCCACCGAGGTTGTTGATGAGCTGTACCAGGGACTTGTTGACCTTGTTCAGCACCATCTCGGCGATCTCCATTGTATCCTCGTCGGTCACACGGAGTCCGTTCACGAAGTGCGGCTCCATGCCGACCTTACTGATCCACTTCGAGATCTCCTTGCCGCCGCCATGAACGATGATCGGCTTCAGGCCGACCAGCTTGAGGATCGCCACATCCTGCATGACATGCTTCTTCAGATTCTCATCTGTCATCGCGGAACCGCCGTACTTGACGACGACGACCTTATCCTGAAATTTCTGGATATACGGCAGCGCCTCGACGAGGGTCGCCGCCTTATCCATGATCTTATTCTCGATTTCCATATCAGCTCCTGTAATCCGCGTTGATGTTCACGTACTCGTGGGTGAGGTCGCAGCCCCAGGCCGTGGCCTCCTCTGTGCCCTCGTGCATCTCGATGAGCGCGGTGACCTCCTGGTAACCGAGGATCTCGGATGCATAATCTTCATCGAAATCCACCGGTACACCCTGGTGGAAGACCTCGATCTTTCCGATGTCGTTCACGAAGTACAGGTTTACCTTATTCGGATCGAAGCTCGCGCCACTGTAGCCCATCGCGCAGAGCACACGGCCCCAGTTCGCGTCACGGCCATAGATCGCGGCCTTCGTGAGCGTCGAGGAAACGACGGAACGTGCGAGTGTACGCGCCTCCTGCTTATCCTTCGCCTGGGTGACATGGACAGTGAAGAGGTGGGATGCACCTTCACCATCGGCGGCCATCTCCCGCGACAGGGTCTTCGTCAGCTGGAGGAGGGCGGTCTTAAAGGTCTCGTAGTCCTCTCCCTCCGTATCGATGATCGGATTCCCGGCGGCACCGTTTGCGAGGATCACGCAGGTATCATTCGTCGAGGTATCGCCATCGACAGAGATCATGTTGAAGGTATCGACGACATTCTCGCTGAGGGCCTTCTGCAGCAGCTCCTTCGTGATCGAGAGATCGGTTGTCAGGAAGCAGATCATCGTGCACATCTGCGGATGGATCATGCCGGAGCCCTTCGTCATACCGCCGAGGTGGACCTTCTTCCCGCCGATCGTAAACTCGAGGGCGAACTCCTTATTCGTCGTATCGGTCGTCATGATGGCCTTGCTGGCTGCCGTAGCCGCTGCCTCGCTCGCCTCGAGCTTCGGTACCATCTCGGAAATCGCATTCTTCATCTTCTCGATTGGAAGCTGCAGACCGATGATACCGGTGGATGCCAGCAGCACGGAATCCGCAGAAATCACCTGACCGAAGGCCTCCGCGGTCGCATCGGCCTCCTCCTTGCAGATATTCAGTCCCATCTGACCGGTGCAGGCATTGGCGATCCCGGAGTTGATCACGGCAGCATGGACCGGACGGCCACTGTCAACGAGTGCACGATCCCAGAGAACCGGCGCCGCCTTCACCACGTTGCTCGTGAAGGTTCCAGCGACAACGCATGGCTTCTCGGAAAAAATCATCGCCATATCGTCCCGATGCTTCGACTTGATCTTCGCAGCGGTCGCCGCTGCCATAAATCCCTCGGCAGCACAGATGCCACCCTTGACTGCTATCATTTCCATGACTACTCCCTTTTATTTAAATTACTTGTTATTTGTAAGATTCTGTACCTCGAGCAGCTTCATCGCACGTACCTTCTCCGGGAGACCGAAGAGGGTGATGAAACCAGATGCATCGTGGTGATCATACATGCTGCCCGTCGTGAAGGACGCCAGTGACTCGTTGTAGAGTGAGTACGGTGAAGTCGTGCCGGCCTTGATGATGTTGCCCTTGTACAGCTTCATCTTCGTCGTACCGGTCACATACTTCTGGGTGCTCTGGACGAAGGCCTCGAGTGCCTCACGAAGCGGATCGAACCACTTGCCCTCGTAGACGACCTGGGAGAACTTCACATCCACCATGTTCTTGAATTCCATGGTCTGACGGTCGAGGATCAGCTCCTCGATCTGCTTGTGTGCCTCCATGAGGATCGTAAGACCCGGGGTCTCATAGACGCCACGGCTCTTCATGCCGACGACACGGTTCTCGACGATGTCGATGATACCGATGCCGTTCTCACCACCGAGCTTATTGAGCTCGAGGATGATCTCCTTCACCGTCATCTTCTGTCCGTTCAGCTCGACCGGCACACCGTTTTCCCACTTGATCTCGACATCCGTCTCATGATCCGGTGCCTTCTCCGGAGTCACGGACAGCATCAGCATGTGATCGTAGTTCGGCTCCTGCGACGGATCCTCCAGCTCGAGGCCCTCATGTGAGATATGCACCAGGTTCCGGTCACGGCTGTAGGAATTATCCTCGGAGAAAGTGAGCGGGATGCCCTTCGACTTGATGTAGTTGTACTCATCCTCACGGGACTGGAAGGTCCAGATATCCGTCATACGCCACGGAGCGATGATATCAAGGTCCGGTGCCAGCGCCTTGATGGCCAGCTCGAAACGAATCTGATCATTGCCCTTACCGGTCGCACCATGACAGATGGCCTTTGCGCCCTCCTTCCGGGCAATCTCGACCAGCTTCTTCGCAATCGCCGGACGTGCCATCGACGTACCGAGCAGGTACTTGTTCTCGTAGGTCGCATTGGCCTCGAGACACGGAAGCACATAGTTGTCGCAGAAGTCATCCGTGATATCCTCGATGTACAGCTTCGACGCACCCGAAATCTTCGCACGCTCCGCCAGACCATCCAGCTCGTTGCCCTGTCCTACATCGACGCAGCAACAGATGACCTCATAACCGAAGGTCTCCTTCAGCCATGGCACGATACAGGTCGTATCAAGACCACCCGAATAAGCCAGAACGACCTTCTCTCCCTGTGTACTGTTCTTTGGTGCAAGATTACTCATAATCATTTCTCCTCTATCAAACGCCCCCGATGCACATCATGCATCCACCGGAAGCACCCCTCATTTACGATGCCGTTATCATACGCCATCAAAAAACAGATTGCAAGCACAAATTTGCATAAATATACGCGTGAGCCTGTATATATCTTCACTTTTATGCATACATTTCGCATATTATAGTAGCTATAACTCATTAATATACACAGAAAGGAAATATAGAAGGACGAAGAGCCTCCTCCGGAGGCTTTGAGCCGGGACCATGAAAACGCAAAAACAGACCATTCAAGCCAGTCAGCTCAAATGGTCTGTTTGGTTACGGTTTGATCAGGAAGACACGGAGGACCGGCAACAGAAGCCATACGTAGAGACCGTGTGAAATCAAGCCGGGTTCCCTTAGCGGCACTTGGTACAATTTTCCTTAGCACCCTCTGCAACGCTGAGTTTTCATAAAGAAAACTCAGTGATTGCAGAGGGCCTAGTGCCGCTTAGGGTCCCCGGCTTAGAGTTCACCGGTCTCGGAGTACTGTGCTTCTGTTGCCGGCCCTCCGAGTTTCCTGCCCGAGCGGCGACCAGCCTCCGGAGGGGACTCTTCGCGTTCTACATCAGTTATCTGCATCCTCGAGCAGTGCGCCCGGCGCACCCAGCGTCTTCCGGTTCCGCACACAGGTCTCCAGCGAAATCGCCTCATAAATATCCGGATCGATCTGATCACATACCGTATGGTACTCATCGATCGTCAGATCATCGAGCGCACAGCCCTTCTGCTCACAGAGCAGCACCAGCTCTCCGACGATCCCATGCGCCGTACGGAACGGCACGTCCTTCCGCACGAGGTAATCCGCCACATCCGTCGCATTCGTGAAACCAAGCTTCGCTGAATCCTCCATCCGTGCCCGGTTCCATGTCATGGTCGCCAGCATATCCTTCATAAGGATCACCGAATTCTGCACGGTATCCATCGCATCGAACGCGAGCTCCTTATCCTCCTGCATATCCTTATTATAGGCAAGCGGTAGTCCCTTCATCACCGTCAGGAGGCTCATCAGCGCCCCATACACGCGGCCGGACTTGCCACGGATCAGCTCCGCGATATCCGGATTCTTCTTCTGCGGCATGATGCTCGAGCCCGTCGAATACTTATCCGAGATCTTCACGAACTTATACTCGTTCGAGTTCCAGATACAGATCTCCTCGCTGAGACGGCTCAGGTGCATCTGGATCGTCGCAAGATCGAAGAGATACTCGAGAAGATAATCACGGTCTGACACCGAATCCATCGAGTTTTCCGTCGGCTTCCGGAAGCCGAGCTTCCGTGCGGTGAAGTCACGGTCCAGCGGATAGGTCGTGCCGGCGAAGGCACCCGCGCCAAGCGGGCACTCATTGAGCCGATCCCGGGTATCGCCGAGCCGGCTGATGTCCCGCAGGAACATCTCGCGGTACGCGCCCATATGGTGCGCCAGTGTCGTCGGCTGCGCCTTCTGCAGATGCGTAAAGCCCGGCATATACGTCGCCCGGTTCTCCGCCATGATGCCCTCGACGGTATCCAGCAGCGCCTGCATGTGTCCCACCATCTCATCGATGTGGTCCCGTGTATACATCTTCATATCGAGCGCCACCTGGTCGTTCCGGCTCCGTCCGGTATGCAGACGCTTGCCCGGCTCCCCGATACGCTCCGTCAGCTCCGCCTCGACGAAGCTGTGGATATCCTCGGCGTCCCCCTCGATGACGAGTTTCCCGTCCTCGATGTCCTGCAGGATCCCCTCGAGACCCGCGATGATCGCCGCACTGTCCTCCTGCGAGATGATCCCCTGCCGTCCGAGCATCTCCGCATGTGCGATCGAGCCCGTGATATCCTGCCGGTACATCCGCTTGTCGAAGCTCAGGGACTCGTTAAATTCCTCCGTCCGCTGATCCTCTGCCTCTGTAAATCGTCCACCCCAAAGCTTCATAATTTTCCCCTCCGGACGTTTCCCGTCCTTTATTCTTCATGAATTGCGATGATCTCGAGATCCGCATCGTCTTCGTTTCCGTCAGTTTCCTCTGCCAATGCTTCTGGCACCACATCGTCACCCGTCGCATCCGCGTCCGCAGGCACCGCCGTCGTATCCGGGTCTTCCATCTCCCGAAGATCCTCCTCGAATGCAGCCGCCGTCTCCTCTGCTTCGTCCTCCTGCGTCAGCTCCTCAAATTCCCGGAGCCCGTCGCTCAACTGTCCGAAACGCCGTGTCAGGAGCCAGATAACGAGCAGCATCACGAGGCTGAGCGCCGTGATGAGATCGCCGAGGACGAGGCCCTGCGGCATGAAGCGCAGCTCGATGGTATGCGTGCCCGGCGTGAGCTCCACCCCGAGGAAGGTATCCTTCACCTCGGTGATGTCCGTCTCCACACCATCCACGAAAACCTTCCAGCCCGGATCATACGGGATGCTCGTCATCATGACACCACCCTTTTCCGTCGTGATCGTCCCGGAAAGCTTCGTATCCTTCCAGCTCGTGAGCTCCAGACTCTCATCCTGCAGCACATCCTGCACCTCGCGGAGCGCGTTGTAGTCGAAACGGTATACATCTGCCGATACACTCTGCCCCTCGGTCTTACTGTGAAGCGTCACGGTATCGCCCGCCTCGAGGTAGCCGAGCTCCAGAAGATACCCGCGGTCGACGTTGTTGAAGCTCTTCTCGGTGTAGCCGTAATTTGCGACCACCTGCTTTACGGAAGCATTATTCACGTAGGCATAGTACTCCCCTGCCTGGTCCGCCGTGAAGCTGTAATCCGAATCATAGAACTCACCCAGCACACTGGTCACCACCGGCGCACAGTCAAGGGCTTCACATAAGCTGTTCTGTGCAAGCGCCGGCGTGCCGGCATGCGTATCCCACGCCTCCAGCTCCGCCTCCGACAGCATGTAGCCGAGCGGCAGTGCAAACTCCGTCTGATAGATACTGGTCACGCCGGAGCTCGCGATGTAGCTGAGCCCCATCTCGCCCGGTGCCTGCGGCTCCTCGGAGTAGATGCCGTATTTCACGGACATCAGCATGTTCATGAGCGGTGTGGAGCCGGTGATCGAGTAGGCATTCGTCGAGGACTCCATGCCCATACGCTTGAAGAAATCCGAGCAGTGAACATATGCCGTCGATGAAAAGAGCGAGACGCTCGGGAAGTTCATCCAGGCACCATCGTCCTTCGTCTTCCGCGTGATCTTCTCGAAGCGGTAGAAACCGTCATCCTCTGCACGGACGGCCTGCACCAGCTTTTCAACATCCTTATTGTCACTGACATATGCCGTACGCGAGGTCGTCGTCACCGAGGTCACGGCCATGTTGAGGGTCGCCTCTACGGAAACGATCACCAGCATCGCGATGGCCGTCCAGCGATGTGTCCTCTTCGTGCGTGTCCGCTCTGTATACAGGAAATAGTAGTACAGCAGTACGAACAGACCGCTCAGGTAGAACACACTGAAGTGGATCGCATCATCCGTCACGACCTTCTGCGCGACGAGGAGAAACGCGATGGCCATCCCGAAGGAAGCATTGACCTCCTTCGCAGAGGAGGCTGCCCGATGCAGCCAGGCCTCGTAGCAGAGCACGAGGATAAGGAAAATATATATGAAACTCTGGCGACATGGAAGTGAATTCGGGTAATGGAAGCCATGCCAGATGAAGTTCAGGATGTTGACGCTGAAGCTCAGATAGAAGAAAACGAGCAGGAGCCCGTTCACAATCTTCTCCCGAAGCTCGATTTTCCGGTTCATGAAGTACAGTGGCAGCAGCAGGAACACGAGTGCGCCGGCGTAGATGTTCGGCCAGTGGTCGAGCCCCTGCTCCGTCTCGACGAACGGCATATGCCGCGCAAACATATCGATGATCGTGAAGTACTGCGTCGCGGTCTGCGGGAAGTTAAAGTCACTCGACGCCGTCATCTGGAGCGCATAGATCTCCGGCAGCAGCGTCACCGCCGCCAGTCCGCCCGCGATCAGCGAGTAAAGACCGAAGCGCAGGACACGAAGTCCCACGACACGTGCGTTCCCGATGCCCTCGAGGACATTGCGGCAGATGAAGTAGATGACCATGAAGATACAGGTCATGATGGAGATATAGTAGTTCGAGAGAATCGAAAGTCCCAGTGCGATCACATAGAGCATCGCGCTCTCCCCGCGCACGAGACGCTCGAGACCCAGCATGATCAGCGGGAACAGGATGATGCAGTCGAGCCACATGAGATTCCAACTGTACGCGGAGATGTAGCCAGACAGCGCATACAGAATCGCGATGAAGCTGCAGCCGAGTGTCTGCTCCGGAAAGCGGCGACGCAGATACCAGCACATCGCGACACCCGCGAGCCCGATCTTCACGACGATCATGTAGGTCATGAACTCGAGGATCAGTCCCTTCGGACAGAGAAGCAGCAGCCAGTTCAGCGGACTCGCGAGATAGTAGGCATAGAGCGCGCTGAAATTGATGCCGAGCCCGACATCCCAGCTGTACAGCAGCGAGCCGCCATGGTGGAGCTTATACTGAAACTCCGAGAAAAACGGCGCATACTGATGATACATATCGGTACGCAGAAAGGTTTCCTTTCCGAACGGAAAGATTCCCCGGAAAATAAAAATCAGAATCATCGCCACGACCGGGACGATAAACGATATAAGATAGGCCCTCCGGCCCTGCTCACTATGCTTTTCCATCTTACGGCTCCTTTTTGCATGCCCTTTTCCGGCGGCATGCAGACCTCGATATCCTCATATCCACAGAATGAACGAACAGGCTTCCGGCCATCACGACGCTTCATCCTTCGCTTTCCCAAACACGAGAAACTTACTGAAAATATAATTTAACACCGTGACGACCACCTGCACCAGCAGTTTCGCCAGTTTGTCATTCATGCCGAGCAGGGTCACCGTCACAAACATGATCAGCATATCGAGCAGCAGTGTACCCACACGTGACATGTAGAAGCGGGCCGCCTCCTCACGAATCTTCGTGCTGTGACTCTCGAACACGAATTTCCGGCTCATAACATACGCAAACGTCACCGCCGCGACCCAGGACAGAATATTCGCCAGCTGTAGCAGCAGCGGATTCCCCGGATCCAGCACCGTCAGCACCAGCCCATAGTACACACCGAGACTCACCACCGTCGTCAGCACCCCGACGATCAGATAGTGCACGATTTCCTTGTAACGAATATATAAAGTCTGAAACAGTTTCATTATAAACTCCTTCATTTTGTTCAATACGGTAGAGTATACAAAAATCCCACTTTCTTCGCAATAACCCGGCATCACGGTTCAGATGGCATGCCGATTTGCAATTAAATTGTGCGAAACTGACTTTCCGAAAAGCTTTTTCTGGTGTAAACTAGTAGTAAGCTATGGTTAACTGTAAACGCGCACTGCCCCGAAGGCATGCGTCTCATTCGCTGGAAAGGACGAATGGCGAAGAATTTGAAAAGAAGGAGGACCTATGTTTTTTCAGCCAGGTGAATATGTCATTTACGGATGTAAGGGTGTTCACAGAATCATGGATCGTGTGATGCTGGCCATGGATGGCAGTGCCAGCGAGAAGGAGTATTACGTGATGCAGCCGTGCGGGAAGCCGGAAGGCTCCGTCTACGCACCGGTGGATGCAGCAAAAACGAATATGCGTCGCATCATGACGCGCGCGGAAGCCGAACAGTTCATACGCACGGCCCCCGATATACAGCTTCTGGACTTTCACAACCGGAAGCTCCTCGAGGATGCCTGCAAGGAGTGTATCCGAAGCTGTGATCCGGAGGAACTCCTGCGCGTCATCCGCACCCTGTATACGCGGAAGCAGGAACGCCTGCGGCAGGGAAAGAAAATGACACTCACCGATATCCACTACATGGAGCAGGCTGAAAACATCCTCTACATGGAGCTCTCCATCATCTTCGATATCCCGAAGGACGAGGTCCCGGAGATGATCCACCAGACATTGGCAGAAATGCACACAATGTAAATCGAGGAACATCGAGTGCAGCCCGCAGTACTGTGCTTCTGGGGGCTGCACCCGATGTTCCTGTCACTTATGATACGGCTCATGCGCATTGATCTTAAACGCACGGTACACCTGCTCGAGCAGAATCACCCGCATCAGCTGGTGCGGAAAGGTCATGCGGCTGAAGCTGAGCTTCATATCCGCACGCTTCAGCACTGCCGGGCTGAGCCCCAGTGAGCCGCCGATGACGAAGCTGATGTCCGAGCGTCCGCGCAGCATCAGCTCCTGCACGCGCTCCGCCAGCCCCTCGGAGCTCAGCATATCTCCCTCGATGGCGAGCGCGACCACGTAGCTCCGGTCACTGATCTTCGCGAGGATACGCTCCCCCTCCGTCTCCTTGATCCGGGCCTCCATCGTCTCCGGCGCATGCTCCGGTGTCTTCTCATCCGCGACCTCTATGATCGTTAAATCACAGAAGGCCGACAGTCGCTTCACATACTCCTGGATCGCATCCCGGAAGTATTTCTCCTTCACCTTTCCCACAACAATCAGATTAATCTTCATATATCCTGCCTGTCCTGATAACAAAAAGGCAGGGAGCCTCGATCGCTCCGGATTTCCGGAGCCTCATCCGCTTCCTGCCTTCATCCTTATAGATCACTTACTTCCGTTCGATTGCGTCCGTAGGTCTTCGCCATGCCGATCATCGTCTGTACACAGTGACCGTTCGAGTCAAACTGGTACTCCTGACCGTCGATGGTATAGCTCTTATAGTAGCCTGCCGCATCGCTTCCATACATACCGCTCGGAATGCCGGTCGTCGCATCACTTCCGAAGTAATAGTACTGCATGCTTCCGTTCGTCGCGCGGATCTGTGCCCAGCCGCTGATGACCTTTCCGGCATTCGGATTGTTCCGGGCCATGTTGTCATACTGCGCGAAGAACCAGCGGCCGCTCGCATCCTGGAACCAGCCCTCGACCATATCGCCCTGATCATCGAAATAATAGAAGCTCGCACCGATCTGTACCCACTTATGGGCGTAGGTCCACTGTGTGCTGGACGGTGTCAGATACAGAAGGCGCCAGCTCGTCCCGGTATTCTCCCAGGCGAACTTGCTCTTCTGGGTCGCCGCTACTTCCTGAAGCTCGACAGCGCTTGCAGGGTGCTCGGCCGCCATCGCTGCCACTGGCGCAGTCATTGACAGTGCCAGTGCCAGAGCGACACCCACTACATGTGTACGTTTCATGATCTGTTTCCTCCCACGTTTACTTACTGAGGGCAGCGAGACGCTCGGTCACCTGCTGAAGAAGCTGTGTATTCCGCTGAAGCTTTTCACGCTCCTCCTCTACCTTCTCTGCCGGTGCCTTCGAAGTGAAGCGCTCGTTGTTGAGCATGCCGGTGGAACGCTTGATCTCTGCTTCCCACTTCTGCTTCTCCTTCTCGAGACGCTCGATCTCCTTTGCGATGTCCACGAGATCCGCAAACGGGATATGGATCACCGCATCCGGAATCGCTACCGTTACGGCATCGTCTGCGATGCCGGTCTTATCACTCTGAATTATAACATCCGATGCATAGGCAAGGGTAGCGAAGAATACCTTACTATGTTCGAACGTTTTTCTTACGCGCTCGTTCTCGGTCACGACGTAGGTCATCGCCTTTCTGGACGGTGCAACGTTCATATTCGTACGCACATTACGGATCGAACGTACGGCTTCCTTGATGGTCTCGATCTCTGCCTCATCCTCCTGGAAGTTCAGCGCCTCACTGAACTCCGGCCATGCCTGACGCATGAGCGGGGTCTCCGGATTCTCGAGGGTATCGAAGATCTCCTCGGTGATGAACGGACAGAACGGATGCAGGAGCTTCAGTGAGGTGATGAGCACATGCTTCAGTGTCCAGAGGGCGGCTGCCTTCGTTTCATCCTCTTCGTTCCAGAGACGTGGCTTCACCATCTCGATGTACCAGTCACAGAACTCCTCCCAGATAAAGTTCTGCACCTTATCGAGGGCGATTCCGAGGTCGAAGGCTTCCAGATTACGGGTCACATCCGCGATGAGGCTGTTCACCTTGCTGAGGATCCACTTATCGGCCATGGTCAGGTTTGCCGGCATCGTCTCCGGAAGATCCGCCTTATCGAGGTTCATCATGATGAAGCGGGAAGCATTCCATACCTTATTCATGAAGTTTCTGGAGGCCTCGACTCTCGACCAGTAGAAACGCATATCGTTACCCGGTGCATTGCCGGTGAGAAGCGTCATACGAAGGGCATCCGCACCATACTTCTGGATGACCTCGAGCGGATCGATACCGTTGCCGAGGGATTTACTCATCTTCCGGCCCTGATCATCACGTACGAGTCCGTGAATCAGCACCTTGTGGAACGGAACCTTTCCGGTCTGCTCGATACCGGAGAATACCATACGAACAACCCAGAAGAAGATGATATCGTAGCCGGTTACGAGTACATCGGTCGGATAGAAGTACTTGTACTCCGGGGTCTCCTCCGGCCAGCCGAGGGTCTCAAACGGCCAGAGTGCGCTGGAGAACCAGGTATCGAGGGTATCCTCATCCTGTCGGAAGTGATGTCCACCACACTTCGGGCAGGTCTCCGGTGCCTCGAATCCGACCACCATCTCACCACAGTCCTCACAGTAGTAGGCCGGGATACGATGTCCCCACCAGAGCTGACGGGAGATACACCAGTCCTTGATGTTCTCAAGCCAGTGAAGGTAGGTCTTACTGTAGTTCTCCGGAACGAACTGGAGCTCACCGGTCTCGATCGCCCGGATCGCCGGCTTCGCCATCTCCTCCATACGTACGAACCACTGCGGCTTGATCATCGGCTCGACCGTGGTACCACAGCGGTCGTGGGTACCGACATTATGCTTCGTCGGAACGACCTTCACCAGCAGACCGAGATCGGTCAGATCCTGTACCATGGCCTTCCGCGCCTCATAGCGGTCCATGCCATCATACTTCGAACCCGGACAGTTGATGGTCGCATCATCGTTCAGGATATTGATCTCCGGCAGATTGTGACGCTTGCCGACCTCGAAATCGTTCGGGTCATGTGCCGGTGTGATCTTTACCGCACCGGTTCCGAAGGTCATATCCGCATGCTCATCACCGACGATCGGGATCTCACGATCCGTAAGCGGAAGCTTCACCATCTTACCGATCATATCCTTATAACGCGGGTCCTCCGGATTGACGGCGACAGCGGTATCACCGAGCAGGGTCTCCGGACGGGTGGTTGCGATCTCGATCTGGCCGGAACCATCCGCGAGCGGATAGAGGATATGCCAGAAGTGGCCTTCCTGCTCCTCATGGTTTACCTCTGCATCACTGAGGGAAGTATGGCAGACCGGACACCAGTTGATGATTCTGGAGCCCTTATAGATGTAGCCCTTCTTATACAGATTGATGAAGGTCGTCTGAACGGCGTGTGTGCAGCCCTCGTCCATGGTGAAGCGAAGTCTGTCCCAGTCGGCACTGGAGCCGATCTTGTGGAGCTGGTTGACGATTCTGGACTCGTACTCCTCCTTCCACTTCCAGGCCTCCTTCAGGAAGCCCTCACGACCGAGCTCGTGCTTATCGATGCCCTGCTCCTTCAGCTTATTCGTGACCTTTACCTCGGTTGCAATCGCGGCATGATCACTGCCCGGCTGCCACAGTGCCTCATAGCCCTGCATACGCTTCCAGCGGATCAGGGAATCCTGCAGTGTGTTGTCGAGGGCATGGCCCATGTGCAGCTGACCGGTTACGTTTGGCGGCGGCATCATGATGGTAAATGGCTTCTTGTTCGGGTTGACCTCCGCATGAAAATAGTGGCCCTTCAGCCACATATCATAGATGCGGTCCTCAACCTCCTCCGGGTTGTACTGCTTTGCAAGTTCTTTCATAATCATTTCCTTCTTCTATCTAGATTCTGAGATGGGTGATGGCGTTCCGGTCGTCTGCATTGACCTCGGCTTCTGCAGGACGGAGACGCCGCTTCTTTTATACCTTCTCGCGGTATTCCTTTTTCCACTTGACCAGCCAGAGCTTCGCTTCCTTCCGGAATTCGCTGCGATCCCGCTGGTAGACGTCGTCGACCTGGCGGACATGCTCGGAATCCTCGGCCTGTGTCAGTACATTATCATACTGAAGCTCCCAATCTGCAAGCATTTCCGTATCGATATGGTCGATATACTTTTCAATCGTCCTGACGGACGGTTCGAGCTTCGAAATGAAGTAGAGCTTACGAAGCGGTTCCAGCGCCGCGGTCTCGACGAAGACCTGCTCGAAGATATCCGATGCACGGCGGAACTGCATGACCGAAACGCAGGCACTGCCGAGCTTCATCTTGACGAGCATACTGTCCTGATAGTGCAGCGACTCGGTGTAGGCCTCGATCGCCCGGCCATAGCGGCCCATGTGGAAGTAGGCGTCGCCGAGCAGATCATAGAACTGGTCTCGATCGATGTGGCGGAGACGCCGGTACTCGGTCTCGAAGTAACTGATCTCCTGCTGCGTGTAGTAGTTGCTCTCACGGAGAATCATGAGCAGCAGTCGTTCCTGGAGCTCCCCGCCTTCACCGGAACCCATGTACTGCTCGAGCTTCGCGGCGAGGATACCCATGTGCAGCTCATCACGGATCCAGCCGCTCAGCTTCCGGTCCACGAGATCGGTCGGCAGCATGATCGGATAGTGGTAGATCACATAGGAAAGCTCCTGGATCGACCAGAGATTGATATCCAGTTTTTCATAGTAGAACGGGTGCTGTGCACACCTTGTACATAGTAATAAGCCCATATTTCCCGCCTTATTTAAACCTTGTCCGCGAGGTCGATCTCCTCGGTGATTTCCTGTCCGCTGGACGGGAAGAGATCGCCGAAGCCGAGATCCCGTACGGTGACACGGAGGGTCTCCGCATCCACAAACTCCGTCGACATGCGTATCCTCGTCGTACGGTTCTCCCGCTTCGGGAAGCGGTCGAGCATCATGCGAAGACGGATCGGACGACGTGGATGGGCGAGGGAGGTGACCTGAAAATCGATGTAGTCCTGGTCGTCCTCGATCAGCTCATAGGAGGTTCTCGAGTCCATCCAGTTCGTACCGGCCTTCACGATCGGCAGATTTTCTTCCTTCTCGTTGATCACAACACGTGCAGAGATATCCGCACTCACGCGTGTATCGCAGAGAATCGTGTACTCCTCACTCTTTCCCTCATCGATGTTCCGGGCATGAATCTCTGCACCGATGCAGAAGAGTCCCGGCTCGATCAGTACACGGCGACGATTGCAGATGAAATTCATGAAGTTCGTTGCGAAATTCGTGTCCCGGAAGCCACGCCCGCAGAGAAATACCGCAGAGTAGGCGTCCTTCCCCAGTGTACGCTCCGCGACGGTCGTCAGGATCCGATCAGCGATCTTCCCGCCGGAGGTCGTCTTCAGGATATCGATATTGAAGGCCTCGGTCTCCGCCTCGGAGCCGAGCAACGCGAAGCGCCGGGTTCCGCGGGATACATGCATCTCATAGTAGCAGAGACACTGATTATTTAATTCAAACATGCCCACCTTACGGTTATACAGGCTGGAATCCTGGTGCAGCACGAAATGCGCGAAGCTCTCCGTATGGCTGATGATATGCAGATTCTTCTCCAGGACACCGGTCCGGAGGATCGCCTCCTGCAGCTTCTCTACCATGGAGCGGCTCGCCTTCCGGATCGTGACGACGACGATGTCCCCGCTTCGATCCTCCTCGCTCGGATCCTCCTCTGTTCGGAGAAGCTCCTGGAAGTAATGATAGACGATATCGATCGCCGTATACTTCACACGCGCGATGGTGGCCGTCCCGTTTTTCTCGAGCAGGCTGACCAGTTTATCGACGATCACACCAGAGCCGGCGAGGGTTTCCTTATAGGCCTCCTCTCCGACCGTCCAGCGATCGTCCTTTTTATGTTTGGCGATGACTGTCGGCAGCGGTTTCGTTACCGTCTCATCATTGATACAGACATTTGTATAGTCATCGTCCAGTGAAATTCCTATATATCGACTCACAGAACTGCTCTCCTTACTCCACACTCTTCGCCTCCATCATCTCCTTCGTGAAAAGGGCTTCGATGACGGCTTCATTCCGGACATAACGGTGCATGGCCTGGTATAACTCCTGGTCCTGGTCCTTCCCGATCAGTCCGGACATCTCACTCAGAATATCGTAGGTGTCCCCCTTCAGGCGTACGGTACCGTCCCAGGCGATGCTGCCACTGGCCGCCGGCACCTGGTCCTTCGCAGATTCATAGATCTGGTACTCTGCACGCTCCCCGGCAAACAGTGTCACCGGGCGCACATAGATATTCTGATAGATTCTCGTAATCTCTTCCTCCTCGAAATCCCCCTGATCCGGGAGGATACGGAGATACAGAGACGGGCGGATATCCTTATGACCATGGTATTCGATATAGTACCGGTCCATCACGCTGTCCGGAATCCGCACGAAACGGTACAGCGTTCTCGTATATGCAAAAATCAGCTTCTTCCGGATCAGATAGTCCATCGTCTCCTGAAGCACGAGCTTTTCTTCTCCGTTCAGATCCTTCTGCTCGGACATGTGCTTCGACATCGCCAGTAGATAGATCACCGGGACACGCTCCTTATAGCGCTCATCCCGCACGATGCCATAGATATCCGAGAACACCCTGCCCCGGATCACCCGGCCGTCGATGAAATAATCCACCGCGCGCTTCGTGATATAGGCACGCAGCAGCACACTCTCCGCATCCGGGAAGCTCCGGTAGAGCTCGAATACATCATCGAGTCCCTGCTCGGTCCGGCTGAACAGCATCTGCGCCAGCAGACGTTCCGCCATCTCCCGCTGCCCGTCTACCTTCAGCTTCTGTCCACGCAGCAGAATCGCCAGCATATCCCCGGACAGACCGTTGTAATGCTCCATCAGATAGTGCAGGATCGTCTTATCCTTCGTGCCGAGCGTAAACAGATCGTAGCCGAGATCCATGAGCTCCGCGGAACGCACATGGCGCTCCTCGACGATGAGACTTCGTACCAGCTTCTCGAGGTACGGACGATCCAGCCCACGCTCACCGCTCGACAGCAGCAGGCGATAGGCTTCCTCGAACATATTCAGCCGGATGAGTGTCCGAAGCAGCATCTTCTGCTCACTGTGGTCGAGCTCCTGCTGTGGGATCTCCGCAAGGAACTGCTTCTCCTCCTCATCAAGCTCCGGATCCGAGTCCCGTGTCGTCTGATCATGATATCTCAGAATCACGTTCAGAAGATAGGCGCGGTATGGTCCGGCGAGTGGCATCTCGCGGATCACCGATTCGAGCAGCGCAAGCTCCTCTGCACTCTGGATCCCATTTCGTGCGATGCGCCGTGCCCGGGCAAGCTTCAGCATCGGCTGCTCCGGCACCACCTGGAAGCAGCGCTTCTCGAGCTCCGGCTTCTCCATGATCCGGGTCTTCTCATACGCGATATCCGTGTAACGGTCACCGTACGCATCCTGGAACAGTAGCACACTGTTCTCGAAAAACAGTGGGATATACGCACTCCCCTCCTTCAGCGGATAGAGCTCCTCCCGATCAAGCTCGAGGTAGCGCACGACGACATAGCGCATGCGCGGGTCGCTGGTCGACACGCGACAGGCGCGAAGGATCGCCGGCAGCACCGTACCGATCCGTTCGTCGACCATATCCACGAGGATCATACGTTCATACAGCACACTCAGACGCTGGTCGAAGGCCGACTTCAGCAGCTGATCGATCGTGAACTTCTGGATCTTCTTCTCGAAGCGCTGATAGATATCCTCCTCCGCGCCGAAATTCATCACGACATTATAGAACAGCGGCAGCTTCATGTTCTCCGGGATATCATACTCATAGGCGAAGTAGAGATAGACCTCGCGTGGCAGACGACCCTGATAGCCCTTCGGCATCGCATACATATAGTACTCGTACAGCCGGGTGATCTGTGACTGCATCTCGATCGCCCGCTGGTAGATCCGAAACGCCAGCGCCGTCGTCGCACCTGCACGTATACAGCAGCCTGCCGCCTCCTCGATGAGCTCCGCGTCCTCCAGCTCTTCCACCGGTACGTCTGCTCTGTTCAATGTCTCCTTCGTGCACCCGCTCTCTGCACGAGGTGCCCGTGTCGCCGGCTCCTGCTCCGGATGCCGGAGGACATACAGAAAGGCCGCGAGTGCATGTACCCTGTCCGGTCCCTTTCGGAGGCCATCATAGAGCGCGCGAAAACGTGCATCGTTCATAAACGGTGCACGGACGAAATCATCATATTCAAATACACGGAGAGCCGCGTCCCCGTTTGTCTGGTACAGCTTTACAAAGTCTTCCGGCGTACGCAGGCCCGGAATCACCTCGGCCGATGCACTGGAACGAACCTCGAAGGCAAACGGAAGCCGTGTTTCACCACCGTTCGATACGATGCACAGTCCCCCCTCGATATGATCGCCATCCTTCAGTGCACGTGCGTCGACGAGCGCACTGATGCGGGTACGCAGTCCGAGAAAGGTATTCTTCTGAATCGTCACATATGGACTGTCCGAGTAGATTAGGCCCTTCAGAAGGATGCCATTCTCCGATGTCAGGATCAGATCCAGCTTTAAGGTCTCGCCCGCGCAGACCATCCCGTGGAAGGCCGTATCGCTGAGACGAAGCTCGGGACAGGCCAGATCGACGATGCCTCTGGCCAGCTTATTTATGCGTTCTTTCATAATCAAAAATCTCCATGAACGTATATTTTAACACAGAAAAGCCGCGTGTAAAAGGTCCGTCACATTGAAATACGCCCTCTTTCCTGTTATTATAATGAAACATAGAACGATAGAAAGGGCATTTTATGATTACCGAGCCTCTAACCCTGTATAAGCTGATGATTCTCTATCTGCTGAAATCCATCAACTACCCGCTGACGAACAATCAGCTGAGTGGTTTCTTTCTGGATTATGAGTACACGACCTACTTCACTCTGCAGCAGGCGATTTCCGCACTCGAGGATGCACACCTGATCACCGCCCATACGACTCGAAATGCGACACGCTATGAAATCACACGTGAGGGCTCCGAGACGCTGGAGCTCTTCGGCAGCGATATCTCGTCGGGTGCGATCGAGGATATGAACAAGTTTCTGAAGGCCAACAAGCTGAAGCTCCGTCAGGAGTCCTCGAACTATACGGATTATGAGCAGGATGATAACGGAAACTATATCGTGCATATGGAGGTACGGGAGGAAAGCTCCATCCTGTTCTCTGTCGATATCAATGTTCCGGATCAGGATTCCGCCGAGCGCATGTGTGCGAAGTGGGCCGCCAATAATCAGGAGATCTACGCGCGCATCATGAAGCAGCTCCTGAGCTGATGTACAGGGCATAATCAAAAAGTTCCGCCGAGGGCCGTCTCAGAATACCTTTGAGACGGCCCTCGGCGGAATTTTTATTTATGCCTGTGCCGGCGTCTCGGACTCCGGTGCATCCAGAACCTCGACGGCCTGGTGTGTCTTCTCGGAGAGAATCTTCTCTACGGAGCAGAGCTTTACGCAGAGGCAGAACAGGTTTGCCGCAATCTTCAGGTCATCGACCGGCGGGTAGGTCGGCGCGATACGGATATTCGTATCCTCCGGATCGTGGTGGTACGGGAAGGTCGCACCGGCATCGGTCAGCTTTACACCGGCCTTCTTGCAGTGATCTACGACCGCCTTCGCACAGCCCGGCATGGTGTCGAAGCTGATGAAGTAACCACCGTTCGGCTTCGTCCACTCACCAATGCCTAAGCCCCCGAGCTCCTTCTCAAAGATGCCCTCTACGGTCTCAAACTTCGGGCGGATAATATCGGCATGCTTGCGCATATGCTCGATCATGCCATGGATATCCTTGAAGAAACGTACATGACGAAGCTGATTTACCTTATCATAACCGATGGTCTGGTGCTTCATCTGGTTACGGATATCATCGAGGTTGTTCGAGCTCGTCGCGAGTGCTGCGAGGCCGGAACCCGGGAAGGTGATCTTCGAGGTCGAGGCAAACTTATAGACCATATCCGGATTACCCGCACGCTTACACTCGGCGAGGATCTCGATGAGGTAATCCTGGTTCTTATCATAGAGGTGATGTACACCGTAGGCGTTATCCCAGTAGATACGGAAGTCACGTGCAGCCGGCTGGAGACGTGCGAAACGACGTACGGTCTCATCGCTGTAGCTGTAGCCCTGCGGGTTACTGTACTTCGGAACGCACCAGATGCCCTTGATGGCGTCGTCTTCCTTTACGAGCTTCTCGACGATATCCATATCCGGACCGGTCGGTGTCATCGGAACGTTGATCATCTCGATACCGAAGTACTCGGTGATCCCGAAGTGACGGTCATAGCCCGGTACCGGACAGAGCCACTTCACCTTATCGAGCTTACACCATGGTGTAGAACCCATGACGCCGTGGGTCATCGATCTTGAAATGGAATCATACATGACATTCAGTGAAGAGTTACCATAGATGATGATGTTGTTCGGGTTGTTCTCCATCATATCAGAGAGCAGCTCCTTCGCCTCTTCGATACCGCCGAGTACACCGTAGTTACGGCAGTCGGTACCATCGGCACAGTACATATCACAGCCGCTGGTCAGTGCATCCATCAGGCCCATGCTGAGATCCAGCTGTTCCTTACATGGCTTGCCACGGCTCATATCGAGGCTCATCTCCATCGCCTGATACTTCTCGTACTGCTTCTTCAGCTCGTGAAGCTCCTTCTCGAGCTCGTCCTTCGTCATCTTCGTGTATGATTTCATAGCGAGATCCTCCTAACGGTGTGAACACAAACGAAACAAAAAAAGTATAATCAAAAAGCCTGATGCATGCAAGCATCAGGCTGTAAAACATCGATGTATGTTCTGCGTCCGTATTCGGTAAAATCACAGCAAATCCGCCCGAAAACAACAGATACCGACACGGGAAGTGCCGACAGAGGTCTGTCACATCCGAAGCCGGACCGCGTGCTTCTCAGCCGGTCGTCGACGGGACACCGGTGCCGCCGGCTGCCGTGTTCGCCGAGAGCTCATCGATCCGGGTCCGAAGAAACGCAAGCTCACGGGTCGCATCAGCATCTCCCGGATAGTTTTCGAGGAAGGTCTGGACCGCCTCGTAGGCCTCCGTCCACTGTGCCGTTTTCTCGAGGTACACGAGCTCATCGAACTGGTAGTCCTTATCATTCGTGAGGCCGGCGGCCTTCGCCTGGTCGAGGCTTTCGCGGGCCGCGTCCATATCACCGTCATTCAGCGCCTTCGTCGCGCTTTCGATGTACTGTCGCGCGTCGAGCTGTGTCTGGAACTGGAGATACACCTCCTGATCTCCATTCACCTCACGCAGGGTTTCGATGATTTTCCGGGCCGCATCATAGTCACCGAGCATGTACTCGGCTTCTGCCTTATACAGCAGGATGTCATACTGCTCGGCACCGACCCGGCCGCGGCTTCGCTCCATCGCCTCATCGAGCGTCGTGATGGCCTCTTCATATTTTCCTTTTTCCACGAGATCGATGCCCTGCAGGCGGAGCTCCTCCACCCTGTTTCCGCAGCCGGTCAGCAGCAGGGCCACGCACCCGATCCATGCGGCCGTCTTCATTGGCTTAAGCATATGCATCGCCTGCACCTCAGTTCTTCCCGGTGGAGCCGAAGCCACCACGGTCCTTGTTACCGAGGGCGTCCACCTCTTCAAATACGATGTGCGGCTGATGCTCGAGGATGCGGAACTGGCAGATCCGATCGTTCACATGCAGCTCGGTATCGCGGGTCGCATACACCGGCATCCGGATGATGTCGTGATCACCGCAGTAGCTCTCGTCGATGATGCCGAGAGAGTTCGTCTGGATCAGGCCGAAGTTCTTAAAGGTCGAGCTGCGCGGTGCGAGCAGCATCTCGTAGCCGTCCGGCACCTGTACGGAGATGCCCATGCTGATGAGGCGGAACTCGCCCTTCTGCAGGGTGACGTTCTCTGCGACACGGAGGTCGATCCAGTCGCTCTTCCCGGCGATGTACTCGAGCTTCTCGATCTCGTCGGAATGATATTTGATACGCATTGTTTTTTCCATCATGCTGTCCTTCCTGTGAAGCCGCCTTCATCTGATCTGAGGCGGAGCTGTACGCTGTATACATGCGAGGTTCACTCACTGTGCTCCTCTGCCGGCATCTGCCGGCGTATCGTCCCCGCTGTCTGCCGTTCCTTCTTCCGGCGCTGCCTCCTCGGCATGGCCCATGATATCCACGACCTCGTCATGGACCTCCTGCTTGATCTCTGCCTCGACCTCCGGATTCAGATCCGGAAGCTCCTGGATGGAGCTCACGCCGAAGCGGCGCAGGAACTCCTCGGTGGTCGCAAAGAGGGCCGGTCGACCCGGTGCATTGAGACGGCCGACCTCATACGCGAGTCCGTATTCGACGAGACGGTTGACCGCATGGTCCGAGCTGACGCCACGGATACGCTCGATCTCCGCCTTCGTGACCGGCTGCTTGTAGGCGATGATGGACAGGGTCTCCATCACGACGTCGGTCAGCACCGGCTTCTTCGGCTGCTTCGCCACACGGATGAGCGCCGGATAGCATGCCGGATCCGCGGCCATCTGGTAGCGCTTCTCGAGCCGCTTGATCACCATGCCGCCCTTGCGCTCCTCATACTTCGCGATGAGTCGATCGACCGCATCCTGTGCGATCTTCTTTCCTGCGTTGAGGGCTGTCGCGATCTCATCGAGGCCGACGGAGCGTCCCATCGTAAACAGGAGTGCCTCGACGATGCGCTCCTCCTCAAGAAGATCCGCGGAGAACTCCTGATCGATTTCCTCGGCCAGCTTCTGTGCTTCCGCATCGAGCCCGATGGAGTCATTGTCCTCCTGCGCTGCTGCGGTTCCGGTATCTGTCGGGGTGGCCGGCGTCGCCGTTTCCACCGTCGTATCCTCCGCCCTCGTCTTCTGCTCTTCCTTTTCCATCAGTCAAAATCCTCCAGTCCCTTCATGTCGAGCTCGTCATCCGAGCCCTCCGGGCGTTCCACCTCTGCGATATCGAGGTCGCCGAACGGCTGCTCCTGTACGGCCGTGATGCGGCCCATCTTCATCAGCTCCAGGATGGCCAGAAAGCTGACGACGACCTCCATCTTATCCTTTTTCTCCGCCACCATATGCCGGAAGGAGACGCGATGATGACCGCGGACATACTTCAGTACATCGCGGATGCGGCCCTCCAGCGAGATCTTCTCCCGCTTGATCACACCGAAGCGTGAGCGGACCTGATCGACAGACTCGTCTCTCCGCTTCATGACATCCTCGAAGACCTTCCGCATGCGTTCAAGGGTCACGTCCTTCAGCAGTGCATCGAGATCGATCGGCGGTACATACTTCTCGACCTCCTTCGGAATCGTCGGCGGCTTATAGAAGTAAAGCTCTGCCTGATCCTCCTGGTTTTCGAGCTGCTCTGCCATGTACTTATACTTCCGGTACTCGAGCAGACGGGCAACGAGCTCCGCACGCGGGTCGACCTCCTCACCGGTCTCCTCATCCACCTCCTTCGGGAGCAGCATGCGCGACTTGATTTCGAGGAGCGTCGCCGCCATCACGAGGAAATCCGAGATGAGATCGAGATCTTCCTCCTCCATCTTCGTGATGTAGTCCATATATTCTGCCGTGATCTGCACGATCGGGATATCGAAGATGTCGATCTTATCACGCTCGATCAGATGAAGCAGCAGGTCCAGCGGACCCTCAAATTTTTCCAGTTTAAATGTTAATTCCTGTGCCATTCTTTTTCCTGTGCAGGGCCGGTGCCTTCCGGCAGCAGTGTGATCACGGAGATCTCCGGCTTATCGTTGATGCGGATGTTGATCGAATGTGTACCGAGTCCGCGATTGATGAGCAGTGTGCCCTCCCCCTCCCGGAAGATGCCGGCGCACTCCCGGACGAAAAACTGAAACTGCGGCGTCATCAGCGCGCCGATCCCCGGAATGCGGATCGTGCCGCCATGGTAGTGGCCGCTGAGGACCAGGTCCTCGCCATGTCGCAGGGCCTCGTGCCCATACATCGGCGTATGCAGCAGCATGATCGAAAACTTCGTTCGGTCCGGCGTACCGACCTTCGCGCGGATCTCCTCTTCCCGAAGCGGCTTTCGCGGGTGTGTCAGCATGTTCCGGAAGTAGCTGAGATCCAGGGTCAGTCCGCTGAGCTCGAGCTCATCGAGCGTCACACAGTCATCATCCAGTACATGGACGCCCTTCAGCGCCTCCTCAAGTCGTGCATAGTCTGCCCGGGCCATATCCTGTATATATGTATCATATTTCGCCCCACTCGTGCAACGCACGATTCCGGCTTTCTCCCGCAGGCGTGCCTCATGGTTTCCGATGGCATAGTAGGTCGGGTAGCGGTTTCGGATGGCCTCCAGAAAGCGGCAGCTCACCTCGACACTGTCCTGGTGCCGATGACCGGTCCATGGCCGGATCTTATGGCAGCGGATGAAGTCACCACCGATCAGTATGAACTCCGGATGCTCTGCGTCGATCGCTTCCAGCAGGCGCTGGTTGTCCTTTCCGAACTCAACCTCATGGAGATCCGAAAGAAAAATGAAGCGATGCGGCCGTCGGATACGGCTGGAGCAGAGGCTGTATCTTTCCGGCATCAGTATACTTCTTTCGTGCTTTGATATAGTTAAAAGAATGGCTGGTATAAGCAGCAGTAATAATATAATGAGCATCCTCAGCATTCTCTCCCATCCTCGTTATATATAATGAATTTAAAGAACATTATTTATCTGTTTGATATCCTCTCCTCAGCCAAATCCTGTTTCTGAAAACCACGCTCGCTGGCTGTTTCAAACCGGTTCGATGTGCCTTTTATTTTCCGACGCAATCCCAGGAAAAAATGAAAGAAGGACGGTATCCACCATGAGATCCAAGCGAAAGCGTTCATATGACAAAATGATTTCCTACGCGCCATTCTGGCGTACATTGCACAGAAAAAATCTGACACAGTACGATCTCGTCGCCCATATGAGCATCTCCGGCAGCATGATGCAGCGTCTGCGTTCGGACGCGCCGATTTCACTGAAATCCGTCGCCATGCTCTGCGACTATCTCGACGTCGTTCCGTCGGAGATTTTCACCTTCCATCCGGAAGAGGTTCCGACACTGCAGGATCCGTAGCGCATCCGGGACTCGATGAAACGGCACGACCGGCTGCCTGAAGCCGGAGGACATGAATGAGAAAAGAGCTGTCTGCGGAGATCATCCAGCAGACAGCTCTGCATTTATACCTGTTTCGTATCGGCATCCTCTGATGCCGGGGACGCCGATGCGCCCTCTTTACCGTCCACGTCCGGTGCCGCATAGCGTGCACGTACCTCTTCGAAGGAAGCCTTCTCTTCGGTCTTACGCACATCCTGCGCCAGCTTCTCCGCCTTCACGTCGATCATCGATTCCTGTGTATCCGCCACGGTCTCCTCCGGATGCTGGATCCGGTGCAGGATATCCATGAATTCCTTACCGGTGATGGTCTCCCGCTCGATCAGGAATGCAGCGATCTGGTCCAGTGCCTCACGGTTCTCACGAAGGATACGCTTCGCCTCCTCGTAGCAGGACTTCAGCACCTGCATCACCTCCTGGTCGACGGCCGTCGCGGTATCATCACCACAGTTCATCACCGTCCGTCCGGTATTGAGGTACAGGGACTCCTGACTCTCGAGGCCCATCAGTCCGAAGCGCTCCGACATACCATACTGCGTTACCATCGCACGCGCCAGCTTCGTCGCCTTCTCGATATCGTTGGCAGCACCGGTCGTCACCGTATCAAACACGATTTCCTCCGCTGCACGACCAGCCAGGAAGGTCACCAGCATCGCATGAAGCTCTGCCTTCGTGTTCAGATACTTCTCTTCCTCCGGTACCTGCATCACATAGCCGAGTGCTCCCATCGTACGTGGTACGATGGTGATCTTCTGTACCGGCTCCGCATCCTTCTGAATCGCGGAAACCAGTGCATGTCCGACCTCATGGTAGGAAACGATACGACGCTCCTCCTGACTGAGGATACGGTCCTTCTTCTCCTTACCGACGAGCACGACCTCGACCGCCTCGAAAAGATCCGCCTGGGATACCTTCTTACGACCATGCTTGACCGCCGTGATGGCTGCCTCGTTCATCATGTTTGCGAGGTCTGCACCGACTGCACCGGAGGTCGCCAGTGCGATCTCGTTGAAATCGACGGAATCATCCAGCTGCACATCCCGTGCATGCACCTTCAGAATATTGACACGACCCTTGAGGTCCGGCTTCTCCACGACGATACGACGGTCGAAACGGCCCGGACGCAGCAGTGCCGGGTCGAGGATCTCCGGACGGTTCGTCGCACCCATGACCATGATGCCCTTCGAAGCATCGAAGCCATCCATCTCGGACAGCAGCTGATTCAGGGTCTGCTCGCGCTCCTCGTTTCCACCGAAGCGGGTATCTCTCGTCTTACCGATGGCATCAATCTCATCGATGAAGATGATGCACGGTGCCGACTGCGTCGCCTGCTTAAACAGGTCACGCACACGACTCGCACCGACGCCGACGAACATCTCGACGAAGTCCGAACCGGACAGACTGTAGAACGGCACCTGTGCCTCGCCGGCCACGGCCTTCGCAAGTAAGGTCTTACCGGTTCCAGGAGGGCCCACCAGCAGGGCACCCTTCGGGAGCTTCGCACCGATGGCTGTATACTTCGTCGGATTATGCAGGAAGTCGACGATTTCGATCAGTGACTCCTTCGCCTCGTCCTCACCGGCCACATCCTTGAAGGTGACACCGGTCTCCTTCTGCATATACATCTTCGCAGTTGACTTGCCGACACCCATGATGCCGCCGTTTCCGTTTCCCATGCGGCGCATGGTCATATTCATGACGACGAAGATCAGAACGAACGGGAGGACGATGCTGATGAGGGCCTCCATGATAAATCCGGAATTGTCCGGCTTCTTCTTATAGATGACGACCCCATGCTCGAGCATACGGTCCACGAGCTTCTGCGCGTCTGCACCGACCGGTACGACATAGTAGCGGACATCCACCTGATTCAGGTACGGACTGTACTCTCCGGCGCTGTCCGACGGCATCGACGCACCCTCCTTCGGGATGATCGTGATATCACTGTCGCCCCACTCCACCTTCTGGACCTGATCACTGTCGACCATCGTCACAAACTCGGTATAGCTGATCTCCTGCGTCACACCCGTGACAAACGCGCCACGGATCAGCGTATATACGAAAAAGGTGATGACCGCAGCGATGATCAGAATCATAAATGTCTGACCCGAATGCCGGAAGCCTCTGCCGTCGTTCCCCTGGTTGTTATTATTCTCCATCTGTTCTCCATTTCTTTCACCCGCCGGAATCCCGTCCACCGGATGGTCCACTGCATTTTCGCAGTAACCATAATTATACGGAAGCCCACCCCCAAAATCAAGATTCCATACATGTTCCGTTCACAAAACATAAAGAGGCGGCCCGGAGGCCCCCTCTCTCAGTTTATCGTTCGATTTCGTGAATGAAAATACCGGAGCGAAGCTTCGGCTCAAACCAGGTGGACTTCGGCGGCATCAGCAGATGATGATCCGCGACATCGAGGAGTTCCGTAATCGCCGTCGGATGCATCGCGAAGGCGACCGCCGGACCGAACTCCTCGAGGCTGCCATCCATCGCGTGCGCATAGGTATGCTGATTCACGCGCTTCTCCAGCTCCCGAAGTCCCCGGATCCCACCGACGAACTCGATACGCTTATCCGTACGCGGATCCCCGATCCCCAGCAGCGGTCCGAGAACCGTATCCTGCAGAAGCGATACATCCAGCGCCTTGACCGGATCGATGGAACGCGCCGACAGCAGCTCCGCGCGTGCGCGAAGCAGGAACCACTCACCGCCGAGGTACATGCAGATCTCGCCCTTCACCTTCGGAGAAATCGGCTGTGTCAGATGGAACACCTGATAATCCTCCTCGATGGAGAACATGAAATCCTCCGGATCCATCCCATGAAGATCCTTGACGACACGGTTGTAGTCCATGATTTTCAGCTCCTTATCCGGGAACAGCACCGACAGGAAGTAGTTAAACTCCTCCGTGCCATCATAGTCCGGATGCGCCTCCCGACGCCGAAGACCGACCTTCACCGCGCTCGCCGCGCGATGATGCCCATCCGCGATATAGGTCGCCGGCACCTTCTCGAAAAGTGCCTCCAGCGTCGCTACCCGCTCGCTGTCCGCGATTCTCCATACCCGATGACCGACGCCGTCGTCCGTCACGAAATCATAGAGCGTCGCTTCCTTCTTTACCTCCTCCACGATTGCCTGGATTCCGGCATGTGCACGATAGGCAAGGAAGATCGGGCCCGTCTGCGCCGAGCAGGTATCCACATGACGGATACGATCCTGCTCCTTCTCCTCCACCGTGTTCTCATGCTTCTTACAGATGCCGTTCAGGTAATCATCGATCGAGCTGAGCGCGACGATACCGGTCTGTGCCCGTCCCTCCATGGTCAGTTCATAGATGTAGTAGCAGGCGCTCGTTTCACGCACGAAGGTCCCATCTGCGATCTCTGCCTGCAGCATATCCGAAGCCTTCCGGTACACCTCCGGTGCATACATATCCTGCGTCTCCGGGAACTGGGTTTCCGGTCGGTCAATGTTTAAGAAGGAAAGCGGATGGCCGGCCACCGCTTCACGTGCCTCTGCACGGGAATATACATCATATGGAAGTGCTGCCACCTCCCGAACGCACGCTGCGTCCGGACGGATCGCTCTGAAAGGTTTTACTGTAGCCATGAGATTCTCCTTCTGTCCTGCTGCTTCTTTAGTTTAAGATATCTGTCCATTCCGCGAGGCCGTCATCGGGCATCCCGCAGAACAGACAGATATCTTCCTTGATTACGTATTCTGTTCTATTTAAATATATTACAGGAGGCCGCCGATCGCAACAAAGAGCGGTGCGAATACCAGAGAAATGACCGTCATCAGCTTGATCAGGATGTTGATGGACGGTCCGGAGGTATCCTTGAACGGATCACCGACGGTATCGCCGACCACGGCCGCCTTATGGGCCTCGCTGCCCTTGCCACCGTTGTGGCCCTCCTCGATGTACTTCTTTGCATTATCCCATGCGCCGCCGGAGTTCGACATGAAGATCGCCAGCATGACACCGGATACGAGCGCACCCGCGAGCAGTCCGCCGAGCGCGTCCGCACCAAGTACGATGCCGACCGCCAGTGGCGCTGCGACCGCCAGCACACCCGGCAGGATCATCTCACGAAGCGCAGCGGTCGTCGAGATCGCGACGCAGGACTTGTAGTCCGGGCGGGACGTACCGGCCATGATGCCGGGATCTGCATGGAACTGACGACGTACCTCCTCGATCATGGAGTAGGCTGCCTTCGATACCGAGCTCATCGTAAATGCACTGAAAAGGAACGGCAGCATGCCACCGATGAGGATACCGATGGTAACGCGGGTATCGAGGATATTGATCTCCTCAAGGCCGACTGCACTGGCGTAGGAAACAAACAGCGCAAGTGCAGTCAATGCAGCCGAACCGATGGCGAAGCCCTTCCCCATCGCCGCCGTCGTGTTTCCGACGGCATCCAGCTTGTCCGTGATGTTTCGTACGGATTCATCCAGTCCGGACATCTCGGCGATACCGCCGGCATTGTCCGCGATCGGACCATAGGCATCGACCGCGACGGTCACGCCGGTCGTCGACAGCATGCCGACCGCTGCCAGAGCGATGCCATAGAGGCCCATGCACTGGAAAGAGATGAACACACCGAGACAGATCAGCAGGATCGGAAGTGCCGTGGAGCGCATGCCGACCGCAAGACCGGCGATGACGTTCGTACCGGAACCCGTCTCCGATTCCTGCGCGATCTCCTGCACCGGATGATAATCACCCGAGGTATAGAACTCCGTGATCGTTCCGATCAGCACTCCGACGACGAGTCCTGCGATCACCGCGATCGCCGCCTGGAAGCTGTGGAACACGAACCGGCTGCCTGCGACCGCCACGATCATCACGAGCGCACTGGCGATATAGGTCGCACGGTTCAGTGCCTTATGCGGGTTGCCATCCTCGCCACCGCCCACGAAGAGCGAGCCGATGATCGCCGCCGCCAGTCCGCAACCGGAAATGATCAGCGGATACAGTACACCGGCACCGTTTTCGAAGCCGCCGGCCACCCCGAGGGTGAGGGCGGATACCAGTGCCCCGACGTAGGACTCAAACAGGTCTGCGCCCATACCTGCGACGTCGCCGACATTGTCTCCGACATTATCTGCGATGACCGCCGGGTTACGCGGGTCGTCCTCCGGGATCCCGGCCTCGACCTTACCGACGAGATCCGCACCGACGTCCGCGGCCTTCGTATAGATACCGCCGCCGACACGGGCGAAGAGCGCGATAGAGCTGGCCCCCAGCGAGAAGCCGGACAGTACCCCGGCATCGCCGGTAAGAATATAGAACAGCGATACGCCGAGCACACCGAAACCAGCCACGCACATACCCATGACCGAGCCGCCGGCGAAGGCGATCTGCAGCGCCCGGTTCATACCCGAGGTCATCGCGGCGTTGGTCGTCCGCACATTGGCCTTCGTCGCAACGGTCATACCGAAGTATCCGGCGAGGGTCGAGAACAGGGCACCCACCACGAAGGCGATGGCCGTCGTCCAGGAACCGAGGCCCAGGCCGATGGCGATAAAAAGGATCGCCACAAACGCGATGAGGATGCGATACTCAGAGAAAAGGAATGCATGCGCGCCCTCTGAAATCGCGCCTGCGATCTCCTTCATCCTGTCATTTCCAGCCTCTGCTGCATGAACGCGCTGCGCCTGCATCCCCGCAAAGACCAGTGCACACAAACCGAGGACAGGGGCAACATAAAGAAGTGTAGTCATTTTTTCGTCTCCCTTATTATTCGTATTTCACCCTGCCGAAGTCCATGTGCGCCCTCCAAACGCACACACCTTATGCAGAGTGACCAAATTATATCGAATATTATACCGTATTTCTGCACTTCTTTACATACAGTAAGCGTTTACATGGAAATTTTCTTCACTTCCTTTATTCCGGGTGTTTTTTTCACTTCACCTTCCGTACACGAAGGATACCATCGATGAGGCCAAGATTATGGAAGCCCTCGTCGGTCAGGTGCTGGTTGATATCCATCAGCGTATACGCGTAGTCGCCGCGGGACTTGTTCTGTAGACCGTCGATGTTGATGTTTGCATCGCCGAGGGCCTTCGTGATCTGTCCGAGCATGTTCGGGATGTTCCGGTGCAGGATGGCGATACGTCCGCCGCTGCTGCAGACACCCATATCGGTATCCGGGAAGTTCACGGAGTGATGGATGTTACCGTTGTCGAGGTAATCCTGTACCTCCTCGACCGCCATCACCGCACAGTTGTCCTCGGCCTCCTCGGTGGATGCGCCGAGATGCGGCAGGACGATGGCCCCCGGCATCTCCGCCGACTTCGGATTCGGGAAGTCGGTTACATAGGCCTTTACCTTACCCTTGGTCAGGGCTTCTGCCATGTCCTCGTCATTCACCAGCACATCACGGGCGAAATTCAGGATGCGGACGCCATCCTTCATGCGGGCGATGGCATCCTGGTTGATCATGCCCTTCGTACTGTCGACGGCTGGTACATGGATCGTGATATAGTCGCACTTATCGTAGATTTCATCAAGGATCGCCGCGTGATGCACCTTCTGGGAGAGATCCCAGGCAGACTTCACGGAGAGGTACGGATCATAGCCATAAACCTCCATACCGAGGTCGACGGCGGCATTTGCGACGAGCACGCCGATCGCACCGAGGCCGATGACACCGAGGGTCTTGCCCTTGATCTCACAGCCCGCGAAGTTCTTCTTCGCCTTCTCGGCATCCTTCTGGATGGTCGGAACATCGGCGTGCGCCCGGATCCACTGATTACCGCCGATGATGTCACGACTCGCCAGCATCAGACCTGCGATTACCAGCTCCTTCACGGCATTGGCATTGGCCCCCGGGGTGTTGAAGACGACGATGCCCTGCTCGGCACAGCGGTCGAGCGGAATGTTGTTGACGCCGGCACCGGCACGTCCGATGGCACGGAGCGTCGGCGGGAAGTCCATCGCCTTCATATCGGCGGAGCGCACCAGCACGCCGGCGGCGTGGTCGATCTCGTCCACGAGGGTATAGCCCTTCCGGAAACGTCCGGTTCCGACACGGCTGATATTGTTTAAGCAGTAAATTTCACGATCCTTCATGATATTATCCTCTTATCTGTTATTCTTCTCGAATGCGTCCATGAACTCGACGAGCTTTACGACACCCTCCTGTGGCATCGCGTTATAGAGCGATGCGCGCATACCGCCGACGGTGCGGTGTCCCTTCAGGTTCTTGAAGCCGACTGCGGATGCCTCTGCGATAAACTTCGCATCGAGGTCTGCATCGCCGGTGACGAACGGGATATTCATGAGGGAACGATCCTTCGGCGCGACGGTGCCGCGGAACATCGTCGACTGGTCGAGGTAATCATACAGGATCTTCGCCTTCTGCTCGTTCCGCTCCTTCATCACGCTGAGGCCGCCCATCTCCTTCAGCCACTTGAACACGAGGCCGCATACATAGATGTTGTAGCATGGCGGCGTGTTGTACAGGGACTTCGCATCGGCATGGGTCTTGTAGCGGAGCATGGTCGGGGTGCCCGGAAGCACGTCCTCACGGATGAGGTCATCACGGATCACGACGATGGTCACGCCTGCCGGACCGACGTTCTTCTGCACACCGCCCCAGAGGACACCGTACTTCGAAACATCCATCGGCTCACTCAGGAACATGGAGGAGACATCGGATACGAGGTCCTTGCCCTTCGTGTTCGGGAGCTCACGGATCGTGGTTCCGTAGATCGTGTTGTTCTGGCAGATGTATACATAATCTGCGTCATCATCGATGGCGAGGTTCTGAAGATCCGGGATGTAGCTGAAGGTCTTGTCAGCCGAGCTGGCGACCACGTTCACCTTTCCGTACATCTCCGCTTCCTTCGCAGCCTTCTTCGCCCACTGGCCCGTCACGATGTAATCGGCCACACCATGGCGCATCAGGTTCATCGGCACCATCGCAAACTGGGTGTTTCCTCCGCCCTGCAGGAACAGTACCTTATAATTCTCCGGTACGCCGAGCAGCTCTCTGAAATCTGCCTCGGCGGTATCGATGATCGCCTGAAAGTCCTTGGAGCGATGAGACATCTCCATCACGGACATCCCGCATCCATGATAATCCAGCATCTCCGCTGCTGCTGTCCGAAGAACCTCCTCCGGTAAAACTGCTGGTCCCGCACTGAAATTATAGACTCTGCTCATCGCTATCTCCTTTGAATCGTGTATTTGAATGTTTCCCTTGGTTAGGCATATGATAGCACCGCTAAGCTTTATACAGTATATAAATAATTTTTATGTATTAGCTTTTGTACAATCGGGAGGGGATTGGGGTCAGACCCTCTTCTGGAAGGCGGTAAGGGAAGGCCAAACTCAAGCGAGGGTCTGACCCCCTGGCTTCGCGGAAGTACTTTGAGGGGATTTCCGGGCGCGAAAAAGCCCGGTGCGGATGCACCGGGCGAAAGATGTTCCTACGCGGACTCGAACCGCGACCACCGGCGTCGGAGGCCGGTACTCTATCCAGTTAAGCTATAAGAACCCATTCGGTTTTACGAACTTTTATATTATAAAGCATTGACCCGGAAAATACAAGAAAAGAATGTGGAGGCGAGATTTTGAAAATTATTTTTGTTGAAACAAATTTCCGATAATGCTATTATAATCCCGTATGTACTACTGTGATTTATGTTTCGGTGGACTACTGCTTGAGAGGAGAAAACGAGTATGCAGGACGATTACATTACCAAAATACGCTCCGCCTATAATCAGTTTACGAAGGCGGAGAAAAAAGTAGCGGATTACATTCTGGAAAACCCGAAGAAGGTACTTTTCATGTCGATTTCCGACCTGGCCGGTGCCTGTGATGTCGGCGACACCTCCGTCTTCCGTTTCTGTAAGACGATGAATGTGAAGGGCTATCAGGAGTTTAAGATGATGCTCTCGCTCAGTATGCGCGCGAGTGAGTCCCCGCTGACGGATACCGAGGATACGACCATCACCCTCGAGGATAATATTTCCGAGCTGGCGAAGAAGGTGCTGTCGGAGAATGTTTCCGCGATTCAGGAAACCTATTCCCTCATCGACGTGAAGCAGATGACGGCCGCGATGGATGCCCTCAGCAGCGCGAAGCGCATCGTCTTCTTCGGTGTCGGCACCTCGATGCTGACCGCGATGAAGGCCATGAACAAGTTCCTTCGCATCGAGCCGAAGGTCATCTGTAACATGGATGCGAATATGCAGCTGATCACCGCGTCGACCCTGACCGATCAGGATGTCGCCCTCATCTTCTCCTATTCCGGTTCGACGAAGGATACGGTCGAGATCGCCCGTTCCGCGAAGGCCGCCGGTGCGAAGACGATCGTGATCACCCGCTTTACGAAGTCCCCGCTCACCGAGTTTGCGGACATCATCCTGCTCTGCGGTGCCAATGAAGGTACCCTCCAGAACGGCTCCACCTCGGCAGAGATTTCGCAGCTCTTCCTCGTGGATGTGATGTACAGTGAGTACTTCCGCCGCCACTATAAGCGCTGCAAGCCGAACTGGGACAAGACAGCGCACTCCATCGCTGATAAGAATTACTGATCTATAACCGCCAGAGGGCAGCCTCCTGAGGCTGGTCGCCTGCGGCGGCAAACTCTAAAACCAGCTCCCTAAGAAACACTAGGCCCTCTGCAAACGACGGAGTTTCCTCTCATGGAAACTCCGTGTTGCAGAGGGTGCTAAGGAAAAATTACTCCAAGTGTTTCTAAGGGAGCTGGTTTTGATTTTGCACATCCTCGGCTCGAAGCACTCTGGAGTCTGCCCTCCAGCGTTTCACTCCTCGCCTTTTGACTTCTTCCGGATTTCTTCAATCTTATCGCGGTATTTCATTGCGTCTTCGAAGTTCAGCTCGGCGGCAGCGGCACGCATCTTCTTCGACAGCTCGCGAATCAGCTTCTCGATTTCCTGATGCGTCATCGACTCCACGTCCTTCTGGATGCCATGCGGATCATCCACATCGACGGCCTTTCCGATCGCGATCAGATCGGCGACCGCCTTATGGATCGTGGTCGGTGTGATACCGTGCTCTTCATTATACGCCATCTGTATCTTCCGGCGTCGCTCGGTCTCATCGATCGTATGGCGCATGGAATCCGTGATGGTATCCGCATACATGATGACATGGCCATCCGCATTACGCGCAGCACGGCCGACGGTCTGGATGAGAGAGGTCTCCGAACGGAGAAAGCCCTCCTTATCCGCGTCGAGGATGGCGACGAGCGCGACCTCCGGGATATCGAGACCCTCACGGAGCAGGTTGATGCCGACCAGGACATCGAACTTATCGAGACGCATGTCACGGATGATGGACGCGCGCTCCAGGGTGTCGATGTCCGAGTGCAGGTAGCGTACGCGGATATCGGCATCCTTCAGGTACTTCGTCAGGTCTTCCGCCATGCGCTTCGTCAGGGTCGTGACGAGAATCTTATGCTTCCCCTCGATCTCACGATGAATCTGGGCGATCAGGTCGTCGATCTGTCCCTTCGTCGGACGCACCTCGATCTCCGGATCCAGCAGCCCGGTCGGACGGATGATCTGATCCGCCCGGAGAAGCTCGTGCTCCGCCTCATACTCGCCCGGCGTCGCCGATACGAAGAGCATCTGGTCGATCTTCTGCTCAAACTCCGTGAAATTCAGCGGGCGGTTGTCGAGGGCCGATGGCAGACGGAAGCCGAAGTCCACGAGGGTCTCCTTCCGGGAGAGGTTTCCGTTATACATGCCACGTACCTGCGGCAGTGTGACATGCGACTCATCCACGATGACGAGATAATCATCCGGGAAGTAGTCCATGAGGGTATAAGGCGGATCCCCCGGCTTTCCGAAGCTTAAGTGCCGGGTGTAGTTCTCGATACCGGAGCAGAAGCCGGTCTCCTTCAGCATCTCGACATCATAGTTCGTCCGCTCCGCGATGCGCTGTGCCTCGATCAGCTTATCATTATCCTTAAAATAACGAACCTGCGCCTCCATCTCCTGCAGGATGTTCTCACACGCACGGTTCAGCTTCTCCTGCGGGATGACATACGGGCTCGCCGGATAGATGACGATGTGGTCCATGACCGCCGTCGCCTTCGCGGTGAGTGCATTGATCCTCGTGATCCGATCGACCTCATCACCGAAAAACTCGACGCGGTACGCCTCCTCGCCCTCCGAAGCCGGGAACACGTCCACGACATCGCCCATCACGCGGAAGGTGCCACGCTTGAAGTCGATGTCGTTCCGGTTATACTGGATATCGATCAGCTGACGGATGAAGTGATCACGATCCTTCCGTGCACCGTTCCAGACGGAGATCGCCATGTTCGCATACTCCTTCGGCTCACCGAGACCGTAGATGCAGGAAACCGATGAAACGACGATGACATCATCACGCTCGTTCAGGGAAGCCATCGCCGAGCAGCGCAGCTTATCGATCTCGTCATTGATATCCGAATCCTTCTCGATGTAGGTATCCGTCGACGGGAGATACGCCTCCGGCTGATAATAATCATAGTAGGAAACGAAATACTCGACCGCATTTTCCGGGAAGAACTCCTTCATCTCGGAATAAAGCTGTGCAGCCAAGGTCTTGTTATGCGAGATGATCAGCGTCGGCTTCTGCAGTCGCTGGATGATATTTGCCATCGTAAAGGTCTTGCCGGAGCCGGTAACACCGAGCAGGGTCTCGAACTGGTTTCCCTGCTTGAAGCCGAGCGTCAGCTTTTCGATGGCCTGCGGCTGATCACCGGTCGGTGCATAGTCAGAATGAAGCTTGAATTCGTTGTGTTCCATAGCGCCCTCCAAATCGTTTTTTCAGTATATCACAGAAGCGCTGCATTGAACACTTGTTTGGCATGCTTTCAGAAATTTCGACCTCTGCTGCACTCATATCTTGTATAACTGATCGGTATTGGAACTCGGCAGATAATAATGTAGAGTTATGGGTATGAAATTCTGATGCAGGCATTGGCCTGCGATTTTAATACAGAGAGCCGCAAGGGATGCGGGGAGGAATGTCGATGAATGCAAAGATTGTGACGATACCGGGAGATGGCATCGGTCCGGAGATCGTAGCCGAAGCACAGAAAGTGCTTGAAAAGGTAGCCGAGGTCTATGGCCACCAGTTTACATTTGAGAAGGTGCTGATGGGCGGCTGCTCCATTGATGCGTATGGTGAGCCGCTGACGGATGCGACGGTTGCGACCTGCCAGTCTGCAGACGCCGTACTGATGGGCTCCATCGGCGGCAAGGTGGGCCAGTCCCACTGGTATGAGCTGCCACCGGAGAAACGTCCGGAGGCCGGGCTTCTGAAGCTTCGGAAGTCCCTCGGACTCTTCTGCAATCTCCGCCCGGCACATCTCTACCCGGAGCTCCGGAAGGCGTGTCCGCTGCGCGAGTCGATCGCGGAGCAGGGCTTCGACGTGATGATGGTGCGTGAACTCACCGGTGGTCTCTACTTCGGTGCACGGAAGACGGAAACCGTCGATGGCGAGGAGGTCGCAACCGATACGCTCGTGTACCACGACTATGAGATCCGCCGGATTGCGAAGAAGGCCTTCGAGATCGCGGAGAAGCGCCACAGCCATGTGACCTCCGTGGATAAGGCCAATGTTCTCGATTCGTCCAGACTGTGGCGGAAGGTCGTTACGGAAGTGGCGACGGAGCATCCGGATGTACAGCTTGATCATGCGCTCGTGGATTCGACCGCGATGCAGCTCGTCCGGAATCCGGGTCAGTTCGATGTCGTCGTGACCGAGAACGTGTTCGGTGACATCCTCTCCGATGAGATGGCGGAGATCGCCGGTTCCCTCGGCATGCTGCCATCCGCTTCCCTCCGCGAGGACAGTTTCGGTCTCTATGAGCCGTCCGGCGGATCGGCACCGGACATCGCCGGTCAGAACATCGCAAACCCGCTCGCAACGATCCTGAGCGCAGCGATGCTGCTCCGCTACTCACTGAATCTCACGAAGGAAGCCGACGCCATCGAGGACGCGGTCGCGGAAGCGCTTCGTACCGGCTTCCGCACCGGCGATATCATGGAGAACGGCGTGGAGGGCCTCAGCTGCCTGCATACCAACGAGATGGGCGATAAGATCGCTTCGCTCATCAGATAACGGAGCTTTCGGGCCCAACATAGAAAAGAGGACTGCCATCGGCAGTCCTCTTTTCATATACATATTTAATCCCCGAGCAGATAATACAGAAGAACGAGGATCGCGATAACGGCGATCGTGGTCAGCGCTACCTTGATCCAGCTGATCGGCGTCTTGCCGGAAACCTTTCCGGTCTGTCCGTTGACCATGAACCGGTAGATCTTATCCTGATAGCGGAAGCAGGAGATCCATACCGGAAGCAGCAGATACTTATACGTCACATCGGCATACTTCGCCTCGATGCTGACCGAACGGACATCATCCGGGTTATGCTGGTCGCGGATATCATCTTCTGCGAGATCATGCATCTCCTCATCCATGATGCTCCGGGCCTTCGGCCAGGCATCCGTCAGCTTCAGAGTATACCGCTCGGCCATGAAGCCGGCCAGGTACTGCGGCTTATATGGCTTCACATCATCTGTACGATACGGTTCCACTGACTGAAGCATATTCTGATCATAGCGATCGGAGGCGGTCACCAGCACATCATCGAAGAAGTGCTCGATCTCGCCGCTGCAGCCATACCAGTCCGTGACGATCTCGGTTTTCCCATCATCCTTTTTCACGGTA
This sequence comes from uncultured Oribacterium sp., assembly GCA_934270345.1. GTDB lineage: Bacteria > Bacillota > Clostridia > Lachnospirales > Lachnospiraceae > Oribacterium. Next base: position 137,727 of record CAKQPT010000001.1, on the reverse strand, counting down.
CGGTTGATACCATACTCACCGGTATAGTCACCGCTTGCCTCCGCATCGAAGGTCCAGTATGGCACATACACGCCATGGAACTTATCCGGCTCCGCACTCTCCTTCGCCAGCTTCGGGCAGAAAAACTTATGCCCGATCCAGGTCTTAAAAAGCTCTGCCGCACGCTTATTATCGACATCGAAGGTCACGACGCCACCCGGTGCCATGATCTTCTCTTCCTGATTACCGGCTTCCATCACCTGTGTCGAACCACAGTACGGACAGACGTTCGCGATGGCATTCGCATCGTACATGATCTCCGCACCACAGGATTTACAGATGACCGTCTTCGTCGCCGTACCCCAGTCGGTCGTCGCGGTGTCCTCCTTTCCGGTATAGGCATGCTCTGTCGCGACGAATCTGCCCTCATCGTCGATCGTACCGCTCTCCTTCGCTTCCTCCTCATGCTGGATCGCTTCGGTATAATCACAGTATGGGCACTTCAGTCCACCGGTTGATGGGTCAAATTCGAGCGTTCCACCACACTGCGGGCACTTTCGGTCGGTCTCCTGCAGGGTGTTCGTCATCGTGGTCTCGACGTCCATGGCGGCGGATCCGCTCGCACGGTTCGTTACATTGGTATTCGCCTGTGCCGTCTGCATCTCTGTCCCTCCTTCCATTCTCATAGGTATCTTCGATCTCACATTCGTCTCTCAAAGAGAAGACTCCGGAGACGCTGTCGCAGAATCCAGCCTCCGGATGCCCCTGTTTCCGATACATATACAAAGTGCGATGTCCCTTCGGACATCGCACCACAAATCTACTGCATCCGCTTACGCCTTCGGGGTTCCACAGTTCGAGCAGAAATTACCTGTATTGCCCTGATGTCCGCACTTCGGGCAGGTCCAGGTCGCCGGCTGCGGCTTCTGGCTTCCGCAGTTCGAGCAGAAGTTGCCCGTATTTACGGTTCCACATGCACAGGTCCAGCTGCCTGCCGGAGCTGTAGCTACGCCCACGCCAGCTGCGGCCGCCGGAGCCGGTGACGGTGTTGTCGGCGGTGTCTGCTGCGGTGTGCCACCCATACCATAGAGCTGCTGGCTGTTCATGCCACCGACCATGTTCGCCATGTTCATACCGGCGAAGGCCATCATCGGTCCGGTCGAGGTATTGTTCGCCGCATCCTTCATCGCCTGTGCCTGTGCGGCTGCAATCGTCGCGGCTGCCATCGTCGGATCCTTCAGAGCTGCGTTCATCTGAAGCACCTTGATGCGCTCTGCATCCTCGTCCGAAATCGTCGCGGAGCTCAGACCGAAGGCTGCGATTTCGATACCGTAGTTCTGTCCCCAGGTATTCGTCAGCTCGGCATCCAGTGCCCGTGCGATGTCATCTGCATGCGCCGGAAGCTGTGAATAACGTACGCCCTGTTCGGATACAGCGGCGAATGCCGGCTGCAGTGCCGTAAGCAGCTCCGTCTTCAGCTGGCTGTCGATACGATCTCTCCGGAACTCGTCGCTCACGTTACCGCAGAGCTTCTTATAGAACAGGATCGGATCGGCCAGACGATATGCATACTCGCCATGGCAGCGAACCGCAACATCGGTATCGAGGTTGATGTTTCGATCAATGATACGGAACGGAATCGGATTCTGTGTTCCATACTTGTTTCCGATGATGTCCTTCGTGTTGAAGAAGTAGATGCGCTGGTCCGTCGCGGTATCACCACCGAACGCTACACGCTTCTTCCATGTATTGAAGGAATCCACGATACCCTTCTTCAGTCCGCCGTAGAAAATCGACGGCTCGGTCGACGCATCCCAGACAAACTTACCCGGCTCGGCACTGACCTCTACGATCGCACCGTTGTCGACGATGATCATACACTGACCTTCATTGACCGCGATGATCGCGCCGTTCGTGATGAGGTTATCCGACTTCTTCGTATTAAACGCTCTTCTCGCCTGCCGTGCCTCGCCCTTCTTCATGAGAACGTCTTCTGTCAACGCATCGCAGTAAAAATACTCACGCCACTGATCCGAAAGAACAGATTCCGCAGCGCCTAAACCAACCTGTAAAAGACCCATACTATTTCCTCCTTTTCGATAACACTCCGTCGAAACGGTTACACGGCCATACTCTAGTTTTATTATAAACGAGAACATGGAAACGCTCAATCAATATCGGCAAAATCGAGGAAATTAATTTCACAGCTTTATTTTCAATGTTCCTCCGCTTTTTCATCGTTCTGTCGTCCAACCCGGCGATGCTGAAGAATCGGCTCTGTACGATGCTGCGTTTTCACGCACAGCTTGCGCACACCAGCACTTTTTTCTATAATAATTGAACTCACATACTACTATTCTCTTCCAGGAGGTACACCATGGAAAAAATCGCAAGCTTTACCATCAATCACGAGAAACTGGAGCCGGGCATCTACGTTTCCAGAAAAGATAAAGTCGGCGCCGAGACCCTGACGACCTTCGATCTTCGTATGACGAGACCGAATCGTGAGCCGGTCATGAATACCGCCGAGCTTCACACCATTGAGCACTTAGGTGCCACCTTCCTCCGGAACGATCCGGAATGGGCCGGGAAGACCATCTACTTCGGACCGATGGGCTGCCGCACCGGCTGCTATGTCATCTTCGCCGGCGATCTCAGCTCCCGCGACATCGTATCCGTCATCACGCGTATGTTTGAGTTCATCCGCGACTTCCATGACCCGATCCCGGGCGCGGCACCTCGCGACTGCGGAAACTACCTCGACCAGAACCTCGGCATGGCGAACTGGCTCGCAAAGCGCTACCTGAACGAAACTCTATATGATATAGATGAGTCTCATCTGGTATATCCGGTATAAGGTGCGCATAGAGGCAGGAAGGCTTTTGTGACTCTGCCGAGGATGTATTAAAATCTTAAAACGGAACCCTTAGTGGCACTTGGATTTATTTTCCTTAGTACCCTCTGCAACACTGAGTTTTCATAAAGAAAACTCAGTCGTTTGCAGAGGGCCTAGTGCCACTTAGGGTTCCGTTTTTGATTTTAAACACCGCAGGCAATGTCTAAAAAAGCCTTCCTGCCTCCATCGAGCTGCTGCCGGCCATTCGAGGCCCTGGTGAAACGATAGCCGTCCCGCTCTTCTGCCCGATCACTCCGCCTGGCGCTTCTTTACGAGACCGAAGATGGTCACGGCGATGGCGATCGGACACATGACCTTCAGAACCGGGAAGGAGAAGCTCAGGATACGATACAGTCCGGCACTGGAAATCACGAAGCTGAAAACGGCGAAGCCGAACAGCCAGGTCTTGTAGCTGATCTTCGGCACCAGCTTATGAAAATACTCCGAGCCGCTGGACAGCAATCCGCAGCAGACATTGAAGCAGGCGATGAAGAAGATGAGTCCGGCGATGATCTGACCCGCTGCACCGAAGCACTGCTGGATCGCATACGACAGGATACCTGCGCCGGTTTCCGTCTCGGTCAGGAGTCCCGGAACACCACTGCAGATCGCACCGATATAAGAAGTCGAGAAATACACAAGTGCCAGCATGACACCGGCGATGACACCAGCCTTCATCGTTTCACCAGCGATCGCCCGACGATCATGCACACCGAAATCCTCGATGTTCATCGCGATAACGAGACCGAAGTTGAGGGCCGCCAGGATATCCATCGTCTGATAGCCGGTCATGAAACCGGTCATGATCGGATGTTCCTGATAACCGATGGTGGATGGCGTCGCAACCGTCACCGGCAGCTTCGCCACGGTTCCCACGAATGTCACGACGATCAGTACGACCAGAATCGGCGTCATGATTCTGCCCAGGATATCCTTCAGCTTATTCGGGTGCAGGGCCACGAAGGTCGCACCGGCGAAGAATATCATGGAGTAGAGAATACGTGCCATCAGCAGGACCGATCCGCTCTGCGACGGCAGGAACTGTGCGACCGCCATCTCGAAGGAAGTACTGCAGGTACGCGGGATCGCGACGAAGGGACCGATCATCAGGCAGATAAGGACCGTAAACACCGATGCAAATACCGGGTGGATCATCGAACCGAGCTTCACGAGATTATCATGCTTCGCGACGGCAGCGACGGCCAGAATCGGAAAACAGACGGCTGTAATGGTCAGTCCGACCATCGCCGGAACCGTACTGCTTCCAGCCTGTGCTCCGAGCAGCGGTGGAAAAATCAGATTGCCAGCGCCGAAGAACATGGAGAACAGCATGAAGCCGATCGTGATTGTCTGTCGAAATCCTAGTTTTTGCATAATGTGCCTCCTATCGATAAAAAATTATATCAATAATAACCCATATTTATCTCGGGAAGCAAGCATAAGTTTAAAGTATCAAAAATGAGTGCGCCGAAGCGCACTCTCTTCTTTTTATTCTTTCATTGTATCAGAAATGAAATCCCGGGATGGCCTGCGCCCAGTCGCTGATGCCGATGATGGTCTTTGCAAAATCCGATACCATCAGTGAGGTGTTCGGGTCATCGATGTACTTGAAGACCTCGCGGGCAGGCTTCGCGACGAGCGAGGCACCATCTGCGCCGACGGAAGACAGTCCGAAGTAGAGTCCATCCTTCGTTTCGGCTGCATTGTCCAGCTGACGGGAAAGCATGTAGGCATCGATGTCCGGGTTATTCTCGACGATATAGTGACCATAGGCGACGGCCGCCGCCTGCTCCATCTGTGCGTCCTGCGTGAGCTTCCGGACGGAGCTGAAGCCCTCCTCGGTCATGAAGATATTTCGTACCTGACCGCGCTTATCCAGCAGATACTGACTGTGCATGTAGTTCGTTAGTACCGAAAGGTTGGCGTAGCTGATGACCGGTGTGGTGAGGTCATTCGTTACCTTGCCGGAGGAGAAATCATCCCAGAAATTCGGATCGGTCAGCGGATACGGGTACGGATGGATCGCCAGGGCCCAGTTGGTCTTGCCCTCCTCCTGATCGATGTACATGAAGTTATCGAGTACATCCTTTCCCGGATACTTTCCGACCGATCCTGCCTCCGGCTTGATCGTCCAGTACTGATCCAGTGAAAACATGACATTATCATTTGCGGAAACCGACTTGATAGCGGTATAGAACACACGGAAGGTCCGCTGGAAAATCCGCGTATAGTCCCGGACACTGTAGTTTCCGACATAATTCCAGTACTGGTTATTGATCTCGTTTCCGATGACCCAGTTCGTGATTTTTCCGTGCCCGTTGTGCCCATTGTAACGGCTCGCAAGGAAGGTCGCCATCGCCTTCACCAGGCGGAAGCCATCCTCGGTTTCGACATTGAAGCCATAGTACAGCGCCGCGTCGCTCGTGACCACCTTCGTGCCCGGACGGTAGAGCGCCGGCTGCGTCGGATTCCATCCATTCACGAGGTTCACCGTGACCGCCACCCCCGCGCCGGAGAGACGGCTGATCTCCTGATCCAGCTGCTGAATCAGGGCCGAATCGAAGGAATAGACCTTTCCATCATAGCTGTAGCTGACACCCGTGCCGAAAAGCTGTGCGGTTGTGACCGGGATAAACGCATGCTTGATCCCGAGGTCGATGGCGTCATCGAGGATGTTCGGGTCTACCAGCAGTCCCTTCTTCCCTCGGTTCAGGGCCGGTGACTGGTCTGCCGCGATCAGCTCCGGATTCCCGATGTAGCAGCGGTTCGATACGATCTGATAGCCGTTTCCACTCGCGATCGCGACCACGAATGCATCATAGGTCCGGAGGCTGTTCGGGCCGTCCTGCAGATCCGCCGTGAACTGCAGGCTGCCGTTTCCGACATCCTGCACCGCCAGATAGTCTGTCCGGCCATCGAGGTTCATCTGGTACGGCTTCACCGCGAACAGATAGAGCTGCTGCCCGCTTCCGACGAGCGGCGCTGCATTGACCGTGATATCGATGACCGCCGGGTTCGCGGCATTGATCTCCGCTGACTGCACCGTCGCGTAGTGGGTGCCAATGCTCTGGTCCTGTGCGATCGTCGCTCCGCCCGCCGGTACCGCCGACGCCGCGCTGCTCTGTCCGGCAGCCGCAGTGTTTCCACCGCCCGGCAGGCTCATCTGGTACGCCGATACATCGACGCCGCTGGCTGCCACGCTGGCCGCCGTCGCCGTGCCGGCACATGTCAGCGCCAGCACGCCCGCCATCACCAGTGCCGGCAGATATCTGCCCTTACCGAATGTTCCAACTATATCTTCATGCAACACATGATGTCTCATTCTTTCGTCCTTTCAAACAAGTCTTCATCCTGTACACCGACTTAGCCGTTCATGATATATATTCCATGACCATCGATGCAGATTGTAGTATAGCACCCGCATCGTGGCGATCCCATTTCTTTTTTCTTACTATTCAATACAGTATTCTGAAGTTTTTCAGAACATCAAAAAGCGGAGCCCTCTTAAAGCTCCGCTACGTATTCTACGTTCTGTCCTGGTCTCCCGACGATCCCGTCACCTGTTTACGGGTGCGGCTGCGCCGAGATCTTCAGCGCCTTCAGCTCCTCCTGTACGCGATCATACTCCGCCTTCATCTGCTCATAGGTCTGGTCATCCACGAGGCCGAAGTAATAGTCCTCGTAGCGCTTTCCGTCCTGATCCAGATAGACGCGGATATCATAGCAGCGGTTCAGGAAATCATAGCCTGTACCGTCCGCGGTACAGCTCTCATAGACATCCTCCGGAAGCATCGTCAGATCCTCACCGATCTTCGCCAGCTTCTTCTGAACGCGGTTATGAATACCCATATCCTGTCCCTCGACGAAGGAATTGATATAGAAAATTACATCTGTGCTTTCCATCGATGTGGACTCCAGATGAAACTCTGCGTTATCGCGCACGATAAAAGCCGTTTTCGTCTTACGCGAAACCGGGTCATTTACCTTACCTGTGATATAGTCACTGTCGACGACCAGCTTCACCGGACTCTCCAGCTTGTTGGCGATCGTACGATTCGCCGCAAGTGCCGTCACCACCATCACGCAGGAAAGCATGGCTGTCAGCATCAGCACACGTATACATCTCTTAAAAACCATGATTACTCAGGGCTCCTCTACTTAAAAAAGTGAAAAATCAAATTCATAAATTCACTTTTTAATATCTGTTTCTTGCATTATAAAGAAAAAACGGCAAGTGTTCAAGACACTTACCGTTTTTGTAAGTTTATTGTAAGGAACTCCCCCGGCACCTGCGAAGAACACAGACCGACGAGACCGCGCTTAGCTGAAGATCTTTACGAAGTTCTTCTTACCACGCTGTACGACGACGCCGTCCTTGAAGTCCTCCGCCGTGAAGCTCTTCTTCACATCGGTGATCTTCTCACCAGCGACCTGCACACCGCCCTGCTGCACATTCTGACGCGCCTCGGATCTCGACTTTGACAGACCGGAAACGAAGAGTACACCGCAGATATCGATGCTGCCATCGCGGTAATCCTCTGCCTTCAGGGTGTACTTCGGCATATGCTCGCTGTCGCCACCGCCGACGAAGATCGCCTTCGCGGCTGCCTCTGCCTTCTCCGCCTCTTCCTTACCATGGACGAGATCGGTGAGGGAGTAAGCGAGTCTCTCCTTCGCCTTATTGAGGTCTGCGCCCTCCCACTTCGCCATCTCCTCGATTTCCTCGATCGGGATGAAGGTGAGCAGCTTCAGGCACTTGATGACATCGGCGTCATCGACATTTCTCCAGTACTGGTAGAACTCGTACGGTGTGGTCTTATTTGCGTCGAGCCATACCGCACCACCTGCGGTCTTGCCCATCTTCTTGCCTTCCTTGTTGGTCAGCAGGGTGATGGTCAGCGCATAGGCATCCTTGCCTTCCTTCTTGCGGATCAGCTCGGTACCGGCCAACATGTTGGACCACTGATCATCGCCACCGAACTCCATGTTGCAGCCGTAGTCCTTATACAGACGGTAGAAATCATAGCCCTGCATCAGCATGTAGGAAAACTCCAGGAAGGTCAGGCCCTGCTCCATACGATTGGTATAGCAGCGTGCACGCAGCATATCATTAACCGAAAAGCACGGTCCGATCTCTCGCATGAAATCCAGGAAGTTCAGATTACGCAGCCAGTCGGCGTTGTTGACCATCTGGGCCTTGCCCGGTCCGAACTCGATGAAACGGCTCATCTGCTTCTTGAAGCACTCACAGTTATGATCGATCTGCTCGATGGTCATCATCTTACGCATATCAGAACGACCGGACGGGTCACCGATCATACCGGTACCACCACCGACCAGGGCGATCGGCTTATTGCCGGCCTCCTGGAGACGCTTCATCAGGGTCAGTGCCATAAAGTGGCCTACATGCAGAGAATCGGCCGTCGGGTCAAAGCCGATATAGAAGGTCGCCTTCCCGTTATTGACCAGATCACGAATCTCCTTCTCATCGGTAACCTGTGCAATCAGTCCTCTGGCTACCAGCTCCTCATAAACACCCATTTTACTTGCTCCTTATAACATTCACATCTTGATAAACTTCAGGCTCCATCCTCTACCGGATCCTGCCCTTCAGGAAAGCCGCTTCCTTAATGATTAAAATCCGTCACGGATACATAATCATAGACCGTCGAGATCAGACGCTTCGTATCGTCCCAGCCGATGCAGGCATCGGTGATGGACTTTCCGAAGACATGATCCTCCGGCTTGCAGTTTCCCTCTTCGATATAGGATTCTACCATAAGTCCCTTTACGAAACCAGCGAGCTCCGGAGAATACTTTCTGGAGTGCATGATTTCCTGAGAGATCCGCAGCTGCTCCTTGTACTTCTTCGCCGAGTTGCAGTGGTTCGTATCCACCACGACCGCCGGATTCACGAGATCCTTCTTCATATAGAGATCATACAGCAGCTTCAGATCCTCGTAGTGATAGTTCGGAACGATCTGGCCGTGCTTCGACTGGGAACCACGGAGAATCGCATGCGTATAAGGATTTCCGTCCGACTGTACCTCCCACTCGCGGAAGATGAAATCATGGGCATGCTGTCCTGCATAAATCGAGTTCAGCATGACGCCGAGGTCGCCGGACGTCGGGTTCTTCATACCCGTCGGCACATCGATGCCGGACGCCACCAGACGATGCTGCTGGTTCTCCACCGAACGCGCACCGACCGCCACATAGCTCATGATATCGCTGAGGTAGCGCAGATTATCCGGATACAGCATCTCATCCGCGGTACTGAAGCCGGTCTGGCGGAGTACCTCCATGTGCAGGCGGCGGATCGCGCCGATCCCGGCGAGCACATTGGCCCCCTTCTCCGGGTCCGGCTGATGCAGCATGCCCTTATAGCCCTCACCCGTCGTACGTGGCTTGTTCGTATAGATACGTGGCACGATCATGATCTTATCCTGCACCTCGTCCGCAATCTCCTTCAGGCGATTGCAGTACTCGAGTACAGGATCCGGATGATCTGCCGAACATGGTCCGATAATTAAGAGGAACTTATGTGAATCCCCTCTGAAAATTGCCTTGATTTCCTCATCGCGCTCTGCCTTGATCTTCGCAAGGTTCTCCGGAAGCGGAATCTGCTCACGGATTTCTGCGCTGGTCGGAAGCTTCGATCTAAATTCAAATCCCATACTGGTCTCCTTCTTCTGAACGGGCCATCCAGTGGTCCTTTCCGAGGACTGAGTCTGCCAATGTCTACATCCGGCACCTGCGCGTACAGTCACGAAGGTCCACTCAGCCGCATACCCGCAAGTATACGCGGAAAGGGCGCCAAAATCAAGTGACCACGTGGCATGGTTCCTATTCCTTCTATAAAAGGAGTGCGGGCAGGCAGCGATGCTGCCCGCCCGCACGGTAGGTTACTTCGGGAATGTGATGGTGATCTTCGTGCCGCGGTTCAGCTGTGAGCTGATGTCCACCTTTGCGTGGTGGAGCTCGGCGACGTGCTTCACAATCGAGAGGCCGAGGCCGGTGCCGCCGATGGCACGGCTGTGCGACTTGTCGACACGGAAGAAGCGCTCCCAGACGCGATTCAGATCCTCCTCCGGGATGCCGATCCCGTCATCCTGTACCGTGATGGACCTGCCTTCACAGATGACGTAGACATGTCCGTTCGGATGGTTGTACTTGATCGAGTTATCGATGAGATTATAGATCATCTCCTCGATGTTCGTGCGGACACCGGTGATTTCGGCACTGCCACCCGAGAGGTCGATCGATACCTGATGCTTCATCGCCTTATCCCGGAGGCGATGGATGATCGTCTCGGAAAGGAGATACAGGTTCACCGGCTCCTGCTCCATCTCGACGCCGGCTTCCAGTCGGCTGAGATGCATGATGTCATCGATCAGCGCCAGCAGACGCTGGGACTCATCATAGATGGTGGTCGAGAACTCCCGTACATGGGCCGCATCGGTCACCATGCCATCCTTCATGAGCTCCGCGAAGCCGGAAATGCTCGTGAGCGGTGTCTTCAGCTCGTGCGAGACATTGGCTGAAAATTCTTCTCTTACCTGCTGTGACTGTTTCACTGAATTCACAAATGGTCGTAGCTCCTCATATACATCATCGTCTGTCAAATCCACCGTCGGGGTATCCATCTTCTGAATCTTCTCTGCCATATGATCGAGCGGTGCGACGATCTGATGCGTCAGCCGGTTCGCCATCTGCATCGCGAGCAGGAAAAGCAGCACCATGATGCAGAGGATCGCCGGCAGGATGCGGAGGAAGATGCCGACGATGTTCGAGGTTTCCAGGCCAAGACGGATCACATAACGACCGCCTGCGGTGAGCATCGCTGCATAGTGGGCATTTCGCCCGAGGGTCTTCGAAGTACGCACCGCCTGCCCCGAGCCCTTCGCCATGGCTTCCTCGATTTCCGTACGGTCGAGATGCGGGTCCATGGTCTCGGCATTGCCCTTCGAGTCATAGAGCACCTTACCGTCACTGACGTCCACGAGGGTGATGCGCAGCTGCACATTCTTCGAGCGCTTGACATCCTGCAGGTAGTCATCCAGGAAATCCTTCACCTTATCGCTGCCCTCTTCTGCGATTTCATTGATGCCGGCGCAAAGCGCATCCGTCTGCAGCATCAGGTTCGCATCGGTCCGCTTATCGTAAAACTGAAAATACAGCACCTGACTTGCGAGCGTACTGAGAATCAGTGCAAGCAGGGCCGTGATACATAGGCTTCTGTAAATACGCTGTTTCAATCTGTTTCCTCTTTAAAATACACTGCGTTTACCTGCACGAGCTTTCGTCTGCCTGAACGAACTTCAACCACCTGCTGTACAGGTGGTTGTTTCGCAGCCGTCATCCTGCAGGCGGATACATCTGTCGCACGAGACCATCAGTCCGCGCTCAGACGGTAGCCGACGCCGCGTACGGTTTTGATGTACTGGCCGGCTTCCCCCAGCTTCTGTCGAAGGGTCTTCACATGCATATCGATCGTCCGGCTCTCGCCCTCATAATCATAATTCCATACGTGCCCCATGATCTGGTCACGGGTCAGTACGAGCTCCTGATTATGCATCATATAGTCGAGCAGCTCGAACTCCTTCAGCGTCAGCTCCGGATGGAGCTCCTCGCCGCCTTCCAGCACCGTCACACGATGCTTCGCCTCGTCGAGGGTGATTTCATGGAAGCGGAGCGCCGGTCGTACGACCTCCTCTGTGTCCGCCTGTCCGCCACCCATCTTCGCACGACGGAGCAGTGCCTTTACACGGCTCAGCATCTCCATGACGCCGAAGGGCTTCGTCATGTAATCATCGGCACCGAGGTCGAGGGTGGAGACCTTATCCGCCTCGGCCGACTTTGCGGTCAGCATCATCACCGGAATCTCCGCGAACTTCGCGCTTCTCCGGAGACAGCGCAGGACCTGAATCCCATCGATCCCCGGCATCATGACATCCAGCAGCACCAGTGCCGGTTCGAACTTCTCGGCATCATCGAGGAAGGACTGTCCGTCGCTGAAGCCGCGCGCCTCGTAGCCGTTGGCCGTCAGCGCATAGGTAATCAGCTTCTGAATGCTCTCATCGTCTTCTACAACTGCAATTCTCGTCATCTCTTATCTCCTGTACTGTATGCATCCCGGCCGCTGCATCCAGAACTGAACAGGGATGCCGGCGGAAGCCGATGCGTTTCGCTTTTCCCCATTATAAAAAACTCTGGAATACCTGACTACGACAGAATGGGAATTTTCTGTTTAAATTCCCATCCATAACGGTACTTTACTGAAAGCGGTTGAAAACACGTTCGTCACGTGCCAGCTTCTTCTCTTCCATGGTCTTCTCATCGAAGGTATACTTCGTCATCACCGGACGCTCACCGGTGATGGAAAACTCCACCCACTCCGCGACATTCGTCGCATGATCACCGATCCGCTCAAAATACTTCGCCACCATCAGGAAGTCCAGCATCATCTCACCACGATCCGGGTACTTCGCGATGAGTTCGACGATTTCCTTTTTGATCTCGTCAAACATGTTATCCACGACATCATCGGATTCCTGTACACTCTTTGCAAGTGCGAGGTCCTTCTGAATGAAAGACTCGACCGCTCTCGTTACCATGCGCATCGTCGCGCTGGCCATGTCCTGGATTCGAATCGCCGACTCCATACCATCCTGGTCCTTGCCATAAAGATACTCTGCGATATCGGCGATATCCGAACACTGATCACCGATCCGCTCGAGATCCGAAATCATCTTCAGTGCCGAGCTTATGTAGCGCAGATCCCTCGCCACCGGCTGCTGCTCCAGTAAAAGACGGAGGCACTCCGACTCGATCAGTCGCTCGAGCTTATCGATTTCCGCGTCTGACTCATAAATTTTATTGATCATCTGGCGGCTCTTCTCGCTGAGCTCTGCATTCTCTGCCGCTGCGATATCCTGCAGGGTCAGGGCCACCTGTCCGATACAGTTTTCACAGCAGGAGCCCATCTCAATCAGGTTCTGCTTCATCTCATCCAGCTGTCGATCCAACCTGCTACGCATCCTGTTCCTCCTTACATCTCACCATTCTGTACGATATTCTGTGTACGACATACATCGCGCATGCGGTATATCTCTGTCTTTTCCTTCTTTTTCTCCTGAAGCGTATGCTCCACCGCCCAGCCGGCCTCCTGCAGCTTTCCTGTCAGGAAGCGACGTGGCTTCGCCGTCCATGTAAACCATGCAGCGAAGAGATCAAATAAATCATAGCTTTTCATTGTATTCTCGCCTCCATACCTCGCCCTGAACACATACGCGCCGCAGCCGGATCTCCGAATATTCCCCGGCGTCCTGTCCGCAACCGTTTCGCTCGTCGTCGAAGCATCATCTGAACTTAACCGAAACGTCCGGTGATGTAATCCTCTGTCCGCTTGTCCTTCGGCATCGAGAACAGCTTTTCCGTCTTGTCTGCCTCGACCAGCTCTCCCAGAAGAAAGAACGCCGTCTTATCCGAGATACGGGTCGCCTGCTGCATGTTATGGGTGACGATGACGATCGTGAAATCCTTCTTCAGCTGCAGGGTGAGGTCCTCGATCTTCGAGGTGGAAATCGGGTCCAGTGCGGAGGTCGGCTCATCCATGAGGAGAACATCCGGCTTGACCGCGAGTGCACGGGCGATGCAGAGACGCTGCTGCTGTCCACCGGACAGACCGAGTGCGGACTTTCCGAGACGATCCTTCAGCTCATCCCAGATTGCCGTCTCACGAAGAGAGGTCTCGACGATCTCATCGAGCTCCTTCTTGTTTCGGATACCGTGTGTACGTGGACCATAGGCAACATTGTCATAAATCGACATCGGGAACGGATTCGGCTTCTGGAAGACCATACCGACCCGCTTACGAAGTGTATTGACATCGACATCCTTCTGATAGATGTCCTGCCCATCGAGAAGGATCTGACCATCGACACGGCAGCCCTCCACCAGATCGTTCATGCGGTTCAGCGACTTGAGCAGTGTGGACTTGCCACAGCCGGACGGTCCGATGAAGGCCGTGATCTCATTCGGCGCAATGTTCAGGTTGATGTCATGAAGCGCATGGAATGCGCCATAGTGTAAATTCACATCTTTGATTTCAAACTTATTCATAATCTTCGTTCTTCCTTCTCCTTACGCCTTCGATGCGAGTTTCTTCGCCAGCATCGATGAGAGTGCATTGATCATCGTCACCACGAGAAGCAGTACCACGGCGGTTGCGTAGGACTGGTTCGTATAGAGGCCTTCGTTCGTGAGTACATACATGTGGATCGCGAGGGTTCGTCCGGAGCCCATGATGGAGTTCGGAATGCCGGCGACCGTACCTGCGGTATAGATCAGCGCTGCCGTCTCACCGACGATACGTCCGATGGCGAGGATGATACCTGCGAGGATGCCCGGCACCGCAGACGGAAGCACGATGGAAAAGATCGTACGAAGCTTACCGGCACCGAGGCCCAGGGAGCCTTCTCTGAAAAGATCCGGCACTGCCTTCAGCGATTCCTCGGTCTGACGCATGATGAGCGGCAGGATCATGATGGAGATCGTGAGTGCGCCACCCAGGATGGAGTACCCGAAGTGCAGCTGGATGACGAACAGAAGGTATCCGAAAAGTCCGTAAATGATGGACGGAATACCGGACAGGGTCTCGGTCGTGAGCCGGATCAGCTCGACGAACTTCGAGCCGCGTTTCGCATACTCGACGAGGTAGATGGCGGAGCCGACACCCATCGGGATCGAGATCAGAAGCGACAGCACCGTCATCACGATGGTGTTGATCATCGCCGGCATCAGTGAAACATTTTCTGTATTGTATTCCCAGGCGAAGAGACTCGGCTTCAGGTACGGGATGCCGCGGATCAGGATATAAATGATGAGGAACAGCAGTGTGCCGACGGTCAGCGCAGCGGCAAGCATCGTCACCGCACGTAATAGAATGCTTTCAGTTTTCTGGTTCATGTCCTACCCTCTTAGTACTTGGATTCCGACTTGTGCTTGATGTAGCTGAAGATCAGGTTGATGCACAGCAGGAAGATAAACAGGACGACGCCCGTTGCGATCAGTGCTTCACGGTGAAGACCGACGGCATAGCCCATCTCGAGGACGATGTTGGCGGTCATGGTACGTGTGCCCTGGAAGATGCCCTTCGGCATACGCGGCTGGTTACCGGCGATCATGATGACGGCCATGGTCTCACCGATGGCACGACCGACACCGAGGACGATCCCGGCGAAGATACCGGAGCGGGCGGCCGGCACCATGATATGGAAGATCGAGCGCTCATGAGTCGCCCCCAGTGCGAGGCTGCCCTCGTAGTAGTTCTCCGGCACGGCATCGATGGCGGCCTTCGCGCAGCTGATGATGGTCGGCAGGATCATGATACCCAGCAGGATGGAGGCAGTCAGAATCGACTTTCCCTTGCCGCCGAACGGCCGGGTCAGTGCGGCGATGATCGGAACGATCACGACGAGGCCGAAGAAGCCATAGACGACGGATGGGATACCGGCGAGCAGCTCGACGGCCGGGTTGATGATCTTATAGATTCGCTTCGAGCAGAACTTCGAAAGGTAAACCGCGGTCAGAATACCGATCGGCACACCGACAAGGATGGATCCGATCGTGACATAAACCGAGCCCACGATCATCGGCAGGATTCCGAAGATTTCGTTCTTCGGCTTCCACGTGGTCCCGGTCAGGAACTGCTTCACGCCGATTTTCAGAATCGCCGGAATACCGTTTGAGAAGAGAAAATAACAGATCAGGATGACGAGGAAGATACTCATGCTTGCGAGGAGCATGAATACATATTTCGCGATGCTCTCACGAACCGCGGCGGCGCCGCTGCCGCGAAGCGGGTTATCACCGCCGACACGTACATTCGTCTTTTCTGCCTGCTGTGCGCTCGATCTTCCTGCAAAGCCCTGCGATACCGGCGTATTTCCCAGCACCTGATCATTTGCGACGTTCATACACACAGAGGAGCCCGTGACCGGGCTCTCTGCAGCTGTTTCATGAACTTCGTGGACTACCTGATGTAATGTAAGTTCGTTTTCCATACGATTTCCTTATCTAAATGAAGTCTCAACGTTCCATCTTTCACAGGATGGAATTATGCCAGGTCGGACCAGTCGGTGGTGTCACCTACATAGATGTCCTTTACCTGCTCGGAAGTAAGATCATCGACCGGGTTGTCGTTATTTACCACAACGGCGATACCATCCATCGCGATGACCTGACCCTGTGCACCCTTGGCCGTCTCCTCTTCCTTCAGCTCACGGGAAGCCATACCGATATCACATACACCCTCGAGTGCGGATGTCACACCGGTGGTAGAATCGGACTGCTGAACCTCTACAGTGACATCACTGTTCAGTGCCTTGTATGCCTCTGCAAGCTTCTCCATGACCGGTGTGACAGAGCTGGAACCTGCGACGGTAACCTTGCCGCTCTTACCGGATGCAGTATATGCACCCTGGTTGCCCTGGGAGATATAGCCGTTATCCTCAACGACCTTCTGACCCTCCTCGGAGAAGATGAAGTTGATGAAATCCTGTGCCACATCGGAAACCTCACCAGTGGTGACGATGTTGAACGGACGTGCGATCTTGTAGCTGCCATCCTTGATGTCATCGACGGTTGCGGCTGCGCCGTCGATCTTCAGTGCCTTTACGGAATCGTTGAGAGAGCCGAGGGAGATATAGCCGATGGCCTGCTTGTCACCTGCGACGGAGGTAATCATAACCTCGGTGGAGTTGGTGATCTCTGCGTCATCGGTGGTGTAATCGACCTTCTCGCCGGAAGTATCCTTCTGCTCTACACCGAAAAGCTCGATGAATGCGCCTCTGGTACCGGAACCATCCTCACGGGAGATGACATCGATTGTCCCCTCCATGGAAGCGCCGGCTGCCTCGGTCTGTGCCTCGGTCGCTGCGGCCTCGGTATCGGCTGCTGTGGTATCTGCGGCTGCCGCTGCAGTTGTATCTGCCGCTGGTGCAGCGGTCTCGGTAGCGCTCGCGCCACATGCAGTTATCATAGACATTGCCATCACACCGGCAAGTGCAAGCTTGATTGACTTCTTCATAATGTAATCCTCCTCAATGTGTGGGTCATGGGGCGGTCGTCTGTCGACCTCTCTTTTTTATCCCCATCGATCCCTTTTGTTTTCTTTTTACCTTTGTCATGTTTTCCTGACTACGCCTACATACTAGGGGAGTTTTGTAAAGTCGGCCCTCATGCTTCTGTAAATTTTCTGTAAAAAAAGCCGGAGGGCCGGAAACAGAACAATAATGGTTCTGTTTCCGGCCCTTCGGCCAAATATATGAGAAAATGATGTTTTTTAGACGCCCTGGTAGATGTGGAAGCCGCCGTCGATCGGGAGGATGGTGCCGGTGACGAAGCGGGAGCCGCGTGGGTCGACGAGGTAGAGGAGGCCGCCGACGAGATCTTCGATTCTGCCGAAGCTGCCCATCGGGGTGCCGTCGACGATGTGCTGTGTGCGTGGCTTCGGGGTGCCATCCTCGTTATACTGGAGGGCGTGGTTCTGTGTGGTATGGAAGAAGCCCGGTGCGACGGCGTTCACACGGATGCCGCTCTTTGCGAAGTAGATCGCACACCACTCGGTGAAGCTGGCGACACCGGCCTTCCCGGCGGAGTAGCCTGGGATGCGTGTCAGCGGATGGTAGGCAGACATCGAGGAGATATTCACGATGTTTGCATTCTCCTGGCCCTTCAGTGCCTCGCCGAAGACCTGAGTCGGCAGCATGGTGCCGTAGATGTTCAGGTCGAGCTCACGATGCACGTTCTCGAGGTCGATGGAGAAGAAGGTATCCTCTCCCTCGGCGGCTTCGCAGAAGTAATCCTGCGGAACCTGCGCCGACTTCACGGCACCACCGGCACAGTTCACGAGGATGTTGATGTGGCCGTAGTGTGCGAGGATCTCTTCGCGGGCAGAGATCAGGCTCTCCCGGTCGAGCACATTTGCCGACACGGCCATGGCTTCGCCGCCATCTGCCGTAATGTCCGCTACGACCTTCTCTCCGTTCTCCTTACTTCTGCCGAGCACGGCTACCTTCGCACCGCACGCTGCCAGTGCGCGGGCATACATGCCGCCGATGACACCGGTGCCGCCGGTCACCACGGCCACCTGTCCGCCGAGATCAATCTTAAATGGTACGTCCATCGTTTCTTCCTCCTTTTGTTTCCGATGCCGAGATATATAGTGTCTGTACACCGCACGCACATCTGCTATCCGGCCAGTGTCGTTCTGGTATTCTTTCACGACGAAGTATTCTCAAGCCCACTTTGTTTCCTGCAAAAATCATGCATCTGCTGTCATTATGCACTACCCGTTTCCAGATGTCGAGCGTTAAATTATTAACCGGTTTACTATACGCATTTTCGTACTTTTCACAGAGTTCACGATCTTTGCTCGGCAGGCTTGAGAAGGCATCATTCACCGGCAAACGCCCGCAAAAGAAAACTGCTCCGCGTATCTGTCTTCTGCAACAGATACACGGAGCAATCATCTATAGGGGTTATCAATTTAAGGAAATATCAACGGTTATGATGCAGGCATCGATCCAGACGCCTTCAGGCATCCAGATGATGTACCACGATACCGCATACCACGATGCCGGCCATGGCTACGAAGAAATACTGTAAGCACTGCGCTGCTGCCGGAAGACCTGCACTCATCAGCAGTCCGCTGAGAAGCAGTGTAACACATGCAATCACGATGGCTCCTGCCTCGAATGTAACCAGGAGCTCCGAAACGAAATCCATAAATCCATTGATTCTTGACGTATCGTTCATAAAAACATCTCCTCTCGATCATGGTCTCATGACCACGTACAGCAGACATCTGCTGTAATGAAAAAAGCCTGTGAAACATCCTGTTGGAATGGTACTCATTCCTTATATTTATATTATATCGCTGTTTTTCCAGTTGTGAAGGGGTTTATATGAATGATAAATTTCTTTTATAGTGCAGATTAATTGAAGTTATTTCTCACGCACATTTGTCCGTGGCACGCGGACAAATCACAAATTTCAAGCCACACCGATCAGCCTGCCACAAGCTAAAGAGACAATGCCATCTGATGCGCCTTCTGCGCGGGCATTGTCGTTTGATTTTGCCGCCTACGCGGCAAAACGGCCTCGCCGCCCGGGGGCATCACGCTTGCGTGCTTTCAAACACACAAGCATGATCAATACAGAAAAAGCGGCCCCATGTGAGGGCCGCTTTGATCATTCAGTGTGCTGTTTATTCGGATTCCTTACCGGTGGCGTGGCGGAACGCAAGCATCGCCAGAAGCAGTACCGCGAAGCCGGAGATCAGTCCGGAGACCGCATGCTTCGTGAAACCGGCCACGATATACGCGATGGCGGAGGAAATTGCCGCGGTCAGCGCATACGGGATCTGGGTCGATACATGGTTGATGTGCAGGCACTGCGCGCCGGCACTCGACATGATGGTGGTATCGGAGATCGGTGAGCAGTGGTCACCGCAGACCGCACCGGCCATGCAGGCCGACATGGAAAGGATCATCATGTTGTGGTCGATGCCCTGGAAGCAGGCCACGACGATCGGGATAAGGATACCGAAGGTACCCCATGAGGTACCGGTTGCGAAGCTTAATCCGATGGCGATCATGAAAATGATGACCGGAAGGAACTGCAGGAAGTTCTTCGCAGAGCCCTGTACGACACCGGCGACGAACTCCTTCGCACCGAGGCTGTCGGTCATGGCCTTCAGGGACCATGCGAGGGTGAGGATCAGGATGGCCGGAACCATCTGCTTGAAGCCCTCCGGCAGGCAGTCCATGCACTCGTTGAAGCTGAGCACGTTACGGATCAGATAGAACGCAAGGGTGATGACCAGTGCGCAGAAGGAACCGAAGACGAGACCAACGGAGGCGTCCGAGCCGGCGAAGGAATCGATGAAGCTGGTGCCACTGAAGAAACCACCGGTGTAGATCATACCGATGACGCAGCAGATCACGAGGGAGAAAATCGGAACCAGCATGTCGATGAGGTGTCCGCCCTCTCGTCTCGCCTCGTCGGCCGCATTCTCGAACGGACGCTCCGGCGTGGTATAGAGATCGTGGTGCTCGATCGCATTGACCTCATGCTGATGCATCGGGCCGAAGTCTACCCTCAGGACCACCATCAGGATCATCATCGCGATGGTGAGCAGTGCGTAGAAGTTATACGGGATGGTCTGCAGGAAGAGGCTCATGCCGTTCTCTCCCTCGACGAAGCCGGACACGGCTGCCGCCCAGGAAGAAATCGGGGCGATGATGCAGATCGGAGCCGCGGTGGAGTCGATGAGGTACGCGAGCTTCGCACGGCTGATCTTATGCTTATCGGTCACCGGACGCATGACGGAGCCGACGGTCAGACAGTTGAAGTAGTCATCGATGAAGATGAGGCAGCCGAGGGCGATCGTGGCGAGCTGTGCGCCGGCTCTCGTCCTGATGTGCTTCGACGCCCAGTCACCGAACGCGGCAGATCCACCACTGCGGTTCATGAGCTGTACCATCGCACCGAGGATGACGAGGAAGCAGAGGATGCCGACATTATAGCTGTCGGACAGGACCGAGATGATACCATCGACGAAGATGTGGTTGATGGTGCCCTCGAAGTGATAACCGGAAAACAGAAGCGCACCGGTCAGGATACCGAAGAAAAGGGAGCTGTATACCTCCTTCGTGATGAGCGCGAGCGCGATGGCGATGACCGGCGGCACGAGTGCCCAGGCGGTCTGCTGCACCGTGTCAGCGGTGGTGATGAAGCCGGCGACCACGATAAACACGAGGACGACAGCGATGGCGGTCAGCGATGCGAAGCGGTTGCTTCGATGCTCTCTGTCTTTGAACTGCATAAAATCTCCTTACCGGGGCGTGTGCCCCTCTGCTCCCTCCCGGGAGAATCCTGGGTAGACAATAGCCGTTTCTAAGAACAGTTCCGGGCCCGCCGGGCGCCGGCCTTACGGATTTCATAAGGGGGCTGACCTCATGACAAAATCCGTAAGAAAAAGGCAATGGTTCCAACCGAACCACTGCCTCATAAATATGCATTCTATGAAACAATAGCTCCAACACATTTCTGTGAGAGTCTGCCGTCTCTTAAACGGCAGCCCAACTCGGTGCGTGTGCATCACGCTCCGGTTTCGGCGTCTCATCCTTTCACTGCATCTCATGGACTATGCGATCTCCATGCAGCTACTGATAATCAACGCGCCTCTATTGTCAACCTGTTTAATTTTCATCTGTACCGCCGCTTCTCTGTCTCTGCCTCCCGCAGTTCCTCCGTCCGCAGTTTTCTGCATTCCGGGCGCTGCATACGCTTCGCGCACATCCACGTCACGATACATGCATGCATTATATGCCTTCCTGTTATATCCGTCAATCCTTAAAAAGGGCGAATAAGCTCTTCTTTCGCTCGATAAACTTGTCGATATGGTCGAGATAGTCCGGAATCGACTTGCCGTTATCGCAGCGCTCCACACGTTTGTGGTAGAGATCACCGTCGCGGGACGGCAGGACGACCTTCGTGCTCGTGCCGGCGCCACAGCCGACGACGGTGTGCTTCTCCTCCATCATGAGGATGTTATAAAGGCACTCCTTGCCCTCCTCGCAGTAGCCGACATTCTCGAGATTACCGGCCATGTTCTTCTGCCGGTAGAGATAGTATGGCTTCATCCCGAGGAGCTCCGCGGTATACTCCGAGGCGAGCATCATGCGTGTGATCTCCGGATAGCGGAAGTCCGCCGCATCCGCGCTCTCCTGCTGCTGCGTCTCCGCGAGGATCTCATGCTCGTCACCCGCACGGTACACACCGGCCCAGAAATCACGCTCGAGGGTCAGCCGCGCCGCCCGCTTGATGGCGAGACTGTGCACGGTCAGACTGTCCGGCTTCAGCCGTCCGATCTCCGAGAGCGTATGCGTCACCTCCGGGAGCTTCTCGCCCGGCAGTCCCAGGATGATGTCCATGTTGATGTTCTCGAAACCGAGCGAACGCGCGAGCGCATACTTCTCGATGACCTCCTCCACGCTGTGCTTCCGACCGATCAGGTCGAGGGTCTTCTGGCAGAAGGTCTGCGGGTTCACCGAGATCCGGTCGACACCGGCCGCCTGCAGGATCTCGAGCTTCTCCCGCGTGATGGAATCCGGTCGTCCTGCCTCCACCGTGAACTCGACGATGCCCGGCATGCCCGTCACGGTATGCATCCACGCAGCCTCGTCCATGTCCGCCGCTGCCGGCTTCGCCAATGCTTCCGCCACGACATCGTCACGCTGCTTTCCGTTTTCAGCAGACGCTGCGGTCGCGCGCAGGATAGAGACATTAGCCTCTCCGCAGATCTCGTGGACGAGATCCATCAGGATCTGCAGCCAGTGCTCGTCGAGGACCGTCGGCGTGCCGCCGCCGATGTAAATGGTCTGCAGCGGGCGGTGCAGCTCGCCGCACATGTGGTCCACGGTGAAGCGGAGCTCCTTCCGGAGGTTCTCCATATAGTCGCCGAGGCGCTTCTCCCAGGCGTCGATCGTGTTGCTGAGGAAGGAACAGTAGAGGCAGCGGGTCGGGCAGAACGGGATGCCGATGTAGAGGCTCCAGCCCTCTTTATAGCTCCGGCCAGTCACCTGGCGGATGCGATCGAGGATGCGCTGCTCCCGGACCGCGATGTCGACCATGAGATCGAGCTTCTCCCCACGGATGCAGTACTCCTGCCGGAGGTCTGCACGGATCTTCTGGAGCGCCTCCTCCGGGAACGTATGACCTGGCAGTGCCTCCAGCAACGGGCTCACGAGGGACACCGGACGGATACCGGTGAGGTCGCCCCATGGAAGCTCCTTCCCGGTCATGCCGACCAGGGTATCGTAGAGCTCGGCCTTGATGACGGACTTATCCTCCTTACGGACACCGGTCAGCGGAAGCGCGGCAGCTTCTACGGTGAAGCTCAGGCGGATGCTGTCCTCCTCCATCCCCTCCGGGGTGACCTCGGACACCATGCGGGCACGGTTCTTCGTGGACTTCTTATTGACAGCAGTCACCTCACCGGTGGCCTGCGCCTGCTTCAGCGCGTTTTTCTCTTCCTGGGTGGTGTTCGAAAAATGCACGCCCTCCGGGGTCCGGATCTCGAACTCCTCGCCCGGATAGAAGGCCTGCACCAGCTCCCGGATGTCCTGTTCATAGCCTGCTGCGATACTGTCTAAAACTAATCGGATCAATGTTTCTACCTCTACTTCATCAAGCTGCCCTGTTGTAGGCCGGGCACGCCGGATAATTGCCATAAACGGAGCATGGGCCTGCGTGTTCTGCTCAGGCCCATGCTTGTGAAAGGACAGCTGCGGTGATGTCAGCGCCTGCCCTTCTCTATTTAAAGATTCACCCTGCCTAAGAAGACGGCCGGATTGTACTTCTGCTCGTTTCCGATCGAGCTCTGTGCCTCATGGCCCGGGAATACACTGGTATCCGCCGGAAGCACCAGCAGCTTCTCAACGATGCTCTTCACGATGGCCTCCTGCGATCCGCCCACGAAGTCGGTGCGTCCGAAGGACTCCTTAAAGAGCGTGTCACCGGAAAACAACACCGGATAGATCTTCAGCTCCGTCGCGCCCTCCGGCCGGAAGGACAGCCCGTCTGCGATATAGAAGCAGCAGGAGCCCGGCGTATGACCCGGGGTTTCCAGCACCTTCCACTCCCGCCCGAGATGGTGCAGGACGTCGCCGTCCCGGAAGGTCTCATACTCCCCCGGCTGCAGGGTGACCTCGACGCCGAAGTTCCCGCTCAGGTTCTGTTTCGGATCCGCGAGGGTCTCCGCCTCATCTGCACAGGCGTAGATCTTGATGCCGAAATGCTGCGCCACATCCTTCGCCGCCATGATATGGTCGAAGTGACCGTGGGTCAGGAGAATCGCCTCCGGCTTCAGATGAAGCTCCTCCTCGATGATTTTGATGATATGCGGTGCGTTCGCTGCCGGATCGATGACGACGCAGGCACGCGTTTCATCATCGTAGCAGAAGTAGACGTTCGTCTGCACCACGCCGGTTACATACTTGGAAACTTTTAACATGATCCCTCCGGGATTTACAGAGTAGCCTTGCCGCTGGCAAGGCTTTGAATACGTTCGCCACTAGGGCATCACGGTTTTGTACTTTCAGCACAAAACCGTGATCAACCTTGTGCTCTTTCAATATCAATCACGCCACTGATTTTACGAAGCTTCGAAACCAGTGAACCGAGTTCTTCTTTGTTATGGATGTCGAAGGAGACGGTGATCGTCGCCTTTTCGTTCTTGCCGACACGGGAGGTCAGGGACTTGATGTCGATGTTCGCATCGGTCAGTACCTTCGAGACGTCTACGAGGAGGCCGACACGGTTCGTCGTGAAGATCTCGAGCTCGGTTGCGTAGGTTTCCTGTGCGTTGTCGGACTGCCACTCGGCCTCGATGAGACGGGCCTTCTCGTCCTCCGGCAGGTTCATCATATTGATGCAGTCCGTGCGGTGGATCGTGATGCCACGGCCACGGGTGACGAAACCGACGATTTCATCACCCGGCACCGGTGAGCAGCACTTCGCGTAGCGCACGGCGAGATCATGGATGCCCTTCACCACGATGCCGGACTTCGACTTCCGGATGACCTCCGGCTTCTTCGTCATACCCTCGATGTTGTGCAGGATATCCTCGTCCGAGACATTGGCCTCATCCTGCTTATGCTTGAGCTCGATGAGCTTTGCGATGACCTGCGACTCCTTGAGGCCGCCACGGCCGACGGACGCCAGCATGGACTCCCAGTCGGTGTAGCTGTAGCGGCGGATGACGCTCTCGATATACTCCGGCTTCGTCAGCTCGCCGAGATTGTAGCCCTTTGACTTCGCATAGCTCGTGAGGAGATCCTTACCGCGCTCGATGTTCTCGTCCTTCTGCTCGCGCTTGAACCACTGGTTGATCTTATTCTTCGCCTGCGTCGACTTACAGATCTTCAGCCAGTCACGGCTCGGGCCTCTCGAGTTCTGCGAGGTGATGATGTCGACACGGTCGCCGTTCTTCAGCTGATAGGTGACCGGTACCAGCTTGTCGTTGACCTTTGCACCGACCATCTTGTTACCGACCGCCGAGTGGATCGCATACGCGAAGTCGATCGGGCAGGAACCGGCCGGCAGGTTCTTGACATCGCCCGTCGGGGTGAAGCAGAAAACGTTCTCATTAAACAGGTTCAGGTCGGACTTGACCATGTTCATGAATTCCTTCGAGTCGGACTCATCCTTCTGCCACTCGAGGATCTCATGCAGCCAGTTCATCTTCACATCTTCCTGCTCGCTGGCCTTTTCCTTCGATCCGCCGGACTCCTTATACTTCCAGTGCGCCGCGATACCGAACTCTGCCGTGCGGTGCATCTCGAAGGTACGGATCTGGATCTCGAACGGTACACCGTCGGAGCCGATGACCGTCGTATGCAGCGACTGGTACATGTTCGGCTTCGGCATCGCGATGTAGTCCTTGAAACGGCCCGGAATCGGGGTGTACATCTTATGGATCACGCCGAGCGCCGCATAGCAGTCCCGCACGGTCTCCACGATGATACGGATCGCGAAGAGATCATAGATCTGGTCGATGGTCTTATTCTGGTTCACCATCTTACGATAGATGGAGAAGAAGTGCTTCACACGGCCGCTGATCTCGGCGTCGATCCCGGACTCCTTGATATGCTTCGAGACTTCAGAGACAATGTTTTTAATCCGGGCTTCTCTCGCTTCCTTCTTCAGGTTGACCTTCGCCGCGAGATCATAGTAGATGTCCGGCTCAAGGTACTTCAGCGACAGATCATCCATCTCGATCTTGATCTTACTGATACCGAGACGCTCTGCGAGCGGGGAATAGATCTCGAGGGACTCACGCGCCTTCTCCTTCTGCTTCGCCGGGGTCTGGTACTCCAGGGTGCGGAGGTTATGGAGACGGTCGGCGAGCTTGATGATGATGACACGGATATCCTTCGCCATCGACACGAACATCTTCCGGAGATTCTCGGCCTGCATCTCGACCTTATCGGTGTTGAGATTGAGCTGTGTCAGCTTCGTAACGCCATCGACGAGCAGCGCCACATCCGGATTGAACTCCTTCGTGATCTCATCGAGCGTCATGCCGGTATCCTCGACGACATCGTGCAGAAGTCCCGCGGCGATCGTTTCCTTATCCATCTGGAGATCGGCGAGAATGATGGCAACACAAAGAGGGTGAATGATGTATGGTTCACCCGATTTACGCTTCTGATCCTTATGCTGCTCCTTCGCTACCTGGTAGGCCTTCTCGATCATGCTGAGATCATCGGATGGATGGTATGCCCGGATGGCCTTGATCAGTTCCTTATATAATTCCTCCGGCGGTGTGTTATCCGCAGGTCTCTCCAGTACTACTTCTTCCTCTGTCATCATAGCGCTATCCTCATCCTGAAGTGCTGTTCCGCGCAGACAGCTTCCGGCTGCGCACACTTCTCTTTATAAACATATAGTCAAATCTAAATTTTACTATCAGTATGGAATAATGTCAAAAGATGTATCGATTTTCGGCATTTCCAGGCCTGGTTCATGTACTTCTGCATCACGCAGCGTCGCCCCTTGTACAAATATCCATACAATCTTTATGAATTTTTAACGATTCCGTCATAGCTTGTACATACCTTTCAGTTAAAATAGATATAGTATCGAAAATAAATGGAGGACTTTTCATGAATATTCTTTTCTTCCTGACTCCGAAATGTGATGTTGCATATCTCGAGGAAGATTATACACTGCGGCAGGCACTCGAAAAAATGGAGTTCCACCGCTACTCAACCATCCCGGTCCTGACGAAGGACGGCAAATACTATGGCACCATGACCGAGGGTGACCTGCTCTGGGAGATCAAAAACGATCTCCACATGGATCTGAAGGACACGGAAAAGATCCGGGTGGCCGACATCCCGATGAAGAACCACTATGAGCCGGTGAAGGTCAACGCCAGCATGGAAGATATCATGAAGCGCGCATCCCGGCAGAACTTCGTGCCGGTCGTCGATGATTCGGACCACTTCATCGGTATGATCCGACGGAAGGAGCTGATCAATTATCTCTACGAGCATTCCGATATCAAGGATGCCATTCTCGAAGCCGTCAAGAAGGTCATCTGAATGCATGAAGAGGCCGCTGCAGAAATCTGCAGTGGCCTCTTTGCCTGTTCTATTTAATTTTTCTTAGATCCACCGAGGCTTAGTATGCCTTGATCTGATCGTCCGCCGATTCCCCGGTGTTCTCGATCTTCCGGATGATGACATCATAGCTGATGCCGTTCTCCATCCGGACCGTACAGCGATCCCCGACCTTATGCCCCATGATGGCACGTCCGATCGGCGATTCGTTTGAGATGAGTCCGTGAATACTGTTTCCACGGATCGAGGTGACGATACGATAGGTCTCCTCCTCATCATCCTCCTCGAAGTAGAGGGTCACGGTATTATTGAGCCCGACCTCGTCGTCCTTCGATGAATCATCGATGATCCGTGCGAAGCGAAGGACCCGCTCCAGATAATTGATACGGCCATTGTTTTCACGATTGGCCTTCTTCGCGGCATAATACTCGAAGTTCTCCGAACGGTCACCCTGTGCGGCTGCCTCGGCGATCTCCTTCGTGATCTGCGGACGGAGTACCAGCTTCCGATGGTCGATTTCGGCCTGGATCTTCTCGACGTCCGACTTCGTCAGCTCCTGTCCCATCACTTACCCTCGTAGGTGATCAGGGAGGTCAGCGGATACTTCCGGAGCTGATCACGACCGTTCAGTCCCGCAAGCTCCATCACAACCGCGATCTGTGCCACTTCACCCTGGAGCTGCTCGACCAGCTTGCAGGCAGCGGCGAGTGTACCACCGGTGGCAATCAGATCATCGACGATGACAACCTTCTCACCCGGCTGGATCGCATCCTTATGGATCTCAATCTCTGCCTGACCATACTCAAGGTCATACTTCGCAGAAACGGTCTCGCGCGGAAGCTTGCCCTTCTTACGTACCGGCACGAAGCCCTTATGCATCGCATACGCAATCGCGGTTCCGAAGATGAAGCCTCTGGACTCCAGGCCCAGTACCACATCGAAATCCACGCCCTCCAGGGCCTTGATCAGGCCATCTACCGCATCCTGCAGTCCATCCGGATCCTGTACCAGGGAAGTGATATCACGGAACATGATGCCCTTCTGTGGGAAATCCGGAATGGTCAGTACATAATCTTCCAAATGCTCTCTCTTCATAACGTCTCCTCGCTTTTCGCTTCGTAATATACCGGCGATGCCCTCGCCGTACAGACGGATCGGGGCCTGCAAAGAAGCCTCGTCGCATCATCGCTTAATTCTTATGGTACTTCGCAGCATACGTCATGATCGCTGCGACGGTCTTTCCATCCGTCATCTTCCCATCATAGATCAGCTGCTGCAGATCCTTGAGCTCCCAGGCCTCGACACCGAGCTCCTCATCCTCATCCCAGTGCACCTTCCCCTTTTCGAGATGATCTGCTACATAGATGCCGATCTTCTCATCGAGAAAGGCGATGGTCGTATTCACATACAGAAGAAAGTCGAGGTGATCCGTCTTATATCCGGTCTCCTCCTCGAGCTCACGCATCGCGCACTCCTCAAACGGCTCGTCCTCCCGGTCGCGCTTTCCCGCCGGAATCTCCAGGGTATAGCGGTCGAGGGCATGACGGAACTGGCGTACCATCAGGATACGTCCATCCGGAAGCACCGGCAGTACCGCAGCGGCGCCCTTATGATGGATGAAATCCCAGTGGGTCTTATGCCCGCCGACATCCACATAATCATCGTAGACGGTGATGACCTTGCCCTGATAAGCGAGCTTCCGCTCGATCAGCTTTACCGGTTTCTCTGCATTCTTTTCGTTTAACATAAAACTATCCTCCTGTGCTCTAAGCACACGAGGATAGTATAGCATATCTCTTAAAAAATGATGAGCTGAATTTCTGCCGATGTCCAGCGCCAATGCTTATTTCTCAACATCGTCACCTGAATGAACGTTTATTTCTCCTGCTCATCCGCGTCTTCCTTCACCTTTTTCCGGACGATCGTCTTTCCGATGCGCCGGTTCTTGATGTAGGCGACATCGACGTTCAGTTCATCCGTCTCGAGATGGAAGGAGCTGCCATCATCCGGCACGGTACCGATGATGCCCATCAGGTAGCCGCCGAAGGTATCCGCATCCTCCGTCGGGATGTTCACCTTCAGCTCCTCGTTGACGTCCTCGATGTCCGCGGTACCGAGTACGATCCACTCGTTCTCGCCGATGGCCTCGATCGGATCCGGCTCCGGTACTTCATCCGCATCCTGCAGATCACCCACAAGGGCCTCGATCAGGTCATGTACGGTGACGATACCCGTCATGCCACCGTATTCATCGATGACGATGGCGTAGTACTTCCGTGTGCGCTTCATCGTCGCAAACAGATCCGACACCTTCATGTTCTGCGACACGAAGAACGGCTTGTCGACCGCATTTTTCATAACATTTCCACGGGACTGATCCGGTAGACGGAAGTAATCCTTCGTATCGAGTACACCGACGATATCGTCATCATCCTCGCCACAGATCGGATAGATCGCATAGCGGTGACTGTAGATCGTCTTCCGCCACTGACGGTCCGTGTCCTCGAGGTACAGCATCGCCACATCCGGACGGTGTGTGCAGACATCCTCCACGGTCAGATCATTGAACTCGAAAACGTTCTGGATCATCTCGTTTTCCGTCGTTTCGATCGTTCCCTTCTCGGTGCCCTCGTCGAGCATCAGCTTGATATCCTCCTCGGACACCTTATCCTCGACATCCTCCGGTCGGATGCCCATCATGCGCAGTACACGATTGGTCGAGGCGGTAAGGAGCCATACGAAAGGGGCGAACATCGTCGATGCAAAATCCAGGATGCCGGCGATGCTGAGTGCGATCTTCTCGGTATAGGCCTGGGCCAGCCGCTTCGGAATCAGCTCGCCGAAGACGATGCTGACATAGGAAAGGATCATGGTGATCAGGATGATCGCGACATTCTCGATGACGTCCCGCGCGACCGGAAGTCCGGTCAGCAGAACCACATCGGTGAGCGGCTTTGCGAAGCTGTCGGCTGCAAACGCAGAAGACAGGAAGCCGGCCAGCGTGATCGCCACCTGAATCGTTGACAGAAACTTCGCCGGCTCGACCGTCAGCCGAAGCAGCTTGTCTGCCCGTTTATTGCCATCCTCACTCAGCTTGCGAAGCTTCGCATCACCGACCTGCAGCACGGCAATCTCTGCGCAGGAAAAAAGTCCATTAATCAGAATCAGCACAATCAGCAGTAACAATCGTCCAACCATAAATTCACTTACCACCCTCCGCGTGGCACTACACAACGTTCCCGTGCCCGTTTTCCGGCACTTATCTATCCACCATATCGCAAAGGGCGCAGAAATACAAGCCCCTTCTTGCGGATAGCCGCTCAGCCGCCCAGGCAGGGGATCCGGAGGGCCGGCGTCAGATGGCGTACTTCTCGTACATGGCCCGGAGATAAGCGCAGTCCGCTGCATAGCGGTCCGGAGAGGAATTCTCGAGCGTACCGATGATGTACGGCTTCCACTGTGCTACCTGACGCATCAGCTCTTCATAGCAGAAGATGCCCTCGCCCGGGTGGCGGTACTTCTGGTCTTCGCCCTCGAAGACGCAGTCCTTCAGATGAAGCGTCGTGATACGATCTCCGTAGAAGTCAAAGGCCTGGCGGATCAGGGCATTCTGTCCGGCCGGGTCGTGCTGCAGATCCGGGGTAAGCAGATTCACCGCGTCCAGGATGACGTCGAAGTTCACGGAATCGATGTCATCGAGGAAGCGACGCATCATCTCCGGAGAGCGGAGTGTGTGATTATACACGCCCTCGACACCGACCATCACACCAAGCTTTTCCGCCGCATCCCGGATCCGCTTGAAGCTGTCCAGCACACGCAGGTAGTTTTCCTCGGTATAGGTTTCCGGCACGACCTTCATCTCCGGATCGGCACGTCCGGTTTCGGTGCCCACCATATCCGCGCCGATCAGCTTCGCATACTTCAGATGCTCGATGAAACGCTGTACCTGCTGAAGCCGCTTCTCCTCATCCGGATGAGCCGGATTGATATAGCAGCCGAGGATGGAGACATGGAGGTCTCTCTTCCGTAACTCCGACGCGACATAATCCCCGAGGCCTGCATTGAAATGGCCGACAGAGGTATCCACATCGGAAAAGCTCTTATTCATCGCGAGGTGAATGTAGTGGATGTGAAGCTTCTGCACCTCATCCAGCACCTCACATACACTGCCCTTCGGGCAGATGTCATGTACACGCATACCAAACTGAATCATTTTTTCTCCTTTCCAGCAGAGGCGACGGTTTTACGATACTGCACCGGGGTCTGTCCGGTGGTCGCCTTAAATACCTTTTCAAAATAAGTGATGTTACCGAAGCCGCAGAGATCGGCGATTTCGGTGATGGAGCGATCGGATGCCTTCAGGAACTCCTGCGCCTTCTGAATCCGGATGTAGGTCATATACTCGACGACGGAGAAGCCGGTGACGTTCCGGAAGCTCCGGGTCAGATAGGAGCGGCTCATGAAGAAGCGCTGGGCCAGCTCCTCGAGGGAAACATTTTCATGGATATGGGTCTGCAGATAGAGCGCGACCTCATGAACCTTCTGGTGCACACCCGTCTTCACGACGGTTTCCGGCACCGCTTTCTGGTTTGCCTCGAGCTCCGCCTGAAGCAGCCGGCGTCTGGCCTTCGCAAAGATGCTGGCCAGCTCGACCGCCTGAAGGTATAAAAACGCATGAGCGTCTTCCATGGAGATGTTGCCGCCGTTTTTATCCTCCGCACACATCGCCTTGAATTCCGCGATGACGGAAAGGATCAGCTGCCACTCACTGTCGTTAAAATTCGCGACACCGTTGAAACGGTCACCGAAGTCATCGAAGCCCCGAAGCCCGGCAACCCGCAGGATCTGATCGAAGCGCGAGCGGTCCAGCTGCAGGATGAAGTTATGATGATCCGGAGGAAAGCCCGGTGCCGTCGAGGTCTTATGGATGAGATTATGATTGACGACGATGGCGGAGTGTGGCGACAGACGGTAGCTCTCCCGATCTACGAACATGAGTCGCTGCCCCTCGAGGATGAAGTGCAGCTCGATGGTCTCGTGTACATGCCGGCTCTTCATGATGAAGCGATGATGACGCACTGCCTCGGATACGCGCAGACCCGGAATTCGTTTTTCAAACACGAGATCCAGTCGGGAGTTATGAAGATTGATATCGCGCTGTTCTGCCATGGTTTCCTCCAGAATTTAAAAAGGGCATGCATGGAAGCCATGCACACCCTTTAGTTTATCGTAGCATCTCGGTGTAGGCAAGAAGCAGCGGGCCGACGCCCTTTGCATCATTCTGTACCACCGGTTCGGAAAGATAGTAAGCGACGGAGCCGTCGCGATGCTGCTCTCCTCCGAGGCCGGCGACGAGACAGATGCCCGTCACGCATGGTGTCCCATCGGCATTTTTCGTCAGGCGATGATCGACGATACCATAGAAGGCCTTTTCGCCTACTGTACGGAAGCTCTCCGGCAGGAAGCCGAGGCGCACCGCCTTCAGCAGTGCGGCACTGATGAGCGCGGTGCCGGAGGTTTCGAGGTAATTGCCCTCAAGCTCCGGAAGGGCGATCAGCTGATACCAGAGTCCGCTCGGATCCTGATACTTCGAGAGTGCCTTCGCAAGATCCAGCAGCATGTGCTGGAGATGTACGCTTTTGGCCTGCATCGGGAGATCCTTCATGATCTCCAGTACATCGACGAGACCCAGGATGAACCAGCCCTCGGCGCGCAGCCAGAAGTTCGGGCTGCAGCCGCTGTCCGGATCTGCCCAGTACATCTTCCGGGAGGCATCATAGCCGTGATAGTAGAGACCGGTTTCCGGGTCCCGCATCCTGATCTCAACATTGGCGATCTGCTGACAGATATCCTGACAGTCCTTCTGTGCGTCGAAGCGCTTTTCGTACTCCATATAGAACGGAAGGGCCATATAGATGCCGTCCAGCCAGACCTGATTCGGATAGATCAGCTTATGCCAGAAGTTCCCCTCCGGGGTCCGTGGCATGGTGCTGAGCTGCGAGCGTACAAGCTCGATGGCCTTCCGGTACTTCTCTTTTCCGGTGAGATCATACAGCGGAAAAAGATTCTTTCCCGGGTTCACATTATCGAGCGAGTACTCCTCCGGGTCATAGGTACGGATGTGGCCATTCTCCTCGACGAAGCCGCTCAGGAAGCGGTCCGCGAAGTCGAGGAAACGGGCCTCGCCGGTGATCTCATAGAGCTCGAGAATGCCGGTGATCATGCAGCCGTCGATATAATTCCACTTGTTGCTCTTCCCGCTTCGGATCATCTCGAGATTCCAGGCCGGATGCCCGGAATCCGAGTGCTCCATAAGATAGTCGATGTACTCGTCGAGAAGCTGTTCGGTCGCTGCCCGATCGCCCTGAAGATGATGTCGTTTCTGATCCATAGCTTAACCCTTTACAGAACCCGCGGTAACACCATCGATGAACTGATCCTGTGCCAGGAAGAAGACAACGAGGGACGGGATGATGGAGATCAGGGACAGTGCGAGGATACGGTTCCAGGAGAAGCCGGTATCTGCATCCATGGACATCTTTACGAAGATGGCTGCCGGATAGCGCTTCGGCGTGGAAACGTAAAGCAACGGTCCCATGAAGTCGTTGGAGGACCACATGAACTGGAACAGTGCCGCAGAGGTCATGGCCGGCTTCAGCACCGGAACGATGACGTGCCAGAGGGTACCGAGGGCAGAGCAGCCATCGATCTTCGCTGCCTCATCGAGCTCCTTCGGGATATTGCGGAGGAACTGGATCAGCATGAAGACGAAATAGGTGTCCTGTGCGAAGAGCGTCGGCACGATCAGCGGAAGGTACAGTGGAGAATCTACCCAGCCCCACTTGTTGAACATGATGAACTGCGGTACGTTCAGTACGACGTTCGGCAGGAAGAGGGTCGCCATCAGAAGCATGAACATGAAGTCATGCCCCTTGAACTTGAAGCGTGCGAAGCCGTATGCCGTAAATGTGCAGGATACGATGGTCAGGACGACCTTCGGGATGACGATCTTATAGGTGTTCAGCATGGAGGTCCAGATATTGATATCTCCGCCGTAGCCTTTCAGCGCATCGACATAGCCCTGTGTGGTCGGGTGCTTCGGGATGAAGCCGATACCGGAGAAGATCTCCGCGTTTGTCTTAAAGGACGCACCCACCATCCATACGAGCGGATAGATCATGATGACGCCCACCAGAATCAGGACGACATACTTGATGACGGTCATGATTTGTCTTTTTCTCTCGAGTGTCATGCTTATGCCTCCTCATCTGAATAGTAAACCCAATGCTTCTGGCTGTACTGCAGGATAGCGGTAAAGATCATCAGGATGATGAAGAGTACCCATGCCTGTGCACTGGCGAGACCCATATCGTACTTCTTAAATGCGTTGTTGTAGATCAGCAGGGATACGAGGGTGGTTGCACCACGCGGACCTCCCTGTGTGATGATGTACGGTCCGTTGAACTCCTGGAATGCCTGTACGAGCTGTGTGACGAGGTTATAGAAAATAACCGGTGTGATCAGCGGTACGGTGATCGTAAAGAACTGTCTCCACTTCCCGGCACCATCGAGGGAAGCGGCCTCATAGAGATCCGGGGATACACCCTTGAGGGCGGCCAGGAAGATGACCATGGTGGAACCGAACTGCCATACACGTAAGAGACAGATGATGAACAGCGCGGCGGTCTTGTTGGACAGCCAGTGTGGTCCGGCGACACCGAAGAAGCCGAGGATCATGTTGATGATACCGTCATCCTTGAAGATGGCCTTCCAGAGAACCGCGATGGCAACGGAAGAACCGAGAATGGACGGAATATAGTAAACCGTACGGAACATCTTTACACCCTTGATCTTGAAGTTCAGGATGTAGGCGATGAACAGTGCGAAGACGAGCTTCAGCGGTACGGTCATGAATGAATATTTAAAGGTCGTCATGAAGCCGGTCTTGATCTTTCGATCGGTAAAGATCTTCACGTAGTTGAATACACCCCACTTGCTGATACCCTCGAAGAGTGATTCATCACTGAAGCTGTAGACCAGCGACGAAAGGAATGGATATCCCTTGAAAATAAGAAATCCGATCAGCCATGGAAGGATGAAAAGGAGGCCCTTATTCTCTTTCCAGAACTTGCTCGAAGACTTCACTGTTTTTGTATTTGACATAATGTCTACCCCATAAAAAACGGTAAATGGTTACGATTTCACATGCTGTGCATCGGATCAGGCCTTGGAAGCCTCAACCTCATCGACAGCGTCGATCATCTCCTGTGCGAGATCCTTGGAATCCTCATCGTCATAGGACATGTTGTTCATGATCTCCTGGTAAGCACCCTCTGCGTCATCCTTGAGAGCAGAATCCTCATAGTACGGAGAAAGCTTGAACGGAGCGTTTGCTGTCGCCAGCTGGTTTGCATCGTATACGAGACCCTCGAGCATACCCTCGGACTTCAGTGTCTCCTGTGCTGCCTTGGAAGCCGGAATACCTCTCTCGAGTGCAAGTGTCTTCACGCCGTCGCCGTTCAGCATGTAGTTGAGGAGCTTGGCTGTCTCTGCCTGGTGCTGAGAGTTCGGGGAAATCGCAAAGCCCATGGAAACCTTATAAACGGTTGCCGGTGTGCCATAATCTGCCGGATACTCACCAATTACGAGCTCCTGGTTCTCATCGAGGGCCTTCTGCATCTTCTTTACGGAAGAATCCCACTCGATCAGACCTGCATAGTGACCGTCGATGTAGTTCGGGTTCTTATCGAGAGAATCCGCACCATCGCCCTTCAGCTTCTCCTGTGTAGGGATCACGTGGTTCTCCTCGAGGCTCTTCAGGAAATCGAAGCCATCCGCGAGCTCATCCACAGTGTAGTTCAGCTTTCCGTCCTCAACCCATGCCTTGTTGTACTTCTCCTGCATGTAGTAGGTGAGAAGGATGGTCAGGTCGAGTGTGCTGCAGGCCATCGGATAGTAATCATCACCGAGCTTCTCCTTGAAGACAGGACCTGCTGCGAGGAGGTCTGCGAAGCTCTTCGGAACATCGAGGCCGGCCTTCTCATAGGTTGCCTTGTTGTAGTAGAATACACGGCCGGTCGAAGCAACCGGGACACCGAGTACATGACCATCGATGGTCATCAGGTCTACGAGAGACTGATCGTACTGGGAAAGATCGAAGTCCGGAAGGGTCTGGATATCCACGAAACGGGTTCCGTCCGGGCTGAACTGCCACAGCCAGTTCCAGTTGATCTGGAAGAGATCCGGCTCGGAGTTGCCGGCGATCTGGGTTGCGATCTTATCCTGCCAGCCGGACCATGCGCCGTACTCGGACTCGACCTTTACACCAGGGTTGGCTGCCATATACTCATCGAGTGCCTGCAGGGTTGCGTTATGTCTGGAATCACCGCCCCACCATGAAATACGAAGTGTTACATCGCCACTGGAAGCTTCCTGCGCAGCTGCGGTCGTCGCTGCAGCAGCCTCGGCTGCCTTTGTGGTCTCCGCTGCGGCCTGTGTGGTGGATCCGGAATCAGAAGAACCACAGGCGGCAAGTCCGAGCACCATGGATGCGGCGAGGGAACCTGCAAGTACCTTTGTGAATGTTTTTTTCATTTTTACCTCCTTGGAAGCTGCTCTGCAGCTCCTCTATATAAAGACCTTTCGGTCCAGGTTGATGATTTTATGGTCTCAGTTGATCGAGACATGGACGCTGTCATAATCCAGCACATCCTGAAGCACCGGCTCGGTATCATCGGATCCTGTGATCTCGACATTCTCGAGGGTGAGTCGCTTTACATTTCTCGCGTAGATGGCTCTTCCGCTCATCTCCGGGAAGTGATCCATCATGATGGTCTGGCGCGGCGTTCTCTCCGATTTCGGAAGGAAGTCGACCTTTATATTCTTGAGAACGATGTTCTCGATATAGCGTTCCGGTAATCCATACGCCACCAGCATACAGGCATCGGCGCCGGTACATGTGATGTTCTCGGCCCGGATCGTTCCGATCGTCGGTGTCTTGTCATCCACCGGATGGAAGTCCTGATTCTGTACGTAGTCGCTGTGCCCGTCCGGATCACAGAAGTAGAACATATTGAAGGTGAACGGCATGTGCACGTCCTTCATGATGATGTCGTGGAAATATACCCCGTCATACAGTGCTTCCGGTCCGCGCCCGCGACGGGTCTTGATGCGAAGTCCCCGGTCTGTCCCATCGAAGATGCACTGTGCGACCTCGACGTTGATGACACCCCCGGCGGCTTCCGAGCCAACCGTCACGCTGCCGTGTCCTCTCTCGAGGAAGGAGTTCCGGATCGTGAAGTGATCCGATATCTTATGATGGTTCTGACTCATGTAGTACTTGCCGGACTTCAGGGCGATACAGTCATCGCCGACGGAGATCTTCGTACCGAGGATCAGGATGTCATCACAGCTCTCCGGATCGAAGCCGTCCGTATTCGGTGAATCGGATGGGTTCCAGATCGTGATGTTGTACACGCCGATATGATCGGTATAGTACGGATGCACTGTCCAGCTCGGGGAATTCTTCACCGTGATGGACTGAAGGCGTACATGACGGCAACGGTTCAGGAAGATGGTATTCGGACGCCATGCGGTCCGCATCACCTTCGGATTCTGCCACCAGTCCCCCTCCGCGCCGCTGCCATCGATGTGGCCCCGGCCGACGATGTCGAAGTGCTCTGCATCGATCGCCGAAATAAGGGAGGCGAAGGAGGTCTCCGGGTTTCCTTCCCAGCTCGCGAGATTATACTCGCTCGTTCCATCTGTCGTCTTCGTCATGCCCGGCATCAGCGGGTAGTGATTCCGGTCCGGATCACCCTTGAGCACCGCGCCCTCGTCGAGCCATAAGCTCATGTAGCTCTTCAGGAAGAGCGGTCTCGACAGGTAGGTTCCTGCCGGCACATACACGGTTCCGTCCTTTGGGCAGGCACTGATCGCCGCCTGCAGATAGATCGTGTCGTCCGTCTCGCCGTCGCCATGGGCACCGAAGTTCCGGACATCGAGCAGTACGGACTCGGCTTCCGTATGGAAGGACTGTGTTTCCTCTGCGTCCTCTGTCTTCAGGTTCAGGGTATAGTCACTGTCCGGCTGGAGACCATCGATCGTGAGGACGTTCAGCGTCGACCGCGCACGTTCCTCACCATTCAGGAGTACGCTGTACTCCTCCGGTGCGTAGCAGATCGTCTGATTGTCACATTCGATGGTGACGCTCCGCTTAAACACCGCCTGGATCGTGAATTTCATGTCTCTTCTCCTGTAATCAACTAGTCAAATCTTTAACGTTATGAAATATCACCAACAAGCTTCTTAACTTGGCTTAAGTATACGAGCAAATATCACACAATGCTTATATAAAAGAACCTTTTTTGCCTGCACTTATCTAATCGGACACTTATTCGCACATTTTATCTCATTTGTAAGCGCTTTTTTATAAAATTTGATGTCCGAAAACTTGAGCAGGTAGAATAAAGTTCTATAATAGAAGGGGCAATGCTTAAGAAATTTATACAAATGGCGCTGCCGAAATGCATAAAAAGTCGCATTTTGCGCAGTTTGTTCCGGAAGGAGGTTCTGTGCTCACTGTATCCAAAAGTGAAAATGCCGCATCCCACAGCGACAGAATACATGCACTTAATAATAAAGAAGGTACCACTGCCGCCGAATATGCACGTGAAAAGGTCGTCGCTTTTGCAGTAAAGAAGGAAAAAGTATGATATACTGACAAATCGGGGCCTGCATCGCGCAGTTCTGCAG
This sequence comes from uncultured Oribacterium sp., assembly GCA_934270345.1. Lineage (GTDB taxonomy): Bacteria > Bacillota > Clostridia > Lachnospirales > Lachnospiraceae > Oribacterium. The sequence goes on along the minus strand of CAKQPT010000001.1, from coordinate 98,901 downwards.
AAATCCATCATCGGTACAGTGTACCGGGGCCCATCCGAATCATCATATACAGTTTATGCCATGCTCCTGGCCATCTTCCGCGGGCATGGACAGTTTTGAAGGAGAAGCTATGGGAAAGAAGCTTTTAGTCGCACAGTCCGGTGGACCGACGTCTGCCATCAACGCCACGCTGGCCGGCGTCATCGAGGCCGCCATCCGAAACCCGGAGGTGAGCGAGGTGCTCGGTGCACGCTATGGTATTCAGGGCGTACTGCGTGAACAGTTCCTGAATCTGAGCGGCATCGAACACATCGAAGACATGCTCGACACCCTGGCCGTTACCCCGGCCGCTGCACTCGGCTCCTGCCGTTTCAAGCTGAAGGATCCGGCACAGGATCCGTCGGAGTTCGAGGAGCTCATCCGCATCTTCCAGAAGCACGAGATCGGCTATTTCGTCTATATCGGCGGCAACGACTCGATGGATACCGTCTGGAAGCTCTCCGATTATATTAAGGAGCATCATATTCCGGACATCGTCGTGGTTGGTGCGCCGAAAACCATCGATAACGACCTCTACGGCATCGATCACTGCCCGGGCTTCGGCTCTGCCGCGAAGTATATCGCGACCTCCATCTCCGAGCTGGAGCGAGAGCTCGAGGTATACGATACACCGTACGTCATCGTCGTCGAGATGATGGGCCGGAATGCCGGCTGGCTGACGGCTGCGGCCGCACTCGCAGAGAGTGCAAACAGCAACGTTCCGTATCTCATCTATCTCGAGGAGCGGCCGTTCGATCTCAATGACTTCATCTCCGATCTCCGGGGTGAGCTCGCGGTCGGCAAGGATGTCATCGTCGCCATCAGTGAGGGTATCCGCGACCGCAGCGGCAAGATGATCTGTGACTATGCTGATCGTGACCAGTCGAAGGATGCCTTCGGCCATACCATCGCGACCGGTGCCGGCAAGGTGCTGGAGAACGCGATCCGCTCAAACATCGGCTGCAAGGTGCGCTACATCGAGCTGAATCTCCTGCAGCGCTGTGCAGGCCATCTCCTCTCCGAGACCGACATCACGGAGTCGACCGAACTCGGTCGTAATGCCGTCCGCCTCGCCGTCAATGGGCAGAATGGCGTGATGTCGACACTGACCCGTACTTCGAATCACCCGTACAGTGTCGCCTACGGTGCCGCGGACATCGCCGACATCGCAGATCGGGAGAAGAAGGTCCCGGACAGCTGGATCACCTCCGAGGGCAACGGCGTCACCGAAGAGATGCTCGAGTATCTGCGTCCGCTCGTGCAGGGCGAGCGCTCCTGCCGCTTTGAAAACGGCATTCCGAAGTACGTCGTCTTCGACAAGTAACAGAAACACACAAAGGACCGGCGCCAGAGGCACAGTACTCCGAGCTCGGAAGACTCTAAAATCCCATCCCTAAGAAGTACTAGGCCCTCTGCAACGCTGAGTTTTCTTCATGAAAACTCAGCGTTGCAGAGGGTGCTAAGGAAAAATTACTCCAAGTACTTCTAAGGGATGGGATTTTGATTCTTCACGACCTCTACGTATGGCCTCTGGTGCCGGTCCTTCGGTGTCCTGTTAATATCAGTTCTGCTTGCCGAATACAGCCTCGTAGTCCTTCTTGAAACGCTCGATACCGATATCGGTCAGCGGGTGCTTCACCATCTGAAGAAGAACCTTATACGGAACGGTGGCGATGTCCGCACCGGTCTTCGCACACTCTACGATATGCATCGGATGACGAACGGAGGCGCAGATGACCTCGGTCTCGATATCCGGATACATCTGGAAGATATCCTCGATGTCCTGGATCAGGGCGATGCCGTCGGTGGAGATATCATCGAGGCGGCCCAGGAACGGGGACACGTAGGTCGCACCTGCCCGCGCGGCGAGCAGTGCCTGGGATGCAGAGAATACAAGGGTTACATTCGTGTGAATGCCCTCCGCAGAAAGAACCTTGACTGCCTTCAGGCCTTCGGTGGTCATCGGAATCTTCACCACCATGTTCTTATGCAGTTTCGCGATCTCACGGCCCTCGGCGATCATGCCCTCGGCATCGGTCGTGCTGGCCTTCACCTCACCGGAGATCGGACCGTCGACGATCTCTGTGATCTCCTTCAGGGTCTCCATGTAGTCCCGGCCTTCCTTCGCGATCAGGGAAGGATTGGTGGTGACACCGGCGATGATGCCCATGTCATTTGCTTCACGAATCTCATCTACATTTGCTGTATCGATAAAAAATCTCATACGGTTCACCTCCTGATGAACGTTTATACCACGGTTGCCGGGCGAAGTGGTGTCTGCCTTCGAAAGGCGTGCTTCCCACCTCGCCGGTGGCGCAGGATCTGAAATTATAAGGAGACTATGCCATGAGACGCGCCTTCGGCGCCGGCATAGTCGCTTGATTTTGCCGGACAAGCCGGCAAAACGGCCTCGCCGCCCGGGGGCATCCCAGGGCAAAGCCCTGGGATATTAATCAGAGACTGTTTACAGTTTCCACGACATTCTCTACCGTGAAACCGAAGTGCTTAAAGAGAAGCGAGCCGTTGCCGGACGCACCGAAGCCATGCATGCTGACGACCTTACCGTCCAGGCCGACATACTTATACCAGCCGAAATCGGAAAGTGCCTCGATGGCGACTCTCTTCCGTACGCTGTTCGGAAGTACCGACTCCTTATATGCCGCATCCTGACGGTCGAAGGCTTCCATGTTCGGCATGGAAACGACACGTACCTTCTTTCCCTGTGCACTGAGCTCTGTCTTCGCCTTCACCGCGAGTGCGACCTCGGATCCGGTCGCGATCAGGATAACCTCCGGTGTGCCCTCACAGTCATCGATGATGTAGGCACCCTTCGCCACCTTCTGTGCATCTGCACCCGGCAGCTGCTCGAGGTTCTGTCTCGTCAGTACAAGGGCCGTCGGACGATCCTTCGCTTCCAGGGCCATCAGCCATGCGCCCTCGGTCTCGGTACGATCGCACGGACGGATGACGTCGAAGTTCGGAATCGAACGGAGCATCGCGAGCTGCTCGATCGGCTCATGGGTCGGGCCGTCCTCGCCGACACCGATGGAGTCATGGGTCAGTACGAAGATCTGTGGAATCTTCATCAGTGCCGCCAGTCTCGCCATCGGCTTCAGATAGTCACTGAAGACGAAGAAGGTCGCCACGAAGGTACGAAGGCCGCCGTGGAGCAGCATACCGTTTGCGATACCGGCCATCGCCATCTCACGAACGCCGAAGTGAATGTTCTTTCCTGCCGGTGTCTCGGCGCTGAAGTAATCCTCGCCCTTCATCTCGGTCTTGTTGGAAGGTCCGAGATCTGCGGAACCACCGAAGAGGTTCGGAAGCTTATCCTTCATGTAGTTGATCACGACACCAGAGGAGGCTCTCGTCGCCTCCGCCTTCTCTGCCTTTGCGAAGAAGCCGGCATCCTCACGAAGTGCCTTCACATCCTCATCCGAGTGGTAGCGTGCCCACAACTCCGCCATCTCCGGGAACTTCGCACAGTACTCGTCGAAGAGCTTCTTCCAGGCATCCTCTGCCGGCTGCTTCGCCTCCGCAAGTGCCTTATAGTGTGCGTATACCTCCTCCGGTACATAGAACGGCTCCTGAGACGGCCACTCGAGCGTCTCCTTCATCGCCTTTACGTTCTCCTCACCGAGCGGCTCGCCATGGGCTACTGCGGAGCCCTGCTTCGCAGGACAGCCGAAGCCGATGGTGGTCTTCACCTTGATGAAGTATGGTGCGGAATCATCCTGAAGCGCTGTATCCAGTGCGGCTGCGATCTTCTGAAGATCATTTCCGTCATCTACCTCGAGGGTCTTGAAGCCGAAGGCTTCGGCACGCTTCACCACATCCTCACGGAACGCGATGTCGGTGGAACCCTCGATGGAAATCCTATTGGAGTCATAGAGCACGGTCAGCTTGGAAAGATTCCAGGTGCCCGCCAGGGACAGTGCCTCGGAGGAAATACCCTCCATCAGATCGCCATCACCCGCGATGACGAAGGTACGGTGATTGACGATCTCGTAGCCCGGCTTATTAAAGATCGATGCCAGGTGCTTCTCCGCGGCTGCCATACCGACGGCCATGCTGATGCCGGCACCGAGCGGTCCGGTGGTTGCTTCGATGCCGACCGTGTGACCATACTCCGGATGGCCCGGGGTCAGAGAACCGAGCTGACGGAACTGCATCACATCTTCCTTCGTGAGACCGAAGCCGAAAAGGTGAAGCAGGGAATACAGCAGCATGGAGCCGTGTCCACCGGAAAGAATAAAGCGGTCACGATCCTCCCATGTCGGATCGGCCGGGTTGATGTTCAGATAATGTGCCCACATTTCATAGGCCATCGGTGCCACACCGAGTGGCAGTCCAGGGTGTCCAGAATTCGCCTTCTGGATCGCATCTGCTGATAAAACGCGGATGGCATTGACCGCCATCGTTTCCATATCTTTCGTCATGATATATCCTCCACCTTTACTTACTAAAGCATAGAACCTGCGCCTGTCTCCAGACATAGCTGGTTTCATTTTAAAACGCAAACGCGGATATAGCAACTATGTATTTACCGGATACCGCCTTTTGAATGTTTAAAAAAAAGTTCAGTGAAGCCCCGGATAGGTCCTTCACTGAACTTTTGTCATGCATTCATATGATACTGCATTTTCAACTTCTTCAGGCAGTGATAGAAGCATGGAATCAGGAAAGCATCTGCAAAGATCCACGCAAGCGGAGACGCAAAGCAGGACGCGATGTAGCCGAGCCACGGAACGAAGACGAAGCCGACCAGTCCACGGGCCACCATCTCACAGACACCAGCAAGAATCGCGAGGCCGGAGAAGCCCATACCCTGGATCGTGAAACGCCAGACGTTGACGATGGTGAGCGGAATATAGAACGCCGCATTGCAGACGAGGAAGAGATGGGCATTTGTGATGACCTCGGTCTCAGCGGCATCCACAAACAGCTTCGGAATCTCGCCGCCGAAGAAGATCAGGATCACGCAGATCAGCACGGAATAGATGGAGCCCTGGATCGTCGCGGAGCGTACGCCCTCTCGGATACGGTCGAAGCGGAGCGCCCCGACATTCTGACCGGCATAGGTCGCCATGGTCGCACCGAGTGAATCGAAGACGCAGCAGACGAAATTACTGATACGCTGGCCGGCGGTGATGGCGGCCAGGGCGATCGCACCGAGGCCATTCACTGCGGTCTGCAGGATGACGGAGCCGATGGCCGTGATGGAGTACTGAAGGCCCATCGGGATCCCCATACTGAGGAGGGTCAGCACCTTCTCGCCGTCCGGCTTCAGCTCCCCTGTCTCGAAGTGGAGAACCGGGAACTTATATACCATATAGACGAGGCACAGTACGCCGCTCAGCCCCTGGGAGATGACGGTTGCGTAGGCCGGTCCCTCGACCCCGAAGCCCATCAGGCCGATGGAGATGTAGTCGAGCAGGATATTGAGAAGTGCTGCGAAAATCAGGAAATAGACCGGCGTTTTCGCATCACCCAGGGAACGGATGATACTCGCCGTGATGTTGTAAAGAAAGATCGCCGGCGTCCCCAGGAAGATGATGAAGATGTAATCGAAGGCATAATCAAAGATCGATACCGGCGTATTCGTGCCGATCAGGATGCTCTTCGTCAGTGCACCGATCACCACCGTCATCAGCACGGAGATCGCCACCGTGAGGTAGATGATCTGCGCCACGTACTTTCGAAGTCCTTTAAAATCCTGCGCGCCGAAACGCTGCGCGACCGGAATCGCGAAGCCGGCTGTGACACCGATGACGAAACCGTTCACCATGAAATTGATCGCACCGGTGGAGCCGACACCGGCCAGCGCATCGACGCCCAGGAAACGGCCGACGATGATGGTATCCACCATACTGTAAAACTGCTGAAACAGTGTTCCGAGCAGCATCGGAATCGCAAATCCCAGAATCAGCTTCGTCGGATTCCCGTTCGTCATATCCTTCATGCTTGATTTTGCAGCCATATATTCCCCCTGTGCGCATCCCATAAAAAAACAGGATCCTGTATTTGATCCCGTTTTTTATAGCACTATTCTTTTTTCGAATCAATGTCGCTTTTGCACAATTTCACCCTTCTCCCGGATATCACCATTGCGATAAGCAGTGAGCAGTTCCTCCAGGTCGGCGATCTGACGCTTCAGCTCCTGTCCATTATCGGTTTCGCCGACATGGATGCGGTGCTTCATCTGCTCCACGATCTGGATCTCCGGCGTATTCTCGGACCCCTTCCGGAAACCCTTATGCTCCGCCAGTGCCAGATGACGGGAGTTGAAAATGAGCGTATAGCCGGCGATGCCGGTGCGGGAGTGGTAGGCCTTCGAGATACCGCCATCGATGACGAAGAGCTTGCCGTTCGCCTTGATCGGGGACTCGCCGCGCTTCGTTTTCACCGGCACATGGCCATTGACCACATGGCCCCTCTCCGGATCCACACCGAATTCCGCGAAGATCCGGTCGACATAGCGCTCTTCCTTCGAGAATTCATAGTAGATGTTAAACTTCTCCACATGTGTATCCGGATCCTCGATGAAGCAGTGTTCGAAGGTCGTCATCTTATCCTTTCCGAAGAGCGGTGAGCATGGACCGCACCACATGTACCAGAAAAGGTCCGTGGCATACACCTTTCCATTCGGATCATTTTCTCCATTCAGGAAATACGCATCGATGGCCCGCTCATAGAAGTAATCCATGAGCGCCTTTCCGCCGACGCTGCCCTTCGCCGTCTCGAGCTGCAGGAAGGAGCCGTCCACGTTCATCGGGATACAGCCATGGTAGAGGATGTTGTTATTGACGACCTTATACATTGCGCCGTTTGTAAAGAAGAAGCGGATGTGCTTCTGGAGCAGCTGCGAGTGTGTGAAGCTGTATACCAGCGTGTTCATCAGCTCCTTTTCCTTCTCCGTCATCTTATACGGATCCTTCGGGTCGATGGTCGGGAAATTCGTATCCCGGAGCGGATAGCTCTGCCCGTCGATGGTCACCGTACCCTTTTCATAATCGATCTTGTCGAGCAGCATACGGTGGTCGAGCTTATACTCCGGATGGCGGCGGATCAGCGCTCCTTCCTCCTTAAAGAGGATGATGCTGATGGCCTTACACATCTTCGCGGCGAGACGGGGATCCACCGAGTCGGAGACATTGGTATCCAGAAGATGCGGCTGGAAACAGGCACATGGGTCATCGCCGTACACCTCCTCCGCATACATCGAAAGCGGACGCAGATTGATGCCATAGCCGTCCTCGAGCACATCGAAGGAGTTATAGGAGGTGGCGATACGGAGGACGCTTGCGATGCAGGCCGGATTACCACAGGCGGCCCCCATCCACTCGGCATCATGATTGCCCCACTCGATGTCCACATCATGGAAGCTCATCAGCTCCTCCATGATCTGGTCCGCGTGCGGGCCTCGGTCGAAGACATCGCCGATGATATGCAGATTGTCGATGACGAGGTTCTGGATCAGCTCCGACAGGGCCACGATGAAATCGTCACCCATATCGATGTCGATGATGGCATCCATGATACCGCGGAGATAGCCCCGCTTATCCTCATCATGACTGTCGAGGTGCAGGAGCTCATCGATCGCGTAGGCATACTGCTGCGGCATCTTCTTACGCACCTTCGAGCGAGTGTACTTCGAGCTGACGCAGCGGCAGATATTCACGAGACGGTTGATCGTGATGCGCTGCCACTCCGGCGTATCCTTCGCCTTGTGCGCCGGATCCGAAAGAATGTCTCTCGGATAGTAGATCAGGTTTGCAAGCTCGAGCTGCTCCTCCTCCGGGAGCAGGTTTCCGAAGGTTTCATCGATCTTATCACGGACGATTCCGGAGGCCGAGCGCATCAGGTAGATGAAGGCATCACTTTCACCATGCAGGTCTGAAAAGAAATACTCTGTGCCCTTCGGAAGTGCACAGATCGCACGCAGGTTGATGATCTCCGCACCTGCAGCGGTAGCCGTCGGAAACTGCTTCGCGAGCAGCTTCAAATAATCAAGATCACGCATAATACTTCCCTTATAAAACAGATCGCAGATACCCGTTCGACGAAGTCCCCGGAGGGCTCGCCCGAACGGTATCTATAGTTAATTTTATTATACGTAAACTAAACCGGTTTTGTCACCGTTCCGGCCGATTGTTCAGAATAAAAAAAGGCTCGTTACAGTTTTCTCAAACTGTAACGAGTCTTTGCTCAGGCCTGTGTGCCCGGTGCCACCACGGACGGATCGATCTCCTTCCGGTTCAGGATCTCCATGAACTCTGCACCGGTGATGGTCTCCTTCTCATAGAGATACTTCGTGATCTCATGAAGCTTCGTGATGTTGTCACTCAGCAGCTGATACGCCTTATCGTGCTGCTTCTTCACGAGATCCACGGTCATCTGGTCGATCTTCGTCTGGGTCTCCGGTGAGCAGGTGAGCGAGGCATCGCCGCCGAGGTACTGGTTCTGAACCTGTTCCATCGCCACCATACCGATACCGTCCGCCATACCATAGCGTGTGATCATCGCACGGGCATACTTCGTCGCCTGTTCGATATCGTTGCTTGCACCCGTCGTGCAGGTATGGAAGATCAGCTCCTCGGCACAGCGTCCGCCGGTGAGGGTCGCGATCTTGTTCTCCAGCTCCTCCTTCGAGTAGAGGTAGTGGTTTCCTTCATCCTCGACCTGCATGGTGTAGCCCAGTGCACCCGAGGTTCTCGGGATGATCGTGATCTTCTGTACCGGTGCCGAGTTCTTCTGCAGTGCCGCCACCAGTGCATGACCGACCTCATGATAGGAAACGATCAGCTTCTCCTTATCGGTCATCACGTTATTCTTCTTCTGATAACCGGCGATGACGACCTCGATCGACTCCTCGAGATCCGACTGGATCACGCGCTCACGACCGGCACGTACCGCACGAAGCGCTGCCTCGTTGATGATATTGGCCAGCTCTGCACCACTCGCGCCGGCGGCTGCCTTTGCGATGGCACTGAGATCGACGTTTTCCGCCATCTTGATGCCTCTGGAGTGCACCTTCAGGATGTCGACACGGCCCTGGAAATCCGGAAGCTCGACCGGTACACGACGGTCGAAACGGCCCGGACGAAGCAGTGCAGGATCCAGGGAATCCGGCTGGTTCGTCGCCGCCAGGATGATGATGGCCTTCGAGCTGTCGAAGCCGTCCATCTCCGTCAGGAGCTGGTTCAGGGTCTGCTCACGCTCATCGTTGCCACCCATCGCACCGTTACCACGCTTCTTACCGATGGCATCGATCTCATCGATGAAGATGATGCACGGAGACTTTTTCTTCGCCTGCTCGAAGAGATCACGTACCTTCGCCGCACCCATGCCGACGAACATCTCGACGAACTCGGAGCCGGCGATGGAGAAGAACGGAACGTTCGCCTCACCGGCCACAGCCTTGGCAAGCAGGGTCTTACCGGTTCCCGGAGGGCCGACGAGCAGTGCACCCTTCGGAATATGTGCACCGATCTTCGTATACTTATCCGGCTCCTTCAGGTAGTCGACCATCTCGGACAGAAGCTCCTTCGCTTCATCCTCACCGGCGACGTCCTTAAAGGTCACCTTGTTTCCGTCCTTCGCCTCGTACTCACGGGCGTTCGACTTACCGAAGCCGCCCATACCGCCGAAGCCGCCGCCCGCACCGAGCGAGCTCGCCATGCGCTTGCTGAGCCAGTTGCCGAGGGCCCAGAACAGAAGGATCGGGAAGATCCAGGTCAGAAGGAAATTCAGCAACGGGCTGGTCTCGACTGGGATCGTCTCATCGAAGTTGACACCCTGCCGGTAGAGTTCCTGCAGCACCTGTGCCTCGGTGTACTCATTCTTCAGTCGACCGGTCTGGCAGGTGAGGTCCTCACCGTTCACCGTCGCGACATAGGTGATGGTATCATCGCTCAGGTTCACCTTCGTGATCGCCTGGTTGTTCACCGCGTTCATGAACTCCGTATAGCTCGTCTGACGGATCGACCGTGTCAGCAGCGACGGGAATACGAAGGTATTCAGCAGCAGGATGATGAGAAGTGCGATGAAATAATAGAAAATCAGCGGTTTTTTATTCTTCGGCTGATAGCTGTTATTTCCATTGTTCCCACGATTTCCACCATTCGCGCCGTTCTGACCGTTCGTGAACTGATTAAAGAAATCATTGAAATTGCCGAAACCATGATCGTCCTCCGGATGGTTCTGGCCGTTGTTCCCATTTGCGAGATTCATCTGCCTTTTCAGGCGATGCCGCTGGAAGATCTGTACTATATTTCCCATAAGATTCATCCTTTCATGTGACAGAGGATAGCATTCCTCCATCTGATGCTCCTAAATATAAAGCAGAAATGTGTTAACTATGTGAACGAAGCAAAAAATTAGCAGTCTTTTCAAAAGACTGCTAATTTCACTTTCCTTATATCAGCTGTACAGAAACGATGCCAGCGGATGTACCTGTGGCACAGGCATCCGGCGGATGCGCTCGCGGGCTTACTTCATGGTTTTCTTCAGCAGCTCGCAGAGCTCGTCCACGGCTTCTTCCTTGCCCTCCCGGATATCATCGACGACGCAGGTCTTTATGTGCGTCGCGAGCAGCTCCTTATTAAAGGAGTTCAGCGAGGCCTGCACGGCGCTGACCTGCATCAGGACATCCGGACAGTAGCGGTTCTCCTCGATCATCTTTTTGATGCCGAGGATCTGCCCGTCGATCCGATTGAGGCGCGTCACCAGCGACTTCACCTGTTCCGGCGTCCGCGGCTTGTGTTTCTGTCTTCCGTTTTCATCCTGTCCACAGCAGCATGCCATGTTTCCACCTCCTCCTGTACCCTTCCGGCATCCAAGCAGCGTCCCGAGGCCAATGTCATCGCCGGACGGCAACTACCCTCCCGGCCGTCTACATTGCCCTCCAGACCATGCGATACAGCGTTTACTTTACGATCGATACGAACTCGAAATCAAGGTCCTCGATGGCCTTCTGGATCGCCGCATCCTCGACCGGCGCGCTCAGCGTCAGCTCTGCGGTACCGCTGGTGTGGGAAACCACGGCCTCCTCGACACCGTCGAGCTTCTCGAGGGCCTTCTTCACGCTGGCCTCGCAGTGTCCACACATCATACCCTTGATATTTACAGTCTCTGTCATCTTTTTACTCTCCTTTTTCTTTCTCTTTCTGATTTTTCTATCCTGTGAAGCGTCATGCACCTTGCAGAGGTTGAGACGCAACGCATTCATGCATACAGTGAAGCTCGACAGACTCATCGCCGCCGCGCCGACCATCGGGCTCATCTCGAATCCGAGTCCCAGCACGGCCGTGTAGAAGCCGGCCGCCAGCGGGATGCAGATCACGTTATAGAAGAAGGCCCAGAACAGGTTCTCATGGATGTTCCGGAGGGTTGCCCGTCCGAGACGGATCGCCGCAGACACATCCGTGAGCCGGCTCTTCATCAGGACCACATCCGCCGCATCGATGGCGACGTCTGCGCCGGCACCGATGGCGATGCCGAGATCCGCACGTGTGAGGGCCGGTGCATCATTGATGCCGTCTCCGACCATCGCAACACGTCCCTCGTTCTTCAGCCGCCGGATCACCGCTTCCTTTCCATCCGGGAGCACCCCGGCGATGACATGCGAAACACCGGCCTGCTGCGCGATGGCCCGTGCTGTTTTCTCATTATCGCCCGTGATCATATAGACGTCAATGCCCATGTTCTGAAGCTCCGCGATGGCCTGCGCAGAATCCTCCTTGATGGCATCCGCGACCGCGATGATGCCCATCGGCTTCCCGCCACGTGCGAAGAAGAGCGGTGTCTTTCCCTGCTCCGCGAGCGCCTCATACTGCTGCTCCAGTTCTCCCGTGACACCGAAGTGCTCCTTCATATATTTATAGGAACCACCGCAGAGCGCCTCTGCATCCTGCATCGCCTGCAGTCCGTTGCCGGGCAATGCCGAGAAATCCGTCACCGTGCGCGGGGTCATGGCCTGCGTCTCTGCATAGCGCACGATGGCCCCCGCCAGCGGATGCTCGGAGTACTGCTCGAGGTCGAGGGCCAGCTGGAGGAGCGTTTCCACCGAACCCCCGGCGGCCGGAAGTACATCCGTCACCACCGGCTGTCCCGAGGTGATCGTACCGGTTTTATCCAGTGCGACGATCTCGATGCGACCGGCCTGCTCCTGCGCCGCTGCGGTCTTAAACAGGATGCCGTTTCGTGCGCCCTGTCCGCTGCCGACCATGATGGCTACCGGCGTCGCCAGTCCGAGCGCACACGGGCAGGACACCACCAGCACGGCGACGGCCCGCGGAATCGCAAATTCCACGCCCTTTCCAGCCAGCATCCAGTCGATGAAGGTCAGCAGCGAAATCAGGATCACCGCCGGCACGAAGATACCGGCCACCTGATCCGCGATCCGGGAGATCGGGGCCTTCGTCGCGGCTGCGTCCGATACCATACGGATGATCTGGCTGAGCGTCGTGTCCTCTCCGACGCGCGTCGCCCGCGCCTTCAGGAAGCCGTCCGTGTTGATGGTCGCCGCCGATACGCTGTCCCCGACGGTCTTATCCACCGGGATGCTCTCGCCGGTCAGGGCGGCTTCATTGACCGCACTGCTGCCCTCGAGGATGACGCCATCCACCGGGATGCTCTCACCCGGACGTACCACGAAGAGATCGCCGGACTGCACCTCTGCGATCGGCACCGTCACTTCCTTTCCGTCCCGCAGCAGCACCGCGGTTTTCGGTGCCAGCTTCATGAGGCTGCGCAGGGCATCGGTCGTCCGTCCCTTCGACATCGCCTCGAGCATCTTGCCGACCGTGATCAGTGCCGGAATCATCGCTGCCGTTTCGAAATACAGATTATGGTGCAGATGATGCACCGTCTCCATCTGGCCGCCGGCCAGCGCGAGGCTCATCAGAAAGAGCTCCACCAGCGAGTACAGAAAGGCGGCACTCGAGCCCAGTGCGACAAGGGCATCCATGTTCGGTGCCCGGTAAAGGAGCGAGCGGAAGCCACCGACGAAGAACTTCCGGTTGATGTACATGACGATGAGCGCGAGCAGCATCTGTACGATGCCGCCATTCACCGGATTCTCAAACACCGCCGGGAGCGGCCAGCCTGCCATATTGTGGCCCATGCTGAAGTACATCAGCACGGCGAGCAGCAGGATCGACTGGCGCAGGCGCTTCTTCAGCTTCGGCGTTTCATGATCCCGCAGGGCCTCTTCCTCGGCTGCCATCGGATCGAGTCCGCAGCCCGAAGCGGAGCAGGATGCCCCTTCCTGTTTACTTCCCTGGCCGCTGCCTCCATCCGGATGCCCGCCCTTCACGCGGATGCCATAGCCCGCATTGACCACTGCCTTTATGATGTCCTCCGGTGCCGCATCACCCTCGACAGCGAGGGTATTGGTCAACAGAGAGACCGTCGCCTCCCGTACCCCCGGCACTGCCCGCGCAGCCTTCTCGACACGCGCCTGGCAGGCCGCACAGCTCATACCGGTCACAATATACTGTTTCATAGATGCCTCTTTCTACATGCAAGTCACGGCGGGAGATATACCCCCACCCCGTATTCCTAGTCGACGTCAGTATACCCCCTTGGGGTATGTGCTGTCAATAGAAAACCCTGCCGTTGCATACGGCAGGGTTTTTGCTCAGCCCATCGGGCCACCCGGGAGGAGGTCATCTGATGAGGCCTGGTTACCTGGGCCGGCGGGTGCGGCGGACGGATCCGGGCCGGCCGGTGCGGCTGGCTGAGGAGCAGGAGAAGCGGCGGTCTCTGCCGGCTTCTGCGGTTCTTCTATTTCCACGTGCTTCTCGGTTTCGTGTTTCTTTTCCGTTTCCTTCTTCTCGCTTTCCGCCTTCGTTTCGTCGTTCTTTTTCTTCTCGCTCTCCTCTTCTGTTTCGTTTTCGCGCTTCGTATGATTCTCGCGTTTTATGTCATCGTCTCGTTTTTTATCCTTATCCTGCGCTGACTCCGCGTCCTCACTCTTCTTCGACTCGCTGTTCTCGCCTTCGTCCTCATCCTCATATTCGTCTTCTGAATCGTTTCCATAAGACAAAGAATCATCGTATCGGCTCGCTGAGCTGCTTTCCTCCGGCTTCGTCACGGCATATCCATAGTAGAAATCCTCGCCTGGGACACTGCGGCCGATGGCGGCGGAATCGACTTCCGCGATGGCGATGAGGTAGGAACTGATTCTGCTCTTCATCTGATCACCGGTGATGCACTTGAGATTCGCATACGGGAGCGCCAGCGGCACGACCGCGGCCTGTGTGATGCCGAACTTTCCGGCGAGTTTCGCCGTCTGATTCGCGGCCCGTTCGGCCTTTACGATCGACATCGCGGTCTCACGGAGAAGATTATCCACCACAGCACGCTTATTCTCATAGTAATTCCGGTGCACGAGGGTCACACTGGAGATCAGGCTGCCGGTCGCCGTAACGTTCTCCCAGCTGTCCTTCAGTGAAAACGCACGCACGGTACCCGGCGCGCCGGCGAGAAGGCTCGATGCGTCCGGCTCTGCGACGATGGCGACCTTCGACGGATCTGCCGACAGCTGCGCCGTGATGTCCTCGATGCTCGTATACTGTACATCAAACTGTGTACCGTACTGGCTCTTCAGGTAACGAAGCACATACTCCGGCTGTTCGCCCTGTCCGACGCTCAGCACCGTCTGTCCCTTCAGTCCCTGGAAGCTCTTCAGCTCCGTGTTGCCGCTGATGCAATACAGCTCGTTACCTGCATTGATATTGACGATGACCGCACCGTCCTTCGCATCGTGGTAGGCCCGTGCTGCACTTTCCGGTGAAAGGATCGCGACATCCGCCGCACCGGTGATGAAGTCCGAGAGAACCTCGGCTTCACTCGTCTTCAGCTCGAAATGGTAGTCTCCCTGTGTCGCGCCCAGCTCGGACTCCTCCATGAGATGCGCGAAGCCGAGGGCCGCTGCCCCCTGGGAAAGCTCGATCCGCATCGCATCCGGATCCGCCGGCTCCACGACCTGATCCGCTGGAATGGTCGTCTCAAGGATCGCCTGCGTTTCTTCCGCCGTCGTCTCCTGCTTCGATGCGACATGCTCCACAAGCTCCGTAAAATGTGCACATCCGGACAGGAGCAGCGTAAGGGCCGCCGGGATCATCATATATTTCCATGCTTTTCTCATCATCATCTGGCCTTTTCTTTCTGATAAACTCTGATGACTATGTTAGCACAAAAAAGCCCCCGGAGAAAACTCCGGGGGTCAAAAACATATTATTAAACTTACATAAGCTTTCTGAACATAGCCTCGAAGTCAGCGATGCTTGCTTCTCTTGGGTTACCCGGTGCACATGCATCAGCGGCAGCGGACTCGCACAGGAACGGAAGATCCTCTTCCTTGAGGGCCTCGAGCTTGGTCGGGATGCCGACATCTACAGAGAGCTGCTTTACGGCGTCGATGGCTGCCTTACGATAGGTAGCTGCATCCATACCGGTCGTGTCGATACCGAATGCCTCTGCGATGGCCTTGAACTTCTCACCGGTGTACTCCTGGTTGAACTCCATGACGATCGGAAGCATCATCGCGCATGCAACACCGTGTGGTGTATCATAAACAGCGCCGAGGGTATGTGCCATGGAGTGTGCGATACCGAGACCTACGTTGGAGTATGCCATGGCGGTTACATACTGTGCAAGTGCCATGCCCTCACGTCCATCCGGATCGTTCTGTACGGCCTTACGAAGGTTCTTGGCGATGAGCTTGATGGCCTCGAGGTCGAGTACATCGGCGAGCTCCCATGCACCCTTGGTGGTGTAGCCCTCGATGGCGTGTGTCAGCGCATCCATACCAGTCGAAGCAGTCAGGCCCTTCGGCATGGAGGACATCATATCCGGATCAACGACAGCGATATCAGGGATATCGTTTGCATCGACGCAGACGAACTTTCTCTTCTTCTCAACATCGGTGACAACGTAGTTGATGGTGGACTCTGCACCGGTACCACCGGTTGTCGGAACGGCGATGGTGAATACGGTACGATGCTTGGTCGGTGCAACGCCCTCGAGGGAACGGATATCTGCGAACTCCGGGTTGTTGATGACGATACCGATGCCCTTACCGGTATCCATGGAAGAACCACCACCGATGGTGATCATGCAGTCAGCGCCGCAGGACTTGTACGCCTCTACACCGTGCTGGATGTTCTCGATGGTTGGGTTCGGCTTGATGTCATCATACAGGAAGAAGTCAATGCCGTTCTCCTTCAGAAGATCAGTTACCTTGGCTGTTACGCCGAACTTTACGAGGTCAGGATCGGATGCAACGAAAGCCTTATGATAGCCTCTTGCTTTGATGAGACCAGGGATCTCCTTGATTGCACCATGTCCATGATAGGAAATACCATTTAAGACGAAACGATTCACAGCCATAATTCTACTCCTTTAAAATAATATGAATGCCCTGTCAGAAAGACCCATTCTTTCTGTGCAGGCATAGTGATACAAACCAACCGGCTTCCGTCCTGCACTTTGTTCATCATGCACAACCGAAACCTTTTTCATCTTATCAGATTGTAGATTAATTATCAATAAGCCCGCTGAATATGACAAAATTCTACTTCATCAGCTTAAAAAAATACCCTTCAGCCGTGAAAGTGCTGAAGGGTACGATAAAACATCTCGTCAATATGTCGTTTACGCGTTCAGTGAAATCGATGCGATCGTGTGGCCATCGAAGTCATACACCGTGAACACATCCTCATCGAGGATAGCATAGGTATTCGGGTTTCCGCCCTTCGGGAGGGAGGTGCTGCCCGGATTCAGATGGAAGAACGTACGTCCATCCTCTGCCGTCAGCTTCTCTGCCTTCAGAAGGTGTGTATGGCCATGCAGCAGTGCATCGCCCTCCATCAGTGGCGGAAGCTTCGTCTCATCGAAAAGATGACCATGGGTCGCAAAAATCGTATGGCCGTTCAGTGCGAGGATCGCATAATCCGCCATGACCGGAAACTGCAGCACCATCTGGTCGACCTCCGCCTCACAGTTGCCACGTACCGCCCAGATTCTGTCCTTCAGCGGATTCAGCATCGCGATGACCTCCTTCGGTGCATACTCCTGCGGGAGATCGTTCCGCGGTCCATGGTAGAGGATGTCGCCGAGGAGAATCAGGCGTTCTGCACCGCTCTCCTCAAACTTCTCCAGGGTCTTGCGGCACCAGTACGCGGAGCCGTGGATATCACTGGCAATGAAATATTTCATAATCTGTATTCTCCTCTCACTGCTGTCCGATGCATCGAACATTTCCAGACAGCAGTCACTATTCGGTATATTCTCCGATCACATCCGCTCCGGTGCACCGAAGCCCAGGGTATGGATGCAGGTGCTCAGTACGCGGAAGGTCAGCATCAGAAGGGCCATGCAGCTCTCCTTTTCCTTCTCCGGCAGGCTCAGGAACTTCACATCATGGTAGAGACTGTTGAAGTTGTTCGCCAGTGCATAGATATAGGAGCAGATGCGGTGTGGTGCGAGGTCCTTCCATGCACCGTTGATCTCATCCTGATAACGTGTGAGAAGCAACTGCACATCATGTGCGGACTTCTCCTTCATCGGCAGGATCTGGAAATCAGTCGCGTGCTCCTTCACATAATCCTTCACATGCACGTCATCGCTCACGCCACGCTCCTGCATGAACTTCCGGAGGATCGAGTTGATACGCACGATGGTGTAGAGGATGTATGGACCGGTGTTGCCCTCGAAGGAGGTGAACTTGTCGAGGTCGAAGATGTAGTCCTTCGTCGCCTGGTTCGAGAGATCACCGTACTTCAGTGCCGCGAGACCGACACGAACCGCGATCGCGGCTGCCTCCTCCTCGCTGAGCTCCTCACCACGGGATGCGCGTACACGCTCGAGGACCTTCTCATTCGTCTCCTGGATCAGCTTCTCGAGCCGGAGCACGCCACCCTCACGGGTCTTAAACGGCTTTCCGTCCTTGCCGTTCATCGTGCCGAAGCCGATGAAGCGAAGCTCCTCCTCCGGACGTACGAGGCCTGCCTTCCGTGCCACACGGAAGAACTGGGTATAGTGGAGGGACTGACGGCTGTCCGCGATGTAGATGTACTCATCCGGATGATACAGCTTCTCACGCTCGACGATGGTGCCGAGGTCAGAGGTCGCATACAGTGCCGCACCGTCCGACTTACGGATCATACACGGTGGAATTTCCTTCGCATCGCTCTCCTCTGCAACATCCACCACCAGGGCGCCCTGGGACTCATACGCAAGTCCCTTATCAATCAGATCCTGAATCAGGCCCGGAATATACTGCTGCGCATCACTCTCGCCCTTCCAGAGATCGAAGTGAACGTCGAGGTTGCCATAGTTCTTCTTCAGATCCGCGATGGAAACCTTCATGATCTTATTCCATACCGCACGGTAGGTCGGATCCCCGTTCTGCAGCTTCAGTGTCGCCTGATGCGCACGCTCGGCGTACTCCGGATTGACGAGCTCGCCCTTATGCGGACCATCCTCATACTTGGCCTTCGCCTTCGCAGAAGCGAACGGGTAGATTTCCTCCAGCTGGGAGATCTCGAGATCCTGATCGAGCTGTCCGCGGTCCTCGAGCTCCGTGATGATGAGGCCCATCTGAAGACCCCAGTCTCCGAGATGTACGTCACCGATGACTTCATTACCCTGCTGAATCGCCATCCGCTTGATCGCCTCACCGATGACGGCTGAACGAAGGTGGCCGACATGGAGCGGCTTCGCTGCATTGGCTCCGCCGTAGTCGATGATGATCTTCTTCGCCTCATGGGCATCGAGGCCGAGGTCCTCATGGAAGTTCATCTCGTTCAGATACTTCGTGGTGAGCTCCTCGGATACGTTCAGGTTGATGAAGCCCGGCATCACCGCAGAGACCTCGGAGAACATCACGATGTCACCCTGCTGCATGGTCTTCAGCTTCTCCACCACCTCGTTTGCGATATCCATCGGCTTCTTGTGGTACTGCTTCGCACCGGCCATCGCTCCGTTCGACTGGTACTCACAGAGGTCCGGACGGTTGGAAATCGACACGCGACCGAGCTCTGCATCATAGCCTGCCAGCACAAACGCAGTCCGTACGGCGTCGGTGATAACGTTAAGAATCGTAGTCAAATCTATACTCCTTTAACTATGCCATGAGAGACACGCCTCCCATGAATCGACGGTTTCTTAAGAATTTCGTAAGGGGGTCAGACCCCATAAACCCGAAAAAAAGAAGGTTTCCCGTTTGGGAAACCTTCTCACAAACGGATCGCTCCGTATATGTTCTGATCACGCAAGGATTAGCCGCGGGACTCGTACTCACCGGTCTGGGTAGATACGATAACCTTATCACCGATGTTGATGAACAGCGGAACCATGATCTCTGCACCGGTCTCAAGGGTTGCCGGCTTCTGAGCACCGGTTGCGGTGTTGCCCTTTACGCCCGGCTCCGTGTGGGTAACCTCGAGGGTGACCTTCAGAGGCGGCTCAACAGCGAATACCTTACCCTGGTAGGAGTCTACACGAACGGTCTCGTTCTCCTTTACGAACTTCATCTCATCCGAAATCTGCTCGTGGGAAAGGGAAATCTGCTCGAAGGTCTCCGGGTTCATGAAGTTGTACATATCACCATCATCGTAGAGATACTGCATATCCTGACGATCGATGTGTGCTGGCGGGAACTTCTCGGTCGGACGGAATGTACGCTCGATTACACCACCGTTGATAACGTTTCTAAGCTTCGTTCTTACGAAAGCTGCGCCCTTACCAGGCTTTACATGCTGGAACTCGACGATCTGAACAACCTGACCATCAATCTCAAGTGTGACACCGTTTCTGAAATCACCTGCTGATACCATAAAATCCTCCTAAAATGAAAAACCAAAATATCACTATTCTGGAAACATGAAGTTTTTATATTCTAATCGTACTTTCAGGCCCGAATCAACGTCCCTTCGGATGCGCCAAGCTCACAAAATACTGATGTATTTTAATATAAATACCGCAGCAATGCAAGTATTTCTTAGGTTTTGCGTGCTTTCCCGACGTTTTTCCGATCAGCGTTCCGCCGAGGGCCCCGATATGGCGGCTTCTGTCGCACAGAAGATCAGTAGTGTACGACCTCTTCTGCTTCCTGGATCCGTCCGATCACCACTGCCGCTTCCGGCGATGTGAAGTAGCGGTAGGTGGTTTCCGGCACGAGGCTGCGGATGGCCTCGAGCCGTCCGTCATGGATACAGCTTCGTACGGTGGAGGCCGAAATGGCCTTTCCATCTGCCTCCTTCCGCGGGATGATGTGGCACGCCACACCGGCCTCCGGGAGCGCCGTCGACAGGATCTCATTATAGATTCCTGTCACCACCGACGTCGGTTCATCCCCGACGAAGCGGTCCGTGATGCCGAGCGCCGCCGCGATCTGTGTGAAAATCCGTGCATCGATGCCCGCCTGGCTTCGGATCACCGCGTTGTCTCCCTTCTGGAAGTACGCCGGGAAGGTCGCGGAGCTGATGATATACGAACCGGCCTCGTGATACACGATACCCGGGATGTCCTTCGTCCCCTCCAGAATCAGCTTCTTCCGCACGGAAAACGGCACGAGGCTCACGTCCTCCGACACCATAAACAGATGCAGAACCCCGCAGGCCGCCCGCGCCTGTTCGACGAGGTAGCGGTGCCCGAGGGTGAACGGATTCGCATTCATGACGATGGCCCCGACACGTTCACTCTGGTCCAATGCTGCCGGGCCGGCTGCACAGGACCCTCCCGGGGTCATAACGGCTTCGGCCGGGTGCGACGGACCCGGCTCGCCTGCATTGGCCTCATCCCGGGCGGTCGTCTCCGCCTGCTGCGTCTGCCGCTTAAGCGCGGCGAGGTAATCCCGGAAACCGGCCCGCTTATTCTCCATGAAGACGATGTTCTCCTCCGGGACGCGCGTGATCTCATAGAAGCCGAGATTTCCGAAGAAACGCGCGGAATCGCACTTCGTATACAGGAAGAGATGGTAGTTTCCGCGGCTGTACTGCACCTCGATGAGGTGGGAAACGATCGCATTCATGAGGGACTCGCCCTGGTGGTCGGAGCTCACCGCCATACAGCGGAGCGTGTTCCCGAACAGGCTGCCGGTCGCGATGACATGATAGTCCTCGTCGAGCATCGCCGCCGTATAGTCGAGATGCTGGTCGCGATGGATGCCCTCCCGCTCGAGGAGCGCGTCCACCTCTGCCTGCATATAGCGGTCCCCCGGACCGACCGATGAAATCGCATATGTTGTGTCTGACATAAAACCTCTTTTCCATCCAGTAGAGTTTCGCTCCATCATAACGCCCTGCGGGCGTTTCTTTTTCAGCAGCCCGCACTGTCTGCGTCCGCATCCTCCGTGAGTTTCAGAAGAAGGATCGCTACCGCGAGGATATCCGCAGCACCACCCGGACTGATGTTCTTTTCGATGCAGGCAGTGTTCAGTGCTTCGATCGCCCGCACGCCCTCCTCCGTAAACATCGCCCCCATGCCGAGGATCGTACTGCTCTCTGCCTGCAGCCAGCACATATCCTCATACGAGCTTCGGATGAACACGTTTGTGTCGTTCAGCACCGACATGATGGCGATCAGCGTACTGACATGTACCGCATTCTCGAAGTGCTCGGCGTGCATGCTGCCGGTATCCTGAAGGAGTCCGCGGCGGAGCGTCGCCTGCGCGGCTATAGCGCGCTGCAGTTCTGCGTCTGTGCCTATGTTCTGAAATCGTCGCAGCCATGGCACAGCGGTATCCCGAAGGATCGGAAAGCCCTCCATCGCCTGTCCGCGGATGCCCCGCTCACCATACGTCTGAAAGAGCCGCTCCCCATGCGTCTGCGGCGGGTGCTCGAGCATCTTCCGGAAGTCCTCTGCCATGCTCCGTGCCGTCATCTGCCGCGTCCTGTCGAGGATCGCGTCCACCGTGATCTGGCCGCTCGTCTTATCCTCGCGTGCATACAGGATGCCGACCGCCGCCAGCACGATACCCATGGTGAAAATCATGCCCTTATGGGTATTGACGCCATCGGTCGCCGCATACATCGCCTGCTCTGCCTCGAGACCGATGCCACGAATCGCATGAAATACTTCTTCCGGCGTATGGCCGGCTACCGTCGCATCCATCCCCTCCGCAAACATACGCACCATGAACGGTGTGATGGCTTCGGTACTCGCGAGGAAGGTCTCGTAATTCATGTCGCAATGCGCGCCGGTATCCCGCCGATCCACGAGGCCCGGCTTCGGTGTCGCATAGACTTCGCCGAGCAGCGCATTCCGTACCTGCCAGCCGATGTGCTCGAAAAGGGCGGCACGCGCCGAATCATCAAACGCTTTTTTATTCATCGCGCCGCCTCGATGATGCGGTGGATCTCCGCGACCATGTCCGGTACCGCATGGGTCCGGTTCCGTGCACAGAGATGGGCTTCCTCCTCACACATAAGGCACTTCCGCGGCGGCATGCCGAACTCCTCGCGGCTTACCTTCTGTCCATCCTTCCGGAGGACATCGATATCGAAGATCCGGCCGAGCCGGTCCGCATCCTCGATAAGGCACATGAGCTCCTTCACGCGGATCGCCTCCGCATCGACGGAAGCATAATACACATAGCCGGTCAGCTCGACTTCCTTCTTCTCTGCCTCGATCCGGATATCATTCTGGTCGAGGCAGTGCTCTATACGCTGAAGACCGGTTTCGAAGGCCCAGTAGAAGTCCTCTCCCACCTTATGCGGTCCCGGGATGTTCAGCATGAAGCAGATCACCGGATGGTGGAAGCGCGCGATGAAATCCTGCTGCAGCTCCACCCGATGATCTCGCGCGGCCAGCATCTCCGGCACCGTCACCTCATGTGCAAAATCAAGTTTCTTTTCCATAGCAGGCCTCCTGTTTTTCTATCTGCAACTTATTCTAACACACGGCAGGGATATGAGGCGAAGGAAATCCGCCGCCCAACTTCATACTGCACGCAGTCCTCCGATCGGTCTGTACGAAAAAAGCGCCCTGGTTATCCCCTTAACCAGAGCGCCTTCGTTCATGAGAAGACCGTGTCACGCACGGAGAGGTCATGATCTGCTGACCCGAATCGAAAACTCAGGTCCTGTATGATCAGTCTTTAAACTCGAATGGCTTGATCTGACGAACGACATCCATGACAGAGCCGTCACGTGCTTCGATGATACCGACAACACGGTCACCGAACTGAACCTTCTCCGGCGCACCGGTGATGGAGTACGCGATATCGCGAAGCTCCTCGATGGTCTTGATCGGAAGGCCCTTACCAGCGACAGCGTCGATGAGATCCTGACGCTTCGGGTTGATAGCGATACCATAATCGGTTACGACAACATCGACATCCTCACCCGGTGTGGTGACGGTCGTACAGTCGCTGCAGATCGTCGGGATTCTGCCCTGCATGATCGGAGCGATCACGATGGTGCACTTTGCACCGGCAGCGGTATCCGGATGTCCGCCCTGGGCACCGGTGATGACACCGTCAGAGCCCACAACGACATTACAGTTGAAGTGTGTATCGACCTCAAGTGCAGCGAGGATAACAAAATCCAGCTTGTTTACGTATGCGCCCTTGTTGAACGGGTTTGCATACTCATCTGCGGTGATGTAGAAGTGACGCGGATTGGTCGCTGCGGAGCGGATCGCATCCTGATCGAAATCCTGGGTATCCACGAGGCAGCCGATAAGGCCTTCCTCGAGGAGGTCACACATTGGCTTTGCGATACCGCCGACACCGAAGGACATGTGGATATTACGCTCACGCATGATCTCTGCGAGGTACTTGGTGGAAGCGATGGATGCACCGCCGACACCGGTCTGGTAGGAGAAGCCCTCCTTGAAGTACGGTGTGTTCACAACGAAGTCTGTGCAGTACTTCGCCATGAGCAGCTTTCTCTGATCGGTCGTCGGCTTCGCTGCACCGGTCGCGATCTTCGTCGGATCACCGATCTCGTCAACCTTTACGACATAATCCACCTTGACCTGTGAAATCTGCGCAGGAAGGTTCGGGAATGGTACCAGTGTATCGGTGACTGCAACCACGCGGTCTGCATACTCAGCATCCACTGCGGAGTAGGAAAGTACACCACAGTCTGCCTTACCGCCGTTTGCGTTCAGGTTACCATACTCATCTGCGGTTGGTGCGCCGATGAAGGCGATGTCGATGTGGGTCTCACCACTCATGATGGCTCTGGAACGTGCACCGTGGGAACGCATGATGGCAAGTCCCTGCAGACGACCGTTTGAAATCGCCTTACCGATCTCACCACGTACACCGGAAGACTCGATGTTTGTGATGGTGCCATCGTCGAGCATGTATACGATCGGGTCGTTCTGTCCGCCGAGGGAAGAAGCACAGATCGTGATGTTCTTGATGCCCATGGCATGAACCTCTTCCATGACCATGTTGAGCACCTTGTCACCATTACGGAAGTGGTGGTGGAAGGAAAGGGTCATACCGTCCTTGATGCCGCACTTTACGAGTACATCATGGATGGAATCTACGAGCTTGGAGCCGTTCGAGTTGATCACACACTTCACCTTATGAGAAGCAGTGTCATACTCATGGCCGTCGAAATGATGGGTTCCCTGGAATACTTCCTTACCGGTCGCCTTTAAAATCTCCTCCGGAATATCTCTTCCTACTGCATTTAACATAATTAAAGATCCCCCTTATACACACCGGCTGCCTTTGCGAGCTTGATGGTTCTCTGTGCGCCGTCATAGAAAGCGATATCGATCATCTTACCGTCTACGGTGAAGACGCCGATGCCCTTTGCCTTCTTGTCATCGATTTCCTTAATTACCTTCTCTGCGAAGATGATATCCTTTGTGGTCGGAGTGAAGATTTCATGCACAACATCGATCTGACGAGGATTGATGCAGGACTTTCCATCGAAGCCCATGTCATGGATCATCTGAACATCCTTGCGGAAGCCCTCCATATCATCGAGGTTCGTCCATACGGTATCGAAGCACTGTACACCAGCGGCACGTGCAGCGATGATCATCTGCTGACGGGCACCCATGAGCTCTACGCCGGTACCGGTGATGTGTGTCTGAAGATCCTTCGTATAGTCACCACCGGAAAGCGCAACACCGATCATACGGTCAGAGGATGTGCAGACCTCGTAGGCATTCATGATGCCCTTGCAGGACTCGAGTGCAGACATGATGAGGGTGGAACCCGGCTCACGGTCGAACTCTTCCTCAGCAGCCACGACCTTCTCTTCTACGGCACGTACCATATCGGCAGACTCGGTCTTCGGGATACGGATGACATCCGCGCCTCCAGCTACGACGCAACGGATATCCTCCTCCCAGAGGTCGGTATCGAGGCCGTTGATACGAACGACACGCTCAGATCCACGGTAATCGATAGTGGTCAGTGCATGGTAGAGTGAGAAACGTGCGGTGTCCTTCGCAGTTACAGCGACCGCATCCTCGAGGTCCAGCATGAGTGAATCACACTTGTAGATGTACGGATCCTTGATGAGTGAAGGCTTCTGTGCATTCAGGAACATCATGGATCTTCTCAGTCTCTTCTTGTTCGGATTCTCAATCATCGGATGGCACCTCCCCATGGTAAATTCGTGTACTGATCCACAGAACGGAATACAGCACCTTCGATACGCGCCTTGATCGTGCAGTCGAGTGCACCCTTGTCGACGATGGAGATCTTGACATTATCGATGCCCAGATTCTTCAGGGTTTCCATGGTGACCTTGCGGATCTCGTTACCAAACTGATGTGCAACTGCGGAATCGAGAGTGAAATCGATCTTTCCGTCTCCCGGCTCAACCGTTACCTGGCAGTCACTGGATTCCATCGTGCCCGCTACAGCAGGTTTCTTAATTTCCATAGTTTCCTCCTTGTCAGCAGAAGCGATCCCCCAATCGTTTCTGCAACTCCATTTGTTACTTGTTTCGACTTAACCAACGCTCTTCTGTGCTTAAGCTATCGTCATTATACACTTTGAAGCGCCGGATAATTCTTATTTTTTGTGGTAATTCCATAATATAGCAGTCGGAGAATATAGTAAAATAGTTATATCATTATGGAAGGGATAGGTTGTTCCTATATTTATACAATTCTGTATACACGAACGGGGAGATGGCATGGATCTCCCCGTTTTTCATCATCCGAAGCGAGCTCAGAACGCCCTGGCGCTGTGATGATGGCGTGTTTTAAGCATTGGCATGGCCCAGCTTGTTAAAGTTGATGAGACAGCCGTCCTTTACAATCTGACGCTCGTTCTCGGTCATCGGAAGGACATAGAGCTCGATCTCGGTCGCCTGACCGTTCTTCAGAACATAGGCCTTGATGTCGTCGAGTTTATTCTCTGTGAGCGCCTGGCGGATGCCCGGTACGTAGATGTAATCACCGACCTCGAAGCTGTCCGGCTCACCCTTCAGGTGGAACGGGACCATACCCCAGTTCATGCAGTTACTTCTGTAACGCTTGGTTGCATACTCCTGCGTGATGTTTGCAAGGGCACCGAGTACACGCTGGCAGGAAGCGGCCTGCTCACGGGCAGAGCCGTCGCCCGGCTTGTTCGCGTAGATGGTGGAACCGATCTCGACCTCGGACGCCTGCACGTTCTCCTGGCCCGGGATCTGGTGGATCAGCTTGAATACCTCTTCTACCTCTGCCGCGTTCTTCCCGGCCTTACGTGCATCCTCGAGATCACGTACCGCCTTCGCACGGGCGACGTACTTCGGATCACGTCTCGAAAGGGTGAACTCTGCGAGACCGAGCGGGTTCGAACGATAGGAAGAGGTCTCACCGGACGGGATGAGCTCATCGGTCGTGGTGACCGGATCGAGAATCTTCGACGCAACCTTGAGAAGGATGTTATCGGTCATCTCCTCCTGCTCCGGCCAGTCCTTGATGTTCGGTCCGAAGCGAAGCGGAAGCTCGAGATCTGCCTTGCCCCAGCCCTGGTATACGCGGTTCTGGTAGGCCTTGTCGTCGTAGTTGTACTCCGGGATATCGCCCCAGCAGTCGAGTTCCTCGGCAGAGGTCAGCTTACCGCCGTTTGCAGCGGTTGCCGCGATGGAACGCGCGTCCATGAGGCATACAGCTGACATCTGGCCCACGCCCGGCTTCGAGCCCTCACGGTTCGGGAAGTTACGGGTCGTATGACGGATGGAAAGTGCGTTGTTCGCCGGTGTGTCACCTGCACCGAAGCAAGGTCCACAGAAAGCGGAACGGATGATGGCACCCGCATCCATGAGGTCTGCGAGCAGTCCCTTGCGGTCGAGGTCGGTATAGACCGGCTGCGAGGACGGGTAAACGCTGAGATAGAACTCGCTGTCGCCGATGTTCTTATTCTTCAGTGCATGCGCCGCCTCGACAACATTGGTATAGTTACCACCTGCACAGCCGGCGATGATACCCTGCTGTACCTGGAGGCGGTGATCTGCGGTGATCTTATCAAGGAGGGTGAAGTGTGCTCTGCCCTCGGCGATCTTCTCTGCTTCCTGCTCGGTCGCACGGAGGATGTCCTCGAGGTTATCATAGAGCTCGCTGATCTCGTAGGCGTTGGACGGATGGAACGGAAGGGCGATCATCGGGCGGATGCTGGAAAGATCGACCTCGACGCAGCCGTCATAGTATGCGACGTCTGCCGGATTCAGCTCCTTGAACTCTGCACCTCTGTGATGCTGGTCGAGGAACGCCTTCGTTGCGGCATCGGTTCTCCAGATGGAGGACAGGCAGGTGGTCTCGGTGGTCATAACATCGATACCGTTACGGTAATCCGCGGTCATGCTGGATACGCCAGGGCCCACGAACTCCATTACCTTATTCTTTACGTAGCCGTTCTTGAAGACCGCGCGCTCGATCGCGAGCGCGACATCGTGCGGGCCTACGAATGGCTGTGGCTTACCGGTGAGGTAGATGGCTACGACACCCGGATAAGCGACATCATAGGTCTGCTTCAGGAGCTGCTTGCTGAGCTCTCCGCCACCCTCACCGATCGCCATGGTACCGAGGGCACCGTAGCGGGTGTGGGAATCGGAGCCGAGGATCATCTTGCCGCAGCCGGCGAAGTTCTCACGCATGAACTGATGACATACGGCGATGTGAGGTGGAACGTAGATTCCGCCGTACTTCTTTGCGGCAGAGAGACCGAAGTAGTGGTCGTCATCATTGATCGTACCACCGACTGCACAGAGTGAGTTGTGGCAGCAGGTCAGCACGTACGGAAGCGGGAACTTCTCCATGCCGGAGGCACGTGCGGTCTGGATGATGCCGACAAAGGTGATATCGTGGGATACCATCGCGTCAAATTTGATCTTCAGATTCTCCATGGTGTCTGCCGTGTTGTGGGACTGCATGATGCCATAGGCGATCGTACCCTTCTTCGCCTCTTCCTGGTTTGCAGCCTTTCCGGTCAGCTGCTCGACTCTTGCGGCCTCGGATGCCGGAACGAGCTCGCTTCCGTGCACCAGGTAGACGCCACCTTCATGTAACTTTACCATATGTACCTCCTTTGGATGATATGTTGCTGTCCAGACAGTGGGCTCGGAGGGCTCCCTGTCTGAACGGTAATGAATGTTGAAATCTATGTTTTCTATAAAAGGATAATATCTTATATTCAGATATCGCAGAATCCGATATTTTGTTATACTGGTTATCGATAATTCCGATATGATACGTAATTCTGTAATTTAGAGCTATAATTAATAATAATTATCAGAATAAGGAAGAAAGGAGCTGCTTAAATGGAACTGAAGGATCTGAATTTTCTGATTGCGATTTATGAGGAGAAGAGTATTTCGCGGGCGGCGGAGCGTCTGTACATGGCGCAGTCGAGTCTGTCACAGTTTCTCTCGAATTATGAGCAGGCGCTTGGGTACCGGATCTTCGTGCGCACGGCGAGTGGTGTGCGCACGACGGAGGCGGGGGAGCTGCTGCTTCAGTACGCGTATAAGGCGACCGCGGAGTATAAGCGCGTCCAGGATGAGATGCAGGATACGGCGAATCTGAAGAGCGGCAGTGTCATTCTCGGCATCAATACGTTTCGGGGATCCTATATACTGCCACCGGTGCTGAATGCCTTCCATATGAAGTATCCGAATCTTCATGTGAAGGTGGTGGATGGTCGTTCCCGTATGCTCGAGCAGCTCCTCTCGAATGGTGATCTCGATCTCGCCCTGCTCGCCACCCCGGATAAGCACAGCCGGATCGAGTCGGAGTACCTGATGACCGATGAGATCTGTCTCATCACGAGTCCGACACACCCGATCATGAAAAAGGCAAAAAAAAATCGACAGCACAACGGGACCTCGCGGATTCCGATGTACGTCGATCTTCGGGATGCGGCGAACTATGAATTTAATCTCTGTGGCACGGATACGATGCTCGGGCAGTATGCCCGTCGTACCTTTCTGAAAAATGAGCTCACGCCGATCACGTATAATGACAACATGTCGGTCCTGCTGGCCTCTTCCCTCGGAGCTGCTGGGCAGGGGCTCGCCTTCACCTATTACAGTTCCCGTCACTACTTCCGGAACGCGGAGTTCCTCTCCCTCGGGAAGGACGGCGGCACCATCGAGATCTCGACGGCGCTGGCACCTGGTCGCTATCATAGCAAGGCGACGCTTGCGCTGCGGGATGTGATGCACGAGATTCTGACGTGAATTTCTCATGTAACGCATAACCGAATGTATAGAAAAAACCGCCGATCAACGGCATTTTTTTGACATCATTCCTCATCGCGATTTATGAGGAGGCTGATGAATTCTTCCGGCGCAAAAACCGGTATGGGCCTATAGAACAAATCTATGAAAAATGCAGGTTTTAATATATAATAGACTTTGATATTTTTCTGACGGAGGCGTGTATATGGACTTCAGAGAGCTGAGCTACATCATCGCGGTGGCGGATCATCATAGTGTGACGGAGGCGGCGAAGAAGCTGTATATTTCACAGCCATCCTTAAGCTACATCATCTCGAAGGTGGAGGAGGACCTCGGGGTGAAGCTCTTTGACCGGAAGACGAATCCGATCTCGCTGACCTATGCCGGAGAGCGCTATGTGAAGACTGCGCGGGAAATCATGCTTCTGAAGGATAATCTCCGACGTGAGCTCGCCGATATCGGCCACGGACAGAAAGGGCGCATCAACATTGGCATCCCGACGGAGCGGGCAGGCTACATGCTGCCGAGGGTGATCGGGCCGTTCCGGGCACAGTTTCCGAACATCGAGATCCATCTGCAGGAATCGAAGTCCGAGGAGATCATCACGAACCTCATGAATGATAAGATCGCCTTCTGTGTACTGCCGGGCGGGACGGAGCAGCTGCCGGTCGGCGTGAAGACGGAGTACATCTATACCGAGCGCCTCTTCCTCGTCGCCGGAAAAGGCATGATCAGGGAGGACATGCTGGTCTCAGCGGGCGGACAGAGGGTGCGTGATGCCTCGAACCTCCTCGAGGATCTTCCGGAGGTCGACCTTCGGCTGCTCCGGGACCTTCCGTTTATCATCATGAAACGCGGCCAGTACATCCGTCGGAAGGTAGACGATATTTTCCGTCGCTTCGATTTTCTACCGAAAGAAATCATGGAGGTATCGAGCTGTATCTCCGCGACGCAGCTGGCGGCCTCTGGTCTCGGCGTGACCATCGTGCCGGAGCGTGCCATCGTGCCGTTTCAGAATCCGAATTTCAGTGTTTACAATTACGGCCCGACGCCGGACTGCTGGGAGGTCAACGCAGTCTATAAGGAAAATGTTTACCTCGGCGAGGCGGAGCGTGGCCTGATCGAAACGATGCAGCAGGTGTTTGAAGCGGAAAGCACCACCCGATAGAGAAAAGTACATAAAAAACATACAAATCAATATATTTTACTTATAAGAAGGAGTACCCGTATAATTGGATTCAAGTACAGGGTGCTCTTTTTATATCATTTCCTGCGATTCAGGCGATGAGCACCGAAACATCGTAGAAGGAGAAAAAGATGGTTACTTTATTTGATCACGGCGTCATCCTCGACGCGACGGGTGATGTTTCCGACGCAAGTGCGGCACCTGCTCAGGCAGTCGAGGCTGGCCGTCAGAAAACCATGGCCTACCGTATCCTGGCGGCCCACAATCACAGTGGCGACATGCAGCATCTTCAGCTGAAGTTTGACAGCATGGTCTCCCCGGATAACAACTATGTCAATATCCTGCAGACGGCACGTGCATCCGGCCTCACAAAGTTCCCGATGCCGTATGTGCTGTCCAACTGCCACAACACACTCTGCGCTGTCGGCGGTACGATCCTGGAGGACGATCATGCCTTCGGCTTATCCAATGCTGAAAAGTTCGGTGGTATCTTCGTGCCGCCTTATCGTGGCGTTCTCCACCAGTACATGCGTGAGAAGATGGCCGGCGGAGGAAAGATGATTCTCGGCTCGGATTCGCATACGCGTTACGGAGCCCTCGGCACGATGGGCATCGGTGAAGGTGGCGGCGAGCTCGTGAAGCAGCTGGTCGGCCATACCTATGACCTCGCTTATCCGAAGATCATCGGCATTCGTCTCACCGGATCGCCGAAGCCGGGGATCGGCCCGATGGATGTGGCACTGGCACTGATTGCGAAGACCTTCGCAAACGGCTTTAATAAGAACAACGTACTCGAGTTCTTCGGTCCGGGGATCGGAAATCTCTCGATGGAGTTCCGTATGGGCATCGACGTGATGACGACGGAATCTGCGGCACTCAGCTCCATCTGGTGCACCGATGAGAAGACGGAAACCTATCTCGCCGAACATGGCCGTGCGGCAGATTATCAGAAGCTTGCACCGAAAGCCGGCGCGTACTATGACCGCTATATCGAGATCGATATGGATACGGTCGAGTCGATGATCGCGCTTCCATTCCATCCGAGCCATGCGATGCCGATCCGGGAGTTTAAAGAAAACATGGAGACGGTACTCAGTGAAGTCGAGGCGGAAGGCAATAAGATCAAGGGTGCCCACGGTGAGCCGTTCCGCATCATGCAGCATGTGCATGATGGCGCGTTCTATCCGGACCAGGCACTGGTTTCCGGCTGTGCCGGCGGACTGTTCGAGAACATCGTCGCCATCGCGGATATTCTCCGTGCACCGCTGAGTGATGATGAGGGCAATGCAGGCGCCGGTGACATCTATGGTATCCCGGGGAACGGCCTGAACCTGCATGTGAATCCGGCCTCCCTTCCGGTGATGGAGGACCTGATGCGTCAGGGCATCGGCTCAGAGCTGGCCATCGCCGGCGTCACGATGCGTCCATGCATCTGTGGCCCATGCTTCGGTGTTACGGACACCCCGGCAAACGATCAGCTGAGCATCCGCCACGTAACGAGAAATTACTCAACCCGTGAAGGCTCGAAGCCGGGCCAGGGCCAGATGGCGGCCGTATGCCTCATGGATGCACGTTCCATCGCCGCGACCGTTCGAAACGGAGGCCGTCTGACCGCCGCGACCGAGCTCACGAACGTAGAATACCGAAACCTTCATCATCATTTTAACGAGAAGATCTATGCGAATCAGATCTACGATAACTATGGGCATGCAGATCCGAAGGTAGAGCTCGTGAAGGGCCCGAACATCGCAGACTGGCCGGAGATGGCACCGCTGAAGGAGCATCTCCTTCTGAAGATCGCCGGCTCCTACCAGGGCTCCGTCACGACCGACGAACTGGTGCCGTCTGGTGAGGCGAGCTCCTATCGCTCGAATCCGGAGAAGATTTCCGGCTTCACGATGATCTCACGTGATCCGCAGTATGTGCCGACGGCAAAGGCGATTCGGGCGATCGAGGCTACACCAAACCTCGAACAGGCACCGACATCGTCACGGAATGCAGGTGATCCGGAGGGCGTGACCTTCGGTTCTCTCATGGTCTCCAACCAGATCGGTGATGGCTCCAGCCGTGAACAGGCGGCCTCCTGCCAGAAGGTGCTGGGCGGCTTCGCGAACCTCGCACAGGAATACTCCACGAAGCGCTACCGCTCGAACCTCATCAACTGGGGCCTGCTGCCACTGCGTACGGAAGAAACGCTGGAGCTTCCGGTTGGCACCTATATCTACATCGAAGGAATCCGAACCCTCCTTCGAAGCGGCGCGAGTGAAGTTGAGCTGCATGTGCTGGACAGCAGTATCCAGGTTGAGAGCGAGACAGACGTACGTTCACTGAATCCGGCAGAGCTGAAAGCGCATACGATAAAGACCATTCATGCAACGCTTGACATGCTGACTGACGAGGAAAGAGAAATCCTCATGAGCGGATGCCTGATCAACCACTATAAAAATGACTGATAAACGAAAAACCGCCGGTATCCGGCGGTTTTTTCTATACAGTTAAACATCCTGGGGTTCCTCATAAACTCAGGATTAAATCATCCCCATCGTCTTCACGAGCCACAGCCAGAAGGTGAGGGAAAACGCGCTGAAGAGGGTCGTCAGCATGACGACCGAGGAGGTCAGTGTGCCCTCGTGGTGCATGTTCCGTGCCATCACATAGCAGCTCACGGTCGTGGCAGAGCCGAGCATGACGAGAATCGCCACCAGCTTCTCGGTACGGAAGCCGAGCGCGGCCGCCATCGGCAGAAAGAGGATATTGAAGCCGATGAGCTTGAGGAACGTGGCTCCGAAGGCCGGACCCAGCTTGCCGAAGGCTTTCTTAAAGTCGAACATCGCGCCCATGGCCATCAGGCCGAGCGGGGTGCCCAGCGCCCCGACCTTACTGCAGGTCGTGAGCAGGATCTTCGGCTGCGGGATACGGAGAAGCGACCAGAGAAGGCCGACCAGTATACCGATGATGATCGGATTCGTCACGATCCCGCGAGCGGTCTTCGAGAGCGTCTTTTTATCGAGTCCCTTATTCTCCGGATCAGTCAGGCTGAGGGCCACGACGGCCATCACATTATAAAGCGGTACGGCGCCGATGATCATGAGCGGTGCCATCCCGGCGGTACCATAGATATTCTCGATGAAAGCCACCCCGATCAGAGAGGCACTCGAGCGGTACGCCGCCTGCACGAATTCGCCACGCTCTGCATGGTTATGAAGCATCCGTGACAGAAGTGCAGCGATGATGACGCTCAGTAGCGTCGCGACGAAGCAGAATACGACGAAACGGGTATCCCAGGCTTCGCGGATATCGAGCGCCGACACCTGTACGAACAGGTTTACCGGCAGCGGTACCAGAAATACAAATTTATTTAATTTACTCGCAAAATCGGTATCAAGCCAGCCGATCTGGTGCAGAGCATAGCCCAGTACCATCATAAGAAAAATCGGCATCGTTGCATTAAGACTGAAGATCAGGTTTTCCATAGACTTTTCGATATCCTTTCACATCCTGCCCCGAAGGCTGTCCCCATGCGCTGATCCCGATTCCGGAAGCATACCCGCTTCGGTCCAGCGCGAGGAGCTGTCCTCCTAGTATACGCCGACTTTTCTCAGATGGATACTCGATATTCCCTATCGATGTCATACAGACTGCTTATACGCTCTTTTTGATCTTCGTCATGACCTTGCCGGTCTCGATCATCTCCCGAACCGTCGCCTCCTGACGCTGCTTCTTATCCAGCGATTTCGCCATGGCCTCCAGTGCTTCCTCCGGACGCATCACGAGCACACCATTACGATCTGCGCAGATGATATCCCCCGGCATCACCACCTGATTGCCACAGGCCACCGGCACGTTGATGGCACCGACGCCGGACTTCTGCGCCGTGCCACAGGTCAGTCCCTTCGCAAAGATCGGGAAGCCGACATTTTCACAGCCCTCGATGTCCCGGAATGCGCCATCCACGATGACGCCCTCCGCGCCCATCATCTTCGCGCAGAGGGAGCGATGATCGCCCCAGTAGGAGCATTCGCAGTTTCCCTTTCCGGAAACCACCAGGATATCCCCCGGCTTCAGGGAGAGAATCGCATCGGCGACGATGCCACCCTCCCCGGATGGCACGTCAACCGTGACGGCGGTCCCGACGATGTGGGTACTGCCTACCCGCGGCTTGATCTCATGATCCATGACATGGTAGAGTGGCAGCCCATCGCAGAGCTCCGGCACCGTAAAGGTCCGGAGCCGCTCCAGTATTTTCTTAATTTCTGACATAGACATATCCATCCATGATACGGCGGGCCGTACGCTGTACTGCAACACCCGGCACCTTCGCGTCCGCCATGTTCTCGCCCTGCTTCTCGACGGTCGGCACCATGGTCATCACACCGCTCGGATGACCGATGCGGACCGTGCTCTGACCCGGCTTCACCGGTGCAATCTGGTTCACGATCGTACCATCCAGGAAGGCGGCAGTGGAAACCGAGCTGGCAGCGGTCAGCGGAATCGCCTTGTGGCACTTGAAGACAGAAATGACACGGGCACAGATGTCCATCTTATCTGCATTGACCTCTTTCCCCTCGATATCCGTAAAACCGACCGGACTGGTCACGAATCCAACCTTCGGAACGCCTGGCTGATGATCGGTGGCATCCTGAAGATCCTTTGCGAAGCCCATCATCACACAGGCGGTGCCACGGATCTTCTCGAGAAGCTCCATCACCAGGGTGTTGGCATTGATCTCGGACGGAAGCTCCGTGCCCTTCATGCCGATATCCTCGGCACGTACCAGGACGATCGGGTTCGATACATCGATGATGGTCGCCTCGAGCTTTCCGAAGCCCGGGATATCGAGCGTATCGATCACATGTCCGGTCGGAAGGAGCTTCCCGGTCTTGGCACCCGCCGGGTTCAGGAAATCGACCTTCAGCTCGGCGGCCGTACCGTCGACACCGGCGATGGCGCAGTCACCATCCTGTGCGAAGGTATGGGTCTCCGGATCGATCGGTACATCGACATTGATATACTTATCGGTGTTCTTGTTCAGCATGCGAACCGTCGTGACCGGCTCCTTGATCTCGACCATGCCCTCTTCGACCGCGAAGGCCGGAACCGCAGCGGTCATGTTACCGCAGTTCGACTTATAGTCCACCTGCTCCTTGCCGACGATGACCTGGCCAACCAGGTACTCGATGTCGACATTCGGCTCCTCGGACTTCCAGATGACGACGATCTTGTTGTTGGAGGATACGGTACCGCCCATACCATCGATCTGCTTCGGATCCGGACTTCCCATGACCTGCAGGAAAATGTCATCCCACTCGGCTCTGTCCGCCGGAAGATCCTCCTTCTTAAAAAGGCATCCCTTCGAGGTGCCGCCACGCATAAATACTGTCCTGAATTTTCTCATGATAAGCTCCTTTATGATGAACGAAAGACTTTATTTAAGCAACAGCATCCTCCGCTTGCGAAGGATGCTGTCATCATACACTATGTCAAGGTATTAAGAAATCACTTCTCCAGACCCTTTATGGTCTCGATGAGGTAATCGGTGAACTCGGCTGCGGATGCATTCTTGGTCTCAGTGGTCAGTACGACCTTGCGCTCGGTCACGGTGCAGATCTCGAGGGCCTGATCCAGGATCGCCTTCCGATCACCATAACCGATGTGGGCCATCATTTCGCCCATCGCACGGATGAGGGAGCATGGATTTGCATAGTTTCCGCGGCCATGGCTCATAAGATATGGTGCGGTACCATGAATCGCCTCGAAGAGTGCGTACTGGTTACCGATGTTGGAGCTGGATGCGGTACCGAGACCACCCTGAAGCTCCGCTGCGACATCGGTTATGATATCACCGTAGAGGTTTGGAAGCACCACCACCTGGATGCCGGCATTGAACTCCGGATCGGTCATCTTCGCTGCCATCGCATCGACGAGTCTATCCTGTACCTCGATCTCCGGATACTCCTCTGCACCGATGCGGTGAACGGTCTTCAGGAAGTTACCATCTGCCAGCTTTACGATGTTGGACTTCGTTACGACGGTGACGTTGGTCTTGCCATTCTTACGTGCAAACTCGAACGCGGCACGTGCGATACGCTCTGCGCCCGGCTTCGTGCAGACCTTGAAATCTACACCGAGGTCCTCATTGACCTCGATCCCCTTGTTGCCCCAGATGTACTCACCCTCGATGTTCTCGCGGAAGAAGGTCCAGTCGATGCCCTTATCCGGCATCTTGATCGGACGTACGGCTGCGAAGAGGTTCAGGCCTCTGCGCAGCAGGGAGTTTGCGGATACGAGGTTTGGATATGGATCACCAGGTCTCGGGGTCACGAACGGACCCTTCACGAGTACATCGCACTTCTTACACTCCTCCATGACATCTGCCGGAAGAGACTCCATAAGCTCGGATCTGCGCTCGATGGTCATGCCCGGAATCTCATGAAGCTCGACACGACCGGAGGCGATCTCCTCCTTCAGAAGCTCATTTACGACACGAACTGCCTGCTCCATGATGATCGGGCCGATGCCATCACCCGGCAGGATGCCGACCTTGATATGTGAAAGCTTCGAGAAGTCCTTCACCTCACTGTCCTTCTTCATCGCCTCGATACGTGCATTCTCATTACGGATCAGCTCACCAAACTTCGCCTCCGCTGCCTTGATCTGCTCTTCTGTAATCATCTTTCTCTCCTTTTCCACCGCCCTGAACGGCGCTCTACAGTATTCATACCCGAATGCTCCACGCACTTTTCGTGTGCATTCCTTCTATAATGAAAGTATATCGGCAATGTGCCATATAGTAAAATATATATAAAAATATATGCATCATAAGATATTTTCTATGGAGATTCATTAAAACGAATACCACGCGGCATGCTTCATCCAGCATCGTTTCCATGTGCGGAGTAGTGGAAGCATACAGTCAGATGGCTTCTGTTCTCAGCCTCGTAGACGCTCATCCCTGGATCTTGACATGCTTTTCCACATACCGGATCAGTTCATCCACCACCGCCCGGCGATTCTTCTCCTTCTTATAGATGAACCAGCTGTCTCTCGTGATCTGCCTTCCATCCGTCGTGAGAAGCGGTGTCAGCGTCAGATGAAATTCATTGACGAAATTATCCGGCAGGAAGCAGAGAAGATACTTGTTTCCTTCGGCAATGCTTCGGAATGCAAATTCGATGTAGCCCGCGTCCTCTGCCGGCTCCGGCAGCTTCGTGCCGAAACGCTCCATCCACCACGCTTCGATCTTCCCGATGGTTTTCTCATTGGTCTGATAGGCCACCTGTTCCATCGATGGCAGCGCATCGAGCTCCACCGGATCCCGTGTCACGCAGTACGCTGCGGTATGGTCCACGAGCTCATGATAGACCCCCGTCGTATAGTCAGAGCGAATAAACGCCGCATCGAGCTTCCCCTCCATCAGCATCTCATACAGAACATTACTCTGCTTGTTGATGACCCGAACACTGATATTCGGATGTGTCGCGGTAAACGGATTCAGCACATCATAGAGCGAATACTTCGTATAGGTATAGGCCGAGCCGAGGAGGATCGTTTCCTTATGCTGCGCCCGAATCTTCCGAAGCCCTTCCTGCGTCTCATTTTCCAGCTGCAGATACTTTTCCGCCATCTGAAACAGGAACTCGCCCTCCTTCGTGAACGTCACTCCCTGTGGTGTCCGCTCTACGATCCGGCACTCAAGCTCCTGTTCCATCGACTGCAGCCGCTTCGTGATCGCCGACTGCGACTTATAGAGAAGTCCCGAAACCTTCGTGATACTCGGATTCTGGTGCAGCTCATAGATGATCTTCCAGTCACTGTCCCGCATAAAAAACCTCCTTCGTGATGTCTTTATCATACCATCACGAGGGAGGTTTTCCTCATACTATTATGCTGATTTGAATCATCTGATTTCTTCTATCGGCCCAGCATTATGCCCTCTTTACTTCTCGAGGTCCTCTGCCTTGAGCACACCCATCTCGACGAGCTGCTGCTTCAGGTAGCGGAGCTGTCCACCGGCGAGCACGACGGCGGTCTCTGCATCGGAAAGCTCGAGGCGGCACTTGAAGCTGAAATCCTTCGTCACATCGCGTACGATCACCTCATGTGTCGGAATCTGCACGGTGAAATCATCGATGGCCAGCTCGTCCATCTGATCGAGCTTATCGTAATCTGCCGGGTCCTCGAAAATCATCGGTACGATGCCATGATTGATGAGATTACCCTTATGGATACGGGCGATGCTCTTTGCGATGACCACCTTTACGCCGAGGTACATCGGATTGATGGCGGCATGCTCACGGGACGATCCCTGACCATAGTTCTCACCACCGACGATGATGGACTTTCCAAGCTCCTTTGCACGCTCAGAGAAGCTCGGATCATAACGGTTGTAGCAGTACTTCGACATCAGCGGGATGTTCGAACGCATCGAGGAGAACTCGGCGCCGGCCGGTGTGATATCATCGGTCGAAATATTGTCCCCGGCCTTCAGTGAGATCTTCACCTGAAGGTTCTTCTCCGGCTTCTCCGGTACCGGAAGGAATGCGATGTTCGGTCCCTTCAGCACCTCAACCTTCTCTCTTTCCTCTTCCGGAAGCGGCGGAATAATCATCGCATCATCGACCATGTAATGTACCGGCTCCTGAATTGCAGCGAGCTTTTCCACATCCGCGCCCATGATTTCCTCTGCCGTTGCAAAGGTACCCCTGATTGCCGTGGCGGCTGCGGTCTCCGGCGAAACGAGATAAACATTGGCATTCGGTGAACCTGCGCGGCCACGGAAGTTACGGTTCGAGGTACGTACTGCGACACCGTTTGTCGGCGGTACCTGACCGATGGCACAGCATGGTCCACAGCTCAGCTCCAGGATACGCACACCGGCATCGATCAGCATATCGAGGTAACCATCCTTCAGAAGCTGCTTATAGATCTGCTTGCTGGCGATACCTGCCGTGCACTGCAGATTCTCACTGACATGGCGTCCCTGCATGACGAGCGCAGCCTTCGCGAAATCGCTGTAGGAGCCGTTGGTGCAGGAGCCCATGAAGACCTGCTGCACGACCGGATGCTCCTCGAGTGTGCTCATCGGTACGACGTTGTCCGGCTGATGTGGGAGGGCGATCAGTGGCTCGAGGCTGCTCAGGTCGAGGTTCATCTCCTCATCGTACGCGGCATCCGCATCCGGAAGGAACTCGGTATACTGGTCACCACGCTCCTGTGCCTCCATGAAGGCCTTGACGACTTCGTCCGCCGGGAAGATCGAGGTGGTGGCACCCATCTCCGCACCCATGTTCGCGATGGTGAGACGCTCCGGAACAGACAGGGTCTTCACACCCTCACCGACATACTCAAACACCTTGCCAAGACCGCCCTTGATGGTGACACGGCGAAGCATCTCGAGGACGACTTCCTTTGCATTCACGCCGGCCTTCAGCTTCCCTGTGAGATTTACCTTGACGACCTTCGGCATCGTAAGACGCATCGGTACTCCCGCCATTGCGGTCGTGATATCCATACCGCCGACGCCGATGGACAGCATGCCGACGGCACCGCCCGATGGGGTATGGCTGTCGCCACCCATCAGAAGCTCACCCGGGGTCGCGAAACGGGAGGTCTGCACCATATGACAGATACCGTTTCCCGGTCTCGATACATACACACCGGTCTTCTCTGCGATGGTCCTAAGATAATTATGATCGTCTGGTGTCTTGAAATCGATGTACAGCAGATTGTGATCGAGATGGGATACCGAGGTCTTCACCTGTGTCGGGATGCCCAGCTGCTCGAAGCCGAGATAGGTCATGACCGCATTGATATCGTGCGTCAGGGTCTGATCGACCTTTACAAATACATCCTCACCCGCGGTCATCGAACCCTTCACCATGTGGGAACGGATAATCTTTCTCGTTAATGAATCGCCCATGTTTACCTCCTGAAATAAACCATGTTTCCATCCACTCTTTTCATACGACCGTCTGTCTTCGGACCGTCTCGCCTATGCGATGCCGGAGGCAGAAAAGAAATAGCTCCTATCACGATCCGTCATGAAAGTGGTTATTTATTTATCATTCTGTACTTCGATTGTACTGTGCCGCGCGCGTGAAGAGGAAATGCAATAAAGAAATAAGGGCATTCCATAATGGAATGTCCTTATCTAAATACTTCTTTTATTCATAGATTTCATGCAGAGAAATCAGTCGCAGTGTCTCATCCATGTTTCTGATCTCTCCATATCCGGATCTCGAAAAGAATCCATACCGGTAACAGTGGAGTCCCGTCGCCTTTACCTGCTCGATTTCCGTTCGAATCATCTCCTCCGTCATCGGTGCCGATCGAAACTTCGCCTCATAAAACGTATATCCATTCGGATCCTCGGTCACCACATCGAACTCACCGTTTCGATGCTCCTTCGGAAGATCATAATAGTACTTTCCGATGCGATCAAACGCCGGCTCGATGCGCCCCAGACGATTCTGACGGATCAGATACTGCCGACAGATGATTTCGAATCGGTTCGGCACATATTTGCTCTCGAAGTCCTCCCGGATATAGCGCTCATAAAACACATCCGGGTTTAAAATATTCCGCTGCGATGCATAGCGGAAAATATATCGGTAGTAAAACAGTGACAGATTATCGCTGATATAGTAGCCCGTCTTCTTTTTGTTATTTTCGTCATTGATCGGCGTTTCCTTCGCCACCACATCCATCTGAATCAGCCGCTTCAGAACCTCGGCCAATGCAGGCCCGCTCGACACATGTGACTGTGCCTGTATGTCCGAATACCGGCTGTATCCTCTGGCCAATGCTTCAAATACCTCATTTGCATTCACCATCTTCGATATTTCGGATTGAATATAGCCCACTACCTCATTCTCGAGCCGCGCCCCCGGCTCCACGATCAGCTCCATGAGATTCTCA
Organism: uncultured Oribacterium sp.; assembly: GCA_934270345.1. GTDB lineage: Bacteria > Bacillota > Clostridia > Lachnospirales > Lachnospiraceae > Oribacterium. The sequence continues at coordinate 57,126 of CAKQPT010000001.1, read as the reverse complement.
TACACAGATTTTCTGTCATCCACCTGCTGATTATAGTATGGAATTCCACCGAAAATGCTGAAAATGCGTACCTTATCCTCCGGTGAAAAATCCGGGTAGAAGAGCTGGGATTCGTAATAATCCATCGGCTTCAGCTCCATCACGAGATGCAGTCGTCCATACAGCGGATTGGATTTTTCCAGTAGCTTTTCCATGACATCCACATAGGATCCACAGAGAATGAGCTTCAGCTTCGATGTTTCTTTAAATTCATCGATCAGAGACTGAAGGATACTATCCATGCCTTCCACCTTACTCTGAATATATGGATATTCATCGATGACCAGAATCATCGGTTCTGCACAGGCTCGCTCAAACATGAAGCGCAGCGTTTCTTCCATACTGTCAAAGCCAAGCTTTGGCAGCCGCAGACTATCGGAAATCATCATTCGAAGGCTATTGACATTATTCTGCTCAGATGTCTGCTTACACTCATAGTACACACTCGAGATGCGCGTATCCTCCAGTACCTTCTTGATCAACACACTCTTCCCGACACGACGACGCCCATATAGCATCATCGTTTCCATCCGATCACTGTCCAGCAGACGCTCGATTCGCTTTCGCTCGTTCTCTCTCCCCAGAAACTGCATATCTTCCTCCGGTCACGTTTTACTCAGTTTTACCTGACTCAAGTATTTCTGACTAAATTTTACAATTGTCTTATCCTCGAGTCAATGCTTTAGTCAGAATTACTTGACTCAAGTGTTTCTGACTAAAGTGGATGGAGTGGGCGGCAGACAAAACAAAAAGCACTTTCCCTTATATTTGCATTGCAAATAAGGGAAAATGCTTTTGTCTTGCTCACTATGAGGTTACTATCGCAAAGGATACGGTCAACTCCCAATAGCGAAAAGATAATACGGCAGCCTTCACTTTTTCAGCACTACGCACTCATAGGGGCGCAGCGTGTCGGCGGTGTCGGGGTAGTTACCCAGCAGTTTCTCGGCATCGGTCCAGCCTACGGGCAGGGGCTTGGCAATTTCCCGCTCCCGCAGGTTGCAGAGAACCAGCAGCTCCGTCTCGCCGTCGTACCGGCGATAGGCTAACAAATCCGCGTTGTCGGGGTACAAGAACTCGATTTTTCCTGCACTGATGACCGGCATTTTCTTGCGCAGGGCCACCAGTGTTTTGTAAAAGCTGCGGATGGAATCCGGGGCGTCCATTTGGGCAGCGGCGTTGATGGCCTTGTAGTTGTCGGCAATGCCGATCCACGGCGTACCGGTGGTAAACCCGGCGTTCTCGCTCGCGTCCCACTGCATCGGAGTGCGGCTGTCGTCGCGGCTGCGCTGGGCGATAATGTCCAGCGTCTCGGCCTCGGTCTTGTCCTGCTCTCGCAGGATCCTGTAGTAGTTGCGGCTCTCGACGTCGCGGTACTGCTCGATTTTCGTGAAGTGCGGGTTCGTCATGCCCAGCTCCTCACCCTGATAAATGTACGGTGTGCCACGCATAAAGTGGATGGCCACCGCCAGCATCTCGGCGCTTTCCTTCCAGTAGGTCGTGTCGCTACCAAAGCGGCTGACCGCACGGGGCTGGTCGTGGTTGCACCAGAACAGCGCATTCCAGCCGCCGTGGGCCTGCATCCCCTCCTGCCAGGTCTGGAACAGTTTCTTCATGGCGAGGTAATCAGGCTCCCTCAATTCCCACTTTTGCCCGTCCTTGTAGTCGACCTTCAGGTGGTGGAAATTGAAGCACATCGTCAGCTCGTGATTGCCCTCAGCGGTGTAGCCGATGCAGTTTTCCAGCGTGGTGGAGGACATTTCGCCAACGGTTATCATACCGTCGATGCCGCCATCCGCGACCAGCTCTTTCAGATATTTGTGGACGTTTCGGCCATCGGTGTAGAAGCGGCGGCCGTCGCCCTCGTAGTCATTCTCGTAAAATTTGGGCTTGGAAATGACGTTGATGACGTCGAAACGGAAACCCTTGATGCCCTTCGCCTTCCAGAATCGCAGGATGTCGGCCATTTCTTCCCGCACGGCGGGGTTCTCCCAGTTCAGGTCGGCTTGCATAACATCGTACAGGTGCAGATACCACTTGCCGAGCCATGGTACATATTCCCACGCAGGGCCGCCGAATTTCGACACCCAGTTCGTCGGGTAGCAGTCGGGCGTGCCGTCCTTGAAGATGTAATAGTCCTGGTACTTTTTGTCGCCCGCCAGTGCTTTTTTGAACCACTCATGCTCGGTGGAGGTGTGGTTGAACACCATGTCCAGCATCAGGCCGATGCCGCGCCTGTCCGCCTCGCGGATAAGCTCCTCCAGATCCTCCATCGTGCCGTAGCGCGGGTCAACGGCACGGTAGTCGGCCACATCATAGCCGTTGTCGCGCTGGGGCGAGGGGAAGAACGGCGTCAGCCAGAGATAGTCAACGCCCAGGTCGGCGAGGTAGTCCAGTTTCGCGGTGACGCCCTTCAAATCGCCGAAGCCGTCACCGTTCGAATCCATGAAGGATTTCGGGTAAATTTGGTAGACAACTTTATCTTTAAAATCATTCATGGTACACACCTCACAAAATCAGGCAACGCCTTTTTTCCTGCCGACGATGACGGTCAGCACAAATGGGACGACGATGGCAATGACCATGCACAGCGCAAAGCTGAGCATATAGGCGGGCTGGATTGACAAAATACCAGGGATGCCGCCGACACCGATGGCGTTGGCCGTGGTAGAAGTTGCCACACAGACGACCGCTACGATGGCAGATCCAATCATGCCGCAGATAAACGGGAAGTGGAATTTCAGGTTGACGCCGAACATAGCGGGCTCGGTAACGCCGAGGTAGCAGGAGATGCAGGCGGGTACGTTGACCTCCTGAGCGTCCGCGTTCTTGCGCTGCAGATAGATCATACCGAGGACGGCGGAGCCCTGCGCAATGTTGGACAGCGCGATCATCGGCCACAGCATCGTACCGCCGAAGTCGCCGATCAGCTGCATATCGATGGCGTTGGACATGTGATGCAGGCCGGTGATGACCAGTGGAGCATAAACAAAACCGAAGATTGCGCCAAAGATCACGCGGAAGGAGCCGGAAATGCCGGCGTAGACGATGTCAGAAATGAAGGTGCCGATCTTCCAGCCGATTGGGCCAAGGACAGTGTGGGCGATGATGACGGACAGCACCAGCGAGCAGAATGGCACAACGATCATCGAGATGACCGGCGGGCAGATCCTGCGGAAGAATTTTTCTAGATAGACCAGCGTGAATGCGGCCAGCATGGCGGGAATGACCTGCGCCTGATAGCCAATCATGTTGATGGTGAAGAAGCCAAAATCCCATTTCGGGATGTCCACCGCTGCAGTGGACGCGACAGCGTAGGCGTTGAGCAGCTGGCCGGAGACGAGCGTCAGGCCGAGGACGATGCCCAGGCTTTGTGTCGTGCCCATTTTCTTTGTGACAGACCAGCAGATGCAGACAGGCAGCATATGGAAGATGGCTTCGCCAATCAGCCACAGGAAGCTGTCAACGCCGGACCAGAACTGGCTGATGTCGCACAGCGTCTGGGTGCCGTTGTTAAAAAAGTAGATGCTGTCAATGCAGTTGCGGAAGCCGAGAATCAAACCGCCGGTGATGATGGCGGGAATCAATGGGGCAAAAATCTCCGCAAGCACGCTCATGCCCTTCTGCAGGGCGTTCTGGTTCTGCTTGGCCGCGCTCTTGACAGCGTCCTTCGAGACACCGTCGATGCCGGAGACGGCAATAAAGTCATTGTAGAAATCGCTGATCGTATTGCCGATGATGACCTGGAACTGGCCCGCCTGGGTAAAAGTGCCCTTGACGGATTTCAGCGCCTCGATCTTGGCAACATCCGCCTTGGCGGGATCGTTGAGGACAAATCGCATACGCGTTACGCAGTGGGATACTGCCGCAATGTTCTCCTTGCCGCCAACGTACTCAAGCAGCCGCCGCGCGTCCTGTTCGTATTTACTCATGATGTTTTCCTCCTTTTGCCCGGCATAGCGGGCATCTACGAACCTTGAACTTGTTCATACAAGTTCTCCTTATAGTCACAATACCAGACTTGTTCATACAAGTCAATGTGCTTTTGCAAAAAAGTAGTGCAGAATGCCTATTTTCGGCACTGCTCACAAGTTTCCCACTTGAAATTTAACCGAAAAGACGGTATGCTAAAACAAATGTTTGAACAAGTTGCGAGGTACACACCATGCCAAAGGCAAAATATGAGGGCATTTATCACAGCATCAAAAAACGCATCGAGGCGCAGGATTACCCCTATCAATCGCTGCTGCCCAGCGAGAATACCTTAATAGAGGAATACGCCTGCTCCCGCAGCACAGTTCGACGCGCATTGGCAGAGCTGGTAGCCGACGGCTATGTGCAGACCATGCAGGGGCGCGGCGTGCGGGTCATCTACCAGCCGGTGGGAAAAACGACGTTTACCATCGGCGGCATCGAGACATTTCAAGAAACCGCCCGCCGCAACCGCCTTCGCGCCGTGACGAAGGTCACGAAGTTTGAGACTGTCATCGCCGATGAGTGCTTTGCCGCCAAGAGCGGTTTCTCGGTTGGGGATGAGCTATGGAGTATTGAACGCGTGCGGTATCTCGACGGCAAAGCGCTGATTCTCGACGTCAACTACTTTTTAAAGGAGTTTGTCCCCGGCCTGACACCGGAAATTGCCGCAAACTCTATCTACGATTATATTGAGAACACACTGGGTATGCAGATTATCACCAGCAAGCGCCACATCACGGTGGAACACGCCACCGCCCGCGACGAAAAGCTGCTGGACATGGACAGCTACGACTGTGTTGCCGTTGTTGTAAACCAGACGTTCAACGCATCGGGCCTGCTGTTTGAGTACACCCAGTCCCGCCACCAACCGGACTATTTCTGCTTTCAGGACATTGCCACGCGGAAAAAGTGAGCGGCAGACAAAAAGAGACAGACGCAGAACGTCTGTCTCCCATCATCCCATGATTCGCACACTGTCATGTGATAGAATCATCTTTATTTCTTTTCCAGCACGATGTCCTCGAGCGCGCGCTTCGGAACGTAGTGTGTGCCGTTTTCATCGCGATAGTAATTCACGTCGCCGTTCTCCGGTACCGGAACCAGCTCGATCTTCTCTGCCGGCTCTCCGATAGCGATGACCAGGACCGGTACGAGACTCTCTGGAAGTCCCAGCACCTCGGTCAGTGGCTTCAGTCCGAAGTTTCGGATCATGAGACAGCCGAGGCCCTTTTCGGTCGCCGAAAGTGTGATCGTCTGTGCCGTGATGCCGACGTCGATCATCGCCGCCTGCATGTTCGGCTGAATGTCCGTATCCTGCAGAATGATGATGAACGCGGTCGGATGCGTGCCCGGCTTCGGAAGGTGCAGCTCCGGAAGGGCGGCTGCCCACTTCGTCGTCGCGAGGATGGCCTCCACTTCCTCCTGCTCTATCGAAATATAATACTTGAGCGGCTGCTTGTTTCCACCGGACGCGGTCAGACGGGCATCATCCACCATATCGATGAGCTCGTCTCTCGTCACCTTGCGTTCCTCATGATAGCCACGATAGCTTCTGTCCTTTAATACCAGATCCTTCAGCATAGATATCTCCTTTCACTGTATCCCGATCACGGAGAGAATCTCCTTCGGGGAATCCACGATGTACATGGCGCCTGCATTGACCAGCTCTGCACGGTCTCCGAAGCCGTAGGTGACGCCGATGGAATCGACGCCGGCTTCGACGGCACCCTCGATATCAAACATACGGTCACCGATCATGACGCAGTCCGCCTTGTCGAGCTTAAGCGCTTCGACGGCCCGGTTGATGAGACGTGCCTTCCGGCTGTCATGGTCACCGAGCTCCGGGCCGGTCTGATAGCAGAAGTACGGTGCGAAACCGAAGTGCTCTAGGATACGCTCTGCGAAGATGTGCGGCTTCGAGGTCACGAGGACGAGCTTACGCCCACTCGCCTGAATCGCACGGAAAACGTCCTCGATACCGGCATATGGGGTGGCGTCAAAGATGCCATCGGTCGGATAGACCTCGCGGTAGAGGGCGACGGCCCGCTCCGCATCCTGCGGATTCATGCTATAGAAGTTTGTGAAGCTGTCCATGAGGGACGGGCCGACAAACTTCCGGAGCTTCTCCTCCGGCTCATTCGGATAACCGAAGTGATCGAGTGCGTACTGCACGGATTTCATGATGCCAGGACCAGAGTCCATGATCGTACCATCGAGGTCGAACAGAATAGCGGTATAGTTCTTATTCATAGATTTCTCTTTCTTTCGTAATGTTTTCATTTCGTACGCAATTTATCTTAGCATATCGGGCCCGGCTGTGGTACAGTTAAGTTTATCTGTTTGTATGATATCCGAGGACGTATTATGACCACACGTGAACTTCTCTATGTAAAAACCACCGCCGACACCGGCAATATCTCGAAGGCTGCAAAGAAGCTTTTCGTCACCCAGCCTTCGCTCTCGCAGTCCCTGCAGCGCATCGAGGACTCGATCGGCGCAAAGATCTTCGTGCGCAGTCCCGATGGTCTGAAGCTCACCTTCGCCGGTGAGAAGTACTATCAGATGGCCTGTCAGGTGCTGAAGATCTATGATGACTTTTCATCGGAAATCACGGACATCAACGATCTGAAGGTCGGCCATATCAGCTTCGGTGTCACGCATCACCTCGGTGCGATCGTCCTGCCGCAGATTCTTCCAGAGTACAGCGCACTCTATCCGGGCATCACCATCGATCTGTTCGAGGGCTCCACCGAGCCACAGGAGCAGCATCTGATCTCCGGCGAGATGGACTTTTCCATCATGCATGCGCCGGTCTATGGTGTGCTCGCGAACCCGTCACTTCAGTATGAGGTGCTGAAGCGCTATCCCTTTATCATCGCGATGTCCCGGAATAATCCACTGGCTAAAAAGGCTGTACCGACGCCGGGCTATCCTTATCCGGTGCTGGACGTAAAGCTGCTCGCCGACCAGCCGCTGCTGACCCTGCATAAGGAGCAGCGGATCCGTCATGTCACGGATTCCGTGCTGCGGAAGGCCGGGATCCAGCCGGAGATCCGCCTTCTGTGCCGAAACTACATGAGCCTCGAGAAGCTCGCCGCTGAGGGCATGGGGGTGACCATGCTCCCATCCGAGTATGTCGCCGCAAACAGCTTCGAAAACCCGCCGGCCTTCTTCTCGATCGATGCCTCCTACCCGGCCTACTGGGATCTCTGCATCGCGACACTGAAGGGAGCCTTCCTCTCGAAGGCCGACGAGTACCTGCTCGAAATTCTCCGAAAGAAATTCAGCTGAGACTCCAGGCCGCGCCGCCCGGAGTCGCCGGACGAAACACTGAATTCCCGTGACGAGATGGTATACCCGCCAGAGACATTGCCCGTATATAAAAAGCCGCCCACAGCATATGACTGTGCGCGGCTTTTACGTTTATTCAGATTTAATCCTTCGGCTTCATGTAGAAACGTCCGGCGAGCTCCGTCGTACGGATGGAGTTCACGAAGGCATGGGCATCGATCTCCCGGATGCGCTTGATGACATGACGGGCGCCGTCGGCGGCGATGACGGAGTAGAGCACCTGATGATTCTTATGCTCATGGGCACCCTCCGCCTGCATGATGGACGCGCCGTGATGGGTTTCATCGAAGATCATCTTCGCAATCTCCTCTGCCTTGTCCGTGACGATAAAGAGCGTCTGGCGCTGGAAATCACGGTAGAGGGTATGCAGGGTCTGGGTGGATACGTACTGGAACACGATCGAATACAGCGCCTTATCCCAGCCGAAAAGCACACCGGCGGCACCGAGGATCAGGACATTGAAGCCGAGAATCAGGTTCCAGGTCTCCATGCCGCGCTTCTGGCTGAGGTAGATGGCGATGAAATCCGTACCACCGGTCGTCGCATCCACACTTAAGCAGAGGCTGATGACCACACCGTTGATGATGCCGCCGAAGATGGCGATCAGCAGGGTGTCATAGGTAATGACGTGCGCCGGCATCAGATCGGTGAAAAAGCCGGTCAGGAGAATCATGATGAGCGAGAAGAAGGTAAACTTCTTTCCGATGAAGCGGAAGCCGATGTAGACCGGGATCGCATTCAGCAGGATATTGATCGGCGAGTATGGAATCTCATGTGGCAGATACATCTGGCTGATACGCTGGATCAGGATCGTCAGTCCCGTCGCACCACCCGGGTAGAGTCCACCGGTACGGACAAATGTCTTGATATTGATCGCCATCAAGAGCGAGGCCAGCACCACCGTGATCAGCCGGCGCAGATCCTTCTTCGCTTCGATTTTCATTTCAACTCCTCCTGCCCCATGGCAGATATGCTAAAACACATAAAAAGCAGGCTCATCAGAACCCGCAAACATATTAGTCATAGCAGATATTCATATATCTTGCAAGATAAATCCACTTTTTTCTCTAGTCTCTTTATCGTTCGGGTAACAGTTCAGCTAAGGGGCCCCTTAGCTGAACGCTTACGCTTAAAAGACGCACCGGTCATCACTCCCGGATCACCACGAAGCCATCACTGTCCTCTTCACCGATCTTCTCACCGTGCTCGCCGCGGATGGCCTTCGTATATTTCGTATATGCCTCCGGATGTGCGAGGAGTTCATCGGCGCGTTTTTCAGTATAGAGGCCCTTCCGGTCTGCGATGATGTCGTGAAGATAAGCACGCGCCTTTTCCTGATCACCGGTACGAAGCGCGTACTCGGCGAGCGTAAGCTGCATCTCCTTCCGGTAGATGACATTTCCAGCGTACTGGATCTCCTCCTCGAGGTACGGGATATCCGCATCCGCCCGGCCCTCTGCCGCAGCGATCCGGGCCTCGTGCACACGAATCTGCTGTGCGAGGTTTTCAGCGAGACGTGTGGCACGCTTTTCCGAAACCTCCTTCAGCTTCTTCAGATCCTCGATCTGGAAGCTCGCCGCTTCGAGATCCCCGCGCAGGATCTGGAGATTCGCCTTCTGATTTACGATAAGCGCGGAGCTCGTCAGCGCATGAATACGAAGCTCGTCCGGCTTCAGGTCCTTCACCGCATCCCAGGCACCTTCGAAATCACCGAGGGCTTCCTTCGCGAAGGAAATCCAGTGCTGACCATTCGCATACTCTGCGAGATTCTTCGGCACGCGGGCATTGACCGCCTCGAAGTTCTGCAGGAAGCCCGCCGGGTCTGCGTCCGTATAGAGCTGCTTCTGCACGGCCTGAAGACGTCGATTCGCAAGGATCGAAGAAAGCAGACGTCCGAGGATAATGCCGCCAAATACCCAGAGTGCCCAGACGAACACTGCGGTCTTATCCGGATTATTCAGAATCTGCCCGTGAAAAGCCACGAGACCGAGGATGCCCCCGAGCACCGCGCCGAGAAGCACGATGGCGTTCGCCATCCGCTTGTAGTAAACGATCATAAAAAATCCCCCTTTATGGATGTGATGAAGCTTTTATCAAAAAGGGTCGCCCGCGGTGGGCGACCCATACTGAACCAGCTGCTTATGGTTCTGCCATATTCAATTGTCAGTTTCTCTACAGCGCGTATTAGAGCATGAAGGAGAATACGAAGGCTGCGATGATGAGGACGATACCACCACCAAGACGAGAAGAAAGCTGTGAGTAAGCGATCAGATCCATACGATCTGCTGCACCGAGGCAGGCGAGGTCGCCGTTACCACCACGGTTCGCCATGCAAAGACCAGCAGTGATTGCAGAGTCGATCGGGTAGAAGCCTACGAGGTAACCAACCGCTGCGGAACCGACGATGGCACCGATCACGATCATGAGTGCCATGATGATGTTCTTCGGAGCGATCGCGTTAAAGAGCTCTGCGAGGTTGAAGTCTGCACCCATGCCGACCATGATGATGATACCGAGCTGGCCGGAGAAGAAGCTCTGAAGTCTCTTCGCACCTGCACGTACTCTGGCCGGAATGACACCGGTCGCTGCAAGGATGACAACGAAGACGATCATGTATGCATACTTATGAATCGGTGCACCTGCGATCTTCGGAAGGATCTTACCGCTCATGAGCTCACCGACAGAGAAGCATGCGAATGCAAGAAGAAGTGCACCTGCGAGGTCGGTGTTGTCGGTCTTTACCTTCTGATCGTCTCTTGCAAGCTCCTCCGCGCCACGGATCAGGGTCTTCTTATCACCGGTCAGGGTCGGAACCTTCTCACCGAGCGCGTTCAGCGCTGCGGAAGCGATGATACAGAAGATGTTTGCGATGGTCAGTACGATGATCGCGAAGGAATAGTAGTTCGCTGCCGCGTCACCGGTTACCTGCTCGTAGATCTGAGAAAGCGGAACGGCGCCGGCGCCATTACCGCCACCCATGATTGGAAGTGTATACTTGATCAGGGTATCTGCAAACGGAATACCGAAGATGGCACCTGTGATGCCACCGAAAATCGTCGCTGCGAGAAGTCCGCCGAGGATTGCCGGGATATAACCTGCGAAGGAACGAAGCAGGATGTCACGCTCCAGTGAAAGTACGGAGCCGGTGATCAGCATAACGATGAAGAGCTCAAGGAAGGTTGCATCATCCGAGATGAAGGAGTTGATTGCATCGAGTCCAGCCTCCGGAATCAGTCCGAACTGCTTGAGAATTGCAACACCGAAGAAGGTTGCGAGAAGTCCGCCACCGATGTACTTGTTCCAGATCGGAAGGCGCTCACCGATCTCGTTAAAGATCACAGCGAAGCCGAAGCAGATACCCAGTACCGATGTCATGGTCGTTGCGGCGATCATCACTGGGTTACCGTCCTTCATCTTCGTCACATAGACCGGAAGAAGTACCAGTACGATACAAATGAGAGCCTGCCACCAAGGAAGGCCACCGAGCCAGAGCCCACTTCTAGAGTTTTTGTCTTCTGCCATATTAGAATCCCCCTTTAATATGATTGGAACGAAGCAGCACGTTCCAGTTTGATATGACGTTCCAGGAGCTACCTGGATGAATCCTGCTTAAGCAGAACAGGATTCAATGTCGAATACCGGAATATATTACCATAAGACGTTTGCTTTTACAATCACAATTGGCAAATATGCCCAATTCGCGGATATCCCTGCCACTCTTCCGGCAGGGCCCCGGAGGGCCGGCACCAGAAGCTATATGAAAAGACTGCGCTTCTGTTGCCGGCCCTCCGACCCCTATCTGAACTTAAAGCGAAAGCTGTGCCAGCGCTGCCCTCACCGCGTCGATCGGCAGCTGCCCAGGTGCGCTGCACTCTCCGACCGTTGCAAAGGTGAGCATGGAGCCGAAGGCACCACCGATGAGTCGGCTGATCTGGCCGATCTCGCCCATCGACATCGTGATGAGCGGGTGCTTCGCCGCATCCTCCTCCCGGAAACGGGCCGTCGCAAGGAGCAGCGCAGCGACATCCGAGGTTTTCACCGGCATGTAGGCCGTCTTCAGGATATCGGCCCCCATCGCACGAAGCGCGCGCAGCTTCTCGAGGATCTCCTCGACCGCCGGTGTCTTCTCGAAATCATGGTAGGACGCGATGACGCGCACACCCTTCTCATGCGCCAGTGAAATTAAGACACGGCTGTCTTCTGCGGGTGTCGTGTCCTCGAGGTCGAGGTAATCGATACCTTCCGATGCAAGGGCGGATGCACAGTATGTCCGATAGGCGACGGCATCCTCCGGGAAGCTTCCACCCTGCCGCTGTGTTCGGATCGTAAAGAGCAGCTCCTTTCCGGGAAGCAGTGTCCGAAGCCGTGCGATCATCGCCGGCAGCTGCCGTACGTCATCCGAGCTCACATCGATGTTCGCACTGCGATCGTCTTCCGCGGCATCCCGAGTGTGTGCATTGGCCCCCTGTACCGACGGATACAGTGCCGTCGCGAGGTCGAAACGCCACTCCACGACGTCCGCAGCGGTCGCAGCGATGGCCCGTGCCTGCGACTCAATCTCTGTCTGATTCTGTCCGGTGATCGGAACACATACTTTTACCTTTTCCATACGCTCTCCGCTCTGTCTCTCCATGCTGTACCGAGCTCACTCGGCACTGCTGTGCTGTGTCTGATTCGTGAGCAGCTTCCCGATCTCCTCCACGAAGGTGTTGACGTCCTTAAACTCCCGGTAAACCGAGGCGAAGCGGACATAGGCGACCTGATCCACGGACTTCAGCTTATCCATGACGAGCTCACCGATCCGGGAGGTCGGAACCTCCTTCTCTCCGGTGGCGAAAATCTCGTTCTCAATCTCGTCCACCATCCGGTTGATCTGCGACGTGGAGATCGGACGCTTGTGGCAGCTGTGGATGATGCCGGCCTCGATCTTCGAGCGGTCATACGGCACGCGGCTCTGGTCCTTCTTGATCACCATCATCGGCATGGTCTCGAGCTTCTCATAGGTGGTGAAGCGCTTGCCACATACCTCGCACTGGCGGCGGCGACGAATGGCGGTGTTTTCATCCGCCGGTCTTGAGTCGATGACCCGGGTATCCTCTGCACTGCAAAACGGGCACTTCATAGATTCTCTCCTTCTGTATCCGTGTCTGTTCCTACGCTTTCCTGCGTATATTCTCTACGTACATCATCGAAGCTTCGAGATGCAGGTTTCTCTTCTGTCATGTGCGCGTCCGTATCCTGCGCCGCGTGGTATGCAGGCTCCTTCACTTCACGGTAGTCTGCTTCGTCCAGCTCGCGGTACTCTCCCTCCTCGACACCAGACTGATAGTCGTCACTGTAGGCGCTGAGGTAGAAGATCGTCACGGCCTGACTGAGGTATGGCTGCACGAAGATGCCCGCGAGGCCAAGGGTGAAGACCATAAGCAGTACCCAGCCGAAAAAGCTGAGATACAGGCCGAGCAGCTTCATCTTCTTATTTCGCATCATATGAAGCGAGGTCCTGAGTGCCGTCCACGTCCCCATCGACGGATGATCAGCGGAGGCCAGGGCGGCCATCGAGAGGTACAGACCGATCACATACACGATGAAGCTCGTGATCGTCTGGGTCACGCGGTAATCGAAGGTGACGGTACCGTAACGATGCCCGATCACGATCTGCGGGGTCTCGAGCACGATCTGGATGAGCCAGATCACGAGGAGGGTCCCGAAGAAGTGCGTCATGTGCGACAGGCTCCGGAAGCCATGAAACACATCCGTCGCGCGGACACGACGGCCACGTGCGACCGCGAAATACATCTGCTGCATGCCGAGCGACAGGCCGGCATAGAGCCAGAGTCCGAGAAAGAGGAGGGCGGCGATTACGATACCGATCAGTACCAGGATGGCGAGCGGCAACGCCGGATCCATCCGGAGCGACCAGACAGTGGACCGTCCGAACAGCGGTGAAAAGCTGCTGAGAACGACGACCGCATACAGCAGCACGAAATATGCGAACATCGAAAACAGAATCAGAAAGCCGGCACCGATCACCGCACCCCAGTTGCCACGCAGCTGGTTCCGGGCGAAGGCACGAATCTGAGCATTTGTCATCATAGGCCTTATCCTCCATGGATATCCTTTAACATGCACGCATTTCAGTTCAATGCAGACATCCGACATCATCTTCACCCACCGGAGCAGATACGAAGCCGGACGCTTTACGTGCGTAAAATAAAAACGGGGCTGTTTCTCACAGCCCCATAAGTATACCACATCTAGAGATGCGCCGTATGTGAAATTGTTGTGTCTTCGCCCGGATCCCACTGTATGATGTGGCCTGCCTGCAGCGACTTCTGCACATCGATGGTCCGCTGATTCCGTGAGCCCTTGAACAGCAGGGTCACATCCTTCTCCGCCATGATAAACGGTCCATCCACGAGCACATCGATATAGCTCAGGAGTTCCTTCGTCTCCGGCACCTGATCCGCCATCCTTCCGAGGAGATCCCGGTCGTAGAGGTAGCCGCTGAAGCACCAGAGATCCTTCTCCGGATACATCGCCTTAAAGCGACGGACGAGGGACAGCACGGCCGGCTGATTCTGTGGCTCCATCGGTTCCCCGCCGAGCAGCGTCAGGCCCTGGTAGGCCGGGTCTGCCAGATTCCGGAGGATCTCATCCTCGGTTTCCTTCGTGAATTCCTGACCATAATCAAACGGCCAGGCGATCTCATTGAAGCAGCCCGGGCACTTATGTGTGCAGCCCGAGACAAACAGGCTCACACGGACCCCCGGCCCGTTCGCGATATCAAAATACTTTATTTCTGCATAATGCATCTCTGCACCTCTTGACGATTCCAGAACAGCTGCATCGGTCACCCGATCCAGCTGTTCTGCGTCTTATTTGCGATAGAGTTATTATATTTGAGATAGAGTTATAGATTTACAGATGAAGCACGCGGTCCTTGATCTCCTGCGTACGACCCTGGTTCCAGAACTGTGTACCGATGTATCCGCAGGTTCTGCGTGCGACCGACATCTTCGACTGGTCACGGTTTCCGCAGTTCGGGCACTCCCAGATCAGCTTGCCGTGCTCATCCTCGATGATCTGGATCTCGCCGTCGTAGCCGCAGCACTCGCAGTAATCCGACTTCGTGTTGAGCTCGGCGTACATGATGTTGTCGTAGATGAACTTCATGACGCTGAGCACCGCCGGGATGTTGTTCTGCATGTTCGGCACCTCGACGTAGGAGATGGCGCCGCCCGGTGACAGCTTCTGGAAGTCCGCCTCGAACTTCAGCTTCGTGAAGGCATCGATCTTCTCACGAACGTTTACATGATAGGAGTTCGTGATGTAGTTGTGATCCGTGACGCCCTCGATGATACCGAAGCGCTTCTGAAGTGCCTTCGCGAACTTGTAGGTCGTCGACTCCATCGGTGTACCGTACAGGGAGTAGCTGATGTTCTCTTCCTTTCTCCACTCCGCGCACTTGTCGTTCAGATGCTGCATGACCTTCAGCGCAAACGGCTTCGCCTCCGGATCCGTATGGGACTTTCCGGTCATGCGTACGCACATCTCGTAGAGGCCGGCATAGCCGAGGGAAAGGGTGGAGTAGTTTCCGAAGAGAAGCTTATCGATCTTCTCGCCCTTCTTGAGGCGTGCCAGTGCACCATACTGCCAGAGGATCGGTGCGACATCCGAGGTGGTGCCCATCAGGCGCTCATGACGGATACGAAGTGCACGGTGGCAGAGCTCCAGGCGCTCATCGAAGATACGCCAGAAGGCCTCCATGTCGCCATGTGCAGAGCAGGCGACATCCACGAGGTTGATCGTGACGACGCCCTGGTTGAAACGGCCATAATACTTATGCTGGCCCTTCGCGAAATTGCCGGCATCCGCCTTATTATCATCGTTGCAGAGGCCCTCCGGCTGCTGCTCGTTATCCGGTGTCAGGAAGGAACGACAGCCCATGCACGGGTAAACATCGCCCTTATACTCCCGCATCTTCTTCGCCGAGATGTAATCCGGCACCATGCGCTTCGCGGTGCACTTCGCTGCCAGCTCCGTCAGGTAGTAGTACTTGCTCTCCGGATAGATATTGTCCTCATCCAGAGCGTAGATGATCTTCGGGAAGGCCGGTGTGATCCAGACACCCTTCTCATTCTTGACGCCCTGCATGCGCTGCTTCAGGACCTCCTCGATGACCATCGCAAGGTCATCACGGGTCTGGCCCGCCGGTACCTCATCGAGGTACATGAACATCGTGACGAACGGTGCCTGACCGTTACAGGTCATGAGGGTGATCATCTGATACTGGATGGTCTGTACACCACGTACGACCTCTTCCTGCAGGCGCTTTTCCACGACCTTCCGTACCTGCTCGTCGGTCATGCTGACGCCGGCCTCTGCGTTTTCCTCCAGCACACGGCCCGTGATCTTCTGACGGGATACGTCCACGAACGGTGCCAGGTGGCTGAGGGTGAAGGACTGTCCGCCATACTGGTTCGAGGCCACCTGTGCGATGATCTGTGTTGTGATATTGCAGGCCGTATAGAAGCTGTGCGGCTTCTCGATCATAGTGCCGGAGATCACGGTACCGTTCTGCAGCATATCCTCGAGGTTCACGAGATCACAGTTGTGCTCACGCTGTGCGAAGTAATCGGAATCATGGAAGTGGATGATGCCCTCGCGGTGTGCCTTCGTGATTTCCTCCGGAAGAAGCACACGGCTGGTGAGGTCTCTCGATACATAGCCGGCCATGTAGTCACGCTGTGTGGAGTTGATCACCGGATTCTTATTCGAGTTTTCCTGCTTCGCCTCTTCGTTCGACTGATCGAGGAGGGAAAGGATCTCTTCATCGGTGGTATTCGCCTTACGCGCCAGCTCACGGGTATAGCGGTAGCGCACATACTTCTGTGCGACCTCATAGCCACGCATCTCCATGATGCCGGTCTCGACCATATCCTGGATCTCCTCGACGGAAACCGCACGATCCAGCTTCGCGCACTGGCCCGCTACATTCTCCGCGATCCCATCGATCTGGTACTCGTTCATCTGGTAGATCGGCTCGACCTCCTTGTTTGCCTTCCGGATCGCGTTTGCGATCTTCGAGATATCGAAGTTTACCTCTTTACCATTTCGCTTGATGACGTTCTGCCTCGACGCGAGGTCCTTTTCCTGTGTTCCCATGACATTTACTCCCTTTTCTCTTTTATTCCGCCCGGCGGATTTTTCTTTTTTATAGTTAACGGTTTACAAAATATTGCTTCTGTGCTACCGCTCATATACCATATCTTGTGTGCAGAGTCTACTATACTACGACAGAAGCAAAATAGAAAGGGTCAAATGCAAAAGTTATGGCCCCCGTCTTTTCCATCCTCTTTTTTATATCCGTCCGCTTCACATACCCGCGCGGCTCGTCGAACGCACGAAAAAACAGGCCCCGGAGTATCTCTCCGGAGCCTGCCGCTCTTTTCCTGTGTCTGGACAATGCAGGCGAAGTCGACGCTTATGGCCGTCTCTCACCCGCGCTTTCCTGATTTACTGAAGAGGGATAACACCACCCTCATACTTCTCGTTGATGAAGTCGGAAACCTTCTTCGACTGAAGAACCTCGACGAGCTTCTTCGCCCACTCGGCATCCTTATCCTTCTCTGCTACAGCGACGATGTTACCATAGGTCTGTGCAGCCTCGGAGTTCGGATCCTCCTGAACCAGTGCATCGGATGGCTTGAAGCCGGCCTCGATCGCGTAGTTACCGTTCATGCAGGCGAAGTCTACGGAATCGATGGATCTCGGAATCTGTGCAGCCTCAACCTCGAGGAGCTCTACCTTATGCGGGTTCTCAACGATATCCTGCTTGGTAGCCTTAAGACCGGCACCGTCCTTCAGGGTGATGATGCCGTTGTCCTGAAGAAGGAGAAGGGCACGTGCCTCGTTGGTGGTATCGTTCGGAACAGCGATCTGTGCGCCATCGGCGATGTTCGCAAGATCAGAAGACTTGCCGGCATAGATGCCGAACGGCTCATAGTGGATCTTACCTACAGATACCAGGTTGGTCTTGTTCTCTGCATTGAAATCATCGAGGTATGGCTGGTGCTGGAAGTAGTTTGCCTGGATCTCACCCTGCTCGGTTGCGAGGTTCGGCTGTACATAATCGTTGTAGGTGACGATCTCGATGTTGATGCCTGCAGCCGCAAGGTCATCCTTTGCAGCCTCGAGGATCTCTGCGTGCGGGCTTGGGGTCGCACCGATCTTGATGTCTACCGGCTCAGCGAGCGGCTCGATGGCATCGGATGCCTCTGCAGCAGCTGTCGTCTCCGCAGCAGCCTCCGTCGCAGCCTCGCTTGCAGCTTCGGTCGCTGCTTCGGTTGCAGCAGCTGTCGTAGCTGCAGCAGTGGTTGCCTCTGGTGTGCTGGATGAACCGCAGGCTGCAAGAGAAGCAGCAGCGAGAACAGCAGCAAGTGCAAGTGTGATGTTCTTCTTCATAATTTTTTCCTCCTCACCGGCCCCTATCGCCGGTTCTTTGATGCGTTTTTGCATCCTGATTTATATCCAGCGGGATTTCTCCGACGCGGCGGAGCGTTTCGCTTCACCACTGCCCTGCTTTCTTCGATGTCTTCCTGAGATGTACGGCACAGGAACCGGAGAAACCGCAGAATATACAGTTTTTAGCTTCTGGCCCGCTTATCGGTTTTTGCGCTTAAGCGCATCCAGAATTCCTGAATGATCTGTACGAGGATCACCAGTACAGCGACCGCGATCAGCATGATGTCGGTCTGGTAACGATAGTAGCCATAGTTCAGTGCGATCGCACCGAGTCCGCCACCACCGACGAAGCCGGCCATCGCCGAGTAACTGAGGATCGTCGTGATACAGATGGCTGCACCGACGAGAAGACTCGGCTTCGCCTCCGGAAGCAGCACCTTGAAGATGATCTGCGTGTTCGTCGCGCCCATGGATTTCGCCGCCTCGATAACGCCGGCATTGACCTCCTTCAGACTCGACTCCACCATGCGTCCGATATACGGCGCCGACGCGATGATCAGCGGTGGAATGATGGCCTTCGGTCCCAGTGTCGTGCCGACGAGCATTTTCGTCAGCGGCAGCACCATGACCAGCAGGATCAGGAACGGAATCGAACGGAAGATGTTGATGAGCATACCGAGCACCGTATGAACCGGTGCCATCGGATGGATGCCATCCTTATCCGTCACCACCAGGATCACACCCAGCGGGATGCCGATCAGGTACGAAATACTGCTCGAGATCAGGGTCATATAGATGGTGGCCCAGGTCTCCTTCAGATACATGGAAATCGATGATGCATCCATCTTACTTCACCTCCTCAAAGCGAATATCGTTCGTTCTCAGATAGTGGGTGATGCGTTCTGCCTCCTCCACACTGTCCGGAAGCTCTACGACCATCTGACCGACGGCCTTTCCCTCGACCTCCTTCGTGTTGGCGAAGAGGATATTGAGCGGTGCGTTGCAGCTCAGCACGATGTCCGAAATGATCGGACGGTGCGCCTTCTGTCCATCGAAGATGATGCGGATCTTCGGATTCCTGCTGTCGCCGAAGTTCACCGGCTGGATCGCATTCGCATTGCCATCGCCGAGGATCAGGCGGCGTCCGATCTCTGTCTTCGGGTTACTGAAGACCTCCGATACCGGACCGCTTTCCGCAATGTGACTGTGGTCAATGATGGCGACATTATCACAGATGGCTTCGATGACAGACATCTGATGCGTGATGACGATGACCGTGACGCCCATCTCCTGATTGATCTTCTTCAGAAGATCGAGGATCTGTTTCGTGGTCTTCGGATCCAGCGCCGAGGTCGCCTCATCACAGAGGAGCACCTTCGGATTCGTCGCGAGCGCTCGGGCGATCGCCACACGCTGCTTCTGTCCACCGGACAGCTGGGAAGGATAGTTCTTTACCCTGTCCTCGAGACCGACGAGCTTCAGCAGCTCCATCGCCCGTTCCTGCGCCTTTTTCTTCTCGACCCCTGCGATCTCCAGTGGGAATGTAACATTCCGGAGAAGATTCCGCTGATCCAGCAGGTTAAACTGCTGGAAGATCATGCCCATCTTGCGACGTGCCTCACGGACCTCCTTATCGCTCATATCCCCGAGGGACTTGCCCTCGAAGAGAACCTGTCCGCTCGTCGGGACCTCGAGATAATTGATACAGCGGACCAGTGTCGACTTGCCCGCGCCGGAGAGACCGATGATACCCTGTACCGAGCCCTCCAGAATATCCAGATTGATGTCATCGAGCGCATTCACATCCCCACTCGAGGTGTGGAAGGTCTTGCCCATATTCACCATCCGGATGATCTTATCACCCTTTGCCATACTACATCCTCCCGAGGCCGCGGGTTCGACGTCTTTCACTCGCCACCTCTTTTTAATGTCCACAGTTTACGCCTTCTATAACCTAAAAGCAAATACATTATAACAATAGTCCGCTATAGGCGATACCTATAGCGGACTCAACTCTCGATGATTCTTTATATATTATGAGCAGAGCTCGATGATCGCCTCGGCATAGACCTTGGTGGCCAGCACGATGTTCTCGAGGTCGAAGAACTCATCCGCACCATGCATGTGCGTGTCGATGCCCGGAAGAACTGCACCGAAGGCCACACCGTTCTTGATGTCATGAACGTAGGTACCGCCACCGATGGCCATCGCCTCACCCTTGAGACCGGTCACATGCTCATAGGCATGCAGCAGCTTCTGTACGAACTCACTGTCTGCCGGCACTCTGTGTGGCGGAATCATACCCGGGGTCTCGAAATCGAAGCCATGCGCATGGGCTGTCTTCTCGGCTGCATCCTGGCAGTTCTCCTTCGTCGCCATCACCGATGTACGGCTGTCGAACTTCACCTCGACATAGCACGGATCCACATGATAGAGATCCGGTGTACAGGTCAGCGCATGAGACTCCGCATCCTCCATCTTGATGCCGAGATGCTCACCGTCGGTCTCTCCCCATGGGAAGATCTCCAGCATGGCCTTGATTGCATCGATCTGTGCACAGGCAGCGAGCGGCAGCTTCGTCGCCAGGATCATCGCGGCGAGGCCTGCATTCTTACCACCCTCCGGGGTAGATGCATGGGCGGATACACCGACGATCGTGATTTCATCCACACCGGTCTGTGTGCACTCCACACCACAGAGCGCGCTGACCTCGTTCATCGGTGCCTCTGCGAGGTTCATATCGAGACCCTCGAAACGAAGGGTCGCCTTCTGTGGAACGGCATTCAGTGCGAGACCTGCCTCGAGTGAAACGAGACGTGGAACTGCGGTTGACTCCTCTACCGTCTTCGAAATCGTGCCACGGAACTGGCCCTTCTCGATGTTGATGAGCGGGAACTCAGCATCCGGAGAGAAGGTCATCTCTGCCTCCGGCTCGGTCGCATAGTACTTCGCGATATCCGTACCGGAGCCGGTCTCCTCGTCTGCACCCATGATGAGACGTACGCCCTTCTTCAGCTCGACACCGGTCTCCTTCAGTGCACGCATCGCATACAGTGCGCAGAGAAGCGGGCCCTTATCGTCGGAGGTGCCACGACCATAGATACGACCGTCCTTCACGATCGGCTTAAACGGCTCGGTCACCGTCCAGCCCTCGCCTGCCGGTACGACATCGGTATGTGCGAGGATATCGAGAGATCTCGGAAGTGCAGCATCGAAATCTGCGGTGCCTACATAACCATCATAGCTCTGAACCGGGAAGCCGTACTTCGCCGCCAGCTCGATACCGAAGTTCAGTGCATCGAAGGAACCGTCACCGTATGGCTTTCCCTCCTCATATGCACCCTTTACCGAATTGATCGAGCAGAAATCGATCAGATCCTGCGTATACTCATCGATGTGCTCTTCGATCCACTTGTTTACCTTCTCATTCATAACAGTCTGTCCTTTCAACTATGATCATCCCTGTCAGATGACCGTTTTTTCATCGGAAACCAGCGTACACAGCCACCGGTTTCCGTTTTTAATAGTAGAAACAGCCTCAGTTCCGGCTGAATTCCGTCAGCTTCAGTTCCTTATTCCGCTCGAGCACCATACCGACGGACCACTCGTGCGCAAACAGCAGCAGCGGACGATCCTTCAGATCCTTTACGATCTTCATGTCGGAGGTTCCCTGGATGTGGTCAATGTCGACCTCGGTGTAGTTCTCCACCCAGCGGATATAGCCATATGGCAGCTGGTCGAGCTTGATTTCAACATTGTACTCGTTCTTCAGGCGGAAGCTCAGTACCTCGAACTGGAGCACGCCGACGACACCGACGATGATCTCTTCCATACCGGTGTTGTACTCCTGGAAGATCTGGATCGCACCTTCCTGTGCGATCTGCGAGATACCCTTCACGAACTGCTTCCGCTTCATGGTATCCATCTGGCGCACACGCGCGAAGTGCTCCGGCGCGAAGGTCGGAATGCCCTCATAACGGAACTTCTTACTCGAAAGCTCGAGTGTATCACCGATGGAAAAGATGCCCGGGTCGAAGATACCGATGATATCGCCTGCATAGGCCTTCTCCACGATCTTTCGCTCATCGGCCATCATCTGGGTCGGCTGGCTCAGCTTCACCTTACGACCGGTCTGCACATGGTTGACTTCCATACCGGCGTCGAATTCACCGGAGCAGATGCGCATGAACGCGACACGATCACGGTGCTTCGGATCCATATTGGCCTGGATCTTGAACACGAAGGCAGAGAATGCCTCGTCCACCGGATTGATGATGCCCTGGTCACTGTTTCTCGGAAGTGGCGGCAGTGTCATCTTCAGGAAGTGCTCCAGGAAGGTCCGAACACCGAAGTTGGTAAGGGCTGATCCGAAGAAGACCGGCGTCAGGTCTCCGCGATCAACTCGCTCCTGATCATACTCGTCAGAGGCACCATCGAGGAGCTCCAGGTCCTCCTGCAGCTTATCATAATACTCGAAGCCGACCATATCCTTCAGTCCCGGATCGTTGATGGAAACATCCTGCTCGGCCACAGCCTTCGTACCGCCGGCGTTTGCCGTAAAGAGCTCCACCATCTCGGTCTCACGGTCATAGACGCCCTTGAAATTACGTCCACAGCCGATCGGCCAGTTGATCGGGCAGGTATGGATACCGAGGACGTTCTCGATCTCATCGAGCAGCTCATACGGGTCCCGGGCCTCACGGTCAAACTTGTTGACGAAGGTGAAGATCGGGATATGACGCATCACACATACCTTGAACAGCTTGATGGTCTGCGGCTCGACACCCTTCGCACCATCGATGACCATGACCGCACTGTCGGCTGCCATGAGGGTTCGGTAGGTATCCTCCGAGAAGTCCTGGTGTCCCGGTGTATCCAGGATGTTAATGCACTTTCCTTCATAATTAAACTGAAGCACCGAGGAGGTAACCGAAATACCTCTCTGCTTCTCGATCTCCATCCAGTCGGAAACCGCATGCTTGGTCGCCTTCCGTCCCTTGACGGTACCTGCGAGATTGATCGCACCTCCATACAGGAGGAACTTCTCCGTCAGTGTCGTCTTACCGGCATCCGGGTGAGAAATAATCGCAAACGTACGTCTCTTCTCGATTTCTTCTTTTAAACTTGCCATTCTATCCTCAATAATCTAAAAAAATACACAAAATCGTCATCCATCATAGCACGAAAAAGGCTATGCCGTAAAGACATAGCCTCTCATTTCTATCTTCAGGGATGAAGTGATTACTTTCTGTTTCTCAGGAAGTCCGGAATATTGATGGACATTTCCTTATTCTGCTGCGGACGGAAGGTCGGCTGCTGTGGCTGCACCGGTGCTGCACTCTGTGTAAGCGCCTGCTCCTGCGGTGCTGCCGTCACTGGTGTCGTCGGACGAAGCTGCGGCTGGAAGCTGGTGTTTCCGTTCAGGAAGCTCGGCATCGTCGGTCTGACCGTCGGCTCTGCTGCCGGTGTCTGTGCTACTGTGCCTGCAGCTGCCTTCGGCTGTGCCGGCTTCTTCAGCATATCAAATGCAGAGCTGGTAGCCGCAGAATCCTCGATACCGGTTGCGATGACGGTGATCTTACACTCATCCTGGGCATTCTCGTCATACATCGCACCGAAGATGATGTTTGCATTATCACCTGCCAGCTCCTCTACATAGGAAGCGGCTTCGTTTGCCTCTACGAGGGAGATGTCGCCGGAGATGTTGATGATCACATCCGTTGCGCCCTCGATGGTGGTCTCGAGAAGCGGGCTGGAAATCGCCATCTTCACTGCCTCGGTTGCCTTCTCGTCACCCTTGGCTGCGCCGATGCCGACATGTGCGACACCCTTATCCTTCATAACAGAAGAAACATCCGCGAAGTCGAGATTGATGAGACCCGGAACATTGATCAGATCCGTGATACCCTGTACAGCCTGCTGGAGAACCTCGTCGGCCTTCTTCAGTGCATCCGGCATCGTGGTTCTGCGATCAACGATCTCGAGCAGACGGTCGTTCGGGATGACGATCAGGGTGTCTACGGACTCCTTCAGCTTCTTGATGCCGTCGATGGCGTTCGTCATACGCTGACGAGCCTCGAAACGGAACGGCTTCGTCACGACACCGACGGTCAGGATACCCATATCCTTCGCGATCTTCGCGATGACCGGTGCTGCACCGGTTCCGGTTCCGCCACCCATACCACAGGTAACGAATACCATATCGGCACCCTGCAGTGCAGCCGTGATATCCTCAGAGCTCTCCTCTGCCGCCTTCGCGCCTACCTCTGGTCTGCCGCCGCAGCCGAGTCCCTTCGTCAGCTTCTCGCCGATCTGCATCGTGGTTGGTGCCTGGCTGTACTGAAGCGCCTGCTTATCGGTATTGATGCCGATGAACTCGACGCCCACGATACCATCCGTCACCATGCGGTTAACCGCGTTGTTACCTGCGCCACCAACACCTACGACGATAATCTTTGCAGCTGCCTCTGACTCAGGAAGCTTAATCTCAAGCATAATCTTCCTCCTTCAATCCCTCATATATATTCATTATATAAGATAACCTGTTTTACTGCGGCCACATACGCATATGACTGCACAATAAGATAATATACAAACAAAGCTATCAGATTGCAATAGCTTAGTCCATATAATATTACCACGCTTAGAAGCGGAGCTCTATCGAAATTTTCACATTATTTCTTACTTTTTTATAACTTCCGCCATCGCTGTGTGCAGGAAACGGCATCTTCAGACGAAGATCAGCCCGTTTTTTCCTTGAAAATATAGGACTCGTGATCCGAGGTCTCCGAATAATCCGAAAGATTCAGCTCGCCCTTCCGTCCACTGAGATGCGGCAGGATATCATGCAGCGTCGAGATCTTCATCTCCATGTCCTTATTACTGCCGAGGCGGACGCTGATGTCACCGATCCGGAGTGTGGCGTTCAGAAGTGAGTCGTACTGAATCTCCTCACAGTCGATATCATAGGTACGAAGTGCACCGGTCAGGTTCAGGATATTATTGAAGACATCCTTATTCTCTACCGGCAGCGCCCGGTACAGCACGATCGAGCCGAAGCTGAGACCACTGATGCGCGGGATCCCCTCCAGCCGGTTGCCGGTGGACTCCACGATGATACCATCCTTATCGAAGTACATATGACTCGACATATAATCCACATAGCCGACGACATTTTTCTCATAGACGGTGATATTCACCGCGAAGGGACCATCGAAGTCGATATCATAGCGCTGCACAAACGGGAGTTCCTTGTGCGGTTTCGTCTTATCCTTCACGAAGCACCAGGCAGTATCCGTATCCCATGGATCCGAAAAAATCATGCTGACGATCTCATCACTGCTGTACTGTGTATTTCCCACCACCGTGAAACGCTGGATCCGTACACTGGCAAGCAGGATGGCGATCAGCAGGAGCAGGACGACGATGCTCCAGCGCACGATATGCCGTTTATTGCGATCCCTCGGATCATCGTAGCCGTAAAAATCCTTATCTGTCATTCCATTCGTTCTTTCTGTTTATATTCTCTGATCTGCCGACAATTTTCTGCATTCCTTTATGTAACGCATGTCGTCGATTCTTTACTCTACCATAAAAAAAAGAGCTTTGCCACGGGCAAAGCTCTGAATACTTACATCGGATCTTCCAGTCGAATCTGCCGTGAAACCGACAGTGCGAGTCCGATCTCCGCCATCAGCAGCATGAGCGAGGTACCGCCATAGCTGACAAACGGAAGCGTAACACCGGTATTCGGGATGGTATTCGTCGCGACACCGATGTTCAGGATAACCTGCAGCGAGATGTGGCACAGAATTCCGATCACCAGCATTGACCCATAGAGGTCCCGGGCATTTCGTGCGATATCGAACAGCCGGTAGATGATGAAGACATAGATGAGGATCAGCGAGATCGCGCCGAAGAGGCCGAGTTCTTCGCAGATGATCGTAAAGATCATATCATTCTGTGCCTCCGGCATGAGGAATTTCTGTACGGACTCACCGAGACCCTTACCGAAGATACCGCCGGAACCGATCGCATACAGGCCCTGCAGGGTCTGGAAGGTTTCATCCGAGTAGCTCGCCGGATCCTTCCATGCAAAGATACGTGTCAGCTGATAATCCTGCAGGATGTTCAGCGCGGACATGAGCTTCGCCATCGGATAGGCGAAGATGTACACGAGAACGCCCGCGACGCCGCAGAGAACGAAGGGCCAGTACTTCTTCGAAGCAATCCACATCATGAAGAAGGTGATGCCGAGGATGATCATCGCCGTCGACAGGTTCGTCGCCGCGACCACGATGCCGGGCGCGATGCCGACCAGTGCGACCTTCCACCAGGTTCGTCCGTTATTGATCTGGTATCCATGGTGGGTAATCAGATACGACAGCAGTACGATCACCGCGATTTTCATGATCTCCGATGGCTGGAAACGCACACTGCCGAGTTTGATCCATCGCGCGGAACCGTGGGAGGCGACACCGATCACCATGGTTGCACCAATCAGCAGCCAGGCCACGATATACAGGATCTTCGAAAAGATCGCCGTCAGATGATAATCGAACAGCGACACGAGCAGCATCGCCACGAGTCCGCCGGCCGCGAACACCGCCTGATGCCGGAGAAAGTACATGGCATCATTCATCTGATTCTGCGCCGAGTATCCGGAAGCCGAGTACATCATGATCATACCGAAGCCGGTGATGAAGATGACGGCAAACAAAAGGCTGTAGTCATAAAAATATTTTCTTTTCTTCTTCGCTGCCATCATTCCTCCTGTCAGCATTACAGATTCTTCACGCACTCCTTGAAGATGCGTCCACGCTCTTCATAGTTCGGGAACATACCCCAGGATGCGCAGGCCGGACTCAGAAGAACATAGTCACCTTCATCTGCATACGCCGCACAGTCCTTCACGGCCTCATCCATATCCTCTGCGAACATGACATTGGTAAAGCCGTACTTCTTCGCACACTCTGCGATGATGTTTCGTGTCTGACCGATCAGAACGAGGTACTTGACGCGGCCTTTAAAAAGCTTACACCAGTCATCAAAAGGGATATCCTTGTCATAACCGCCGCCGATCAGAACGACCGGCCCCGGCATCGCCAGCAGTGCCTTGATGGCTGCATCCGGGTTGGTGCCCTTCGAGTCATTATAGTAGCGAACGCCATTGCGCTCACGGACGAACTCGATGCGGTGCTCCACCGGCTTGAACTTCTTTACAGCTGCGATGATCTTCTGCATCGGCACGCCCATCTCCATGGAGACGGCGATGGCACACATGATGTTCTCGTAGTTATGCGCACCGAGAAGG
Organism: uncultured Oribacterium sp.; assembly: GCA_934270345.1. GTDB lineage: Bacteria > Bacillota > Clostridia > Lachnospirales > Lachnospiraceae > Oribacterium. The sequence goes on along the minus strand of CAKQPT010000001.1, from coordinate 29,984 downwards.
TTCGTATCCCGTACATCGAGCAGGACCTCATCCTCCCCACCATGGGCATGATGAATCTCGAAGTTCTTATAGTAGAAGCCATCCTTCAGCTCATGCACAGAGCTGAACCAGATGACCTGCGGCTTCAGGGTCTTCCGCTTTCCGAACTTCCGAAGCTCCGGATCCTCATAGTTCAGGACGATGAAATCCTCTTCGGTCTGGTTCAGCGCGATGCTCTCCTTCACCTTCACATAGTTTTTCATCGTTTTATGACGGTCGAGATGGTCCGGGGTGATATTGGTGATGCAGGATACATGCGGGTGGAAATCCATGATCGTCTCGAGCTGGAAGGAGCTCACCTCGAGGATCGTCGCAGAAGCATCCGTTGTCTCCAGTGCTTCGGCCGTAAACGGATTACCGATGTTTCCGCATATATGTGTATCGTCATAGGTTGTTTTAAAGATGTCACCAATCAGGGAAACCGTCGTGGTCTTACCGTTCGTACCGGTCACGGCTGCCAGTTTTCCCTTGCTGGACTGGTACGCGAGCTCGATCTCGCCCCAGATCGGAATCTTCGCCCCATCAATCAGCTTCACAAACGGCTTATCGAGCGGGATACCCGGACTGATGACTGCAAGATCCACGGATACGAGATCCGTCGGCTTCAGCTCTCCGACCACCAGCGAGATCCGATCTCTCTTTCTGAAATTTTTCATCACCTTCACGGTGTCCAGCTTTTCATTGGAATCGAACAGAACGACCTGTCCTCCCAGCTGTAAAATCTGCTTTGCGGCGCAGATACCGCTTTTTCCCGTGCCGAGCACGAGCACCTTCTGACTATCCATCTCATTCACCCCTATTATGTTCTACTGTCTCTTACATCCCCAGGCTCGCCACCAGACATAAGAGCACTGTCAGCACTGTGAAGACTGTCACCACCTTCGTCTCCGACCAACCTCCGAGCTCGAAGTGATGGTGGATCGGCGCCATGCGGAAAATCCGCTTTCCATGGGTTTTCTTAAAGTAGGTCACCTGGATGATGACCGACAGTACTTCCACAAGATAAATCAGTGCAAAGATCGGAATAAAGAGCGGGATGCCCATCTCGAAGGCCGCTGCCGCGACGAAGCCGCCGAGCGCCAGCGATCCGGTATCGCCCATAAATACCTTGGCAGGGTAGCAGTTAAACATCAGAAATCCCATCAGTGCGCCGAACACTGCACCGGAAATCGGTGCAAGCTGTGCATCCGCCTTGCCGAAATACAGGCTGACGAAGCCGAGGAACAGTGCGATCACAGCGGTCACGGAACTGGCGAGTCCATCGAGTCCATCGGTGAAGTTCGCGCCATTGTCTGTACCGAGCACGATAAAGAGAAGTGCCGGCACATAGAACCATCCGAGATCGAGATAGATTTCCGTAAACGGAACCTGCATACGATGATCATAGGCAGGCGAGAGATAGAGATACAGTGCGAAAATCACACAGAACACCAGCTGACAGAGAAACTTCTGCTTCGGGTTGAAGCCCTCGGACTGATGCTTCACGACCTTCAGAAAATCATCGATGAAGCCGACGATACCGAAACCGACCGTGAGAAGCATCACCGGAAGGATCTTCGGATAGCGGCGGGCATAAAAAAGGCTGACGATCACGATGGCCAGTACGAACACGAGACCACCCATCGTCGGGGTGCCCTGCTTCTTGAGGTGCGCCTTCGGTCCATCATCCCGGACCTCCTGCCCGAACTTCAGCTTGTGAAGCTCCGGGATGGCGAAGGGCATCGCCAGGGCGACCAGCGCAAAGCCCATAAGGATAGAAACAACAAAATCAAGATACATAATCTAACTCCATATATAAATCATTCGGCGGAGGTTTCGCCTTCACTGTCCTCGCCCGGCACGGCCTCCGGGAGCGCGAAGCTCGCGTCGTCGCCCGCCGGTTCGACGTACTCGTCGGTCACCGCTGCCGCTGTGGTCGGCGTAATCACATTGCCGTCGGCATCGGTTTCGGTGCTCGTTCCGTCCGCCGTGGTTTCACCCTCGGCGCCGGTCTCAGCGCCCACCTGTGCGCCCATCGTCTCAGAGGAGATGCCCTCCGGGTTCTGCTGAAGCTGCGCGTTGATGGAATCCTCCGGATCGGTATCTCCGGATGGTGCGATGTTCAGGAACTGCAGCGCATCGTTCATGATTTCACGCTCGATGTTTACAGCAAAGGAAGCCGTCGCCTGTGCCTCACCGACGAGGTTCGGCGTATCGACGATAACGTAAACAAGTAACTGCGGATCCTCCACCGGTGCGAAGCCGCAGAAGGAAACGAGGTAGTTCTTCGCCGAACGCGGCAGCTTCTCGGCGGTACCGGTCTTGCCACCGACATGGTAGCCCTGGATCTGCGCCTTTTTACCGGTTCCCTCTTCTACCGTAGTGTAGAGGGCCTGCTTCAGGAAGTCACTCGTCGACTTCGAGCAGGTGGTGCGGAGAAGCTCCGGCTTCACATCCTCGATGACGGTGCCATTTCCGTTCAGGATCTGCTTCACCACATGTGGCTTATAGTAGCTGCCACCGTTGATGATGCTGCAGTACGCAGCCGCCATCTGGATCATGGTGACGTTAAAGTTCTGGCCGAAGGAGTTGGTCGCAAGGGCCGTACGTCCCATGTTTTCTGCATTGTACACGAGATCCGTGGTGTCGGCCTCTGCCGGCAGGTCGATGCCGGTAGACTCTCCGAAGCCGAAGATATGCTGGTACTTCACGAAATTCTCGGCGCCTTCATTGAACGCGGTATTCATGAGGTATACGTTACAGGACTTCGCGAGGCCCATCGTGGCATCGAGCACGCCGTCACCGTTCCGGTTATGACAGCGGATCCGCCAGGTATGGATACCGTCGTTCAGCTCGATATAGCCCTGGCAGTCAAAGGTCGTGTCCGGGGTGATGGCCTTCTCCTCCAGCGCGCCGGCGAGGGTGATGCTCTTCGCAACGGAGCCTGGCTCGTAGGTATCGGATACCGGAATATTTCGCCACATCTGGTTCCATGCGACCTGGCGGCCATAGGACAGGATGTCCTCGGTCGAATAGTACTTCGACACCTCATCCTCGGTGATCGCGGTGGCGTCCGGATTCTCACGGCGATATACACCGACGGCCTCCTTGCGGCCGAGCTGCATGAGATACTCGTCGGTATAGACCGAGCTGTCCAGCGCACGCGGATCGTTCAGGTTAAACTGATTGGTGGAGCCCATCGCGAGCACCTCACCGGTGTTCGGATCCATGACGATCGCTGCCGCCATCTTCGAGCCCACATCCTCGGTCTGCCACTTGTTGAGGTACTTCTCCAGCGACATCTGAATATTCGTATTGATGGTCGTCACGACGGAATTACCATCGGTCGGCTCCTTCAGGACGGACTGCAGCTTCGTATCGCTGTCAAGATAGCCGTACTCACGGCCGTTGACGCCCATCAGGGTATCGTTATAGTACTGCTCGACGCCACCGGTTCCGCTGGAGCCGTCGGCACTCGAGAAGCCGATGATGTTGCAGGCGAGGGAATCATACGGATAGGTACGCTTGTACTCATCCTCGAACCAGATGCCCTTGATGCGCGCCTTCGAGCCACTGCCTGCATACGCGGCATTCTGCTCCTTCACATAGGCCTCCCAGCCGGATTTCTGGTCGTAGCTCAGTCCCTTCGCATATTTCACATAGGACTTGTCGGCCTTTTCGCTGAGCAGCTTCCGAAGCTCAGACTCATCGTATTCGAAATAGGCGACGAGCGCCTGAATCGTTGAATCCACGTAACGGTCATCCTGACCGGAGTGGATGACACGCGGATCGATGATCAGGTTGTATACCTTCTGGCTGGTCGCCAGCACCGTGCCGTTCCGGTCCATGATGTCACCGCGGCGGAACGGAATCGTACGCGAATCATAGGATGCCTGTCGCTGGGACAGGACGATCTTGTTGTACTCCTCGCTGTTGTTTTTTACCAGATTATAAATCGCCAGGATAAGAGCAATTAAAGCTAGCATGATCACACATAGTGTGACGGCTAGCTTTCTCTGCATATACGGGGGAAGGATCTTCCCCCGGTTTCGTCTCTGGTTTTGATCAGTACTTCGGGATGTCCTCATATTGTCTTACGTACTCGCTTTCCGTCTTGTCATAGGTAATCGTCTGATCCTTGCCGGCATATACCATACCGAGCTCCTGCGTGGCTACCCGATAGATCTCATCGAGATTCACGGACGTATCTATGCTGTTCTGAAGCGCGTCGTTCTCAGACTTCAGCTTATCCAGCTGCTGCTTTTTCGTCTCAATCGACGAAATCCGCGTATTGATCGAGGTCTGCATCTGAATATAGGAAAAGCAGAGTCCCAGTGTAAACAGAGAGGCGATGATCAGCACCGCAAGGTAGGTCCGATCGACCACGACCGTCTTATGGCGAAGCCGCTCCTGCTGCGCACGATACTCCATCTCACGCTCGTTGAGAATCCGCTGCCGCTCACGCTGCCGCGCCTGGTGCCGGCGCTCCAGTTCCTCCGGATTCGGACGACGCTTCGGCTGGATGCGACGGACCGTATTTCCATCGATATAGGTTCCTGTCGTCCGCGGCGCACGTACCGCGGCTGTCTGTCTCGTTCTGGCCATACTACTCTTTTCCCCCATGTCCGGATCGGTTCCGGATTCTAAACTCTCTCTTCATGTTTCTCGAAGATCCGGAGCTTCGCGCTCTTCGATCTCGAGTTTTCCTCGAGCTCCTCTGCACTCGGCAGGATCGGCTTCCGGGTGATCACCCGGCCCTTCGACTTCCGGCCACATACACAGACCGGAAACTCCGGCGGACAGATGCACGGCTTCTCAGCGGTGCGGAACTTCGTCTTCACGATCCGGTCCTCGAGGGAGTGGAAGGTGATGATGCAGAGGCGTCCTCCCTCTGCGAGATCATCGATCATGCGATCGATGCTATCCTCCAGTACATCGAGCTCACGATTCAGCTCGATACGAATCGCCTGGAAGGTACGCTTCGCCGGATGACCTCCGGTGGCACGGATCTTCGCCGGAATCGCACCCGAGATGATCTCGGACAGCTCCAGCGTCGTCTCGATGCGCTTCGTCGCACGGTACTGACAGATATGCTTCGCGATGTTCTGCGCGAAACGATCCTCTCCATAGTTTTTAATCATATGGAAAAGCTCGGATTCACTGTAATCGTTCACGATGTCGGCAGCGGTGATCGGATTCCGGTCATCCATCCGCATATCGAGCGGTGCATCGCTCCGATAGCTGAAGCCACGCTCCGCGGTATCCAGCTGGTAGCTCGATACACCGAGATCGAGGTAGATGCCATCGACCTTCCCGATGCCGAGTTCCTTTAACACATCATCAATTCTTTCGTAATTACTGCGGACGATCGTCACGCGATCCCGTACATCTGAAAGTCGTTCGCTCGCTGCCTGAATCGCATCCTTATCCTGATCGATGCCGATCAGTCGACCTGCCGGAGAAAGATGGGTACATACCTCATGGGCATGTCCACCACCACCTAAGGTTCCGTCGACATAGATGCCATCGGGCCGGATGTTGAGTCCATCCACGGTTTCGTGGAGAAGTACGGAATAATGCTTAAACTCAGACACCTAAGCCCTCCCAGTCTGCTTCTAATGCAGCTTCATCATCGAAGCTGTACTTTTCTTCGTACGTGTTTGTATCCCAGATCTCGATATGGTCGCCCACACCGAGTAAGGTGATATCCTTGTCGAGGCCCGCCCGATCACGGAGGACCTGTGGAAGAAGGATTCTGCCCTGCTTATCCAGCTCGCAGATCGCGGCCGAACCCAGCAGGAAACGCTTCAGGCTTCTCGCCTTCTCGTTCGTCATCGGAAGCGCATTCAGCTTCTCCTCGAGCGCCTGCCACTCCGGAGATGCGTACATAGCAAGACAACCGTCCAGGCTTCTGGTAACCGTAAACTCGTCTCCGAGCTGGTCCCGAAATCTGGCCGGTATGATCAGTCTGCCCTTGGCATCCAGATTGTGGCGATACTCTCCTGTGAATGACATTTCCCTTTTCTACCACTTTCTACCACTTCTTACCACTTCATGACATAATAATGCGCTAATTTGGGTTTAGTGTCAAGGCAAGATACTGCAATAAATGAAAAAAAGAAGCCTCTCGAACGAGAGACTTCCTTCCATATAATGCTATAAGATCTGTATCGAAACGCCTGCACGAGACAGCCGACACGCTTCCTTCTATATAAATTATACGTTGAAACGGAACTCTACGACATCGCCGTCCTGCATCACGTAGTCCTTGCCCTCCATGCGGACGAGGCCCTTCTCACGTGCTGCTGCGATGGAGCCGCAGTCGAGGAGATCCTGGTAGTTGATGACCTCGGCCTTGATGAATCCACGCTCGAAATCGGAGTGGATCTTGCCGGCCGCCTGCGGTGCCTTCGTACCCTTCCGGATGGTCCATGCTCTGGTCTCCTTCTCACCGGCGGTGAGGAAGGACATGAGACCGAGCAGATCATAGGAAGCGCGCACGATCTTGTCGAGACCGGACTCACTCATACCGAGGGACTCGAGGTACTCTGCCTTCTCGTCGTCCTCAAGCTCGGAGATTTCCTCCTCGATCTGGGCGGAAATCACGAACACACCGGAGCCGTTCTCTGCCGCGTAGTCACGTACCTTCTGGACGTATGCATTGGACGCACCATCATCCGCGACGGAATCCTCGGAAACGTTCGCCGCATAGATCACCGGCTTACGGGTCAGGAGGTCGAGGGTGTCAATGAAGGCGTTCTTATCATCATCACCGGCATCGAAGCTGATCGCCAGCTTATCCGACTCGAGGTGGTCGTGAAGCTCGGTGAGGAGCGCATACTCTGCCTTCGCATCCTTGTCATTCATCGCGAGCTTCTTCGTCTTCGCGAGACGACGATCGAGGAGATCGAGGTCGGAGAAGATGAGCTCGAGGTTGATGGTCTCGATATCACGAATCGGATCTACGGAACCATCGACATGCACGATGTTGTCATCATCGAAGCAGCGAACGACGTGCACGATGGCGTCGGTCTCACGGATGTTCGACAGGAACTGGTTACCGAGACCCTCACCCTTGGAAGCGCCCTTGACGAGACCTGCGATATCGACGAACTGGATCACCGCCGGCACGATCTTCTGCGTATTATACAGTGCGCCCAGCTTCTGAAGACGCTCATCCGGTACAGCGACGACGCCGACGTTCGGCTCGATCGTACAGAACGGGTAGTTGGCAGACTCTGCGCCCGCCTTCGTAATTGCGTTAAACAATGTAGACTTGCCGACATTTGGCAGTCCGACGATACCTAATTTCATAATCTAAATCTCCTTAAAATTGCAGCTCAGAAAAGCATCGCTATTATAAACCAGAAGCCTGTTCTTTACAATGCAATATATTTTACATAAGTATTCCCCATGGGGATGAAGCATTATAACTCAGGCAGAGCCCCAGAGGGGCGGCAACGGAAGCCATACGTAGAGGCCGTGTGAAATCAAGCCAGGTCCCCTTAGCGGCACTTGGTGTTATCTCTCCTTGGAACCCTCTAGCAACGCTGAGTTTTCATAAAGAAAACTCAGCGATTGCAGAGGGCCTAGTGCCGCTTAGGGTCCCTGGCTTAGATTTCACCGGTCTCGGAGTACTGTGCCTCCGTTGCCGCCCCTTCGGGTTTCCCTGTCGGAACTGTAACATGAGCTCATCCCTTCGCCTTCCGCACGCCGCGGATGATCATCGCGAGTCCGAGTACGGCGAGCGCACCCGACAGGGCCTGCGAAACGGCGATGTTCGTGCCCCAGAGAAGCAGCGAATCCGTCCGGAGTCCCTCGATCCAGAAACGGCCGATGCCATAAAACATAAGGTACTCCCAGAACACCTGACCGGTGAACTTCTTCTTCGGACCGGTGACCAGGAGGAAGATCAGGGTGCAGAGGTTCCAGACCGACTCGTAAAAGAAGGTCGGGTGCACCTGGATGAACATCTGATCACCGAGCCGGATTGCGTGTGTGAGCACGTTCTCGTTCAGCATGTTCGGGTTCACGATGGATTCCTTAATCCGCATCGCAAGCAGTGAGTCCGTATAGCGGCCGAAGGCCTCTGCATTGAAAAAGTTCCCCCAGCGGCCGATCAGCTGTCCCGTGAGGAGGCCGAGCACGGCGGAATCCGCGATGGAGAAGAACTTCACCTTCCGCCGGCGGCAGAAAATCATGCAGCAGAGGATGCTGGTCAGGATGCCGCCGTAAATCGCGAGTCCGCCCTGCCGGAGGTTGAGGATCTCCCCGAGATGCTGCGAGTAGTAATCCCACTCGAAGATGACATAGTAGGCCCGCGCACCGAGAATCGCGAAGATGATGCTGTACAGCGCGAGGTCTTCGATGTCCTCCACCTTCTCACCACGTCGCTTATAATCGAAGCTCGCGATCAGCACGCCCATCAGCATCCCGATGCCGATGATGATGCCGTAGTAGGCGATGCGGAAACCGAACACGGAAATCGAGTTTCCGAGATGCTCGACGCCGATCCCGAGATGTGGGAAATAAATATCATAATTGTCAGTATTCATGCAGTCTGTCCCTTTCATGCAGAATCATTTCGCGCTGCATCACAAGTCCGAACGCCGTCCGCGTACGGTCAGCCGTGCAGCCACCGCTCATCACGCGTCTGCCTCGCCCTTCAGAATGCGAAGAAATTCCTCCTCGGTGACGATCGGAACGCCGAGCTCCTTCGCCTTCTTATTTTTTCCGGAGGTCGATGTGATGTCGTTGTTGACGAGGTAGGCCGTTTTCGCGGATACCGAGCCTGCCGCACGTCCGCCGGCCTGCTCGATCAGCGCCTGCAGCTCCTTCCGGTTCCCGAAGTGCTCGAGGGCGCCGGTGATGACGACGGACTTTCCTTCCAGCGTCTTCGCGGTCGTGCTGTCTTCTGTCCGCTTCTCGATCTCGAGATCCTGCAGCAGCGCGTCCACCTGCTTCATCGCCGCCGCATCCTGGAAGTAGCGCACGAGGTTCTCTGCGAGCACCGCGCCGATGCCGTCCACCTCCTGCAGCTCCTCCACGCCTGCTGCCCGCAGCTTCGTGAAATCATCTCCGAAGTGCCGGCAGAGGACCTTCGCGTTTGCGAGGCCAATGCCGGCGATCCCGAGGCCATACACGACGCGGTAAAGCTCCGTATGGCGGGCGCGCTCCGTGGCTGCCATCAGATTCTCATAGCTCTTCTCACCGAAGCCCTCCATCGTCACGATCTCGGCACGATAACGGTCGAGATGGAAGATATCGCTGTAGTGATGGATGAAGCCATGCGCGATGAACTTCTCCAGTGTCTGCTCGCTGAGGCCCTCGATGTTCAGTGCATCGCGGCTCACGAAAAGTGAGAAATTCTTGATCTTCTTCGCTGCACAGTCCGGATTCGGACAGTACAGGAACTTCGCCTCATTATCTGAACGGATCTCCGTCGGCTGTCCGCAGACCGGGCAGACCGCAGCCGGCTTCAGATTCCCGGAGCGGGTCCGGTTTTCCGCGATCTGCGGGATGATCATGTTCGCCTTATAGACGGTGATATGATCCCCGATGCCGAGGGCGAGCTCCTCACAGTAGGAAAGATTATGAAGGCTTGCACGGCTGACCGTCGTCCCCTCCAGCTCGACCGGATCGAAGATCGCGACCGGATTGATGAGACCGGTACGACTCGGTGACCACTCCACCTCGCGGAGGACGGTCTCTGCCTGCTCATCACTCCACTTGAAGGCGATGGCGTTCCGCGGAAACTTCGCGGTGCGTCCGAGACTCAGGCCATAGGCGATGTCCTCGTAGATCAGCACGAGGCCGTCGGACGGGAAATCGTTATGCTGAATCGCCTCCGAAAACCACTGAACCGTTTCTGCGATCGTAGCCTTCGTCACATGCTTATATTCGACGACATCGAAGCCCTGTGCCCGGAGGAATTCATACTGTGCCGCGCGGGAGTTCCGGAAATCCACATTTTCCCCCTGCGCATCCACTGCACTCACGAGGGCAAAGGCCATCAGATTCACATGACGGGATTTCGTCACCTTCGGGTCCAGCTGGCGTACCGAGCCGGAGCATAGATTCCGCGGATTCTTATACTTCGCATCCGCGTCCGCGATGGTTTCGTTGATCTTTTTAAATTCAGAATAGGTGATGATGGCCTCGCCGCGCAGCACCAGATCACCGGTGAAGGCAATCTTCGTCGGAACGTTATCAAACATCCGCGCGTTCTGCGTGATGACTTCACCGATCTCGCCGTTCCCACGGGTCACAGCCTTCACCAGCTCGCCGGCATGATAGCTCAGGACGACCGTAAGTCCATCCATCTTCCAGCTGAGCAGGCCCTCCTTCTCCCCGAGCCAGGCTGCGAGTTCGTCGACCGACTTCGTCTTGTCAAGGCTCAGCATCGGGCTCGGGTGGCGCTCCTTCGGAAGCTCCGACAGCACCTCGAAGCCGACACGCTGCGTCGGCGATCCACCGAGGATCATACCGGTCTCCTGCTCGAGCTTCTCAAGCTCGTCATAGAGCTGATCATAGCTCAGGTTCGACATGATCTCATTGCCATCCACATAGTACACGCGGGCAGCCTCATTCAGGGTGCGGATAAGCTCCTTCATACGTGCAAGCTTCTGGTTCTTTTCTTCGTTATGGGAAACACTCATAGTATCTTCACCTGTTCCAGTTTACTGTTTATCTGCTTCCATATCCTCTTCCCGGAGGCCGAGCTCGGACAGCTCGATCTCGCGATACTGTCCCGGCTTCAGTCCACGAAGCGTCAGGTCCATGATCCGGATCCGCTTCAGCTTCTTCACCTCATAGCCGAAGGCCGCGCACATGCGGCGGATCTGCCGGTTCAGTCCCTGCGTGATCACGATATGGAACTCCTGCTGGCGAAGCTTCGTCGGGCGGGTCATATCCTGCCATACCTCGCACGGACGGGTCGTCGTATGCAGTTCCTTCAGCTCGACACCATCGGCGAGCCCGTCCAGAAACTCCTTCGTGCACGGCTTATCCACCGTCACGACGTATTCCTTCTCATGATAATTCCGTGCACGGTTGATCCGGTTCACGAGCTCGCCCTGGTTTGTCAGCAGGATGAGGCCCTCCGACTCCTTATCGAGACGGCCGATCGGATACACTCGCGTATGATAATGGATGGCCTCGATGATATTCGGTGCCTTATCCTTATCGCTCGTCGTGCACACGATGCCACGCGGCTTGTAGTACGCAAGCAGCACCGGAGCCGGACGGTCATAGTCCTGCCCCACCGTCGAGATCTGCTCGCCGTAGCGCTTTGCCATCCGGCGCGACTCTGTATGGAGCAGGTACTGTGCTTTCGGATTGCCTGCATTGGCGTTCAGCGCATGCGGATTCACACACTGCCCGTCCAGCTCGATCGAGTCTGCCTCGGTCACCTGCTGACCGAGCTCAACCGGCTTCTTATTGACAGTGACACGGCCGGCGGCGATCAGCTTGTCGGCCTCACGACGGGAGCAGACCCCGAGCTCCGATAAACGTTTATTCAGTCTCATCACGCGTTCTCCTTCGGACGCTCTACATCTGTCGTCAGTGCAGACGCGTCATCCTGCATTGCACCCGGAACGTTTTCAGCGTTCTTTCCTGCATCGAGTGCACGTTCCGCATCCGATGCGTCGTCCGCCGTCTTCCAGAGCGGCGTTTCATCTGCTGCGAGCGGCCAGCTGTAGCTCTTTCCAGGGATGCCTTCAACCTCTGCGACGGCGTCCTCCGGAAGGAAGGTAAACTCATGGTTCCGGTTCGGATCCAGCTCGGCCGGAAGCTGTGTGTCGTTCCTGAGATCTGCGAAGAAGCAGGCATCACCGAAGCTGAAAAAGCGGTACTTCTCACGGACCGCCACCTTATACGCGCGGAGCACATGCTCCCGTTTCGTAAAGGCGGAGACCAGCATGACGAGGGTAGACTCCGGCAGATGGAAGTTTGTGATCAGCGCATCCATGCACTTGAACTGGTAGCCCGGATAGATGAAGATATCGGTCCAGCCGGAGGTCGCCGGCATGGTACCGTCCGGAAGTGCGGCGGACTCGACGGTACGGCAGCTGGTGGTACCGGTGCAGATGACACGATGGCCCTCCGCATGCGCGCGGTTGATCTTGTCGGCTTCCGACTGCTCGACGATGTAGTACTCGCTGTGCATATGGTGCTCCTCGATCTTATCCGCCTTGACCGGACGGAAGGTACCGAGACCGACATGCAGGGTGATGTGGGCGATCTCCACACCCTTCTCCTTTACGGCCTCGAGCAGCTCCTTGGTCCAGTGGAGACCAGCGGTCGGAGCTGCCGCAGAGCCGTCGTTCTTCGCATAGACGGTATTGTAGCGTGCCTTTTCCTTCAGCTGATGATGGATATACGGTGGGATCGGCATCTCGCCGAGACGGTCGAGCACCTCCTCCCAGATACCCTCGAACTCGAAGCGGATGATGCGGTTACCGTCATCGATGGTGTCGATGATCTCGCCCTTCAGCAGGCCCTCGCCGAACTCGACGCGTGCACCGTTCCGGAGCTTCTTGCCCGGCTTGACGAGGCACTCCCAGTCGGTCGTGCTGAGACGGCGCAGAAGCAGTACCTCGACATGCGCGCCGGTACCGGACTTCTCGCCATGCAGACGTGCCGGGATGACCTTTGTGTCGTTGATGACGAGGCAGTCGCCCTTATGAAGATAGTCGATGATGTTATAAAAATGACGGTGATTGATCTCGCCGGTGAAGCGGTCCATCACCAGAAGCCGGCTGTCCGAGCGCTTCTCGAGCGGATCCTGCGCGATCAGCTCCTCCGGCAGGTCATAATAAAAATCTTTCGTTTCCATGCTGTATTTTCTCCTTTTCTGCTGTCTCACGACATGTACGCGGTGCAGAGCGCACCATAAACCTTATCATTATATACTGTCTTTCGGCTTTCTTCCACATAAAAGAACAGGCGAATGCCTCTGCATTCGCCTGCGTTGTAGCAGTTCAGCTAAGGGAACCCGGCTTGATTTCACACGATCTCTACGTATGGCCTCTGTTGCCGCCCCTCCGGGCCTCCCTGGCTGAACTGTTACCATTCCTGTAACTCAGCCGACCGGGCCGTCGTCAGAGATGACCGCATCCCCTGCCGGTGCGTTATCTGCAGCGCCCGGCTCTGCGATGGTCTCGCCGGAAGCAGCGGCTGTGGTCGTTTCTGTCTTACCGCCTGCGCCGTTGTTTTCGGAGATGGTTTCACCTGCGGTCGTCGTTTCCGTCGACTTCTTCGTCTCGGTCGTGCTCTTCTCCGAGCCCTTCTCATCCGAGGTCTTCTTACTGTTCGACTTCGTCTCTTCCGCCGCATCGTCATCGGACGCTGCCGTGGTTTCCGCCTCGGTCACGGTAGCCTCCGTCTCTACAGAAATCAGTGAAACCTCGCTGTCGATTTCCTCCTGGGAATCCGTGTAGATACGTCCGCTCTGGATGGCATCATAGATGACCGCAAGTCGCTGATCGCTCGAGATCGCCTCCAGCAGACGCGAGTTGGTGGCATTGATCAGCTCCTGTACCTCGCTGTGGTTCGTGATGTAGCTGTTCACGAACTTCGTCTGCTCCGGCGACATGTTCTCGACGATCTCGAAGCTGTTCTGATCGTTGACCTTCACATAGCAGTACATGATGCCCGGGGCCAGCGTATCGGTCCGACGGAACTTCACATTATAGGTGACGAAAACGAGCTTCGTATTCTTCTCGAGTCCATCGACCGCATACTGCTGGATATCCTGGTACGCCTCAATGTAGCCGGCCTGGGTCTTCAGCTTCTTCTGAAGACTCGCGGTCTGCTCCTCGGTCTGATTCGTGACGCCGGTCAGACGGTACAGTGTATCGGTATCGCCCTGAAGACGTGCGTTAAAGTAATCCTGGAAGAGCTTCGTCATATACTCGTCATTATACTCGCGTACCAGCGAAGCGTCCTCATCGGCACCCGCGTTGCCGTCGGCAATGCCGGCAGATGCACTCTCATCGTCTCCCGCCGCATGTTCAGGTTCGGAAGAGCTGGCCACAGGCAGGCCACCACTCTGTGCATCCGGATTCTTCGGATTCCGATCCAGAATCAGGATGACGATGATCAGTACGACCACCAGCGCCGGAATTCCCAGAAGACCGAGCATCTCATGAAGCTGCTCCTGCTTCTGACGTTTCCGCATATTCGCGATGCGACGCGCACGCTTGCGCTCGATCACACCCTCGATCGGTTTTTCCTCCAATGCCTTATCGACATCATCCAGATCTTTTAATTCTCTGTCCATTCTTTCTGCCTCATCTGTTTCGTCAGTTTACTCTCGCACCGTCCGCTCCGAAAAAGAAGCTTCCGATCCAGGCGTTCTGTACCAGTGCACCATCCTGACCCGCATAATAGTATCTGCCACCGGCGAGCAGAAGCCCCGGCCCCTGCAGCTGTCCGTTGTTTGGCTCGAAATAGTAGAGTCGGCCGCTGATATTCTGCAGTCCGCGGACCATCTTCGCATCGGCACCTACATAATACCAGGCACCATTCGCCTCGTAGATCCAGGTATTCACCTCGAGGTACCCGCCCTGGTTAAAGTGGTAATTCGCACCATCGATACTGCGCCAGGAGCTGACCGGATAGGTCCCATCCGGATAGAGGTACCACATCCCGTTATTTTCGAACTGCCAGCCATCCTTCAGGTAGGTGTTTGCCACGACACGCCGTGTATTGATCACCGTCGAACTCGAGCTGTAGTGCGTTCCAGCCGGGTTCATCTGCGACGGATTCGTCACCTGCGCGAGCCCCGTCGCCGCCTGGTTTCCCACCATCGGACCGACGTTCATCGTGTTGTACAGCACACCATTCACATAGTAGCCGCCCGTCGTACCGGTATAGTTCGTCGTGTACATGGTATTATTCGTACTGCCGCTGTTCAGATACGGATCTGTATTCGTTCCAGTAGCAGACGGCGCACGATAGACGACACCGCCCTGGCCATCCGGACTGATGCCCGTCGACACCGCCGTATAGACCGCACCGCCGCGCCCATCCGGACTCACCGCCGATGCCTGTGTCACACCCTGTGCGGAGGGTGTCCCACTGTAGGCCACGCCGCCCCGGCCATCCGGGCTTACCCCGGCCAGCACCGTGCCCGCAAGCACCAGCGACATCGCCACCGCCACAGCGCACACTCTATTTACTCTCATATGAAAACTCCGATTCAACATAACATACAGATTTCGATATTTCTATATGTCATCCATCAAGATGTATCCTGACATCAATATGACATAATTTTACAACAATCATCATACTATATGCTGATCGAAGATGATAGTAGCAAAGTTCTTACAAAAAATCCTGCGGGCCTTTCCAGACCCGCAGGATGATTGCATACGTTTACTTCAATCTTCCCAGCAGCGCTTCTCTCTTCCAGCTGATCAGCCCGATGATGAGGAGCTGCGCGATAAACACGATCACGGCGCCGAGGTACTGCCCGAGGATCAGAAAATATCCACAGAGGCAGTTCGTAACACACTGCAGCCATGCCGTCGCCGCCACGGCGCCGACATAACCTTTTCCTGTAATATCCGCACGAGACGCAATATAAGGTATCGCGCCGTTCGGCACCGCCGGGACCATGCAGGCGATGGCGACCACAAACGCCGGGTGTCTCGAATTGATTTTCTGCGTCAGCCAGTTCTGGCGATTCAGCCCCGGAATATAGTTTCCGAGCCTGCGCCCAAGCTTCCGCGCTACAGCAAATACGAGTGCATTTCCGAGCACGAAGCCAATGTAGCAGGCAATCGACGCTTTCACCCAGCCATAGATCATACCGACCGCCAGGTGAATCGGAAGTCCCGGCAGAACGATGCTCACGACCTGGAGAGCAGACAGCACGACCGCCAGAATCAGACCCTTCCACTCGCCCTCCAGCTCGAGATAGCGCGCAATTCCCTGTTCATCTCCGGCCTTGAGAAGCGGCCACAGGCCAGGAAAAATATGATTGAAGGTCAGATAGAAAATCAGAACGATCAGAAGCAGGAGCAGAATGATCGCCGAAATACCGATCAGCTTCTGGCGAAATTCCCGTTTCATGCGTTCTTCTCAGCAAGTGCCTGATCGATGGCCTTCGAGAACTGATCCGCACAAGAGGTAGGGCGAGGTCCACATGTGTTTCCACGCAGAATCTCTGAAACCTTTGAGGCCTCCTGTCCCTCTACGAGACGACCGATCGCCTTCAGGTTTCCATTGCAGCCACCGCGAAAGCGAAGCTTATGAATCTTATTTTCGTCATCCAGCTCAAATGTAATCTCCGTAGAACATACCATCTTCGGTCTATATGTAAATTCCTGTGTCATAAAAGTCCTCCTTACCAAAGCTCTACATGTCTTCAATTTTATTTTGTCCTACATTATATCTGCATATATTCTATCTGTCCACTCTCGTAAGTACACCGCAGGAGTCAAGTATCCGGAAGGAAAAAAAACAGCGTGGAGATTTCTCTCCACGCTGTCATCATTCTTAGCTTATAGCCTGACAGAATTAGTCCTCGATGCTTACTACTCTACCAGAACCAACGGTTCTACCACCCTCACGGATAGCGAAACGGAGACCCTCCTCCATAGCTACCGGGTGAATAAGCTCAACGGTCATCTCGGTGTTATCACCAGGCATGCACATCTCTACGCCATCCGGAAGCTCGCAGACACCAGTTACATCAGTTGTTCTGAAGTAGAACTGCGGTCTGTAGTTTGTGAAGAACGGAGTATGACGGCCACCCTCGTCCTTTGTAAGAACGTAAACCTGAGCGGTAAACTTCTTGTGGCACTTTACAGTACCCGGCTTGCAGAGAACCTGACCTCTCTCGATCTGGTCACGGTTGATACCACGAAGGAGAAGACCTACGTTATCACCAGCCTCAGCCTCGTCAAGAGTCTTACGGAACATCTCGATACCAGTTACGACAGTCTTCTGAGTCTCCTCGGAAATACCAACGATCTCAAGCTCATCGGAAACGTGAAGAACACCACGCTCTACACGGCCGGTAGCTACAGTACCACGACCTGTGATGGTGAATACGTCCTCGACTGGCATAAGGAACGGCTTATCAGTCTCACGAGCTGGCTCAGGGATGTAAGAGTCAACAGCGTCCATGAGCTCCATGATCTTATCGCCCCACTCAGACTTCGGATCCTCGAGAGCCTTAAGAGCAGAACCGTGGATTACAGGGATCTCATCGCCTGGGAACTCATACTCGTTCAGAAGGTCTCTAACCTCCATCTCAACGAGCTCAAGAAGCTCAGGGTCATCAACCATGTCGCACTTGTTAAGGAATACAACGATAGCCGGAACACCTACCTGACGAGCAAGAAGGATATGCTCTCTGGTCTGTGCCATAACACCATCGGTAGCAGCTACAACGAGGATAGCACCATCCATCTGTGCAGCACCAGTGATCATGTTCTTTACGTAGTCAGCGTGGCCCGGGCAGTCAACGTGAGCATAGTGACGCTTCTCAGTCTCGTACTCAACGTGAGCGGAGTTGATGGTGATACCTCTCTCTCTCTCCTCCGGTGCCTTATCGATCTGATCGAAAGGAACAGCTGGCTCCATGCCAAGTCTGTCAGCGAGAACAGCTGTGATAGCAGCTGTAAGAGTGGTCTTACCGTGGTCTACGTGACCGATGGTACCAATGTTACAATGTGGCTTCGTTCTGTTAAAATGTGCCTTTGCCATTTTAAAATACCTCCATTAAATGTAATACAACGAAAATCATGTCAAGCACTATGCATGCGCTTGCATGCTCCGTGCAATACATTATGCTTCTGAGCACAGTGTATGCTCAATCAGCAAACATGATTTTATCATCGTTATTCTATTTTATCAAGTATTTTTAGGCGTCCGAACGAGGTCGGAAGCCCGAAAACACTTGATTTTTATGATCTGGACTGAAAACATCCACCGCGGTAATTACTTACCGTTACGCTCCTTGAGTACAGCATCCTGAACGTTCTTCGGGCACTTCTCATAGTGGTCAAAGAACATAGAGTAGTTTGCACGACCCTGGGTCTTGGAACGAAGATCGGTTGCATATCCGAACATCTCGGAAAGCGGAACAAACGAGTTTACCTGCTTACCGGATGGGATGTCCTCCATGGACTCGATACGGCCACGACGAGAGTTGACGTCACCGATAACGTTACCCATGTACTCCTCCGGAGTCGTGATCTCAACCTTCATGATCGGCTCGAGAAGAATAGGATCAGCCTTCGCCATCGCGTTCTTGAATGCGATCGATCCGGCGAACTCGAATGCACGCTCGTTAGAGTCGACATCATGGTAGGAACCGTCGTATACGTTTGCGTCTACGCCGAGTACCGGATAGCCTGCAAGTATACCAGACTCTGCTGCGCTGCGGATACCCTTCTCGATCGCCGGGATGTACTCCTTCGGAATCGATCCACCGACAACGGTAGACTGGAACTTGAAGGTCTCTTCGCCGTTCGGATCCATCGGTGTGAACTTAACCTTACAGTCACCGTACATACCGGAACCACCGGACTGGTGAACGTAACGGCCCTGAACATCGACAGCCTTGGTGAAGGTCTCCTTGTAAGCTACCTCAGGCGCACCAACGTTTGCCTCAACCTTGAACTCACGCATAAGACGGTCAACGATGATCTCCAGGTGAAGCTCACCCATACCGGAGATGATGGTCTGACCAGTCTCTTCATTGGTTCTTACACGGAAGGTCGGATCCTCCTCGGCAAGCTTTGCGAGAGCATCGGTCATCTTGCCCTGAGAAGCCTTGGTCTTCGGCTCGATCGCTACGGAGATAACCGGCTCCGGGAACTCCATGGACTCAAGAATGATCGGGTGATTCTCATCACAGAGAGTATCACCGGTCGATGTGGTCTTGAAACCTACAGCAGCTGCGATATCACCGGAGAATACCTCATCGAGGTCCATTCTCTTATTCGCATGCATCTGAAGCAGACGACCTACACGCTCCTTCTTACCCTTGGTAGAATTCAGGCAGTAGGAACCGTTCTTGAGAGTACCGGAGTACACTCTGAAGTAAGCAAGCTTACCTACGAACGGGTCGGTCATGATCTTGAATGCAAGTGCAGAGAACGGTGCATCATCAGATGAAGGTCTGCTATCCGGATTACCGTCCTCATCGGTACCCTCGACATCCGGGATGTCGGTAGGTGCCGGAAGGTAATCGATAACCGCATCGAGAAGCTTCTGAACGCCCTTGTTTCTGTAAGCAGTACCGCAGAGGCACGGGATCGCATCACCGGCGATGGTTGCCTTACGAAGGACAGCCTTCATCTGCTCTACGGTCGGCACCTCACCCTCAAGGTACATCATCATCAGATCATCATCGAGCTCACAAACCTGCTCAACGAGCTTGTCGTGGTACTCCTGAGCTGCATCCTTGTACTCCTCAGGAACGTCGGTAACTTCGATATCCTGGCCCTTATCATCTCTGTAGAAGTAAGCTCTCATCTCGAAAAGATCGATGAGACCTACATAGGTATCCTCCGCGCCCATCGGGTACTGAAGGATAACACAGTTCTTGCCAAGACGATCAACGATGGTCTGTACAGAATGGAAGAAATCCGCACCGACGACATCCATCTTGTTGATGAATGCAATTCTCGGTACGTGATAAGTATCCGCCTGTCTCCATACGTTCTCAGACTGAGGCTCAACACCGCTCTTCGCATCAAATACGCCGACAGCGCCGTCAAGTACACGGAGAGAACGCTCAACCTCTACGGTGAAGTCTACGTGGCCCGGAGTATCGATGATGTTGATACGGTACTCAGGTGCACCGGCGATCTTCTGATGCTCATGCTCTGGGATCCAGTGACATGTGGTAGCGGCTGATGTGATGGTGATACCACGCTCCTGCTCCTGGGCCATCCAGTCCATGGTTGCAGTACCGTCGTGGGTATCACCGATCTTGTGATTAATTCCAGTGTAGAAGAGAATACGCTCTGAGAGTGTGGTCTTACCGGCATCGATATGTGCCATGATACCAATATTTCTTGTATGCTCAAGTGAATACTGTCTCTTATCAGCCAAAGTATTTTCCCCCTATCAGAATCTGTAATGAGCAAATGCCTTATTAGCGTCCGCCATTCTATGCATTTCCTCTTTACGCTTTACAGCTGCACCCGTGTTGTTTGCAGCATCCATAATCTCGTTTGCCAGTCTCTCAGCCTGTGTCTTCTCAGATCTCTTACGTGAGAACTCAGTAAGCCAGCGAAGGCCAAGGGTCTGACGTCTCTCAGGCTTAACCTCCATCGGTACCTGGTATGTAGCACCACCGATACGCTTAGCCTTAACTTCAAGAACAGGCATGATGTTGTTCATAGCCTCTTCAAATACTTCTGTTGCTTCCTTGCCGCTCTTCTCAGCGACAATGTCGAATGCACCATAGACGATCTTCTGAGCAATACCCTTCTTACCATCAAGCATGATGGAGTTAACAAGCTTGGTTACAAGCTTGGAATTGTAAACCGGGTCTGCAAGTACGTCTCTGTGCAGAGTATGTCCTTTACGTGGCACGTTACTTCCCTCCTTAAAAATTTGTTTTAGATCATCGGTACTCTTCGCAACTGCAATCTGAAATTGTGTTTTGCGAGTTCATGCGGACTTCTGGACATCTCTTCTTATATAATAATGAGTTCCATTATCCGTCATTTTAACCATGTCTTTTTACAACGTAGATCGAAGCTGATTACTTCTTAGCCTTCGGTCTCTTGGCACCGTACTTTGAACGGGCCTGCATTCTGTTTGCAACGCCGGCTGTATCCAGTGTTCCACGGATGATATGGTATCTTGTACCAGGAAGATCCTTAACACGGCCGCCACGAATCATTACAACAGAGTGCTCCTGCAGGTTGTGGCCCTCTCCAGGAATGTAGGATGTAACTTCGATACCGTTGGAAAGTCTTACTCTCGCGATCTTACGAAGAGCTGAGTTCGGCTTCTTCGGTGTTGCTGTCTTAACAGCAGTACATACACCACGCTTCTGAGGAGCGCTATTGTTAGTTGCAACCTTCTTTAAAGAGTTGAAACCTCTCTGAAGTGCAGGCGCTGTGGACTTCTTCTTGGAAGAAGTTCTGCCCTTTCTTACTAACTGGTTAAATGTAGGCATTTGGTTCTCCTTTCATTAGGTTTATTCTCTCGTTTTGGTCCCTGGAAACAAAAAACAGGGCATGCTTTTGCGCATGCCCTAGTAATATACTTCAATCGAATTTTCTTGTCAATGAGTTTTGCAGAATGTTTTCTATTAAAGAATATTCTCCTTCTCTCTCTCGATCCGACGACGTGCAGCGATACGCTCAACGCCCTCTGCATCGATATCGAAGGCCTCATCCGGTGTGAACATCTGATCGTGATCATCCTGAAGATCCTGCTCGTCCTGGCTGAGCTGTACATTTCTGTAGCGTCTCATACCGGTACCGGCCGGAATCAGCTTACCGATGATAACGTTCTCCTTCAGACCGATCAGCTGATCCGACTTGCCACTGATGGCCGCCTCGGTCAGAACCTTGGTGGTCTCCTGGAAGGATGCTGCAGACAGGAAGGAATCGGTTGCGAGAGATGCCTTCGTGATACCGAGCATCACGCGCTTACCCTCAGCCGGCTTCTTACCCTCGGCAATCAGGCGCTCGTTCTCATCCTCGAAGTCGAGGCGATCCACGGTGGTGCCAGGGATGAAATCGGAATCACCGGCCTCCATGATACGCTCCTTCTTCATCATCTGATGAACGATCATCTCGATATGACGATCCTGAATCTCTACACCCTGCAGACGGTATACACGCTGAACTTCAGAAATCATGTAATCCTGTACTGCCTTGGTGCCCTTGATCTTCAGAAGATCGTGCGGGTTGATGGAACCTTCGGTGAGAACATCACCGGCCTCGAGTACCTGACCATCCAGCACCTTCAGTCTGGAACCATACGGAATGAGGTAGGTCTTGGACTGGCCTCTCTCGGCATCCGTGATGACAACCTCTCTCTTCTTCGCGGTTTCCTTGATCTCAACGACGCCCGGAATCTCGGTAAGGATCGCAAGTCCCTTCGGTCTACGAGCCTCGAAAAGCTCCTCGACTCTCGGAAGACCCTGGGTGATATCGCCACCCGCCACACCACCGGTATGGAAGGTTCTCATCGTAAGCTGGGTACCCGGCTCACCGATGGACTGTGCAGCGATGATACCAACAGCCTCACCGACCTGTACCGGCTGACCGGTTGCCAGGTTCGAGCCGTAGCACTTCGCACAGATACCATTCTTCGAACGGCAGGTGAGGACGGTTCTGATCTTCACCTTCATCTTCTGCTTCGGGTCACGCTTGCCTTCTGCAACGTCCTTATCGAACTGCTTCTGGAGTGCAGCGATCACCTTCGGCGCACGCTTCGGTGTTACCATGCGGTCTGCCTGTACAACGAGCTTTCCGGTGTCCGGATCATAAACATCCTCTGCGATATAACGACCGGTGATACGCTCCTGCAGAGACTCGATCTTCTCCTGGCCTTCCTCCAGTGCGGAAATCTCCAGGTACGGGATCTTGCCCTTATCTGCAGAGCAGTCAAGCTCACGGATGATCAGATCCTGGGTAACGTCAACCATTCGTCTCGTAAGGTAACCGGAGTCAGCCGTACGAAGCGCGGTATCGGAAAGTCCCTTACGAGCACCGTGTGCGGAGATGAAGTACTCGAGTACGTCAAGACCCTCACGGAAGTTCGACTTGATCGGGAGCTCGATGGTACGTCCGGTTGTATCCGCCATGAGTCCACGCATACCAGCGAGCTGCTTGATCTGCTTATCGGATCCACGGGCTCCGGAATCGGCCATCATAAAGATGTTGTTGTATGCATCGAGTCCACCGAGAAGATCCTTGGTCAGCTGATCATCGGTCTTCTTCCAGGTATCGATTACCTCCTGGTAACGTTCCTCCTCGGTAACGAGACCACGGCGGTAGTTGCGCGCGATCTTGTCAACGATGGCCTGTGCGTCTGCCAGCAGCTTCTGCTTGCTCGCCGGGACGGTCATATCCGAGATGGATACGGTCATCGCTGCGATGGTGGACTGCTTATAGCCCATCGCCTTGATATCATCCAGAGTGAGGGCGGTCTGGGTAGCGCCATGTACATCCATGACTCTCTCCAGAATCTTCTTGAGATCCTTCTTCTTTACGATGAAGTCAATCTCTGGAAGAATCTCGTTGCCCGGAATCGAACGATCCACGAAGCCGAGATCCTGCGGGATGATCTCATTGAAAATCAGACGGCCGACGGTGGTATTCACAACGCCCTCGATAATCTTCTCTGTGCCATCCTCCGCCTTTACGATCTTGCGGATTCTGCACTTGATCAGGGTGTGCATCGTGATGTAGCCATTCTCCTTTGCGAGGATCGCCTCGTTGATGCTCTTGAAGAACATACCCTCGTTCGGCTCACCCGGACGCGCCTGTGTAATATAGTAGATACCGAGTACCATATCCTGTGAAGGAACGGCTACTACACCACCATCCGACGGCTTCAGGAGGTTATTCGGAGAAAGCAGCATGAATCTGCACTCTGCCTGCGCTTCCTGTGTCAGCGGAAGGTGGATCGCCATCTGGTCACCATCGAAGTCGGCGTTGAAGGCCGCACATACGAGCGGGTGAAGCTTGATGGCCTTACCCTCGACGAGGGTCGGCTCGAAGGCCTGGATACCAAGTCTGTGCAGGGTAGGGGCACGGTTCAGCATAACCGGGTGACCCTTGATGACATCCTCGAGGATGTCCCATACCTGCGGATCCAGACGGTCAACCATCTTCTTCGCGTTCTTGATGTTATGTGCCTTACCGGACTGAACCAGCTCCTTCATAACGAACGGCTTGAACAGCTCGAGGGCCATCTCCTTCGGAACACCGCACTGATAGATCTTCAGCTCAGGTCCTACGACGATAACCGAACGGCCGGAATAGTCAACTCGCTTACCGAGCAGGTTCTGACGGAAACGTCCCTGCTTACCCTTTAACATATCGGAAAGGGACTTGAGGGCACGGTTACCCGGGCCGGTGACCGGACGGCCGCGACGGCCGTTATCGATCAGGGCATCCACTGCCTCCTGGAGCATACGCTTCTCGTTACGTACGATGATTTCCGGAGCGCCCAGCTCGAGGAGACGAGCCAGACGGTTGTTACGGTTGATGATTCTTCTATAGAGATCATTGAGATCCGAGGTTGCGAAACGACCACCATCGAGCTGAACCATCGGACGAAGATCAGGCGGAATCACCGGAAGGTTCGTGAGGATCATCCACTCCGGCTTATTACCGGAGGAGCGGAAGGCCTCTACGACCTCGAGGCGCTTCACGATTCTCGTTCTCTTCTGACCGGAAGCATCATCGAGTTCCTGACGAAGCTCTGCATACTCCTTCTCGAGATCGATGCCGCGAAGCAGCTCCAGTACAGCCTCTGCGCCCATGCCTGCACGGAAGGAGCCGTAGCCATACTGCTCGATCGCATCTCTGTACTCCTTCTCGGAGAGAACCTGCTTGTAATCCAGACCGGTCTCACCCTTATCGAGTACAACATAGCTTGCGAAATAGAGCACACGCTCCAGAATACGCGGGCTGATATCAAGAATCAGACCCATTCTGGACGGGATACCCTTGAAATACCAGATGTGGGAAACAGGCGCTGCCAGCGCGATGTGGCCCATACGCTCACGACGAACGGAGGACTTGGTAACCTCAACACCGCAGCGATCGCAGATAACGCCCTTATAGCGGATCTTCTTATACTTGCCGCAGTGGCACTCCCAGTCCTTGACCGGTCCGAAAATACGCTCACAGAAGAGTCCGTCCTTCTCCGGCTTCAGCGTTCTGTAGTTGATGGTCTCCGGCTTCTTTACTTCGCCGTGGGACCACTCCAGAATCTTGTCCGGAGAAGCCAGGCCGATCTTGATCGAATCAAACTGAACAGGCTTATTTATATTATCAAGCTGTGCCATCTTTCCTCCTATTATTCATTATCGCCGTCGCCGAAGTCGTCATCCGACTGGGAAACTGCGCTGTCGCCGTCATCGAACATATCCGAGTCTGTATCCTCGCTGAAATCGCCATCATCGGTCAGATCAGCAGAAATCGCGGATGCAAGTGCATCGTCGGCTTCATTTGCATAATCATCCTCAGCAGCGTTCTCTTCCGCGCTGTTTACAAGCTCGCCATCCTTAAACTCCTGTGTCTCGTAACCGTACTGTCCGTAATTCTCATTACGCTCATAGCGGCTGTCACCACCGGAAAGGAGACGGTGCATATCCTGGTTTGCATCATAGAGATCCTCGGTGATCTCGATCTCGTTCTGATTCTCATCGAGAACGCGCACATCCAGGCAGAGAGCCTCAAGCTCCTTCAGCATAACCTTGAAGGACTCCGGAACACCCGGTGCCGGGATATTCTGGCCCTTGATGATCGCCTCGTAGGTCTTTACACGGCCTGCAACATCATCCGACTTCATGGTCAGAATCTCCTGCAGTGTATAGGCCGCACCGTATGCCTCGAGTGCCCATACCTCCATCTCTCCGAAACGCTGTCCACCGAACTGTGCCTTACCACCGAGCGGCTGCTGTGTAACGAGGGAGTACGGTCCCGTGGAACGTGCGTGGATCTTATCATCTACCAGGTGATGCAGCTTCAGATAGTGCATGAATCCGATTGCGGTACGTCCGTCAAACGGAAGACCGGTACGTCCATCACGGAGCTGAACCTTACCATCGGTCGAGATCGGAACACCCTTCCACTCCTCACGGTGATCGAGGTGTGCACCGAGGTACTCATAAACCTCCGGATCCAGCTCATCCTTGTGGAGCTCTGTGAACTCCTCCCAGCTCTTGTTTGCGTAATCGTTCGCAAGAATCAGGGTCTGGGCGATATCGTTCTCGTTTGCGCCATCGAAGATCGGGGTAGAAACATTGATGCCCAGCACCTTCGCAGCGAGGGAAAGATGCAGCTCGAGCACCTGTCCGATATTCATTCGGGAAGGTACGCCGAGAGGGTTCAGTACGATATCGAGCGGACGACCATTCGGAAGGTACGGGAGATCCTCGACGGCAAGTACACGTGAGCATACACCCTTGTTTCCATGACGGCCGGCCATCTTATCGCCGACACCGATCTTTCTCTTCTGTGCAATATAGATACGAACAGACTCGGATACACCCGGAGCCAGCTCGTCACTGTTTTCTCTTGTAAATACCTTTGCGTCTACAACGACACCATATGCGCCGTGCGGCACCTTGAGGGAGGTATCACGAACCTCACGTGCCTTCTCACCGAAGATCGCGCGAAGCAGTCTCTCCTCGGCCGTCAGCTCGGTCTCGCCCTTCGGAGTTACCTTGCCGACAAGGATATCACCGGCACGAACCTCTGCACCGATGCGGATGATGCCGCGCTCGTCGAGGTTCTTCAGTGCATCGTCACCAACACCCGGAACGTCCGAGGTGATCTCCTCCGGTCCGAGCTTGGTATCACGTGCCTCACACTCGTACTCCTCGATATGGATGGAGGTGTAGACGTCGTTCTGGATGAGCTTCTCGGAAAGGAGAACCGCATCCTCGTAGTTGTAGCCTTCCCAAGTCATGAATCCGATCAGCGGGTTCTTACCGAGTGCGATCTCACCCTGGCAGGTGGACGGACCATCGGCGATGACGTCGCCCTTCTTTACGTGGTCACCGGCGAACACGATCGGCTTCTGGTTGTAGCAGTTCGACTGGTTGGAGCGCATGAACTTGGTGAGCTTGTACTCATCGAGTGTTCCATCGGAGTCACGACGGATCGTGATCTTATTGGAAGCGGAGATCTCAACCACACCGTCATACTTTGCGAGGCAGCATACGCCGGAGTCGACCGCAGCCTTTGCGGAGATACCGGTATCGACAGCAGCACGCTCGGTCACCATCAGCGGAACGGCCTGACGCTGCATGTTCGATCCCATCAGCGCACGGTTCGCATCATCGTTCTGAAGGAACGGAATCATGGAAGTCGCCACGGAGAATACCATCTTCGGGGATACGTCCATCATATCCACGCTTGCCTTCGGGAATGCCTGCGTCGCCTCTCTGAAACGGCCGGAGACATTGTCATGAATGAAATGTCCGTCGGCGTCGAGTGGCTCGTTCGCCTGTGCTACGACGTAGTTATCCTCTTCGTCCGCTGCGAGGTATACGACGTCCTTCGTAACCTTCGGGTTCTTCGGATCCGACTTGTCAACCATACGGTACGGAGCCTCGATGAAGCCGTACTCGTTGATACGTGCGTAGGATGCCAGCGAGTTGATCAGACCGATGTTCGGTCCCTCAGGTGTCTCGATCGGGCACATACGACCATAGTGTGTATAGTGAACATCTCGAACCTCGAATCCGGCACGGTCTCTGGAAAGACCACCTGGTCCGAGGGCGGAAAGTCTACGCTTGTGTGTAAGTTCCGACAGCGGGTTGTTCTGATCCATGAACTGTGACAGCTGGGATGATCCGAAGAATTCCTTCACGGAAGCAGTCACAGGCTTGATGTTGATCAGAGACTGCGGCGTGATCTCCTCGATGTCCTGTGTCGCCATACGCTCGCGGACAACACGCTCCATACGGGAAAGACCGATGCGGTACTGGTTCTGAAGCAGCTCGCCGACTGCACGGATACGACGATTGCCGAGGTGATCGATATCATCGCTGTTACCGATTTCCTCTTCGATGTGCATGCAGTAGTTAATGGAAGCGAAGATGTCTTCCTTCGTAATGTGCTTCGGAACGAGCTCATGGATGTCCTTCATGATTGCGATACGAAGTGCACGCTGATCATCCGCGTTCTCCTCCATCAGACGGGCGAGCTCAGGATAGTAAACGAGCTCCTCCGGTACATCCTTATCGATGATGGCCTGCTTTTCCTCTACGGACAGCGCATCCCAGAGCTTCTTCTCTGCGTCCTGGCTCAGGAAGCTGTTGGTGCGGTCTGCCTGACGCTGGAAGTACTCGCGTACGTGATCGTACTCACGTGCCTCCTCGTAATCGATCTCCTGTGCATCGAAGCTTACATACTTCGAAAGGTCGACTTCCATCGAAGAAAGTACCTTCTCCTTACGGGTCGGTCCCTCGATCCATACGAACGGAACGGCTGCATCCTGGATCTCAACTGCCTTCGCGAAGCTGATCTGATCACCGGCCTGCGCGATCACCTCACCGGTTGTTGCGTCAATGACGTCCTCTGCCAGTGTGTGGCCCTTGATTCTGTTCTTAAAATGAAGCTTCTTATTAAACTTATAACGTCCAACCTTCGCAAGGTCATAACGGCGAGGGTCGAAGAACATGCCGTTCAGGAGAGAGCTTGCGGAATCAACGGACAGCGGCTCACCCGGTCTGATCTTACGATAGAGCTCGAGAAGACCACCCTCGTAGTTCTGTGCCTCCGGCTGCTCCTTCTCGAAGGAAGCGAGAAGCTTCGGCTCCTCACCGAAGAGCTCGATGATCTCCTGATTGGTGCTTACGCCCATCGCTCTGATAAATGCCGTTACCGGAACCTTACGGGTTCTATCCACACGTACCCAGTAAATATCATTGGAATCGGTCTCGTACTCGATCCATGCGCCACGGTTCGGAATCACAGTACAGCTGTAGAGCTCCTTACCAACCTTATCATGGTCTACACCATAATAAATGCCAGGAGAACGAACGAGCTGTGATACGATTACACGCTCGGCACCGTTGATTACAAATGAGCCGGTATCTGTCATCAGTGGCAGATCGCCCATGAAAATCTCGTGTTCATTGATCTCATCCTTGTCCTTGTTGATGAGACGTACTCTTACCTTGAGCGGTGCGGAATAGGTAGCGTCGCGCTCCTTGCACTCCTCAATGGTGTACTTCTTCTCATCCTCGCAGAGCTTGAAGCCTACGAACTCGAGGGACAGGTGTCCAGCGAAGTCCTGGATCGGTGAGATGTCATCAAATGCCTCTTTCAGGCCGTCCGTCAGGAACCACTTATACGAATCCTTCTGAACTTCGATCAGATTCGGCATCTCCAGTACTTCGTCATGCTGAGAGAAAGTAAATCTGACGTTTTTGCCGTTTTTCACGACACGCATCTTGCTTTTTTCCATTGACCGTTCACCCCATAGTAAATTCGTTTCGCTTCATGCCGGAAACACGGCAGTTCAGGAAACTCCTTTACTTGATCACTGTGATTCATAGAAAGATGTGGATTTCAAAATGTGCATTCATCGTTACGAGCATTGTATTTCGATGTATCAACATTTCAATGAATCGGTTTTCGTTTCATCTTATCTTAAAGGAGCGGTGGTGCCGGGCGTGTCTAAAAAAAGGCGCACTGAGCCCACGTCTCCAAAATAAGCAAACTTTATCCTACCATGGCCCCGGATATTCGTCAATATGTGAAATTTAATTTTTTGCAATGGATCAGGAAGGCCCGCCAGATTCCCGGAGAGACAGCAGCAGAAGCACAGTACTCCAAGGCCAGCAAAATCTGCTTCGGGACTCTGGCTACGTGTAAACAAAAAAGGAATCGACGATCGTCGATTCCTCTCTGTTTCATGATTACTTTCTGGAAGCCATCTCTCTGGCGCGTGCCAGGATGCCCTTCTTCTTTTCCGGCGCCTTCGGGATGCTGCCGCCACGGACAGACTTGATACCGCGGATGTAGAGGCCGGAGATGGAACACTTGCACTCCTTGCCCTTCGGAAGCTGCTCGAATACGTTCGGATCCGCGATGAGGGTCATCATACGTGGACCGATCTTCGCCTTCACGACCGGAAGCTTCTGCCACTTGAGATAGAATGGTGTCTGCTCCTTGATCGCCTCCGGAAGACCGGCTGCGATGGCCGGGTCTTTGACACCCCAAAACGCTAGAAGGCGCTCCACGCCTTATTTTTTTGTCAATTTTTAAATATTTGCAATG